>NZ_BILX01000215.1 GCF_004000785.1 Paenibacillus ehimensis NBRC 15659 | reverse complement strand
TATACATTCCTGTCTCGTAGTTATGTTCGCTAAAAGGGATTGTCGCTTTCCAAGTTCCGTTTGCCTGTTTTTGGCCTTCCACATGTTTGATATCGTCTTGTCCATTCGCTTCCGTCCACGTTGGAAACGTTACTCGCTGTACTTGATCGCTGACGCCTTCAAGAACCACCTCATAAAAACCGGCTTTGAACCCTACTTTTTCCGGGGCCCGTAAGGACGTAGTTTCTTTGACCATCGTCTTCGCCCCGCCAAAAAACTTGCCATCCACCCATACGTCGTTATCGTAAAGGCCTGTTTCATAGTTATGTTTGCTAAAAGGAACCGTTGCCTTCCATACCCCTTCGCTTACTTTCTGCCCCTGAACCCATGGATTCTCCAGATCATCGTTTCCGTTCGCCTCTGTCCACGTAGGAAAGCTTACGGAGGCCGCGCCTTTCGCTACCCCGTACGCGTACACGTCATATGAAGCGTTGGACAGACTCACTTCCGCTGGCGCTTCGACACC
>NZ_BILX01000214.1 GCF_004000785.1 Paenibacillus ehimensis NBRC 15659 | reverse complement strand
ATTGACTAGTTTCGTTTCCTCTTTCTTAATCGTCCGGTCTAATGGATCTAAGGTCTCCGTAATCTTGTAGCCTTCGGCATCGATCGATACCTTCGTACGCTGAATATCGTTGTATTCCACCGTAGCTGAAGAACCGTCCGGGTACGTAATTTTGTTCTGGCGGCTCCATTGATCGTAGCCGAACCAGGTCCGGTTTCCCCGGGCATCCTCGCTCCATTCCAAACGTCCGTATGCATCATAGCCGAATTTGCTTCTAATATCCTGCTCGCTCACACCTGTGGCGATCTTCCAGCCGATCGGGTTCCATTGCGTGTACGTTTTTACGCCTGCTTCATCCGTGATCAGGATCGAATTTTTTGCATCATCATATTGCAGGGTGACAACGCTGTTATCCGGATTGATTGCTTTCGTTACCCGGCCCAGCTTGTCATAGTCATAGTTTGTCGCGTAGCCTTTGCCGTCGATAATTTTTGTTACTTTTCCAAGCGTCGGATTATATTCATATTGCTGT
>NZ_BILX01000213.1 GCF_004000785.1 Paenibacillus ehimensis NBRC 15659 | reverse complement strand
GTTGACTAGTTTCGTTTCCTCTTTCTTAATCGTCCGGTCTAAAGGATCTAAGGTCTCCGTAATCTTGTAGCCTTCGGCATCGGTCGACACTTTGGTACGCTGAACATCATTATATTCCACCGTAGCTGAAGAACCGTCCGGGTACGTAATTTTGTTCTGGCGGCTCCACTGGTCGTAGCCAAACCAGGTACGGTTTCCCCGGGCATCTTCGTTCCATTCCAACCGACCGTATGCATCGTATCCGAATCTGCTTCTAATGTCCTGCTCGCTTACACCCGTTGCAATCTTCCAGCCGATCGGGTTCCATTGCGTGTACGTTTTTACGCCCGCCTCATCTGTGATCAGGATCGAATTTTTTGCATCATCATATTGCAGGGTGACAACGCTGTTATCTGGATTAATTGCTTTCGTTACCCTGCCCAGCTTGTCATAGTCATAGTTTGTCACATAGCCTTTGCCGTCGATAATTTTTGTTACTTTTCCAAGCGTCGGATTATATTCATATTGCTGC
>NZ_BILX01000212.1 GCF_004000785.1 Paenibacillus ehimensis NBRC 15659 | reverse complement strand
GAACAGAACGGCAGCCGCCGCGAAGTCGGCGGGACTGCGCACGGCGGACGTCCAGATCGGATCGTACAACGCGGCAAGCAGCAGACCGACGACAGCGGCGTTAATGCCTGTCAGCGCTCCCTGCATGCGCGCATGCGTCCGCAAGGCGTTCCAGAACGGCAGCGCGCCCACGACGAGCAGGAAGCCCGGAAGAAAGACGGCGGCTGTCGCCAGCGCGGCTCCGGCACCGCCTGCGGCCGCTGCGCCGAGATAAGCGGCGAACGTGAAGAGCGGTCCCGGGACCGCCTGCGCCGCGCCGTACCCGGCCAGGAACGTCTCCGGGCTGACCCAGCCCGCAGGGACGACCTCCCGCTCCAGCATAGGCAGCACGACGTGCCCGCCGCCGAAGACGAGCGCGCCCGCGCGGTAAAAGCTGTCGGCCAGCGCGAGCCCCATGCCGGGCGCGGTCTGCCGAAGCAGAGGCAGCGCGACAAGCAGCGCGGCGAACAGCGCCAGGCTGATCGCGCCCGCGGTCCG
>NZ_BILX01000211.1 GCF_004000785.1 Paenibacillus ehimensis NBRC 15659 | reverse complement strand
GCCATAGCTTCGGTGGTGTGTTTAGCCCCGTTACATTTTCGGCGCAGAGTCACTCGACCAGTGAGCTATTACGCACTCTTTGAATGGTGGCTGCTTCTAAGCCAACATCCTGGTTGTCTGTGCAACTCCACATCCTTTCCCACTTAACACACACTTGGGGACCTTAGCTGATGATCTGGGCTGTTTCCCTCTTGACAATGGATCTTAGCACTCACTGTCTGACTCCCGGGATAACGTCTGTGGCATTCAGAGTTTGACTGGACTTGGTAACCCTTGGCGGGCCCCGCACCCAATCAGTGCTTTACCTCCACGACGCATCTCCCGAGGCTAGCCCTAAAGCTATTTCGGGGAGAACCAGCTATCTCCGAGTTCGATTGGAATTTCTCCGCTACCCCCACCTCATCCCCGAATTTTTCAACATTCGTGGGTTCGGGCCTCCAGTGCGTGTTACCGCACCTTCACCCTGGGCAGGGGTAGATCACACGGTTTCGGGTCTACGTCCACGTACTTAGGCGCCCTATTCAGACTCGCTTTCGCTGCGGCTACGGCTTCTCACCTTAACCTCGCACGGG
>NZ_BILX01000210.1 GCF_004000785.1 Paenibacillus ehimensis NBRC 15659 | reverse complement strand
AAACGATCCGTCTGCCGCACAAAACGGATTCGTTCAAGACGTGGGCGGAGCAGCTGTTGCGCTATGCGGGCAGTCCGGCCATGGAACGCGAGCGGGCGTATTGGCAGCAGATCGAGCAGGGCGGCTATGCCCCGCTGCCGAAGGACAACGCGGAGGTCAGACCGCTGCTGAAAGAGAGCGATGTCGTAACGGTACGCTGGACGGCGGAGGAAACGGAGCAGCTGCTCAAGCAGGCGCACCGGGCATACCGCACGGAAATGAACGACCTGCTGCTGACGGCGCTGGGCACGGCTATTCGCGAATGGTCGGGGCTGGACCGGGTGCCGGTCAACCTGGAGGGCCACGGACGGGAAGAAATTATCCCGGATGTGGACGTTTCGCGGACGGTGGGCTGGTTTACGAGCCAATTCCCGGTCGTGCTGGAGCTGGGGCAGGACGAGCCTGTCGGACAGCGGATCAAGCGGGTGAAGGAAGGGCTGCGCCACATCCCGAACAAAGGGATCGGGTACGGCATCCTGCGGTATTTGTCCGCGCCGCAAGAGGGCATGAAGTTCGGCGTGGAGCCGGAAATCAGCTTCAACTATCTCGG
>NZ_BILX01000209.1 GCF_004000785.1 Paenibacillus ehimensis NBRC 15659 | reverse complement strand
TATCCATAACGAAATTTATGCTGCAAACAGAGTTCGCGGATTTTCTCTACCACAGGATCGGCATCCCCGCTTCCATACTTATCCTTCCAGCGATAGTAGGTAGCACGAGAGAGTCCCGCCCAGGCACAGGCTTGTGCCACGCTAACTTCTCCTTGGATCGATTTGATCCATTCCACTACAATCTTTGAGGATACCCCCTTTCCATCTCGTTGTACTTTTTTAGGAGATCTAGCTGCTGTTTCAAAAACCTATTCTCTGCCTTTACTTTCTCTAATTCTGACGTATATTCCGGTCCTTTGCCGTAGCTATATTGTTTACCTACAGGCTGCTCAAACCGATGTATTTCTCCGTTACGATACCATCGCATCCATGTTCTCACTTGAGAATCATGTCGTATGTTCAATTGCTCCATAACTTCTTTCACTGGGATACCAGCCATTCTCATTTCAATAGCCTTCATCTTAATCTCTTTTGGGTAGCTTACTCGGGTTGCCAACGAAAAAACACCTCCAAGGTTGTCTCCCATATCATACGACATGGTTGCATTCTCTTGAAGGTGTTTTTAATTTGTCTCACACTATGGGGTCAGTT
>NZ_BILX01000208.1 GCF_004000785.1 Paenibacillus ehimensis NBRC 15659 | reverse complement strand
GGCTATGCGGCCGAGGAGCTGACGTTCCAGCTTGGCAAGCGGCTGACCGAGCAGATGCGCCGGACGGCGAAGCGGCACCAGGTGACGATGAATACGCTTCTGCAGGCGGCTTGGGGCGTCGTGCTGCAAAAATACAACAACAACGGGGACGTCGTGTTCGGCAGCGTCGTATCGGGCCGTCCGGACAACATTCCGGGCATCGACCGGATGATCGGGCTGTTCATCAACACGATTCCGGTGCGGATTCGCAGCGAAGCGGAAACGACGTTTGCGGACCTGCTGCGGGCCACGCAGGAGCAGGCGCTGGCTTCCCGCGCTTACGAAACGTATCCGCTCTATGAGATTCAAGCGTTGACTGAGCAAAAGCAGGATTTGGTTAACCATATCATCGTGTTCGAAAATTTCCCGGTCGAGCAGGAAATGGAGCAAATGGGAGGCGATAGCGCGGACAGCTTCGGGATTGCCAACGTCGCGATGTCCGAGCAGACGAACTATGCGTTCAACATTACGGTGATGCCGGGCGATGACATGGGGATCCACTTTGAATACAATGCGCTGGCGTTCGATCGTTCGACGCTGGAGCGGATGCGCGGCCATCTCGTCCATATGCTGGAA
>NZ_BILX01000207.1 GCF_004000785.1 Paenibacillus ehimensis NBRC 15659 | reverse complement strand
GGGTATGATGCGCAAAAGCTGTCGTTCCAGCTCGGCAAACGTTTGACGGAGCAGATGCAGCGCACGGCGAAACGGTATCAGGTGACGATGAATACGCTGCTGCAGGCGGCTTGGGGCGTCGTGCTGCAAAAATACAACAACAACGGCGACGTCGTATTCGGCAGCGTCGTTTCGGGCCGGCCGGACGATATTCCGGGCGTCGACCGGATGATCGGGCTGTTCATCAATACGATCCCGGTGCGCATTCGCTGCGAAGGGGAAACGACGTTTGCGGATTTGCTGCGGGGCACGCAGGAGCAGGCGCTGGCTTCCCGCGCTTACGAAACGTATCCGCTCTACGAGATTCAAGCGTTGACCGAGCAAAAGCAGGATCTCGTCAATCATATCATCGTGTTCGAGAACTATCCGGTCGAGCAGCGGATGGAGCAGATGGGAAATCGCGGTGCGGACAGCTTCGCGATTGCGGGCGTCGCAATGTCCGAGCAAACGAACTATGCGTTCAATATTACGGTGATCCCGGGCGACGATCTGGGCATACATTTCGAATACAACGCGCTGGCGTTCGATCGTTCGACGCTGGAGCGGATGCGCGGCCATCTCGTGCACGTGCTGGAG
>NZ_BILX01000206.1 GCF_004000785.1 Paenibacillus ehimensis NBRC 15659 | reverse complement strand
GTTTAACCACTTTGAAATGATCATTGGCTCGGGTATACTCCATGTCCAAAATGGAAATCATAGTTCAGGATTCGTCTTAATTTTAATACAAGCTCCTCGCAAGCAAGTTCCTCATATTTGTAACGCAACTCGCCTTCATGGGGATTATGCCAAAAATAAGCTTCATGCACATTTCCATCATCGTCCGTTATCGTATGCTCAACCTCATGCGTATCACGCTTCGATGCTCGTTCAAGGTAATTGATTTCAATTTTTATTTTTTCAACTTCGGTTAGCTCCTTCTTCTGAAGTATTCTTCATCAATCCTAAACAATTTGGAGACGAGCGGAAGCTTGTCCTTGGGTATCGGTCTCCTGCCACTTGCCCAATCTGCAACGGTGGAGGTAGTCAGATCAAGTCTTTTCGCAATATCTGTATATGATGCTTTGAATACTTTGGCGATAAATTCGAAACCTGTCATTATTTTCTTAACCTTCCTTCGATGGCGTAATTTACGTCTTTCTCTTTTGTGTAAAATATTATTATTTTCAAATTTAAAAAGTCACTGCTTTTGACGTAAATTACGCATTTTTTTCATCTTCCGCCGCGCATACATTTTGAGTGTTTTTTGTGTTGTCTGGGCAAAAAGAAAACCACAACGGAGGGTGATTT
>NZ_BILX01000205.1 GCF_004000785.1 Paenibacillus ehimensis NBRC 15659 | reverse complement strand
GATCCGCGCAACCGCGCCGTCGCGTGCGGCTTCGCCGACGCCGGGGCGCTGCTTCGCTGGCTGCGCCGCTTCGTCGCGCAGCGCAGCTATTTGCTGCAGCAGTATTTGCCGCTGCAGTCGCAAAACGGCGACGCGTACGACGTGCGCGCGCTGGTGCAAAAAGACGGCGACGGCCGTTGGAAGCTGACCGGCATGGCCGTCCGCCGGGGGCAGAACGGCAGCCTGACCTCAAATTTGCACGGCGGAGGCACGGTCGAACCCATCGGACCGTTTTTGACCCGCGAGTTCGGGCCGGCACGCGCCGAGAAGCTCCTTTACGAGCTGCAGCAGCTCGCTATGGGACTTCCGGAAGCGCTGGAATCTTGTCACGGGCGGCTCGCCGAGCTCGGCATCGATTTCGGTGTCGACACGGGCGGCAATAGTTGGATTCTCGAAGTGAATTCCAAACCCGGCCGCTCCATCTTTACTTATTTACAAGACGATCAAGCCAGACTGGACGCACTGGCCAACCCGCTGCGCTACGCGCGGTATTTGCTGCGGCAGCCGCAGGCGCAGGCGAGCGTCAGGCGAAAGCACTTCTGACGACTGGCCCGGCAAAGATCTGCCCTTTCAAAAAAGTTTTGCCTTCGGCAAAACTCAGCCTACGCTTTCGAAGAAAGTTTTGCCTTCGGCAAAACTCAGCCTACGCTTTCGAAGAAAG
>NZ_BILX01000204.1 GCF_004000785.1 Paenibacillus ehimensis NBRC 15659 | reverse complement strand
CCGCCGATCCGGCCCCGGTTTCAGTTCCGGCTGCCGCAGCCGGAGGAGCCGCCGATGTCAAATTCAAGGGAACGACCGCGCCGATTGGAGTGAATGTGCGCTCCGGCGCAACAACCAAGTCCAGCGTGCTGTACACCATAGCGGGAAATACCGAGGTTCAATTCGACGGCTGGGAAGAAGGAGAAGCGCAGCAGGATTACTGGACCGGACAAAGCGATACGCGCTGGTTTTATTTTTACAAAAATAATGCGAAGCATTACATCTCTTCAGCGTTCATCTTCGGAAATCCGCCGGATCCTGGAACCCCCAAGCCGCCGAAGCCGCCTGGAACCGGCGCCACCGTGCCGGACGTAAAACAGAAAATGAGCAACTGGTGCTGGGCGGGCGTATCCGTACCGATCCTGCAGCATTACGGCAAAACCGTTACGCAAGAGGAGTTTGTGCGCTACGTCAAAGGCGGACTCTACAACGACCCTGCCACGACAGGCGAAATCAAGTACGGCTTGAAGCGTTACGGCGTCAACAGCAGCGACTTCTACAACCTTCCGACGCTGCAATGGGTGAAGAACGAGGTCGACGGGCGCCGTCCGATGGTTGCTTTTATCCGCTGGACGCACGGGGCGGCTATCGGTCATTTCGTCGTGCTTGACGGCTACTATACCGGAACCGGCGGCAACCAATACGTATCTTATATGGACCCATGGTACGGCGATCATTACTCTCAAACGTTCGACTCTTTTAAAAGCAACAATCGATTCGTATGGCGCGGAACGATTAGTACGAGCAA
>NZ_BILX01000203.1 GCF_004000785.1 Paenibacillus ehimensis NBRC 15659 | reverse complement strand
ACTGTTGGGTTAGTGATGACTTGCAATGTCTATGCAGCCAATGATCAGATTGTACCAGGGCAGTAAGCGGGAAAGTCCCTATTTCGATTGAAAAAACTCGTTTTACTGAATCGGTTTATTCTGCTAATGGTGCAGAAAAGTCAGCCCTGAACACACCCACAAAAGAGCTGAGCTTTAAAGAAGTACAATCAAAGCAGTCGTTAAAAGCGGCGGAATGCCATATGGTATAGAATATAAATGGTTCCACTCTTGGAGCAATACCCCCATCCCAACGAACAGGGACGTACAATTGGTGGTGACTGAGCTGGAAAACGTATTGCGGGCCGATGTCTACTATAATGATCCGAACAACGACACATGGGGGCTTCATCCTAAATATACAAGATTTTACTGGATCAATATTAGGTATGACATGGGTTATCATTTGTGGGGCGCTGCCCTATTTACTCGAGAGCACAGTCTCGCCCAAACTGCCATAGACTACAAATCTGGCGCTTACATGCTTGGCTCCCATAAATATCAGGTTTATTTGTACAGTAACTCCAGAAACGTGAATACTGTCTGGAACGGGAGTGTGAGCACCAAACACCAGTAGGATGGAACAGACACAAAAGATCGTTATGGCCGGTACCCTGTCGAAAGAAAAAACTACGAAATCACCGCTTTTCAATATTATTGGGATGACCAGGCAAATATTGATTATCGCTAATTATGCAAAGGGGGCTTCGGCCCCCTTCAATTTGTTTTCTTTTATGTTATAATGTGGGAGTTATGCTGCAGCGAATTATAAGTCCTCTGACGGTGCTTAC
>NZ_BILX01000202.1 GCF_004000785.1 Paenibacillus ehimensis NBRC 15659 | reverse complement strand
GTCGCCCGCAGCGAATGTCCGCCGATGTCAAAGAAGTTGTCCTGCACGCCGACTCTCGGCAGCTTCAGCACGTCCTGCCATTTTGCGCCAGCTTCGCTTCCAGCGGCGTCCGCGGCGCCACATACGCCGTGCCCGTTTCGACTCCGCCTTCCGGCTCAGGCAGCGCCTTGCGGTCCAGCTTGCCGTTCGGCGTCAGCGGCATCCGCTCCACCTGCACAAAGTACGACGGGATCATGTACCCCGGCAGCTTCGCGGCCAGCTCCGCCCGGAGCCCGACTGCGGCAAGCGGCTCGTCCGCGACGTAATACGCGCACAGATCTTTCTCGCCGCTTTCGTTCTCCCGCACGATCACGACCGCTTCGCGAACCGCAGCCACGCTCATCAGGCCGCTTTCCACCTCGCCCAGCTCGATCCGGTACCCCCGGATTTTCACCTGATGGTCGATCCGGCCCAAATATTCGATCGTGCCGTCCGGCAGCCACCGGGCCAAATCGCCCGTCTTGTACATCCGTCCGCCATCCTCGTACGGATTCGGCACGAACTTCTCCGCCGTCAGCTCCGGCCTCCGGTTGTAGCCGCGCGCCACGCCCGCTCCGCTGATGTGCAGCTCGCCCGCTACGCCGATCGGCACCAGCCGCTGCTCCCCGTCGAGAATCCACACCTTCTGGTTCGGCAGCGGCCGCCCGATCGGCACCGTGTCCGCCAGTTCGCCGATTCTTTGCGGCTCCACCTCGTAGATCGTCGAGTCGACCGTGCACTCCGTCGGCCCGTACACGTTTGTGAGCTTCACCTGCTCGCCGAATGTCGACCAGACCGACTTCACGACCTT
>NZ_BILX01000201.1 GCF_004000785.1 Paenibacillus ehimensis NBRC 15659 | reverse complement strand
GGCGGCTTCGCGCGCTTCGGCGAGCCGCTGCTCGGCCTGCGCCAGCGCCGCTTGCGAGGCGTCGCCGAGGCCCTGCTGCTCCGCTTGGAGCGCACGGATGGCCACGTCCGTCTCCTTGAAGCGGGCGGCGGTTTTCGCGCTCAGCCGGTCACCGTACGGCTCCAGATGGAACAAGCGCTGCAGCATCGCCCGCCGGTCTTTGCCCGTCAGCGTCAAAAACTCCGCGAACTTCCCTTGCGGCAGCACGACCGCCCGGGTAAAATCAGCCATCGACAAGCCCAAAATATCCTGAATCCGCTGATTGACCTCTCCCGCCTTGTCGGCCAGCACAACCGCTTCGTCGTCCCGGTATTGAATCAGCCGGCACAGGCTGCCGAGCACCGAGACGTCGCCGCCGCGCTTGAACTGGCGGTCGACGCGGTAGCGCTTGACGCCGAGCGCATGCCCCAGCTCGAAAGTAAACGAGACGGACAGTATCTGCTCCGCCTGATTCATGATCGCCTGCGTGCCGCCCGGAGCCCGCTCCACCTTCCCGAACAAGGCCAGCGTCATCGCATCGAGCAGCGTCGACTTGCCGCTGCCCGTCGGCCCGAAGATACCGAATACGCCCGCGCCCGTCAGCGCGCTGAAATCGATGTCCTGCGCTTCCCGGTAGCTTTGCAGCCCCGCGATTTGCAAATGAATCGGCCGCATAAGCGAGCCCCCTTTCCATACCTTTCCAATCTACTCTATCCGTTTCCGGCTACACCGCCGGATCGTCTTCCTCCGTATGTAACAGCTCCAGAAACAGCCGGGTCAGCTCCGGCTCGGGCTGCGCCCCGCCGGTCTGCCGCTC
>NZ_BILX01000200.1 GCF_004000785.1 Paenibacillus ehimensis NBRC 15659 | reverse complement strand
GGTGATGCTCGACGTAAATATGCCAAATTTTAAGGGAGAGGTGTACTAAATGAAAAAATATGCAATTAAATTATTTCTGGGGCTTTTTGTTTGCAGTTTTATTGTAACAATGCTTGTACAGCAAAATGCAAACGCCTCTATTGAAAAGCAAGTTGACAATAATATTGCTGCGATCAACGAGATGATCAATAAGGAGGTTGCCTTGAAATCCGAGCTTGCTTCAAGTTCAAATCCTTACGATTACATTAAGGATAACGCTGATTTTGAAAAAATCGTTAGCTTAGGCAACGATGCATTACCTGTTTTGCATAATAAATTAGCCAAAAGCGCAAACAACGGTTTACAAGAGTACATTGCTGCAATCGCAATTGAACGTATTGCAAAAGTGGATATGAAGAAAAAAGAATCTACTCAATGGGAAACGGCAAAGGATTTTGAGAAGGTTTGGAAAAATCATCTTAAAGCTGTTCCTGCTACTGTTGAAGCAATTGTGTCGAACAAAAATTTGACATCCGAAGAAAAAGTTAAACAGCTTGTTGAACTTGGCACTCCAGCTATTCCTTTCATCATGGATAAGGTTGAATCTGACGATGAAAAAGTGTTTCCCGCGGTAATCGAGTTAACTAAAAGTAACACATCGACTGTAGCGCCTGAAAATATCGCCGGCTCGAAAGATTGGGTAACGAAGAACAAATCGAGCTTCAATAGTCTGAAGCAATACGTTCTGGATCAACAACAGCAATAAAAATCCCCCATTTTCGGCCTAGAGCGGCAATTTTGATTTCGTGCAACAATGCAAAATAACGGCTCTTGTTCGCATCTTTGCGGCAAGGGCCGATCTTAGTGGC
>NZ_BILX01000199.1 GCF_004000785.1 Paenibacillus ehimensis NBRC 15659 | reverse complement strand
CACCTTGTTCCCCGAGCCGCATATAATCGGTGCAATCCCTGCGAATCTTGCCAATTTATCAGGCGTAGCGAATCGGTGTATGTCGCCAATCTCGGCCACTAGCTCAGCCGCCGTAACTACGTCAATGCCTGTCATCGTTTCCAGTTGAAAGCCTAGTTGCTTCATAAGCCCTCCGATTTCTTCTTCAATCTGGGCTAATTCCTGCTGATTAAAACGTATGCTTCGAACAAGGCTTTGTACGATGAAATCACGTTTGTCCTGAAAATCTCGATATGTATCTCCATCCGCTTCAATGAGGGACAGAATTTGTGCTGCTTTCTTATGGGATAATCCATTATTGCTATGACTTCTTAGAAATTCGGCTAATGTTGCTTCTTCCATATCCTTTAACTGCCTTGGAGAAGGATACGCCTCCCAAAAGCTCAAGGCTGTTTTACCGTCAATTTCGGAAAAGAATTTTTTATAACTCGGATAATGATAGCCTAATTGCTGATGCAAGTTTTTGATACAACCCGAAAGGACTTTTACAACTCCTTTTCTTCGTGTGACAAGCTGGCTTATGGCCCAATATAGATCGATTGGCTTGGCATCCGGCAATTGAAGCAATTCATCTTTCAACACTCTTGCTACACACTCGGCATCCCAACTGTCGGACTTTTGAACCGTAATATGGCTTTTACGCCTAGCCGTGGAAAGCTTCGGATTGACCTCTTTCACCCAACGTTTATTGTCCGTCAAGTAGACCGCTAACGCTCTGCCAAACCCACCGACATCTTCCAGCCCGTAAACAACGGATAATCCTTTTTTCGTATGCTTCTTCACTTCCTTCTCCAATAAAGGGAAGGCAGACGGCTTATTGTCAAACTTAATTTCGCCTAGCTTCT
>NZ_BILX01000198.1 GCF_004000785.1 Paenibacillus ehimensis NBRC 15659 | reverse complement strand
AAGTACGCGCACAGCTGCTTCTGCCCCTGCTCGTCCTCCCGCGCAATCACCACCGCTTCCCGCACGCCTTCCACGCGCAGCAGCTGCGCTTCCACCTCGCCCAGCTCGATCCGGTAGCCCCGGATTTTCACCTGCTCGTCGATCCGCCCTTTGTACTCCAGCGTCCCGTCCGCACGCCAGCGCGCCAGGTCCCCCGTCCGGTAGCAGCGCTCTCCTTCGCGCACCGGGCTCGCGATAAATTTCTCCGCCGTCAGCTCCGGACGGTTCCGATAGCCCCGCGCCACCCCGTCTCCGCCGACGATCAGCTCGCCCCACGCCCCGACCGGCTGCAGCTGCATCGCGCGGTCGACCACATAAGCCGTCGAATTCGCGATCGGACGGCCGATCGGCACCGCTTCCGTCTGCTCGCCCACAATCGCATACGTCGTCGAGAACGTCGTATTTTCCGTCGGTCCGTAGCCGTTCACCAGACGCAGCCCCGGGTTGTCCCGCACCACCCGGTTGATGTGCGGCACCGACAGCACGTCCCCGCCCACGATCAGCGTCTTCATGTCCCCGAACAGACGGCTGTTCTGCTGCGTCAACTGGTTAAACAGCGGCGCGGTCAGCCACATCGTCGTGATGCCGTACTGCCGGATCGCTTCCTCCAACCGGTCCGCATTCAAAATAACCTCGCTGCTCACCAAATACAGCTGTCCGCCGTTCAGCAGCGCTCCCCAGATTTCGAAGGTCGACGCGTCGAACACGACGGCGCCCGTCTGCAAAATGCGCGTCGTTTCGTCTAGCTGGACGTAATTCGTATTTTTGACCAACCGGACCACGTTGCGGTGCTCGACCATCACGCCCTTCGGCTTGCCCGTCGTGCCCGAGGTATAGATCATATAAGCCAGATC
>NZ_BILX01000197.1 GCF_004000785.1 Paenibacillus ehimensis NBRC 15659 | reverse complement strand
CCCAGGCTTCCGGCTGTTTTTTATATTTAATTGCCGAGCCAAGGCACGGGCTTTCTCGGCTTCGCCGAACGGGCCCCCTGCCGGCGACTGCGCTCAATCAAGCTGCTGATTGCGGCACGTGCGGAGCTTTGCTTCTTTTTCCGTTTCGGGGGGCTCACAGCTTTAGGCTCGGACTTGGTATCGGTTTGCGAAATAACCGCCTTTTCGGAATGCGCGCTCTCTCCGGATTCCCCTTCGCCTTCCCGTCCCTTATCGTCTACCGGCGCCTGCCCCCAAGGAAAGGGGCTTCCGTACGGGGACGCCGCAGGGCTTACATAGCCCGGATACGACGGGAACCCCGGGTATCCGTGAAACGGAACGACCGGTTCACAGAATAAAGGTCCCGGACCGGCAAACGGCATAAGCGGGTATTCATCCGCCGGCTGGCCATAGGGCTGGAACGGCCCGGGGATATTCGGCTGCGGCAGAGGCGGCTCAAACGAAATCGGCGCTGCCTGCGACCATTGCGGCATATAGGAAGACTGCGCGGGCTGCTGCGCGAATTGAGGCGATTCCGGCGGCAATGCGTACGGCAAATCTGCCAGTCCCCCTCCGCAGCCGCAGCCGCTTTTAATAACCGGTGCCGGACCTGTAGAAAAAGACGGATATGTCGGTGGCGCTGCCGTGGCCGTATAGTAAGGCATCGTTCCGGTATCGGGCATTTGCGGAATCGGCGGAAGCTCCGGCTCCTTCCAAACATTTTCTTTGCCTTTTCCATAGGGCGGCTGCGGCGGCTGAGCCGTCGCTTCGACAGCGGGTACATTGTATTGCTGGAACAAAGACTCGGAAGGCTGCGGCTGAGCTACTTGATACGGATTAAGTGCTGGCTCGTTCGGCTTTCCCTTTTGGGCTGCCTGGAACGGCTGAGGC
>NZ_BILX01000196.1 GCF_004000785.1 Paenibacillus ehimensis NBRC 15659 | reverse complement strand
GTATCCCAACGTCGCCTCCACACAAGCTGGCGCTCATGCTTCTCAGGCTCCCACCTATCCTGTACAGATCGTACCAAAGTCCAATATCAAGCTGCAGTAAAGCTCCATGGGGTCTTTCCGTCTTGTCGCGGGTAACCTGCATCTTCACAGGTATTAAAATTTCACCGGATCTCTCGTTGAGACAGCGCCCAAGTCGTTACGCCATTCGTGCGGGTCAGAATTTACCTGACAAGGAATTTCGCTACCTTAGGACCGTTATAGTTACGGCCGCCGTTTACTGGGGCTTCGGTTCACAGCTTCGGGTTTCCTAACCGCTCCCCTTAACCTTCCAGCACCGGGCAGGCGTCAGCCCGTATACTTCGCCTTGCGGCTTCGCACAGACCTGTGTTTTTGCTAAACAGTCGCTTGGGCCTTTTCACTGCGGCCCCCTCGGGCTATTCACCCTACCGAGGCACCCCTTCTCCCGAAGTTACGGGGTCATTTTGCCGAGTTCCTTAACGAGAGTTCTTCCGCGCGCCTTAGCATGCTCTGCTCGCCTACCTGTGTCGGTTTGCGGTACGGGCACCTTCTCCCTGGCTAGAGGCTTTTCTTGGCAGCTTGAACTCATGACCTTCGGTACTGTAATTTTCCCTCCCCATCACAGCCCAGCCTTACGGTATGCGGATTTGCCTGCATACCAGCCTCACTGCTTGGACGAGCATCCATCAGCTCGCGTCACTATCCTTCTGCGTCACCCCATTGCTCATAACGGTTCACGGTGGTACAGGAATTTCAACCTGTTGTCCTTCGACTACGCCTTTCGGCCTCGCCTTAGGTCCCGACTTACCCTGAGCGGACGAACCTTCCTCAGGAACCCTTAGGCTTACGGCGGATCAGATTCTCACTGATCTTTTCGTTACTCATACCGGCATTCTCACTTGTATGCAGTCCACCAGTCCTCACGATCCGGCTTCTACCCGCATACAACGCTCCCCTA
>NZ_BILX01000195.1 GCF_004000785.1 Paenibacillus ehimensis NBRC 15659 | reverse complement strand
GAGCTAGTCGCATGTGGTTTATGGTTAGAAAAAAATAGTAAACACTAAGACAATAATCAAAATAATCGTTAGGAATAGGGTAATTAAAGATGCTTGCTTCTCACTAATAATCCCACGACTTATAAGATATTCTTTAAGCATTATTAATGCTAAAATAGTGATTCCTACCAGTAGATATCTTAATGAAAAAGTAGTTATTTACATACAACTCCTTTATAATTTGTATGTCTATTTTCCATACTTAACTTTATAATTATAATTCTCGATATTATCTGTCTCGCTTATCAACCAAAACGTTGTCCCGCTAGGAGAGATATACTCATAATTATAGAATGTTTGCGTCCCCCTTATGAAACCAAGATTCACAGGCACACCAATAGACTTCACTTTATAAGTTCCAGTCTCTGCCATTGCTTCTTTTTTAAGATCATAGTCGTTTGTAATATATTCACTAGCAAGTAAACCCAACAAAGATTCACCCCATCCCGATACCTTCTTCAAATTGTTACCAGCAGCGGCTTCGCCAAAAATCGAACCTAATCTTGCCGTTTTTCTCTCAGGAGTGTAGATATATTCAAATTCCGAGTATTCGTAAGATATACCTAACTTATTCAGAAATTCCTTTCTTTCCATATACATGCTTCCATCTTTAATATCATGTTCATCATAATAAAATCTTGCCTTGTTGTCACCCACTTTAATATCAGCATATCCTCTATATATTTCCTTATAATAAGTTCTTACTTCACGCTTATGATCCAAATAATATTTTGGTTCCAATCCGACAATTTCTAGACCCGTAGTTACAGACCCATGATAACCTTCTGCGAATTCTCTTACCTTACCATATTCATGACCCGAAGGATCAATATATTTTAAAGGGTTGTTAGCGGTATACGTATAAAGATTCAAGCTCAGCGGATTAGCAATATCCCCTTCATACGTATCCTAGTTGATAAAGCGGCCCATCTAATTAAAAGGGCAACAACTGTTT
>NZ_BILX01000194.1 GCF_004000785.1 Paenibacillus ehimensis NBRC 15659 | reverse complement strand
AAAAAGAAAGGAGACCTTATGCAAACCCTGCTCGCTCAAATCCATCTTCCCGAACAATTGGAACAAACCGAAAAATACACGGACGAACAAATCGTCAACATGTTTCTGACGACTTGCTCCCGATCTCCGTATACGATGAGAAATTACCGCAACGCCATCGCCAAATTCCGCCGTTTTATCGGCGACAAATCGTTACAGGATGTGACATGGAGGGAAATCGAGGTCTATAAAATCGGCCTGCTGGAAGGGCTGTTAAGCCGCGCCAACAAGCCTCAAGCTCCGGCGACGGTGGCCATACATATTGCGCCTTTGCGCTCACTTTACAAATGGGGGAGCGACCCGAACATCGGCATGTTCAAGCATAATCCGACCACCTGCATCCGCATCCCCAAAATCCCCGTGAACAGCAAAAATCATTATTTGACGAAGGGCGAAGTGCTTCGTTTGTTCGAGCAGTTAAAGCTGCAAGGGCTGCGCGATTACGTGATCGGAGTCACGCTGGTGCTGCTCGGCATCCGGGTATCGGAGCTGGTTTCGATTCAATGGAACCATTTTCACACGGACCCCGAAGGTGCTTCCATGTGGCTTACGATTCGTGGCAAAGGCGATAAAGAACGTGAAGTCAAAGTGCCGCATATGCTGTGGACGCTGCTCCAAGCCTACGGAGCAACAAGGCCGGGGCAGATTGGACCGGAGGACAAGCTGTTTCCGTTATCCGTCCGCATTGTCGAAAAAATTATCAAGAAAGCCCGCGAGCAATGCGGTTTGGAGAAGAAAGCGACTCCTCACTGGCTCCGCCATACGAACGCGACCCTCGCCCTCCTGCGCGGCGCTTCCTTGCAGCAGGTGCAGGAATCGCTCGGGCATACGCACATCAATACCACACAGCGCTATCTCCATACGGTCCAGCAAATAAAAAAAGCAGCCCCCGACTATGTCGAAGACTGCTTCAAAGATAGTTTATAGGCATTTCATCCTATGTTTTTCCATAATTCTCTTGTTTCATTGGTTAATATTGACTATAATACAAAAAAGAAATATTTGTAGAAATAGTATGAATTTCATAAAAAAATGT
>NZ_BILX01000193.1 GCF_004000785.1 Paenibacillus ehimensis NBRC 15659 | reverse complement strand
GATGCTAGACTTAATAGTAGACACAGATTACACTGATGAAACGACAACTATCGGAGGACTGTGTCAAAGATGAAAAAGCCACTTTATGACGATGAGTACAAAAAGAAGACAGTTCAGTATGTCAAAGAAAGCGGGAAGGCGGTGGCGGAGGTAGCCCGCGAACTGAAGATAAAGGACAATACCTTGTACGGTTGGATGAAGAAGTTTGGTAGCGAGCCGGAAATCGTTCAAAATCAAGTGTTTAAGTCCGAAAACCATCAGTTACGGGAACTGCAAAAGCAAATCCGTGAGTTGCAAGAGGAGAACGAAATCTTAAAAAAGGCAATGCACTTCTTCGCGAAAGACCGTCGGTAAAATATTCATTCGTCCACGAAAACCGCTCCGAGTACCGACTGGAGAAGATGTGCAAAGTAATGAACGTATCTCGCAGCGGATATTACAAATGGCGTGATCGCCCTGAAAGTGAACGAGAGCGCCAGCACAAAGAATGGACAGAGCAGGTCAAGGAAGTGTTCGACGATTCCCGTCAGCTTTACGGGAGCCCAAAGGTCACGCAGAAGCTGAATCAGCAAGGAGTCAGCATATCTGAACGGACCGTAACACGGATTATGAAGAAGCAAGAGTGGCGGTCTAGAACCGTCAAGAAATATAAAGCCACAACGAATTCCAAGCACAGCCTGCCGGTACAAGACAACGTGTTAAACCAAGACTTTACGGCAAGTAAACCGAATGAGAAATGGGTGACAGATATTACGTATGTCGCGACCGGGGAGGGTTGGCTGTATCTGGCAAGCGTAATGGATCTGTACTCCCGCAAGATCGTTGGATGGCATATGAGTGACCGCATGACAAAAGAGCTGGTGCTGCAGGCGCTAAGGCAAGCTTACGGTCGTCAGCAGCCCGATGGAGAAGTGTTGCATCATTCCGATCGCGGCAGCCAATACGCCTCCCATGACTACCAAAAGCAACTCCAGGTTTACTCCATGACAGGGAGCATGAGCCGGAAAGGGAACTGCTACGACAACGCTTGCATTGAATCTTTTCATAGCATTATCAAAAAGGAACTTATCTATTTGAATAAATTTGAGACCCGTGCTGAAGCCGAGAAAAGCATCTTCGAGTACATCGAAGTATTTTACAACAATGAGCGTATTCACTCGACGATCGGGTACTGCACGCCATCTGATTTTGAAAGGCAGCACTACTTCAATACGGTGAATCACTAAAATCCATGTCTACTATCTTGACAGAGGTCCA
>NZ_BILX01000192.1 GCF_004000785.1 Paenibacillus ehimensis NBRC 15659 | reverse complement strand
TGGTCAAGCCCCCGTTTAGCGGACAGTGGAAAAAGCCCTAGGCTGCAAGCTGACGTCGGTATTCAACCGGTGTCAGCTTGTTTAATTTTCGTTGTGGTCGTTCTTGGTTATAAAAACGAATGAATTCTTCAATTCGCCTTTGTGCCTCGTCCAAACTTCGGATATCATAAGGATAGAGTCCTTCCGTTTTTAGATGCGAGAAGAAACTCTCCATTGAGGCATTATCGTAGCAGTTGCCTCTCCGAGACATGCTGATTTGGGCGCCAACCTTTGGCAGCATGTCGTGGTAAGCGTGAGACGTGTACTGGAATCCTTGGTCGCTGTGAACGATCAATCCGGACACGTCTTTCGTTTTTTTAAAGGCATTTCTAAACGTCTGGAGGACTAGCTCATTATCATTGCGCAAACTCATATGATATGCGATGATCTCGTTGTTAAATAGATCCTTGATGGCCGAAAGGTACAACCGGGTATCCCCGACACGGTATTGGGTGACATCCGTAACCCACTTTTGGTTAGGTGCTGTGGCATGAAAATCACGCTTCAGGCGGTTCTCTGCTATGCGGCCTTCAACAGATGAAATGTAATTACAGCGATGCCTACGACGAACGCGGGAACGTATGCTCATCTCTTGCATAAGTCGAAGTATCTTCTTGTGGTTAACCCACACGTTATGTTCTTTCAGAAGGAAGAGCTGGATTTGTCGATAACCATATTTACCGTCATATTTCTTGTACACCGCCAGGATCAAGTCTTTCAGTTCCTTGTCCGGATCGATGGCCCTCCGTTTCTTATAGGCATAATAACCGCTCCTGGAGACACCGAAGAGTTGACACAACTCCACTACATTGTACGCCTCGGCTGCGTTCTCAATGGTTTCGTATTTACGCCGTACACCTCCTGCATCCAGATTTTCAAACACTTTTTTAGCATGGCGTTCTCCCGTTTTAGCTTTTGTACATATCGATCTTGGTCAACGTATTCTTCACGATTCCCTCGCTTGTCAGTCAATCCAAACTCGCCAAGCTGTTTGTATTTTTTCATCCATACCTTTATTCGATGTCGATCCGGTATTCCGAAATGCTCCATAATCCGTCGATAGGTCCAACCTTCTTCCAGATGTAATCGAATAGCCTCCACCTTCATCTCATGTGGATAAAAATTAAACTTCTGTCCTTTTCTCGCCATAAAAATGCACCCCTTAGAATCATCGGATTAATCAGGGGATTTATCCAATGTCCATTCTAAGGGGTGCACTTCA
>NZ_BILX01000191.1 GCF_004000785.1 Paenibacillus ehimensis NBRC 15659 | reverse complement strand
TGGTGCTAGACTCAATATTGGACACGAAGAACCGAGAGTGCGAAAATAAAAGCATTCATAATCGAGGTGTCCGACATGACGAAAAAATACGACAAAGAATTCAAACTTCAAACTGTTCGACTTGTTCAAGAAGATGGGAAGTCGGTGGCGCAGGTAGCCCGTGAAATGGGTCTACATGAGAATACGATCTACCGCTGGATCGCCGAGTTTAAACAGGATGGCAGCGGGGCGTTTCCCGGCAGTGGACAACTAAAGCCGGAAGATAAGGCCATGCGTGATCTTCAGAAACGGATTCGTGATCTGGAAGAGGAGAATGAAATCCTAAAAAAGGCGATGCACTACTTCGCAAAAGACCGGCGCTGATCTATAAATTCATCCACGATCACCGCTTCAAGCTCCGTGTTGCGAAGATGTGCGCCGTATTTGGAATCTCCCGAAGCGGTTATTATGATTGGACCCGGCGGAAAGAAAGCGGGCGAAGTAAACGCCATGAGCGGCTTAAAAAGCAGATTCGCCGCATCTTTTTTGACCATAGGCGTCTTTATGGAAGCAAGAAAATCTGGGAAGTCCTGAAGAAACAGGGCGCTCAGGTAGCTGAGAAAACCGTTGCTCGAATCATGAAAGAGCTTGGCCTTAAATCCCGGACGGTCAAGAAATACAAAGCAACAACGAATTCCAAGCATAACTTGCCGGTAGCCGCGAATGTGCTGAATCAACAATTTCAAACGAGTGCGCCCAATCAGGTCTGGATGACAGACATCACATACATCCCAACCGATGAGGGCTGGCTTTATTTAGCGAGCGTCATGGACTTATATAGCCGTAAAATCGTAGGGTTTCATATGGATGAACGCATGACCAAGTCACTTGTGATAAAGGCGCTAGATCAAGCCTATCGGCTTCAGAAGCCACGTGGCGAAGTTCTCCACCACTCTGATCGAGGCAGTCAATATGCTTCTTTAGAGTATCAGGAGCGGCTTAAAACATATAAGATGAAAGGCAGCATGAGTCGTAAAGGGAATTGCTACGATAACGCTTGTATCGAATCGTTCCACAGCGTGCTGAAGAAAGAGCTCGTTTATTTGGAGAAGTTCAAGACCCGCAAAGAAGCTAGAGAACGGATTTTTGAGTATATAACGTGCTTCTACAATGGAAAACGAATCCATTCCTCTATTGGGTATTTTACACCCAATCAATACGAACGTATGTACCGACTTGCTGCGTAATTCTCTCGATTCTGTGTGTCCAATCTATTGACAGTAGT
>NZ_BILX01000190.1 GCF_004000785.1 Paenibacillus ehimensis NBRC 15659 | reverse complement strand
TGTATACTTCATCATGGCTTGCAGTTCATATGATTTCCCGCCAACGACAGGGATGGCATTAGAGAGTACGTATTGATAGGACTCAGGGTCACCCTTACCGTTGAATAACCGGTATACGTTTGCTCCATCTACTGGGTCATAGGGAGCCAGTCCGGCAAATGGCTCGCTGCTAGTTCCATTCCGCCAGTGCATTTCCCAAAAATCCGGTAAGTTGTTCCCATTTTCGTCTTTTTCAAAGCTGCCGTTTATGTTGATTTCTTTAAAAGATACGGTATCCAGATCCATATAGGCTGAATCCTCTCCACCTACAGCGAACCGAATAAGAACAGATTTGGCATTAGGTTTTGCAACGAAGACTTGGGAGTGATTATGCCATTTCCAGCCGCCATTGTTGTAGGACTGCGTATCGTACCCTACCTCTTTGCCGTTGGCATCCAGTTGTATGATATGCATTCCAGCCGTTCCGCCGCCTTGGAGCGTATACTTCATCATGGCTCGCACTTCATAAGATTTACCGCCAACCACGGGGATGGCATTTGAGAGTACGTACTGATAGGATTCAGGATTGCCCTTACCATTGAATAACCGGTATACGTTTGCTCCATCTACTGGGTCATAGGGAGCCAGTCCGGCAAATGGCTCACTGCTAGTTCCATTCCGCCAGTGTACTTCCCAGAAGTCCGGCAAGTTGTTCCCATTTTCGTCTTTTTCAAAGCTGCCGTTTATACTCATGTTTTTGGAAATTATATTGCCATTACTATCGTAAATATACTCTTCAAAAAGGCCGCTTGGAAACTGAATATACTTGATTCTTCCAAGACTATCGTAAACATAATTATATCCACCTACTTGTGACTCAGAAGCCGCTGTTGCGACGATCACGAAGTGAAATAAAACCAAATATAAACTAAGGCATAGCAGATATAATCTTTTTTTACAACTAGAAAGATACATTCAGTCATACATCCTTCATGATATTTTTTGTTTCCTATGTCCTTTGTTTCAACAATTATCAATTAACTAAAACAGAGCCATCACCTATCATTACCGCATTCCCTTTCTGATCGTACGAATAAATATGAGTGATATATTCGCCTGTTTCTTGATTATGCTCGCTGAACGGAACCGTTATTTTCCACGTGTTGGCCCCGACCTTATATCCGTCTTTCCAAACGATATCATCTTGACCGTTTTGCAGTGTCCATGTCGGAAAAGCTACTCTAGCAACCCGTTCTCCCACACCATCAATATAAATATCATAGCTGCCTGACGATAAATTCACAGTGGAAGGGTTGCGTGTGTTGGTCGTTAGGTT
>NZ_BILX01000189.1 GCF_004000785.1 Paenibacillus ehimensis NBRC 15659 | reverse complement strand
TATAAAAAGCAGAAGATCGCCCTATCCGGCTAGCTTAGCCAGGTGGTTGGCGATCTTCTTGACGTTCTGGCAGATGGCAGTCATGAGCGCTTGCTCTAAGACTTTTTTCTTGCCGCGGAACCGGCAATAGCGAAGTCCATGGAGCTCTTTGGCATCCGCGAAACTTCGCTCTATCGTTTGGTACCGGAGACGGTACAGATATTTGCCCGAGCGAGAGCGCCCGTTTTGTTTTACCCACTCCTTGCTATCCTGCCAAACATGTCGTGTCAGAACCTTTTGTTTGTTCCTTGAACGTGTACACTGGGAAAGCAGCGGGCAGTCCTTGCAAATCTCAGGGGCCGACTTGTATTGGCGGTAACCCTCCCGGTCTGTCGTAGCATAGGCCAACTCTTGTTTTTGTGGACAGATATACAAGTCGCGCTCTCGGTCATACTTAAATCGCCACTTGGCGATCAAACCTTTTACTGGAGTATAGCTTCTACCGCCAATGACGGCATAAATCCTCCGGACGTGGAGTTTCTTGCAGATATCTGCTGTGTAATAACCGGCATCAAGGGCGACAGCCTCCAGTGTTTTATCAAACCCAAATTTCTTTATTTGCAGTTCAAGCCGCTCAAGATAAGGTTTGGAGTCATGGACATTTCCGGGTGTAATATGTACATCAGTAATAATATTGTATTTATGATCGACCGTCCGGTGATCCAAATAGAAGAAACCTTCCGGCTTGCCGTCGCGCACCATATACCCGCTGTCGGGATCCGTTGTGCTCACTTTCGTCTCCTTGGTCTGGGTCACCTCCTTCCGAGGCTTTAAAGCTTTTTTCCATGAGCTTCCCGATCGGCCTGAACGGCCTCGTCCAAATCGTCCAGATAGGTTTTGACGCTCTTTTCGACTTCCTGCTTAACGAACTTACGCTTGTTGGCATTGGCTTTGAGATGGGTTGAATCCGTGATGAGCACGCGGCCTGCAACCATCCGAAGCTCAATGGCTTTGAATACAATATGGTCGAAGATTTCTTGGACAACATCGCTATCCTGAAGCCGCTTGCGGTTCAAGCTCAAGGTGCTGTGGTCTGGAACACGGTCCGTCAAACCTAATCCAACAAACCAGCGATAGGCCACGTTGAGTTGAATTTCCTGCTCAAGCTGGCGCTCAGAACGAATGCCGTACAGATAGCCAATGAACATCATTTTGAAGAGCATGATCGGATCGACCGAGGGGCGTCCGTTATTTTCACAGTAATATGGCTTCACTTTTTCAAGGATAAAGGAAAAGTCAATGTGTTTATGGATCTTGCGAAGCAAATGATGCTGAGGCACGAGTTCTTCCAAACAAACGAATTCGTAGCTGTTTTGCACATTCGGATTGGAGCGAAGCATGCAACCACCGCCTTGTTAGGATAGC
>NZ_BILX01000188.1 GCF_004000785.1 Paenibacillus ehimensis NBRC 15659 | reverse complement strand
GCAGTGACCCCAAAAAGTTAGACACTCTATGTTAGGCAGCTTCTACGGCATGAGCTCGGTATTTTACTGGGCTCATGCCTTTTAGTTTTGCCTTTATCCGTTTATGATTGTAATAGTTGATGTATTTCTCCAGTTCTACTTTAAACTGTTCAATATCTTCAAACTCTTGTGTATATAAGAACTCCGATTTTAAGATGCCAAAAAAGTTTTCAATAACGGAGTTATCATAACAGTTACCTTTACGTGACATACTTTGGGTAATCCCACGTTCCTTTAATGCCTGTTGATACTGGCGCATCTGATAATGCCAGCCCTGATCAGAATGAATAAGAAGCGTATCTTCGCCATTCAAACGCTCAAATGCTTTTTCAAGCATTCTAGAAACAAGGGAGTAAACTGGGCGGGATTCGATGGTGTACGTAATAATTTCCCCGTTAAACAAATCCAACATAGGTGATAAATACAGCTTTTCGCCAAATAGATGGAGCTCTGTAATATCCGTTACCCATTTCTCATTTGGTTTTTTAGCCTGGAAATTACGATCTAAAATATTCGGTGCGATTTTACCAACCGTTCCTTTATACGAGCGATACTTTTTCATTCGGACAATGCTCTTTAAGCCAAGCTCACGCATAATACGTTGCACTTTTTTATGATTGACAGAATGTCCTTCATTGTGCAGTTGATCCGTAATACGACGGTAACCATAACGGCCTTTATGCTCATGATAGATCGCTGTAATACGGGATTTTAAGTCCGCATCCTTATCTGGGCGATCGAATGTACTAACCCAGTAATAATACGTACTACGCGGAATCTGAGCCAGTTGAAGTAATGAACTAATTGGGTATTCTAGCCTTAGCCCAAATATTACTTGCGCTTTGTCTTGTTTTGTAACTTTTCCTTTTTTTGAACTAAGGCATTCAATTTTTTTAAGTAGGCGTTCTCCATTCGTAAACGTTCGATCTCTGCTTTCAAAGCTTCGACCGAGTCTTCTACTGGAGGTAATTCCCCTGTTTCTTTTTTCATTGATGGATGCCCCTTTTTCTTTGGTTTTAGGGCGTCTTCACCTTGCTCTTCCAGGACTCTTTTCCATTGTAGAATGGTCGTAGGCGCTGGAATGTTATAAATCGCGGCGGTTTCTAAAAGAGACGTCCCTGATTCGTTCATAAAATTCAGTACGTCCATTTTAAACTCTTTCGAATAGGCTGTATACCTCGTAACCAAACCTTCCATGCCATGCGCTTCATAAAGGGAAACCCATTTTACGACCGCTTTGTGATCTGCGCCAATACGTGCCCCAATATCCCTATACGATTCTTTCCCGGTCAAATAAGCTTGTACGGCTTGAAGCTTATCTTCTATGCTAAATTTACCCATAAAAAACTGCACCTCCAACTGTTAGATGGTGTCTAACAATTGGGGTGCAGTTCA
>NZ_BILX01000187.1 GCF_004000785.1 Paenibacillus ehimensis NBRC 15659 | reverse complement strand
CAAACTGCTGTGCCGCGGCTTGACATGGAGCCTCTGTGGGCATGATGATCGGCGATGCGGCGATTCCCCAACAGGTCATCGCCATGGCAGTCAGCCTATCATGCCCACCCCTCCATGTAAAGCCGCTTTTAGCGTACCTGGACGCGTTCTGGATAGTACACTGTTAGCTGGAGAAGAATTTGTCCCCAGTTCTGTACACGCCCCGTCCATTTTCGAATGACGTCCATAGTGGAGAGATACAGCATCTTCAGTAGTGCTTCGTCCGTTGGGAATATGCTTTTTCCCTTTGTTACCTTGCGTAATTGACGGTGATAACTCTCGATCATGTTCGTTGTATATATCAGTTTTCGAAGCTCTGGCGGATATTTGAAGAAGGTCGCAAGTTCATCCCAGTTTTGACGCCATGATTTAATGATGAGCGGATACTTGCTCCCCCAATTTTCTTCAAACCGATCCAATTCCAGTAAGGCCGCCTCTTCCGTGACCGCTTTGTAAATTGGCTTTAGGTCCGCTGTTACTTTCTTAAGATCCTTGTAAGAAACGTATCGTGTTGAATTACGGATTTGGTGGATGATGCATTTTTGGATATCTGTTTTCGGATAGCAAGCTGCAATAGCTTGTGAAAAGCCGCTTAGATTATCGACGCAGGTAATAAGGATGTCTTGAACTCCGCGGTTCTTAAGCTCGTTTAACACATTCAGCCAAAATTTTGCAGATTCGTTTTCCCCAATCCAAATGCCGAGTACATCTTTGTTGCCGTCTAAATCAATGCCGATCACCATATAGGCAGCCTTGTTTACGATATGGCCTTCTTGTTTAACCTTGAAATGAATGGCATCCAAAAAGACAACCGTATAGACCTGCTGTAAAGGGCGGTTCTGCCACTCCTTAATAAGCGGTACAATCTTATTCGTTACATTAGAGATGAGAGTCGGTGAGACCTCGACACCATATAACCCTTGAAGATGATCCTGAATGTCCCTTGTACTAACACCCTTCGCATACAATGCGATGATCTGCTCCTCAATGCCGGTTACATTCGTCTGATTTTTCTTCACAACCACAGGTTCAAACTCACCCAGTCGGTCCCGAGGCACTTCAATCTCTACATCGCCGTATTCGGAGGTGACGGTTTTCTTACTGTAGCCATTGCGGCTGTTTCTCGTTTGCTTGTTTTTTACATCGTGTCTCTCATAACCGAGATGCGTATCCAGTTCCGCTTCTAGCGCTTCTTGGAGCACATCTGCAAATAATTCCTTTAATGTCCTTTGAATATCTTCTGCCGATTGAAAATTATGCTCTTTTACAAATTGACGTAATTCTTGTTTTGACAATAATCCGCTTCGGGTCGCCATGTGCTTATTCCTCCAACTTTGATCTAGTAGTCAGTATTGACAAATTTATCTCAGTTGAGAGGTTACACAATTTATTTTACAGACCC
>NZ_BILX01000185.1 GCF_004000785.1 Paenibacillus ehimensis NBRC 15659 | reverse complement strand
GGGTCTGTAAAATGAAACGTGGAACCTTTGAAACGGATATAAATGGGACATACTAAGTTCCATCAGATCATCCATTTCGGAGGGAAGACGTATGACAGAGAAATTTTGGAGCAAGCAAGCGATTCAGGAGCTAGTGAAGGAGCAGAAATTTGAGTCGGTTGAGCAGATCCAGGCGACCCTGAAGGACATGTTCAAGGATGTGCTGGAGGCCACGCTTAAGGCGGAGCTCGACAGCCAGCTCGATTATGCCCCTTATGATCACAACAAGGAAACGAAGAACAGCCGAAACGGATATGGGAAGAAAACGGTCCACACGGAATACGGCGATATCCAAATCAAAGTGCCGCGCGATCGCTTTGGCGAATTTGAACCGGTTGTGATCAAAAAAAATCAAACGAACGTCACGGGCATCGAGGATCAGATTACAGCCTTGTACGCCAAGGGTGTCAGCACACGGGACATTCAGGATCATCTGCAAGGCCTGTACGGAATCGAGGTGTCTCCGACGCTCATTTCGAACGTTACTAATAAGATTATGCCCGTTATTAAAGAATGGCATAACCGCCCGCTGCAGCCGACGTATGCGGTGGTGTTTCTGGATGCGATTCACTTCAAGGTCAAACAAGACGGGGCCATTGTCAACAAAGCGGCCTACATGGTGATTGGCGTTGATCTGGACGGCAACAAGGATGTGCTGGGTATCTGGATCGGCGAGAACGAGTCGGCGAAGTTCTGGATGAGCGTGTTAAACGACCTGAAAAATCGCGGCGTGCAGGACATCTTGCTCGTCTGTGTGGATAACTTGACGGGCTTCAGCCAAGCGATCTCGGCTTGCTACCCGAAAACCGATATCCAAAAGTGCATCGTTCACCAGATCCGCAACTCCGTCCGTTATGTGTCGTACAAGGATCTCAAACGCGTTACGGCCGACCTGAAGCCGATTTACAAAGCCGCCACCGAGGAGGCCGCCTTGCTGGAGTTGGATCGGTTTGAAGAAACGTGGGGCGAAAAGTACCCCTTAATCGTGAAGTCTTGGCGCCAGAACTGGGACGAGTTATCCACCTTCTTCATGTACCCGGCAGAGCTGCGCAAGCTGATATACACGACGAACATGATCGAGGGCTACCACCGCCAATTGCGCAAGGTGACGAAAGGGAAGAGCATTTTTCCAAACGACGAGTCGCTCTTGAAAATGCTGTACCTGGCCACTATGGACGTCGTGCGCAAATGGACGGGACGCGTGCAGAACTGGGGGCAGATCCTGTTGCAGTTAACCGTCTGTTACCCGGACCGCGTTCAGGTACGCTAAAACGGCTTGAGGTGGAGGGGGCGGGTCTGGTAGGCTGTTGCCCGGCGCGAGAACGGCCCTCAGGCCCCTTCGCCCATCGCGCGTGCACCGGACCCGCCAGAGGCTCCAGGTCAAGCCGTGGCTCGGTAGTTGCTAGATTCTGGTTTCAAAGGTTACACTTTTTACTTGACAGTCT
>NZ_BILX01000184.1 GCF_004000785.1 Paenibacillus ehimensis NBRC 15659 | reverse complement strand
TGCCAAGCCTGTAGCGGACTTTCACCGCCAAGTTATCGCCCATGCCGGGCGCACAACTAGAAGACCGCATGGACAAGCCATTTCACTTGGACACGCGGTCTTTTTTTGCATTGGGACTGTTATTTCATCAATTGCGACGCCGGTACGAACTGTCCGCCAAGCTGCTGCAAGGTCGGAATCGATTGCTTTAATATTTCGGAGGTATGCTCCCCCGGCGGGCCGACGTGACCGATGACGATTGTGCTGTCATGCTCGCGAACGTGTTTTTGCAGCTTCATCGCCTGCTTGAGAATATGCTTCCGGGTGTAAATATCATCCATGAACAAATGGTTTTCCGCCGTGCGCACGCCGATTTCTTTTGCCACCTTGCCGACGACGCTCCTATAAGCCGTTCTGCTGTCTAAAAAATACAAGTTACGTTCCTTGCATACGGTCAGCACGATGCGCATCACCCGTTCGTCGGTCGTCGCCTTCGATCCCATATGGTTATTGATGCCCACCGCATGAGGGACATCCTCAATGGCGGCAATGACCCTTTGCCGGATCTCTTCGTCCGGCAGCCTGGTCGAGATCGCCCCCGGACCAAGCCAGTTCGGTTTCCCGTTTTTTGGCTCCATCGGCAGATGCACGATGACTTCTTTGCCGAGCCGGTGCGCCCATTCCGCATCGCGTTTCGTTGTCGGCAAAAAAGGCATGACCGCCGCAACAAACGGAATCGGCAGCTCCATCATTTGCTCGGTGCCTGCTTGATCGTTGCCGAAATCGTCGATAACGACGGCGATTTGCTTCGTTCCTGCCGCCGGGTCGATGGCTATGTAATGCCCGGATGCGGTTGCCGGCATGAGGACGAATAGACAAATCCACCCCGCAGCGGATACCCACCATCTTCTGCTCATGGACCGCACCTCCTTATCCGTGATCCTAACCTCATTGTTTGCATTATGCCGAAAACCTATACGAACGATTTCTATTTTTGGTTTTTACCTCCAGAAACCCATCCTATTGCAGGGAAAATGGAGTCATCTTCGTCAATAGCTATGGAATCATTTATATTGAGACAAGAAAGTGGGAACTTCCATGAAACGATGGAGATTGCTCTGCTTCACGGGATTGTTATGGGTGGGGATGGGGGCTTGCTACGCCGTCCAAGCCGCAGCGTCTTCGGTTAAGGAAACCGATTCTTTTCTATCCTATGTCAGGCCCGAACCGTCCCCAACCTTCGAGATCGTGCGGGATACCGGCGAGAAGAAAGGCGAATACCCCATTTTCGAGCGGATCGACGATCCGAAGGCCGAACATTTATTCCGCGACTCGTTTATGACCGAATCCGTACGTTTGTTTTTCCTGGCTCAAAACTTGGTTAACCATCAAAAGGGAGCGCTTTTGCAAGTGGAGCACCCCCGTTCGGGCATCCCTGCCTACTTGCTATTGTCCGAGCGTGAAGGGGGCTTCGGAACTGACCCCCGTTTGTGAGACAGGGATCAAAAACACCTTGCAAGTTAAGCA
>NZ_BILX01000183.1 GCF_004000785.1 Paenibacillus ehimensis NBRC 15659 | reverse complement strand
GGCTCCGCGGACGATGCTGGAAGCGCAATTGGCACACATTTGGAAAGACGTGCTGGAGCTTTCGGTTGTAGGGGTCAAAGATAATTTCTTCGACCTTGGAGGGCATTCATTACGGGCGACCAATTTGGTGGCCATCATCCAAAAAGAATTGCAGAAGAACGTGCAGCTTCGGGATGTGTTCCAGCACCCGACCATCGAACAGCTTGCCCAAGTGATCGAAGCGATGGAACAAACCGCGTACGCTTCGATATCGGTTGCCGCCGAGAGCGACTATTATCCGGTATCCTCGGCTCAAAAACGGATGTACCTGCTGCAGCAGTTCTCCGGCGCCGGCCTAAGCTACAATATGCCGGGCGTGATGAAGCTGGAAGGGCCGCTCGACCGGGCCCGGATGGAGGAAGCGTTCCGCCGTCTGATTGCGCGTCATGAAACCCTTCGCACCAGCTTTGACACGGTAAACGGAGAGCCGGCTCAGCGGGTGCATCCGGACGTCCGTTTTTCCATGGAGTTCATGCAGGCCGGAGAAGAGGAAGCAGCCGGGCTCGTGCAACGGTTCGTGCGCCCGTTCGATCTGGCGCAAGCTCCCTTGTTCCGGGCCGGGCTGATCGAAACCGGGCAGGATCGGCATATTTTGATGTTCGACATGCATCATATTATTTCCGACGGAACGTCCATGGGCGTTCTCGTGCAAGAGTTTGTCCGGCTGTACGGCCGGGAGGAATTGCCGCCGCTCCCGATTCAATATAAGGATTATGCCGTTTGGCAGCAGGGGCAAAAACAAAGCGAACGGCATCGCCGGCAGGAGAACTACTGGCTGGACGTATTCTCCGGGGACCTGCCCGTGCCAGACCTGCCGACCGATTACGCGCGTCCTGCAGTACGAAGCTTTAGCGGCAGCGTATATGAGTTTGTCCTGGACCGCGGACGAAGCGAGGGACTCCGGAGACTCGCGGCGCAAAGCGGAACGACGCTGTACATGGTGCTGCTTGCGGCGTATACCGCATTGCTCGGCAAATACAGCGGCCAGGAGGACATCGTCGTCGGCACACCGATTGCGGGGCGTCCGCACGCGGACTTGGGCGGCTTGATCGGCATGTTCGTCAACACTTTGGCGATCCGCAATTACCCGGCAGGGGACAAGACGTTTCTCGATTATTTGCAGGACGTGAGAGAAAAGGCGCTGCAGGCTTACGAAAACCAGGACTACGCGTTTGAAGAACTCGTAGAAAAGCTCGACGTCCCGAGAGATATGAGCCGCAATCCGCTGTTCGACACGTTGTTCGTGCTTCAAAATACGGAGCAAAAGGAGCAGCGGATCGACGGGCTGCACTTGGCTCCTTATCCGCAGGAGCATACGGTGTCGAAGTTCGACCTGACTCTTCACGCATCCGAGGAAGGGGAGACGATCGGCTGCGGCTTCGAATACGCCACTGCGCTTTTTAAGCGCGAGACCGTAGAACGGATGGCCGAGCATCTGATCCGGCTCATCGATGCGATTGTCGCCGATCCGCAAACCACCCTATCGGCGATCCGAATTGCGACGCCTCAGG
>NZ_BILX01000182.1 GCF_004000785.1 Paenibacillus ehimensis NBRC 15659 | reverse complement strand
CCCTTCCCCCGAACGGGTTTTTATTTGAAGAGGAACGGAGAGCTGCTCGATCATACCGATACGCCGTATGTCGATCTGATGAAAAGTACCGCCTCGACCGACTACTTAGGCTCGATGAGTCAAATTTACCCGCATGAGCTCGGCCATGTCATGTACCATTTGCTTTCCCCGGACTGGGACCGGACCGAAAGCCGTTCGGCCGATATGCATTACGTATCCTTGACCACAGACCGACGGGTCGCTTTCGATGAAGGCTTTGCCGAGCATTTCGAAAATGTGGCGCTGGATCATGAACCCGACGAGGCCAGAAAAGCCAGCCTCGAATCAAGCGTCCGTCAGGCACGGTTAACCACGGAGACCATGGTCGCAGGTTACGAAAAGGACTACACCTGGCCGATGCGGCTGCAGCTTTATCGGGCCTCCGTTCCGTTCTGGTATCAGCGGTTCGAAATGCTAAAGCGGCACGATTGGGTCAGAGAAGGTACGATTCGTTTCTCGACGACGCAGCCCTCTGCGGGGACCCCCGAACAAAACATCAAATACCGCAATACGGGCGTTCGTTATGACGAAGGCAAACCGAGGAACGTATCGCAAGCGTTGGCGACCGAAGGAATCGTTTCCGCTTTTTTTACAAAGCTGCTTTCCAGCGATTTGAAGGACCGCTATTTGGAGGACTCGTTCTATGCGGCTTTTTTGTCGGACGCTTCGCGTACGGTGAATGCCAAAGCCGTGTTTACCCCATTGCAAAACGAGTACATGAAAATATTTAACGTTATCCATAAGTATGTCAATCGAACCGGCTCTCCGCTGGCGGATTTCGTTCAAGGCTATGCCGCGGAATACCCGGACGAGAAAGAAGCTTTGTACCGGCTCCTCAGCGAAGCTACGGGACTAAGTGCGAAGGAGCTTGAGGCTAGTCCGCCGGAAATCTGGCTGTTGAACAAAAGATATGCGCACAGTTATCTGGCCATCGATGCAGCAGGCTCCATTCAGACGCCATTCTATACGTTCGATTTGAATGCGGCGGACGTCAACGATCTGATGACCTTTCCAGGCATCGGCGAGGCCGAAGCGCAAGCCATCGTTCGATACCGGGACAATCAATCGTTTATTCGGGAGCTGGACGAGGTAAGAAAAATTCCCGGTTTGTCTCCGCAGGCAATTCAAACGCTTTTGGACGGGGCTTATGACCCGAATTTTGCGCGGGAATCGAGAGCTCAAACGGAGCAACGGTTGGGGGAGGACGGACTGCTGCTCCAGCTGCTTGCGGGTTCGCTGTGGATGCTTGTTAAGGTTGCTCTTGGTTGGTTCGCCGTCTTTCTCCTGCTTTATTATGTACTGGCGCTTAGGAAGCGGTTTGAGCTGCGGCGTGCTTCAAGCATTGTGCTGACAAATGCGGTGAAAATGATCGTTCTTGGGCTATTCGGTCTGGCTTCCGTCCTGGCAGGGCAGCCGCTGTTCTTTTTCGCCCTGCTTAGCGGCTTGTTTCTGGCCTTCGAACGTTTTTTGGTTTTAAGAAAGAAAACGCAGGGTAAGAAAAAAGAAGCTCTGG
>NZ_BILX01000181.1 GCF_004000785.1 Paenibacillus ehimensis NBRC 15659 | reverse complement strand
GGGAGCCAAGCGGCGCCGCAGCCGCGAGCGCGCCTGCCGCCGCTGCACCGCCCGCGGCAAGCTCCGCCGTGGCCGACGGCGGAGACGGGCATGGCAGCCATATTGGCCGCGCCTTCGATGACCTGCGCTACGGACGCTACGACGTGATCGGCGCGATCATCGCCCGCAAGCTGGCGATGAACGTTCACCTGATCCGCGTCTCCGCTTGGAGCAAAGTGCTGCTCACGGCCTTGGCCGTCATGGCCGTGCTGGTACTGCGGCCGTTAGGGCGGCTGCGCCTGTGGGAGCAGCGCTACCCGTGCTTGATGCACGGGTGCTATGCCAACGTCATCGGCGCGCTGGCCGCGCTCGCCTTGAACGATTCCGGCGTTGTCGCCGCCGCGGCGATGATCGTCTACAGCAGCGTGCCGCTGCTGCTGTTAAAACTGGAGGGCGCCTGATCGCAACGACAGGCGCCCTCCAAGATAACTATATTATTCCGCAAGCTGCTCCCATTGCTCGTAGCATTCCGCAAGCTGTTCGCGCTTCGCTTCCAACGCTGCGTTCTTTTCCTGCACGAGCACGTAGTTGTTATATACGTCCGGGTCGGTCAGCTCGGCTTCCAAGCCGCCGATGGCCTCCTCCAGCTGAGCAATCTGCTGCTCCAATTGCTCCAGCTTGCGCAGGCGGGTGCGCTCTTCGCGCTTTGCTTGCTTCCCGGCCTCGTAATCGCTGCCGGCTCCCGGTTCAGCCGCTTTCGCCGCGCTTCCTTCCGCTTGTCCGCGGCCTTTGGCGGCTTCCGTGCCTCCGCGGCTTGCCGCTTCCGCCAGCCGCTGCTGCTGCATCTCGGCCAGCTCCTGCTTCTTTTCGACATAATCGTCGTAATTGCCGAGGTAGACGGTGACTCCGTCCTTGTCCAATTCCAGCATATTCTCAGCCATTTTGTTCAAGAAATAACGGTCGTGAGAAATGAACAGCAGGGTGCCTTCGTACTCCATCAGGGCCGATTCGAGCACTTCCTTGCTGTACAAATCCAGATGGTTTGTAGGCTCGTCGAGAATGAGCACGTTCGCTTTTTGCAGCATCAGCTTCGCAAGCGCGACCCGGGCCTTCTCGCCGCCGCTGAGCGAACCGACCTTCTTAAACACATCCTCGCCGCTGAACAAAAAGTTGCCGAGCACCGTACGGATGCGCGCTTCCTCCAGATGAGGAAAAGCGTTCCATACTTCTTCCAGCACGGTGTGGTTCGGGTTCAGGCCCGTTTGCTCCTGATCGTAGTACCCGATCTTCACGTTCGTTCCCCAGTCGAAGGACCCGCGGTCCTGCTTGTGCTGCCCGATCAGCGTCTTCAGGAGGGTCGATTTGCCGATCCCGTTCGGGCCGATCAAGGCGGCCGTGTCGCCGCGGCGCAGCCGGAACGTGATGCCCTGCGCCAGCGGTTTTTCTTTATCGTAGGATACGGCCAATCCCCGCACGTCGAGCACTTCCCGGCCGGAAGGCGCCTCAACCTCAAATGAGAAGCTGGCCCGTTTCAGCTCGCCTAGGGGCTTGTCGAGCCGCTCCATTTTATCCAGCGCTTTGCGGCGGC
>NZ_BILX01000180.1 GCF_004000785.1 Paenibacillus ehimensis NBRC 15659 | reverse complement strand
GGGAAGTCAGGCTGGCGGACATCGACCTGATCACAGAAGAGGAAAAGCGGGAAATTTTAGAGGAAATTAACGCGACGAAGCGGGATTACCCGCGAGACCGGACGATACATGCGCTCTTCGAGGAGCAGGCGGAGAAAGGTCCCGACCGGACTGCGGCGGTATACGGGAGCCGGACGATCACGTATCGCGAGCTGAACGCAAGGGCGAACCAACTCGCCGCCGCTCTCAGAGGCAAAGGTGTGGCCGGACACCGTCGTAGGGATCATGGTCGAGCGGTCGATCGAGATGCTGATCGGCATCCTGGGCATATTGAAGGCCGGCGGAGCGTACCTGCCGATCGATCCGGACTATCCGGCGGAGCGGAGCGGCTACATGCTGAACGATTGCGATGCCCGCATCCTGCTCGTAACCGGAGAAGCCGCAGACAAGCTCCGGTTCGCTGGGGAGCGGCTGGATATTGCTGCCGTGTCCGGGACGAACGGTGCTGCTCAGGATCTTCCCAACCCGGACACCGAAACGTCGCCATCGCATCTGGCCTACGTGGTGTATTCGTCCGGCAGCACGGGGCAGCCGAAAGGGATCTTGGCGGAGCACCGGAATGTCGTGCGCCTGGTGAAAAATACCAACTACGTCGAGCTCCGGGAAGGCGACCGCATTCTGCAAACCGGGGCGCTCGTCTTCGACGCCACGACGTTCGAGGTATGGGGCGCGCTGCTGAACGGGCTCACGCTGTATTTGGTCCCCAACGAGACGATTTTGTCCCCGGCGGCATTGGAGCGGGAGCTGGCGGAGAACCGCATCGCGATTTTGTGGCTGTCCGTCGCCTTGTTCAACCAGTTGGCGCAGGAGAAGCCGGAGCTGTTCCGTCCGTTAAGGTACTTGATCGTAGGCGGCGAGGTGCTGTCGACGAAGCATATCAATCTGGTCCGCAGCCGGTGCCCCGGCGTGCGTATCCTCAACGTCTACGGCCCGACCGAAAACACGACGTTCTCGACGTTCTACCCGATTGAGAGGGACTTCGATTCGGACATTCCGATCGGGAAGCCGATCAGCAATACGACGGCGTATGTCGTAGGCAAGCGCGGGGAGCTGCTGCCGAAGGGCATATACGGGGAGCTGGTGCTTGGCGGAGACGGGGTGGCGCGGGGCTACTTGAAGCTTTCGGAGCAAACGGCGGAGAAGTTCGTCCCCAGCCCGTTTGCGGCCGGAGAGCGCCTGTACCGGAGCGGGGATATCGTCCGATGGCTGCCGGACGGAAGCCTGGAGTATCTGGGAAGGGCGGATACGCAGGTGAAGATCCGCGGCTTCCGGGTCGAGCTGGAAGAAATCCGCCGCAAGCTGACCGCGCATCCGTCGATCAAGGAAGCGTTCGTCGCCGCACGGGAAAACGAGCAGCGGGGCAAATATTTATGCGCCTATGTGACGGTGGAAGGGACACTGGACAAGTCGGCTGTCCGGGCGTACTTGAAGGAAAGCCTGCCGGAGTATATGGTGCCGTCCTACCTGAAGCCGCTGGACAGCCTGCCGCTTACGACGAACGGCAAGGTGGACGTGCGGGCGCTGCCCGAGATTTCGCCGGACGAGCTGGCCGAAGGCGCTTATGAAGCGCCGGGAACCCCTACCGAGGCGAAGCTGGCGGAGATCTGGCAGGACGTACTCGGCGTCAGCA
>NZ_BILX01000179.1 GCF_004000785.1 Paenibacillus ehimensis NBRC 15659 | reverse complement strand
CAACGGATTATAATTTCATTAATTTGGAGGTTTGTATGAAAAGAATTATCTCACTAGTATTGAGTTCTCTACTCTTCTTTTCAATAATTACACCTACGTTTGCCGCTGAGAAAGAAATCTTGAGTTTACTCCTTTCAAGCTTTAAACCAGATACTTCTAAAGGGATTTCGTCGACGAATTCTTCGTTATTGAATGTGATTGAAAATTCATTTAAGGATAAGATTGGTTCAACCATAGGTGCCAGTTCTTTTAGCGTTGCAGATTCTGTTTACGGATCTGTATATAATTCTGTCTATCGAGCCAAAAGATCGCTGGCAGCCGGACAAATCGTTCAACCCGTAAATCTTAAACCAGACGAATCTCCGTATCTGATTAACTCTGAGTTTGAGTCGGTCTCCACTTTGTCCGGAGACCTATCCGTGCGAACGAAGGATATGACGATAACAAGCCGGAATGGATTATCTTTCGATTTAGTAAAAACATATAGCAGCAGCGACTCGCAGTTGTATGAATTGATATTAGACACGGATAGAACAGGTTATATTCAGTCAAAGTCTAGGTTTCCCCAATGGAATTTAGGCATAGGATGGGGGTGGGATCTTCCTTATATTAGCGAAGCAGGGGATCAAAATTTCCTATATCTTGCTGGTCACTTGGGCTCTGGCATGTACCCCTTGGGTAATAAAAAGTTAGTAGGATATCCTTGGGATGATCTAACCGTAAACTCTTACAACGATTTTTCCGAAAATGCTTGGTATACTAGTGTTCGAACCCTTGCTGGAATTACATATTATTTTAAGGATTCCCTACTGGTTAAAATAACAGATCCGTATAATAATGAGATTCGTTTCAATTATGAACGACTTTTTGGTGATGTCAAACTAAAAAGCATTACTACGGACGATCCGAGTCAGACAATCAATATTACCTATGATGCTTCCGGTGTGACCTTAACCCAAGGCAATCAAACTGTAAGATATGTTCAAGCAACCTACAAGGATACCGTGTATTTAGATAAAGTGATCGATGCGGAAGGAAGAACCACTTCTTATAGCTACACCGAAAAACCAGCCTATTTTGGTAATAATAATATCAATAACCCGTTTTATTTATTAACTAATGTAACCCATCCTACAGGGGCAAAAAGTATCTACACCTACGAGGACCAAACTACATCCAGATACTATGGAGATGTCAAAGTTTATCGGATGAAAGAAAAGTCTTTGCAGGCTAAAGAGGCGGACGGCGCTCTGAAAACCTTCAAGCATGAAACATTTTCTTATGAAGGAGACATGGGTTTTAGTTACCTTACAGATTTCAGTTATTATGTTTACCATAATGATGGATTAACGCAAACAAAGTATACGAATAAGAGAGACAATGAAGAACGGACATGGCTTAAAGCGCCACCTAGCTTTTACCAAACGAACATCACCAAGACATCCATAAGAAATGGCATAACGCACACCATTTCAACGGATCAACAATACGACGAAGTGCGACGCCTCCCGTATCCTAATAAGATTACAACCACCTATTCGGCACAGGGGCAATCGTATACAACGAGCACCTCCCGGGAATTCGACGCCTATGGCAATGTACTATGGTCGACCGATCCTATGGGGATCGCAACGAATTACGATTATGATCCGAACACGCACTTGCTTAGGAGCATAACG
>NZ_BILX01000178.1 GCF_004000785.1 Paenibacillus ehimensis NBRC 15659 | reverse complement strand
ACGGAAGCCTGGGGCTTCCGTTCTTTGTTGTGCGACCCGTTCGTAGATTACAACGAATAGTTCGGCGCTTCTTTTGTTATTTGAACGTCATGCGGATGGCTTTCCCGAAGACCCGCCCCTGTGATGCGGATAAAGGACGTTTCGTTGATAAGCGCATGGATATCTTTCGCTCCGCAGTAACCCATCCCGGAACGCAGTCCTCCAACCAACTGATAAAGCGTATCGGCTAACGGTCCTTTATAAGCAACCCGACCTTCGATACCCTCCGGTACAAGCTTGCTTTCGTTCTCTTGGAAGTAGCGGTCTTTGCTGCCTTCTTTCATTGCGCCAATCGACCCCATCCCGCGATAAACTTTGTAGCGGCGGCCTTGGAAAATTTCCGATTCGCCCGGACTCTCTTCCGTACCTGCAAACAGGCTTCCCATCATGACGGCGCTCGCTCCGGCTGCGATCGCTTTAACCACGTCTCCGGAATATTTAATCCCGCCGTCGGCAATGATCGGTACATTGTACTGCCGCGCAACCGTAGCGCAATCGTAAATTGCCGTAATTTGCGGTACGCCAATGCCTGCGATGACCCGCGTCGTACAAATGGAGCCTGGCCCGATTCCGACCTTTACAATGCTCGCTCCGGCCTCGATCAGATCCTTCGTCGCTTCGCCAGTTGCCACATTGCCCGCGCAAATCGGCAGGTCAGGATACTGCTCGCGAATTTTCCGAACGGTATTGATAATATTGATATGGTGACCGTGCGCCGAATCGACGACGATCAAATCCGCACCGGCTTCAACCAAAGCCGCCGTACGCTCCATGACATCCTTGGATACGCCCACCGCAGCGCCGGCCAGCAGACGGCCTTGTTTGTCTTTTGCCGAGTTCGGGAACTGAATGGCTTTCTCGATATCCTTGATCGTAATCAGGCCCTTAAGAATCCCATTCTCGTCGACCAAAGGCAGCTTCTCGATCTTATGACGCTGCAGAATGCCTTCCGCTTGTTGAAGCGTCGTACCGACAGGAGCCGTGACCAGATTTTCCTTCGTCATTACTTCTTTAATTTTGATCGAATAATCATGAACGAAGCGCAGATCCCGGTTTGTTAAAATACCGACTAGCTTGTTGTTCTCGTCGCAAATCGGCACACCGGAAATCCGATATTTGGCCATCAGCTCTTCGGCATCATAAACATGATGCTCCGGAGTAAGGGAGAACGGATTGGTGATGACGCCGCTTTCCGAACGCTTTACCCGATCTACTTCCTCCGCCTGCTGCGCAATCGTCATATTCTTGTGGATGACCCCAATTCCGCCTTCTCGTGCGATAGCGATTGCCAAAGCCGATTCCGTTACCGTATCCATGGCCGAGCTTACAAAAGGAATGTTCAGATTGATTTGGTTTGTCAGTTTTGTCGATATGTCGATTTCCTTGCCGAACACATCCGATTTTCTCGGTACCAGCAATACATCGTCAAATGTCAAACCTTCTTTGGCAAACTTAGTCTCCCACACAAAAATAATCCTCCTTAATTTATTTCATGCTGTACATGCCGCAAGATATTAATTGCAATCTTATCAAAAGCCCATTTTTAGTGTCAAGCAAAAAGTCATGAAGTTTCCATGGCAATTTGTTATTTAGTATGCCAATTTCCATAAGAAAAAGAGCCTCTCCGGATAAAATCCGAAGAAGCTCTTGT
>NZ_BILX01000177.1 GCF_004000785.1 Paenibacillus ehimensis NBRC 15659 | reverse complement strand
TTTTCCCGGGTCTAACTTCACGTCTTGGAAAACATTTATTTGGTTATGCAGCCCCAGACCGGAACCTGTAATCTTCTGCGCACGTTGACCAGAAGACGCATGATGAGCTACAACTTCATACTCCCCAGTTATTCCTTGGTCCTTGTTGCCTTGCCAGCCATCAGCTAAGCCGCTTGTTCCCGTATTCACCTCAAAACTGGCATTTGTAAGCATGTTATCTGTTAGATTTTTTCTTAACAAGCCCCCATTTAAATCATAATCATAATAGATGGTTCCGTACGAATTAGTAGCCTCTACCAACTGACCTTTATGATTGTACAGATATTTTGTTTCTCCATTAGCTGCCCGTATTGATGAAGCATAAGCGATCATGAATATGAAACATAGGAGAATCGAAACCATTCTTTTTAGCATAACTACCTCCCCATAGAACACTTTTGATATTAAACTCAAGCAGATTTCCCTGCTAAATTATACCTTTGTCAGTCGATATCTGTATATAGAAGAAAAAGTATTTCAATGCAAAGACTAATAGCAACGTTTTCACTTCAGTGTATGAAAGGCAGGCGTTCAAAAGTCTTTCTCAAACAACCATATACAATACTTTCCGGTACCGCTATAATTTAAAAGAAAATTCCTCTATAGTCCTCCCGTATCAAACAACATTCATCTATTTTTTAGGAGGTAAAGAATGATACTAGTGCTTATTTCCATTATTAGTATTACTATTCTTATCTTTCATTTTTTTCTAATCATTCCAGGAGCTTCGGCATACGCTGATAATTCAGCTATCTACAAATACGATGTTTCCGGAAAACTGTTATCAAAGAAATTACCATATGGTCTTATAGACCATTATTACTATGATAAAAATGGGAATTTAATAAAGAAAACTAGACTACCAAGAGGAACCGAATCGTTTGAGAGTGGGACATGGGAAACAAGTAATTTCACCTTGTTACAAAAAGACGGCAGAGAAGCAGGTGTTCGACAAGACGGTTCCCTGTCAGGATCTTATTTGGTCTATGCCAACGGCAACCCCCAATGGGAATGGGACGTCTACTTAAGATCGGATCGTCAGAAGCTCCGCTTGGAACCCAATACCACATACACAGTTTCCTTTAGCTATAAAGCACTAAGTGCACCAGGTAACGGTGGATTCTACGATTTCTTCGTACGAACGGATAAAGCAGGGACTGAGGACCGCGGTTGGTTGACTTGGAACGACTCTCCAGGAAGCGTGAATAGCAAGTCTGTGACATTCACCACCGGGCCATATGACGATTACCAGATGCATTGGGGATTGCGATACGGTGGATCCATTGCTATCGATAATATTCAGGTTACCAAAGTTAACGAATCGTTTGAGAGCAGCAACTCCGAATACGATTTCCACGAATTGAATGGATAAAAAGAAAAACTTGAAGGATCTTGAGGGTCTGTGATCCTTAAAGCCGACCCTTTAAACTAAGACCCCTATGCGGCCAAGCGATGACTTCTGAATTGATCAGGAGTCATCTTTTTTAATGTCCACTGAACCCGCTCTGTACTGTAATACTTTATGTATGTTTGAACTCTGATTCGTTTCCTCCAAGATGATACAGTCTACATACTCTATCTCGTCCTTTATGTCCAACCTATCCAACATACGTCCAATCGCTCAGTTCCTGACCAATCCTCCGTTTTCATTTCAATTTGAAATAACTCA
>NZ_BILX01000176.1 GCF_004000785.1 Paenibacillus ehimensis NBRC 15659 | reverse complement strand
GCTCCTGCGGATACTCCGCCGCCGTTGCGTTGAACACTTCGATGATCTGCGCTCTTTCTTGCGGCGTCACCACTTCCAGATCGCTGACGCGGATTTGCGGATTCGCGGCAATTTGCTCCAGCACATAAACGAGATGTCCGTACATCCGCTCAATATCGGCGCGATCGAACGCCAGCGCATTGTATCCGAAGAAAATATGGATCGTTTCGCCCGGCAGGACGACAAGGTTCAAGTCGTAGTTCGTCTGCTCGACCGACTCGATGCCCTTGATCGTAAAGCTTGCCCCGTCCTCGCCCAACTGCTCGAGCTGCTCCTCCATCGGATAGTTCTCGAAAATCATGATGTGGCTGATCAAGTCCTGCTTTTGCTCCGTTAGCGCCTGAATCTCATAGAGCGGATACGTATCGTAGGCATGGGAAGCAATCGACTGCTCCTGATTCCACGCCATCACTTCCGCGAAGGTGGATTCGGCCTCGCAGCGGATGCGCACCGGAACCGTATTGATGAACAGCCCGACCATGTTTTCGACGTTCGGAATATCCTCCGGCCGCCCGGATACGACATTGCCGAACACGACATCCTGGCTGCCGTTATATTTTTGGAGCAGGAGGCCCCAGACGGTCTGCATCAACGTGCTGATCGTGACTTGATGCTGCTGGGCGATCCGGTGGATCCGTCCCGTCAGCTCCCGGCCCAGATCGAATTCCAAGTCCGCGGACGCGTAACCCGTTTTTTCCTGCGTTCTGCCTTTCGGCAGGGTCGTCTGCTCCTCGTATCCGGCCAAGTATCCGCTCCAGTAGCGGGACGCCTCGGCCGGATCCTGCCGCTCCAGCCATGCGATATATTCGCTGAAAGGCGGCACGGGAAGAAGCTCGGGCTCCCGGTTCGCGCTGAGCGCAAAGTAGATGCGGAACACTTCGCTCGTGACCAGAGACCAGCACCAGCCGTCCATCAAAATATGATGGAAGCTCCACACAAAGCGGTACGTCTCCTCGCCGGTGCGCAGAATGGCCACCCGCATCAGCGAATCGTTCGCAAGATCGAAGCCCCGGGCCTTATCGTCCCGTGTGAAGGCCTCGACAGCCGCGGCGCGCTCCGGTTCCTCCATGTCGCGCAGGTCGCGAACGAGGAACTCGCTGCTCCGGTTCCGGTAGACGACCTGCAGCGGCTCGTCCTTCCAGCCGGTGTAGAAATTCGTGCGCAGCACCCCGTGTCTTTGCGCCAGCAGCTCCAGGCTCCTGCCGAACACGGCGGTATCGAAGCGGCCGTGCAGATCGAACGACGCCTGCTCGAAATAAACTCCGGACTCCGCATCCATCAGGCTGTGGAACAGCATCCCCTTCTGCATCGGTGAAAGCGCGTAGACGTTCTCCAGCTCGCCGTGCGCTTCGGTGCGCTCCGCCAACCGCTCCAACTCCTCCAAGGTCAGCCCCTTGAACAGAACGTCGCTCGGCGTCAGTTCCGGCCGCTCTTTCGCCACGCAGTGCGCGATGATCTCCCGCAGGCTGGACTGCAGCAGCCCGCCCAGCCGCTCCACCGTTTCCCGGCGGTACTGGGTTGTGCCGTACAGGATCGTTAAAACAAGCTCGCCCTCCGACACCATTCCGTTTAGATCCAACGCAAAATCCAAGGCGGCATTTTCACTGATGGATAAACCGCCGGAATAAGCCGAAGACTCCAAATCATTGTCTTTGTAGTCCTGGTCGAACTGA
>NZ_BILX01000175.1 GCF_004000785.1 Paenibacillus ehimensis NBRC 15659 | reverse complement strand
TTGACACTCCCCATGCCTAAAGGCAGGGGATTCTTGGGTAGTCACTCCTAACGGAGTGAAATTCACCAAGCTATCCCTGTGTGCCCCACAGTTCAGTTGGTTGGTTACGCCAACAATCGAAGTCCTTCTTGCTCAATATTGATGGCAGCGTTCTGGTCACGGTCATGTTGTACTCCGCATTCTGGACATGTCCACTGTCGCAAGTTCAGGTGTTTTACATCTTTGTTGCGATAGCCGCAATGAAGAGTGGAACAGAGTTGGCTGGAAGGGAATTGCTTCCCAACAATAGAGATTGTTCTGCCGTACCATTCCGCCTTATACTCCAACAGCGTCCGAAACATAGACCAAGAAGCATCGGAAATAGATTTTGCTAATTTGTGGTTTTTGATCATATTTTCCACTTGCAAGTCCTCCAAACAGATCACTTGGTTTTCGCGGATCAGCTTAGTTGACAATTTATGCAGAAAATCATTTCGGATATTGGCGATCTTTTCATGGAGTCGAGCCACTTTGATACGTGCTTTGTTACGGTTTTTACCGCCTTTTTGTCTACGTGATTGAATACGTTGCCACTTCGCAAGTTGCTTTTCATACTTGCGATAGGATTTTGGATTCTTCACCTTTTCACCAGTAGAGAGAATGGCGAAATCCTTGATCCCAAGGTCAACCCCGACTGACTGTTCTACTTTTGGAAATCGTTCACTCTCTGTTTCACATAGAACGGCTACAAAGTATTTGCCTGAAGGATTGCGTCTAATCGTAGCTGAAAGGATGCGCCCTTGTACTTCTCTGGACTTGGCAAATGCAACCCATCCAAGCTTAGGGAGTTTGATGCGATTCCCTTCTACTTTGATGTTCATTTTGCATGTGTAGGATTGCTTTGGATTTTTCTTGCTTTTGAATTTGGGATAGCCCTTTTTCTGTTTGAAAAACTTTTTGTACGAAGAGTCCAAATCTTTTAATGCGGATTGCAAAGCAGTCGAATCTACTTCTCTTAACCATTCGATTTCTTTTTTGAGTTGCGTGAGCAGGGCGGAACAATCGTTGTAATTCAACGTTTTCTTTTCTTGTTCGTATACATTTTTTCGTTCGGCAAGGAAATGATTGAACACAAAGCGAGTACATCCAATTGTCTTGTTTAGGAGTATCGCCTGTACTTTGTTTGGATACAAACGAAATCTGTAGGCTTTGTGCATATTCAATCACTCCTTTCCTTTTGAGACTCAATGTATTTCTTAATCACATCCAATTGAACCGTTCCAACTGTGGCAACAAAGTAAGCGTTTGTCCATAGCGAGGGAAGTCTGCTTGTGAGATGCCTAAATTCCATCCGCAAAACTCTGGAGGTATAGCCCTTCAAATGTTTAACGACTCGGTGAATTCCGAATTGCGGATCGCATTTGATGAGCAGATGAACATGATCAGGCATGATTTCCATTTCAACAATCTCAGCACGTAGTTCTATTGCCTTTTCAAGAAACAATTCTTTTAATCGAATATCTACCGGCTCTTTCAAAACCTTTTTACGATACTTTGGACAAAAGACAACGTGATATTTACAGTCAAATACGATATTGTGGTTACTTTCTACTGATCTCCTCAAAACCATCACCTATGGTTAATCATACCACTTTATGTTAGAAAAAACTTTCTTATCTAACGGAAACATTCAAAAAAACCTTCATGATCTAGCGGTCACCGCGATACATGAAAATGT
>NZ_BILX01000174.1 GCF_004000785.1 Paenibacillus ehimensis NBRC 15659 | reverse complement strand
TGGCGAACAACCGCTTCACGATCGCGCTCTTCGGCGCGTTCAGCGCGGGCAAATCGTCGTTCGCCAATGCGCTGATCGGCGAACGGGTGCTGCCGGTCTCGCCGAATCCGACGACCGCGGCGATCAACAAAATCATGCCTCCGGACCCGGAAGAGGGCTGGCCGCACGGTACGGCCAAAGTACGGATGAAAGCACCGGAACGGCTGGCCTCCGATGTGTTTTATTCGTTGGAAGTTTTGGGTGTAGCTGTAAATTCGATGGAAAAGGCGCTGGCCGCCATTCATAAGCTGGCCGCCGATCAAGTTCCGGGCAAGGGCAAACCGCACTACGCATTTCTTAAAGCGGTCGAGAAAGGCTGGGCGGAGATGAGCCCGCACCTGGGCCAGGAGCTGCGCGTCACGGCTGACGAGTTCGGCCGGTATGCCGCAGACGAGGCCAAGTCGTGCTTCGTCGAGCTGATCGAGCTGTATTATGCGAACCCGCTCACCGAGCAGGGCGTCGTTCTGGTCGATACGCCGGGAGCGGATTCCATTAACGCCCGTCATACCGGCGTAGCGTTCGATTACATCAAGAATGCCGATGCGATTTTGTTCGTTACGTATTATAACCATGCGTTTTCCCATGCGGATAAAGAGTTTTTGCTGCAGCTCGGACGCGTGAAAGACAGCTTCGAGCTGGATAAAATGTTTTTCATCGTCAACGCCGCGGACCTGGCTTCTTCGGCCGAAGAGCTGGAAGGGGTCGTCAAGCACGTCGAAACAAACCTGCTCCAGCACGGTATCCGGCACCCGCGGATCTATCCGCTGTCGAGCTACTACGCGCTCGAAGGGAAAATCCAAGAGGACCGGGAAACGGTCGAGCAATCGGGCATCTTGCGCTTCGAGCGGGAGTTCGTCCGCTTTACGTTCGCGGAGCTGACCGAGATGGCTGTCCGGGCGGGCGATGCGGATATCCGCCGTGCGGCCGATGTGCTTCAGCGCTGGATGGACAGCGCCCGGGCGGACGCTTCGGAGCGCCGGCGCCAAGCCGAAGCGCTGCGTACGGCGCTTGCCGAAGCCCAGAAGCGGCTCGCCGCTCCCGACACGGACGCGGAGGCCCGCGAGCTGTCCAAGGAAATTCAAGAGCTGCTGTACTATGTCAAGCAGCGCACGTCCTACCGCTTCGGCGAGCTGTTCAACACGGCCTTCAATCCGGCCGTCTTCCGCGATGACCGCCGCGATGCGAAAACGGTCATGCAGTCCGCATGGGAGGATCTAAGGCGGATGCTGTCCTTCGACTTGAACCAGGAGGTGCTGGCGACCACGCTGCGGATCGAGAACAAAATCAACCGCATGGCGGCTGCCGCTTCGGAGAATTGGTCGGAAGCCGTCCGGACCGGAGGAATTCCGTCCTTCGAAGCCCCGGGGTTCGAGCCGTTCAAGCTGAACACGCCAGAGCTGAACGCCATGCTGGAGGCGGCAGACGTACAGCCGAAGTGGCTGGCAGGCTTCTTTAAAAATGCGAAGCATTTCTTCGAAGGCGAAGGGAAAGCGGAGCTGCGCCGGGAGCTGGAAGCCCGGCTGAACGGGCCGATGACGCGCTTCGCCGACACACAAGCGGCCTTTCTGGAGCATGCCTACGCGGAGCAGCTGCGCAGCGTGATGCAGGAGCTGGCGGACCGGCTCCGGCAGGCGCTGGAGGAGCACGGCGAAGGGCTGCTCGAAGCGCTCGAGATGAAGATCGACTTGAACGAGCTTCAAGCGAAGCATAGCAAATTGTTGAATTTTATTGGATGAAATGACGATATTTTTAGGGGATTGCGCCTCCTTGTTGATGGGGGCTGAACCGTAAAATCCGAGGTTGTCCGAAAGCGGGCAGCCTCGGATTTTT
>NZ_BILX01000173.1 GCF_004000785.1 Paenibacillus ehimensis NBRC 15659 | reverse complement strand
TTGCTCACTTCATTCCAGCCGTCGTTATACGTGATGCGCCCTTCCAGCAGCCCGTCGTCCCCGTACGTATGAACGCAGCGAGCCCCGGTTGTCGGGCCGTCATAACGCCAATGGAAGCTATACCCGTTGCGGTCCGTTTCTTGAGCATCAAGTGACCTTCGTAGGACATGCGGGTCGTCTGCCCCAATGCATCTGTCACTTCGATGAGGTCCCCCGCCTCGTTATTTCAAGCCGGAGCTTTGCTTTCCATACGGTAATCTCGATAAAATCATATACGGTCGTCAATCCGATTCTGAATATAGCAGAAAAACAGGTCTATCTTTATGCTATTTACATAGAGTAGACCTGTTTTTTTGGCTTCCTCGCTATTTGCTGTTGGTTTCGCCGGAAGCGGTTGTAATACAGCCTCGTCTACTCATCCTCGTACTGTCTCAGATACCGGAACGGCATGGCTGCGCTCATCTGCCGTATAAAAAAAGAAACCTCGAAAAGAAATCAAGGTTAAAAGTTAATTAGCTTAATTTGATTGGCTTAATTTAGAAGACTGAGTCTATTGGAAATCAACATCTACCAATGGTAATTTTTCCTTCAAAGCTTTTTTAATGGCATCAGACAACGGCTTTTTGCAATCAATGATATGGACACTTTCTAGAGTAGGGATCTGTAGTAAAACTTCTGCATGTTCCAATTTAGTACAATTTAATAAGAAAACTTCCTTCAGTGGTAAATCTACAATTAGTCTTAAGTCTAAATTTTCACGATAACTATTAAGATGCAGAACTTCCAACTTGTCAAGTTTACCGATATTTTGGAATGAGAATCCCCGATCAAATCCCTCTAGTTTAAGCATTTTTATACGTAAACCTTGAAGAATAGAAAACACATCATGTTTACGAACATGTGACAAATAAGCCGTCGTTAAGTTAGAAAAACCTTGAATGGTATCCAAAGTCCTTCCTTTTTTGTCAATAAAACACTCAATCCATTTTAGTCCCGGGAAGGTGCTTGGTGAAATTCCACCTAAGTCATATCTCCCATCAAAATCAAAAAAACTAAAAAAATGAACATCAGGTACGATTTGCTCTGGTTGCCACCTAAATTCAACACATCTATCCAGAAGTTCTTGATCAATAAATGGCAAAAGGCTTATTGCTTTAATATTAGAAGGTGGTAAACTCGCTAAAGGTAAGTAATCGTTAGCAAGATGTATAGATTGAAGCGAATGTAAATTAGAAATGAATTTCAAAAATTCTTCGCGATTTACATTACTATCTGCTTCACATAACCAAAGTGCTGTTGGTCTTAAATTATTTGCCTTCTCAATAAATTCTTTCGGATCTAAACGAATGGAACCATCCGGAAGCAGATTACTCTCGCCAATAAAAATTTCTGGACCTTCAGTAAAAAGATAATTACTTCGCGCTTTTATGAAATAGCTCATCATTTCTCACACCTCAACCTAGTTCCGGCTTTTGCACCAAACTCTTTAATTTCATTCATATTTCTCTGTTTCTTTCTCTTACTCTCAGGCGGATTCTTTGAATCATTGAGCATAGTGTATTTTTTTGTCTTTATTTGATTCTCATACTCTATTTGTTCAAAATGTCTTAAAATATGATTTATATATCTATCCCTTTTCCTTACACCTTCAACATCCATGACTGTACCTAAATCAACTTGAACATATTCAACTATAACATCTTCCAAAGCTAAAAGCCTCTGTGCTTTTGCATGTAAAGTTCCGGATATCCTTTCAAACATATTAACGCTACTTCCAACATAAGATAGTTTTGACTTCTCGCTTGTTAAAATATAAATACCCGGTGATTTAGGCAATGAGGAAGGAGCTTTTATCCAACCAAATGGGTCTATCCAAGTATTCGGATCATGCACATACCCATATAATTGGATTCCACCAGCTAACCTAATCGGGTCCTGCTGCGTATACATGCCTTCATCTGGCGAGTAGTATCGGAAGCGGTTATAA
>NZ_BILX01000172.1 GCF_004000785.1 Paenibacillus ehimensis NBRC 15659 | reverse complement strand
GCCTCTTCTTCTGTTATCTCCTCGTATTCTTCGATTCCTTCTTTTCCCTCATCTTGATCGAGCAAATCAACAAGCTTTCTAACAACTTCAAAATGATTTTTAGTTCGGTAATACTCCATATCCAAATGGAAATCATGATTCAGGATTCCTCTTAATTTCAATACTAGCTCTTCATAAGCAAGTTCCTCATATTTGTAGCGCAACTCGCCTTCATGGGGATTATGCCAAAAATAAGCTTCATGCACATTTCCATCATCGTCCGTTATCGTATGCTCAATCTCATGCGTATCCCGCTTCGACGCTCGTTCAAGGTAATTGATTTCAATTTTTATTTTCTCTACTTCGGTTAACTCCTTCTTCTGAAAGTATTCCTCATCAATCCCAAATAATTTGGAGACGAGCGGAAGCTTGTCCTTGGGTATTGGTCTCCTGCCACTTGCCCAATCCGCAACGGTGGAAGTAGTCAGATCAAGTCTTTTCGCAATATCTGTATATGAAGCTTTGAATGCTTTGGCGATAAATTCGAACCCTGTCATTGTTTGCTCAACCTTCTTTCACTGGCGTAATTTACGTCTTTTTCTTCTGTGTTTTTATAATAGCATTTTTAATTTCGAAAAGTCAATGTTTTTTGACGTAAATTACGCAAATAAATTTTCATCCTCCGCCGCGCAAACATTTTTTAGTGTTTTTTGTGTTGTCAAGATCAAAAGAAGGGTTTGTCCAAAAGTCAATTGACGACTTTTTATGCTTTGCTTTGAAATTTCACCTAAAGAAAGGACCTCATTCTCCACTTGGTATTGGAATTTGAGGTCCTTTTGTTCTATTTTGGGGTCGTTCTCGCACTATGCGAACATTTTTGGGACAACCCCTTTTATAAGATCTTTATTTTTCAACCCCGCCAAAGGACAATATGTGCAGTTCTAATCCTAGATTCAATTTTGCCAATAGTTGCACAATATTAGGAGATAGACTAAGTCCCATTTGTCCAAAATCTGACCTTAAGTAACAATCCAAAGTAACTTCATGAAATGACTGTAGATTGTTTATCTCGGCAGCAACCGGTTCTAGATTCATAAGAAATTGTTCTAATACCTCCTCGGGAGTTGTATCTGCTTTAATGGTTACCTCGTAATTCCATCTATCCCATTGAGAGGTCCTGATTTTAGCCCTGCCTATGAACTCACCCTTCTTAGTAGTAGATGTAGCAACTAAATTTAGTTTTTCACTAATCTTACTAAAATCTAATGATTTAGTATTAGCAACAGTCAATACGCAACTTCCTAATGTACTCATAGCTCCTCCGAAAGTTTGTTGTAAATTTCTATTTGTCCAAAATGGCCTTCAATTCTTCAGCATATTTTATTAGTTCGTCCCAAGAAAAATTCTGATTAGCTTTCATTTTAAATTCGCTCTTCAACTCATGAATGTATTCTCCAAACGCATTTCTATCTACACCAACTTTTTTGGCAGCATCATTTACCATTTTTAAGTCCCTTTTAGCGGCAAACAACTGCAAATCTAGTTTTAATGTGAACTCTCCGGTTTCTTCAGCAGCTTTTGCAGCGCGAGTTGTGGTACCCGCTGGAGTTAAGATTAAAATTGTTTGAGCGATTGGATCTTCAGAAACTGGTAATAAGCTTGCACAGTCGGCGCAACTAGTATCCCCATTAAATACAGTACCCTTTTCCCTCAGGTTATCGACGTTTAAAGTCATCTTCACATGATTTTTTTTATAATAATTTTCGGAGCCTGAGACACCAACGAGCCTCTTAAGCTCTCCATTTTCAACGACTGCATGACCGATCCAATCATCATCATGTCCTAAATTTATAGAACCCGCCGTGTTACAGTCACCTTCATGAGCATTTTTGCCATCAGAAGATACGCAATAATGTCCTGTCGGATCAACATTTGTCAACGGATTGTTATGCACATACGTATACAAATTCAAACTCAGCGGATTGGTAATATCCCCTTCATACGTATCCTGACTCATAAACCGGCCTACACTC
>NZ_BILX01000171.1 GCF_004000785.1 Paenibacillus ehimensis NBRC 15659 | reverse complement strand
CGTATGTTGGAATTTTCAGGTTGGACAATTGGTCAGCGATTATGTGCGAGAAATACAGCGTTTAAAGCTGCCCTTTATGAAGCCATATTCTTATGGACATCTGGAAACGGCTGGGCATAAAAACGATAGCAGGGAAACTATATTTTATAACAAACAATTAGAATGTATCGATAGCAAAGAACCAAAGGAAATCATTGACCAAGCTCATGGGGTTCTACGTATGGAGATTCGGCCAAGCTACAAGGAAATGAAGAAATTTTCTCCTAAGCGTCATGCGGTTGAGCTTCTAACGAAAGAATTTTTCATCCAAATGACGGAAGCAGCTTTAAAGCCGATCCAGTTTACAGAAGCGATAGAAGGAATCCCATTTAGTTGGTTAAAATCTCAACCTTACGACATTCGCCAGATTGAAAGTGTATTAGGATTTAAACTATTGCAAAGTCAATTCACCGAAACCGAATTAAAGCAATTGTACAAGTCAGGAACTTATGACAATAGACGGAGATTAGCTCGCAGAATCACTTTCCCAAGTCAAACAAAGCTAGCTCCGCTCAAGATTGATTATGCAAATTTAGGTTAAAAGTGATCCTTTTACATACGATTGTTATGTCTGCGATAACGATAACAATTTCATACATAATCGGTTAAAAGTCCAGAAGAAATAAGGCTTTATAGGGCTTTGGCGATACCCAAAATCATCATACATAAAAAGAGAGAAATTTAAAGAAACAAAGAGTAATCCATACATAACGCAAGAAAACTTGACATTATTCCGATTAAAACGCTATGAAATAACGATTTTATCTTCTTACGATGTCCGGGCTGGTTTACATTATTTGAAGGCTTGGTTTTGGCTGTATGGTGCACAGCTGTTTTGGTCACATGAAGAGGTTATTTTATATGCGATAACAATTATTCTTCATTAAATTCTTTGTCGTCTTCAAAAACAAGTAATTCATGCAAGTCAATTTCCAGCGCTTTGCATATTGCGTCTAATGTACTTAGATGTACACGGTCAATATTTTCAGAACAGTAATGATTAATCGTGTTTGGTGTTAATCCTGTTTTTCTTGCTAATTTACGCTGAGACATTTCTCTTTGTTCGAGTATTTCTTTTAACCGAACCCTAATTGCCATGTTATTACCTACTCTCCGAACATCTTTTCATAAATTATAAGATGAAAAGGCAGGAAAAGAAAGATTGTATTGATTGTATCGACTAGATGATATAAAATGTAGTTATTAGATAATACATTATGTAGTTTCTAGTTGTTACAATAATCCTAATTTCTGTAACGGAGGGAACATTCAATGAACGTCATCGGCTATGTTCGAGTCTCAACAGCAGGACAAGCGAGAGATGGTTACAGCTTGTCGTATCAACGGGAAGAAATCGAAGCGTATTGTCAGCAGCAAGGATGGAACCTGCTTCATGTGTTCGTGGACGAAGGAATCAGCGGTGCAAAAGTAGACGAAGACGCCTTAGAAGTAGACCGGGAAGGATTCCAGAATATGCTTTCCCTCCTCTCTACGCGTTCTATCAACCATGTTGTTGTCCTGAATACAAACCGTCTTTGGAGAAGCGATATCGTCAAAGTTTTGGTTCATCGTGAATTTAAGAAATACAACGTTGACGTGAAATCCATTGAACAACCGACATACAGCATCTACAAGAAAGATCCTTCGGACTTCTTAATCAATGGCTTGATGGAACTATTGGACGCTTACCAACGGCTAGAAATCGCCATGAAATTAGGTAAAGGACGCAATAAGAAGGCCAAGGAAGGCGGTTATGCCGGAGGACGTGCTACATTCGGCTACAAGGCTAAGAAAGGCTCGAAAGTCCTCGTCATCGATGAACAACAAGCGGTCATTGTGGAGCGTGTCTTCGAATTAAAAGAGCTATTCCCCCAATGGACATTATCCGAAATTGCATACCAATTGAACCTTGAAAACTACAAAACGCAGCAAGGCAAGGCATTCACCAAAGTACAGGTCAAACGAATCCTTGATCGTCGCAGCTTTTACAGCGGCATGTACCAGTATGCTAACGTGGAAGCTATCGGCAAGCATCAGGCGATCATATGAGGGGAGGCAACATGAATATGAAACTTACCCTTATGAACAGATTGGATGCCGAGGAACGGGAACTGATGCAGCAAATTCAAACGTATGAAGCTTGCACCATGGCTGTCTTGAA
>NZ_BILX01000170.1 GCF_004000785.1 Paenibacillus ehimensis NBRC 15659 | reverse complement strand
TACGGCGGAGAGCGAGCTGAGCGCAGGCGAAGTGCGCAGCGCACTGTCGCAGGAGCTGCCGGGGTACATGGTGCCGTCGTATTTCGTACAGGTGGAACGGATTCCGCTGACGCCGAACGGCAAAGTGGACCGCAGAGCGCTGCCCGCCCCGGAAGGAAGCGTGCAGACGGGAACGGAATACGTGGCCCCGCGGTCTGCCGTGGAGCAAGCGCTGGCGTCGGTGTGGCAGGCGGTTTTGGGAGTCGAAGCCGTTGGCGTGCTGGACAATTTCTTTGAGTTGGGCGGCGACTCGATCAAGGCGATTCAGGTGTCTTCGAGGCTGCTTCAAGCCGGCTATAAAATCGAAATGCGAGAGCTGTTCCAATATCCGACCGTGGCTGAACTGGGCAGCCATGTACAGGTTGTCGACCGCATCGCCGACCAAGGGGAAGTAGCAGGCGACGTGAAGCTGACGCCAATTCAGCATTGGTATTTCGAGCAGGAGCCGGCCGAGCCGCATCATTATAACCAGGCGCTGATGCTTCACCGGGAAGCGGGCTTCGACGAAGCGGCGCTTCGTGAGGCGATGCGCCAGATCGTCAGGCATCACGACGCTTTGCGTACCGTTTACCGCCGGACGGAAAGCGGCGGCTACGAGGCGTGGAACCGCGGGATCGACGAGGGTGAACCGTTCACGCTGGACATCGCGGATTTCACAGGGGAAGCGGATTGCGCTGCAGCGATCGAAGCGAAGGCGAACGAGATTCAAAGCGGCATCGACCTGAGCGCCGGACCTCTGGTGAAGCTGGGGCTGTTCCGCTGCGCGGACGGAGACCATCTGTTGATCGCCATTCACCATCTGGTGGTGGACGGGGTATCGTGGCGCATTTTGCTTGAAGATTTGGCGGCAAGCTATGAGCAAGCGTTGAAGGGTGAAGCGGTTCGCCTCCCGCATAAAACGGATTCGTTCCGGATCTGGGCGGAGCAGCTGTCGCACTATGCGAACGGTCCGGCTATCGAGCGCGAACGGGCGTATTGGCGGCAGATCGCGGAAGCGGATTATGACGCGCTGCCGAAGGATGAAGCGCAGGGTCCGGCGCAGGTCGGGGACAGCGAAGCCGTTACGGCGGTATGGACGGCGAAGGAGACGGAGCAGCTTCTGAAGCAGGCGTCCCGCGCGTATAACACGGAAGTGAACGATCTGCTGCTGACGGCGCTGGGCATGGCCGTTCACGAATGGACCGGGATGGAGCGGGTGCTCGTCAATCTGGAGGGACATGGCCGCGAAGCCATTTTGCCGGAGCTGGACATTACGCGCACCGTCGGCTGGTTTACGAGCCAATTCCCGGTTGTGCTTGAGCTTGGCGCAGAGAAGGATGTATCCCGGCGGATCAAGCGGGTGAAGGAAGGGCTGCGCCGCCTCCCGAACAAAGGGATCGGCTACGGCATTTTGCGATATTTGTCTTCTTCTTCGGGTTCCCAAGGCAGCGTAGAGTTTGAGATCGAGCCGCAAATCAGCTTTAACTATTTGGGGCAGTTCGACCAGGATTTGCAGGGCAACGCGTTCCGCTTATCGTCGTATTCGAGCGGAGCGGCCGTCAGCGGAAGCCTGGCCAGAAGATACGAGCTGGATATCAACGGCATGGTCGCGGACGGCGAGCTGCGGCTGTCCATCGGTTACAGCGGCAAAGCGTACCGCAAGGAAACGATGGAGCGGCTGGCCGGACTGCTGGAGGCGAGCTTGCGTGAGGTGGTCGCCCACTGCGTGGCGAAAGAGCGGCCAGAGCTGACGCCAAGCGACGTGTTGCTCAAAGGGCTGACGATCGAAGAGCTGGATGCGCTTGTGGAACGCACCCGCACTGCGGGCGAGCTGGAGAACGTGTATGCGCTCACCCCGATGCAAAAAGGGATGCTGTTCCACAGCCTGATGGAGCCGCATTCGGGAGCTTATTTCGAGCAGGCGACGTTCGACCTGCAGGGCAGCTTCCATGTCGGCGTCTTCGAGAAGAGCCTGGAGCTGCTGGTGGAAAGATACCCTATGTTCCGGACGAATTTTTACAGCGGCTGGCATGAGCAGCCTTTGCAGATCGTTTACCGGAGCAAACAGGCCGGCTTCCGTTATGAGGATTTGCGTGGCATGGAGGAAGCCGAGCGGCAGGCCTATGTAGCGGCTTTCCTTGAGGAGGACAAAGCCCGCGGCTTCGACTTGAGCGAAGACGCGCTGATGCGCGTGTGCGTGCTGCAAACCGGGGACACGTCATACCGCTTCGTCTGGAGCTTCCACC
>NZ_BILX01000169.1 GCF_004000785.1 Paenibacillus ehimensis NBRC 15659 | reverse complement strand
TCGAATACGCAACGGCTCTGTACAAGCGGGAAACGATCGAACGGCTGGCGAAGCATTTCGAGCAATTGCTGGGCGCCATCGTGAGCGATCCTGCGGCGAAAATCGCGTCGCTGGGCATCCTGACGGCGGAAGAGAAGGCGCAGATCGAGCACGTGTTCAACCCGGACGTGCCGGAAGCGCCGGAGAACGAAGCGTTCCACGCGCTGTTCGAGCAGCAGACGGAGCGTATGCCGGAGGCGACGGCGGTCGTCTACGAAAACGACCGGCTGACGTACCGGGAGCTGAACGAACGGGCGAACCGTCTGGCAAGAACGCTGAGGGCTCAAGGCGTGAAGCCGAATCGGCTGGTGGGCATTTTGGCCGACCGATCGACGGAGCTGCTCGTCGGCGCGCTGGCGGTGTGGAAAGCGGGCGGAGCCTACGTGCCGCTGGACCCGGATTATCCGTCCGACCGCATCCAGTTCATGCTGGAGGACAGCGCGGCCACGGTGCTGCTGACGCAAACGCATCTGCAGGAGCGCGCGCGGCAATGGGTGCAGGGAGAGCAGACGCTGCAAGCGGTGCTCTGCCTGGACGACGAGGCGGCGTATGCCGAGGACGCGTCGAACGTGGCGAACGTGAACGAGCCGCACGATCTGGCCTACGTGATCTATACCTCGGGTACGACAGGACGCCCGAAAGGCGTGATGATCGAGCACCGCAGCCTGGTCAATACGGCGGCAGGGTACCGCCGGGAATATCGTCTGGACCAGTTCCCGGTACGGCTGCTGCAGCTGGCGAGCTTCTCGTTCGACGTGTTCGTCGGAGACATCGCGCGAACGCTGTACAACGGCGGCACGATGGTCATCTGCCCGAAAGACGACCGGATTGATCCGGCGCGTCTGCACTACTGGATCAGCAAGGAGAAGATCACGATCTTCGAATCGACGCCTGCGCTCATCGTGCCGTTCATGGACTATGTAGCGGAGCACGGGCTGGACATGAGCTCGATGGAGCTATTGATTACCAGCTCGGACAGCTGCAGCGTGACGGATTACCGGGTGCTGCAGGAGCGGTTCGGGTCGCAGTTCAGAATCATCAACGCCTACGGAGTAACGGAAGCGGCGATCGATTCGAGCCTGTACGACGAGCCGCTGGAGAAGCTGCCGGAGGCGGGGAACGTGCCGATCGGAAAGGCGGCGCTGAACGCGAAGTTCTACATCGTGGACGCGCACCTGAACCCGGTGCCGGTAGGCGTGCTGGGCGAGCTGTGCATCGGCGGCATCGGGGTGGCGCGAGGCTACCTGAACCGTCCGGAGCTGACGGAAGAGAAGTTTGTGGACAGCCCGTTTGTGCCGGGCGAGCGCTTGTACCGGACGGGCGACCTGGCGCGGTGGATGGCGGACGGCAACGTGGACTTCATCGGGCGGATCGACAACCAGGCGAAAATCCGGGGGTACCGGATCGAGACGGGCGAAATCGAGACGCAGCTGCTGAAAGCGGAAGGCGTGCGGGAAGCGGTCGTCGTCGTGCGGGAGGATGCGAAGGGCCAGAAGGTGCTGTGCGCGTACTTCACGGCGGAGAGCGAGCTGAAGCTGAGCGAGCTGCGGAGCAGCCTGTCGCAGGAGCTGCCGGGGTACATGATCCCGTCGTACTTCGTACAGCTGGAGCAGCTGCCGCTGACGGCAAACGGGAAGATCGACCGCAAAGCGCTGCCGGCGCCGGATGCGAGCATGCAGACGGGCGTGGAATACGTCGCGCCGCGGACGCCGCGGGAGACGAAGCTGGCAAGCATCTGGCAAGAGGTGCTCGGGCTGGAGAAGGTGGGCGTGAAGGACAACTTCTTCGAGCTGGGGGGCCATTCCCTGCGCGCGACGCTGCTGGTCGGCAAGGTGCATAAGGAAATGAACGTGGAGCTTCCGCTGCGGGACGTGTTCCGCTGCTCGACGGTGGAAGACATGGCCCAGGCGATTGCCCGAATGGAAGAGCAGGCATACGTCTCGATCCCGACGGTCGAGGAGAGGGAGTACTACCCGGTATCTTCCGCGCAGAAGCGACTCTACATCCTGCAGCAGCTGGAAGGGGCGGAGCAAACCTACAATATGCCGGCGAGCTGGTGCTCGAAGGAGCGCTGGACCGCGTGCGGCTGGAGGAAGCGTTCCGTCAGCTGATCGCGCGGCACGAGACGCTGCGCACGGGCTTCGAGCTGGTGAACGGGGAGCCGGTGCAGCGGGTGTACAAGGAAGTGGACTTCGCCGTCGAGCATTATCGGGCGAGCGAGGAAGAAGC
>NZ_BILX01000168.1 GCF_004000785.1 Paenibacillus ehimensis NBRC 15659 | reverse complement strand
GGATTCGTCTCCTGCAGACATGCTCCCCGGTGGTTATACGTCCACTTTCCGCTCGTCCCATCGGGCAGCGTGACCTCGATCAGGTTATCCTGGCCGTCATAAACGAGCCGCGTGACCCGGCCCTCCTCGTCCGTTTCGCTCAGCAGCTCCCCCAGCTCGTTGTACTCATACTGCACTACGCCGCCCAGCGGATCCGGGTGCAATAATACTCCGGGGTGTATTTGTACGTCGTCGTATGCCCCTGGCTGTTGCTCATTTCGTTCCAGTTCGTTTTACGCGATGCGCTTCCAGCAGCCCGTCGTCCCCGTACGTATGAACGCAGCGCGCTCCGGTGGTCGAGCCATCGTAGCGCCACTGGAAGCTGTACCCGTTGCGGTCCGTCTTTTTGAGCATCAGGTGACCTTCATACGACATACGGGTCGTCTGCCCCAATGCATCGGTTACCGCTATAAGATCACCCGCCTCGTTGTAGCAGTACTGCACCCAGCACCTCACGCTGCTCCCCAATGTACACATGGGTCACTTTCGTGATGCGTCCGGCTTCATCCGTCTGGATATCCAGTCTCCGGCCAACGCTGTCCGTCGCCTGCCGCAAATACCCGCGGTCATCATACGAGAGCAGAGCGCTATGGAGTGTCCCCATTCCTGCCCGATGCGTTCCAGACGAAATCTCGTTTCCATTCCTGTCTGTTTTCCAAAATGATACGTTAGACGGCTATCTTCCTCGAAAAGCGCATATCCGGCATACTACCGGAAAGTAGTTAGCTCTAGTGTTATGTTTTTTCAAGTTTAAAAAATGGACCTACTTCTATGCCTCTGCATGAAGTAGGTCCAATAACTACATGAATCACTTACTGAAAGTCAATATTTACCACTTGGAGCCTATCTTTTAAACCATTTACAACTTCCTCCGATAATGGTTTTTTACAATTAATTACATGTATACTTTCTAAAGAAGGAATTTGCAATAGAGCTTCGGAATGCTCTAGTTTGGGGCAATTTAAAATATATACTTCTTTCAACTGCAAATTTGCCAGTAGACCCAAGTCTAAGTTTTCACGATATCCGTTAAGATGCAATACTTCCAAATTGGAAAGCTTGTTTATAGTTTGGAAGGAGAATCCTCGATCAAATCCCTCTAATTTGAGCATTTTTATATCCAGATCTTGAAGAATTGAGAAAACATCATGTTTTCGTACATATTGTAAATAAGCAGTTGTTAGGTTAGAAAAGCCTTGGATTGTATCAAGCGTTTTTCCTTTTTTATCGATAAAACACTCAATCCATTTTAGCGCTGGAAATGTAGTTGGTGAAATTCCACCTAAATCGTATCTTCCGTCCAAATCAAAAAAACTAAAAAATTCAACATTGGATAAAATTTGTCCAGAACTCCATGTAAATTCCTCGTACCTCTCAAGGAGATTTCGATCCGTGAAATTTACCAAACTGATTGCTTTAAGATTACTAGAAAACAAATCATTCAAAGGTAAATAATCGTTGGAAATCTTTAAAGATTTTAAAGAAAGTGTTTGAGATAAAAATTTAGTTATCGTACAGTTTTCACCCTCATTTTCTGCTACCAACCAAAGTACAGAAGGATCTAGTTCGTCTACTCTATTAATAAACTGTTCTTTCGTTAATTGAATAAAACCTTTTCTAAGAGGTAAATTATCTCCAATCAAAATTTTTTTACCTTTAGGAAGTAAGTAACTAACTCGAGATTTTTCAAAATAATCCATCATTTTCTTTTTATACACCTCTCTCTTGCTTCAGATGAAGCACTAAATTGTTTAATTTCTTGTCGGTTTCTTTCAATCTTTCTCTTACTTTCCGGTGGCTTCTTTGGATCATTTTTCATTCTATAACCAGCTTGAAGTTGTTTCTCGTACTCGATTTGTTCATAATGCCGTAGAATATGATTTATATATCGGTCTCTTACCTTTGTATCTTTAACTTCCATAACCGTGCCTAGATTAACTTTAACATATTCAACTATTACATCCTTTTGTGCTAAAAGTGTTTGAGCATTAATATGAGTAGTTCCAGAAACTCTTTCGAACATATTAATACTACTTCCAACATAAGATTCTCCCAACTTCTCGCTTGTTAAAATATAAATACCCGGTGATTTAGGCAATGAGGAAGGAGCTTTTATCCAACCAAATGGGTCAACCCAAGTATTCGGATCATGCACATACCCATATAATTGGATTCCACCAGCTAACCCAATCGGGTCTTGCTGCGTATACATCCCTTCATGCGGCGAATAGTAACGAAAACGGTTGTAG
>NZ_BILX01000167.1 GCF_004000785.1 Paenibacillus ehimensis NBRC 15659 | reverse complement strand
TGCGCTTGCGGCTTGGGCACCGGCCCCGCCGCGTTCGCTCCGGCCGGCTTGCCTGCGGGCGCGGCGGCATACGCGTGCTGCTTCGCCTCCCCGGCCTGCGGCTTCGTCAGCGGCCCGTGGATCCGCTCGGTTCCCTGCGTGGCAAGCGATACGCCGAAAAAGATGCAGAAGGCCATCGCCAACCCTACCGCGCCGACTTTGACGAACGCGTTTCCCCTCACCTGTACTCCCCTCTCTTTCTCTCCGGAACCCGGGACCGGCCGTTACTTTTTCCCGTCTTTCCCCTCTGTAACCGGCGCATCGACCTTCTCCGCATTCAGGATCACTTCGGAAATCGCTTTGGCCAGGGCGTCCACAGTGCGGTAGCACTCCTCCAGGCTGTTGTCCACCCCGCCGACTTCGATCAGCACGCTGTTCGGGGAGAAGGTCTGATTGTAGACGCCGTTGCCTTCTCCGTTTTTGGCATGGATGCCCTTGGAGAGGCCGGGATACTTCGCTTGGAGCACCCGGTCGATTTGTTCGGCGAACTGGTAGTTCTGCTTCCAATTCGGATTTTTACCGCCGATGATAAAGTAGATTTGCGCGTAATTTTTTCCGTTGATCGTTGCCGTCGTCTTGTCGCGGCGCTGCGAGTCGCGGTGAATGTCAAAATAAAATTTCAGGTCCGGATGCCCGGATACGGCCTCTTCCAGCGTTTTGAACGAATACTTGTAGGAATAATAATAGTTGAAGCTTTTCTCGATGGCCGGATAGTTTTTATCCGAGTGCACGGCGCCGATGCCTTCCTTTTCCAGCATTTGCGCGAGCCGCAGCCCGACCAGCGTTACGTTCCGCTTCGGGTCGTACGCTTTGTCCGGATCTCTCACGCCGGGCAGCTCCGGCAAATACGATTCCTGATTGTGCGATTGATAGATGAAAGCGACGTTCTTGCCGGCTGTTCTCGGTCCCTCGGCCGCTGGCAGCGGGATGGCCGGTCCCTGCACTTTCCCTTCGTCTGCCGATTTCGCTCCGGGGTTGGCCGTGATCGAGCCCGCTTCCCCCAAGTCCCCGCGCTGGAACACGTCCGATTTGGGGCCGTAGTCCTCGGGAGAATCGACGACGAAGCCGTCGGCGCCGCTAAGCAGCACGGATCGCTCCTGCGACAGCCCGGGAACCTCCCGGGAAATGAGCGTTTTGGGATCTTTCGGATTCAGATCGGTAAACAGCGAGAACAGGAAGCCCGACACGTTCGATTGCGAAAACGTAAATGACTTTCGGTCCTGCTGAAGACCCGGCACCTCCATTCCCATCATATCCATGAAGAAACGGCTGGATACGGACGCGGCAAGTCCCTTCATCGACGTGGAAGGGGAAGGATTCGACATGTTCGAATGCACATACCCCAGCAAACCGATCGCTATAAAAAACAGCAGACAACCTGTCATCAGGATGGTAAACGTCCTGGAGTACATGCCGATGGCTTGTCCCATTTTCCGGTACCTGCTTAAATTGACGGTTACGGCCGGCCACTTCATGATCCATTCCTCCTTGTTCGGCTTCTGGTGCATCTTCGGCTGAGCAGGCACCCTCCGGCGCTTGTGTGCCGCCGGAAGTCCGCTTCTCTATTACCAACTCTATGAAGCCGCGCTAGAAGATAGAACCTGAAAATCATAGACCGTGAGAAAATACGCCGGCTTCACCAAAAAACGCCCGGGACGGAGGATCGTTATCCTACCGTTCCCGGACGTTCGTTCGGCTTAATGCGTATACGCGGACACGTTGCTCGTATCGACCGCCTCATGCAGCGCGGCATTCAGCCCGCTGGCAATAATATTGGCGATATCTTCGATAAACTGGTCGATTTCCTTCGGCGTCACGAGCAGATCGTGGCCGAGCGGGTTCAGCACTTCCTTCACCAGCTGCAGCCGCTCCTGCTCCTGCATGTTGTCGAGAAGACCGAGAATGTGCCCGGTGTTCGTCGTCTGCTTGCGGAAATGGTCATGCATCATGTCGAACGCATTGTTCACGATCGTCGACGCATAGACGACGGTCGGCACGCCGATGGCGATGACGGGCACCCCAAGCGTATCCAGCGTCAGGCCTCTGCGCTTGTTGCCGATGCCCGACCCGGGGTGAATGCCCGTATCCGCGATCTGAATCGTCGTGTTGACCCGCTCTAACGAACGGGACGCCAGCGCGTCGATGGCGATGACCAGATCGGGCTTCGCCTGCTCGACGATCCCCTGAACGATCTGACTTGTCTCAATTCCGGTCGTCCCGAGCACGCCCGGCGCCACGGCGCTGACCGGACGGTAGCCCGGGCTGACCTGGCCCGGCATCAGCTCGAAATAATGGCGGGTCACCATCACGTTCTCCACG
>NZ_BILX01000166.1 GCF_004000785.1 Paenibacillus ehimensis NBRC 15659 | reverse complement strand
GACGCTGGTAGCGAAAATGCATCAGGAGCTGCAGGTCAAGGTGCCGCTGCGCGACGTGTTCCATTACCCGACGGTCGAGCAGCTGGCTCAGTCCATTGCAGGGATGGAACGGCAAGCTTATACCTTCATTCCGGCTGCCGGCGAGCGCGAGTACTATCCGGCTTCCTCCGCTCAAAAACGTCTGTACATGCTGAGCCATGTGCAGGGCGGAGAAACCAGCTACAACATGCCGGGCGTGATGAAGGTCGAAGGACCTCTTGACCGCCATAGGCTGGAAGACGCGTTCCGCAAGCTGATCGCCCGCCACGAGACATTGCGTACCGGCTTTGAAATGGTGGACGGCGAGGTCGTCCAGCGGATTTACGAGGATGTGGAATTTGTCCTTGAGCATGTAAGGGCAGCCGCCGGGGAAGCAGACGCGCATATCGGCCGGTTCGTACGGCCGTTCGATCCGGCGCAGGCGCCGCTGCTGCGGGCAGGTCTGATCGAGCTGGAGCCGAAGCGTCATATTTTGATGTACGATATGCATCATTTGATTTCGGACGGCGTCTCCGCGGGAATTATTGTGCAGGAGCTTGCGCAGCTGTACGAAGGCGAAGAGCTGCCGCCGCTGCGGATTCAGTACAAGGATTACGCGGTGTGGCAGCAGCAGGAGGCGCAGAGCGAACGTTATCAGCGGCGCGAGAGCTACTGGCTTGAAACGTTGGCGGGCGAACTGCCCGTGCTCGATCTGCCGATCGCTTATCCGAGGCCGCCGGTGCGAAGCTTCGAAGGCGCGCTGCTCGACTTTGCCGTCGAACCGGCGGTGGCGGCATCGCTGCATCGGCTTGCGGCAGACACCGGCAGCACCATGTATATGGTGCTTATGGCGGCCTACACGGTCCTGCTGTCCAAGTACAGCGGGCAGGAGGATCTGATCGTCGGCACGCCGGTGGCGGGCCGGTTGTCGGCGGAGCTGGAGCCGCTCATCGGGATGTTCGTCGGTACGTTGGCAATCCGCAATTATCCGCGGAAGGACAGAACGTTCTACGAATACTTGCTGGAGGTCAAAGAGCGTACGCTGCAGGCGTTCGAGCATCAGGACTATCCGTTCGAGGAGCTGGTGGAGAAGCTGAAGGTGAAGCGGGACGCGAGCCGCAATCCGTTGTTCGACACGATGTTCATCGTGCGCAATATGGAAACGCAGGAGGCCAAGCTCGACGAGCTGTCCTTCACTCCGTACGGGCAGGAGCACACCACGGCCAAATTCGATCTGACCTTGTCGATGAGCGCGGAAGAGGGCGAAATTCGAGGATCGTTCGAATATTGCACCAAGCTGTTCGGCAAGAGCGTCATCGAACGGTTAACGAGCGATTTCTTGACGATTTTATCCGAGATCGGCACGAACCCCGCTCTGACCTTAGGCGAGATTAGCGTATCGGGCAATGCGAAGCCGAGCGCGGATGTTTTGGATTCGATCGACTTCGTGTTCTAAGCGTTAGACGAAACTGCATTTCTTGATAAACGCGCCCCGTCTCCATTGCGGCGGGGCCGTTTGTCCCGGCTTGGCGAGTGTGTGTTTACGGAGGAGTCCGCGGCGCACACTCGTAAAGTATGATCCGGCCGTACTGACCAACCCGGTTGCCGGCTGTCCTAAACGAAGCAGGAGGGATGCAATTGACAGCCTTATTTGAGAAGGAAAAAGCTTACTGGAGCGGCAAGTTTGAGGGTGAGGATCATATCTCGTGCCTGCCTTACGACCGGGTCTCCCTTTTGGGCGACGGGCTTGGCTTGAACAGCAGGACGGGCTTGGGCACCGAAACGGGCGTATTCGGCAATTATTCCGGCTCGCTGCCTCCTGATTTGTCCCAAAGGCTGATGTCCATCACCGGCGGAGCGCCGTGGGCCGCGTTTATTGTTCTTTTGGCGGGGATCAAGAGCTTGCTGCATAAGTATACGGGGGAGGAAAATGTGATTGTAGCGATCCCGACGGTCGCAGGCGCGAATCAGGGAGCTCCGCTGATCAACCCTTTGCTGCTTTTAAAAACCAACGTCAATCATCAGACCGTCTTCAAATCGCTGCTGGGTCAGATCAAATCGTCCGTCGGCGAAGCGATCGCGCATCAAAACTTTCCTTTTTGGAATTACATCGAGCAATTGCACGTCCCGTATGATTCGAAGGGAGTGCCCGTCATTCATACGGTCGTTGGGATGAAAAACCTGCATGCGAACGAGTACAAGGAGCATGCGGCGGCCGAGCTGGAGTTTCAATTTGAACTGGACCAAGAGACGATCCGGTTAAACGTATCGTACGACCAGCAGCGCTATAAGGAAGAAACGATTGCCCGGCTTGCGAACCGGCTGAATCGTTTTTTTGCCGCGGTACTATTCCGGCCCGAGCTTCAGCTTCACGAAGCCGACGTGTTAACGGAGGACG
>NZ_BILX01000165.1 GCF_004000785.1 Paenibacillus ehimensis NBRC 15659 | reverse complement strand
CTTTTACTTTGCAGCTAGAGGAGTGGGATCGGATTACACGAGTGATAAGGGATGGACGGAATGGAATGACCAAGCAGGCAAGATAGGAACGAAAACGATTGTATTTACAACTGGAGATAGGGAGGATTACTTCCTGATCTGGGGTATTCATAACGGTGGGGCTTTATCTTTGGATGATATTATAATCGAAAAAAATAAGTATCAGTATGACCAAAATGGACGTTTAATTAAATTCATTTCACCGAACCAGAGAGAAATCAAATATGACTATGATCTCAATGGGAATATAATTCGTCGAAAAGTGGAGTAGAAAGTATTATATATATTACAAATATGATAGTCCTAAATAAATTATTTTTTATGTTTGTTTAATCGTGCGGGCTAAAACCAGTAATAGCTCAAGCCATTTAAACTGTAGTACCACTAATATATCTATGAAAGGAACGGAAAAGGTCTATCGGTTTTCGATTAACAAGTAAATGAATGAGGAACATTATAATTTGTGTCTTCGTTCTCTTGCTTTCCTAACCAATCACGAGCATTAATGCATCTACAATAAACGACTTCGAAAATAGTGGCTTGCTAAAGTATTCTTACGAGAAAAAACGGGAAATTGGTCGATGTTGTTAGTTCTATCGATTATAAAGATAACCAGAGATTGCGGTTGTCTTTTACCATTTCTGTTGTATACAGGAAACATTGATGGAGATATAATTTAACAGCAAGAATGTTCTTGATAACTCCGACGCATGATGAACTGGTCGTCAAAATATATTAAATTGGAGGTTTATATGAAAAGAATCATCTCCTCGTTACTAAGCCTGATCCTTTTCTTTTCTTTAATCACACCTACGCTTGCCGCAGAGAAAGATTTTTTTGGCTTAATCTTTACAAGCTTTAAGTCGGACGTCTCCAAGGGCAGTTCGGTAACGAATGCTTCATCGTTAAATGGAGTTTTAACCGATAAGATTGGCTCAGCCATCGGCGCCATCAATTCTATAGCTAGTATTACCGATTCCGTATATGGTTCGGTGTACAATTCCGTTTATCGAGCCAAAAGGTCATTGGCAGCGGGGCAAATTGTTGAACCGGTGAATCTTAAGCCGAACGACGCTCCTTATCAAATTCACTCAGAATACGACTCCATTTCTACCGTATCCGGCGACCTCTCAATACGAACGACGGATATGACGATTACAGGGAAAAATGGATTGTCATTTTCCCTAACCAGACAATACAGCGCCGCTGAGTCCACGATGTACGTAATTGGGGGAGAGAAAAGTGATACCATATCTCGGCGAGTAGCTCCTATAGGCGTAGGATGGAGTTGGGATCTTCCTCGGCTCAGTAATGGCAATTTAACTTTAGGCCATCGCTTAGGAAGAGGCACGTACCCTATAAATTCATTTGCCTTAGAAGAACATTATGATCATCGTCACCAATACCGAGGAGTAGGATATCCTTGGAATGATGTAATCAGAAAGCACGGCGAGGGAATAGTGAATCTGGAGGGATTATCGTATTACTTTGATGTACGTGACGGTTGGTTGGTTCAAATCGTTGATAAATATAACAATAAAATCGATTTCACTTATGCCTTTGTAGGTGACTGGGGAGAAAAGGTACTGAAAAGTATTTCGACAGAAGGGGACGAAACGATTAATATTGATTATCACTCGTCCGGTATAACCTTAACGAAAGGGAATCAAAAGGTAGAGTATAAATTATCTACTTATATAGAACCGATAAATGGAAGAGAGGTAAAACGCTTAACGAGCATTATTGACGCCGAAGGCCGGACGACAACCTACAATTACACGGAGAAGCCAACTAATTATGGTCGTAATATGAATACGCGTCCTTTACTCCTGACGAAGGTTAACCATCCTACCGGAGCAAGTAGCGTGTATACTTATGAGGATGAACCGATTCTGAGATGCCAGTTCCCGAGGTGGGGAAACGAACAAAACTACCGAATAAAGGGGAAATCTATAGAAGTTAAGCAGGAAGATGGTTCCATTAAGACATTCAAACAAGAAAGTTTCAGATATGAAGGAGATGTAGGCGGTTTTTGTGAGAGCGATTTTAGTTTTTATGTTTACCACGATGATGGGTTAACACAAACGAAGTATACAAACAAGAGGGATAATTTAGACAGGATGACTCAACCGCCTGAAACACCGCCTTTCATTTACCAAACGAACATCACCAAAACATCAATTCGAAACGGCGTAACATACACCGTCTCAACGGATCAGCAATACGATGAGGCACGGCATCTTCCGTACCCCAACAAAGTGACAACGACTTATTCGGCTCAGGGGCAATCCTATACAACGAGTACTTCCCGGGAATTTGACCTCTATGGCAACGTACTATGGTCGACCAATCCTATGGGCATCACAACGAACTACAATTACGACCCGAACACGCACTTGCTTAGCAGCATAACA
>NZ_BILX01000164.1 GCF_004000785.1 Paenibacillus ehimensis NBRC 15659 | reverse complement strand
GGGAGCGCAAGCGGCGGCGCAGCCGGGAGCGGGCGCAGGCGCGGGAGCGCAAGCAGCGGCGCAGCCGGGGCAAGCGCCGCAAGAAAGCGGCAACCTGATCGGGCGCCTGATGAAAACGCTTGGCATCGAACATGAGCATCAGGCAATGAAGCTGCTGGAGCGGACCATGCCGGATGCTCCGCAGTCGGGATTGTCGCACGCCTCAGCCGGTGCGCAAGCCGACTTTGCCAAATCGGCGGACACGCTCAAAAGTTTGCTGATGCAGCTTTCACAGGCTTCCGATGCGCCGCAAGGCTTGAAGGATGCGGCTCAGCAGGCAGTGCAGCAAATCACCGGACAGCAGCTCATGTTAAGCGCCGATCGGAATGCCATGCTTTCGCATCTTACTCTGTTCGTGCCGATTATGCATGCGGGCGGCGAACAGACGGCTGCGGTCCATATTCAATCGCGCAAAGGCAAAAACGGCAGTCTGGACGCCAGCAACTGCCGGCTTGTATTCGATCTGCGCATGAAAATGCTCGGAGACACCATGGTCGATGTACAGGTCGTGAACGGCATTGTCAGCCTGCATGTTCATAACGATTCGCCGTTCACACAGGGGCTGCTGGAAGCGCATAAAGAGGAGATTGCGGCCGGACTCGCGTCTATCGGGTATCAATTTATATCGATGAAATACAGTCCGTATCCAACGAAGGCCGCCCCGGATGTCCGTGAAGCCGTTACGGCATTCAGCGAGCATTCCAACAATCCCGGATCGGGCCGGCTGCCAAACGCGTACTCGCAAAAACCGTATAAGGGAATGGACATTCGGATATGAAGGAGAAACCAGTCGGGTTAAAAAAGGCGGTGGCCCTAAAATATGCCCCCGAAATGTCGGATGCCCCGAAGGTTATTGCCAAAGGGAAGGGCAAAATCGCCGAACAAATTATGGAGAAAGCCAAGGAGAGCGGTGTTCCGATTCAGGAAGACGCATCCCTTGTCGAAGTGTTGTCCAAGCTTGATTTGGATCAAGAGATACCGCCGGAGCTATACAAATTGGTCGCCGAGGTGCTTAGTTATATTTACCGTTCGGATCAACGAGCCAAAGAATGGAGGAACGAAGGCCGATGAAGGAAACCCGGCTCAGCCGCAAGGAGCTCGGAGCTCTCGGTGAAGCGGCGGCGGCCGACCATCTGCAGGGGCAAGGATTTAAGCTTCGGGCCCGAAACTGGCGCTGCCGGACCGGCGAAATCGACTTGATTGCCGAGGATAACGGAGTATTGGTTTTTATCGAGGTACGGACCCGCAGTATAGGCGGGACCTTCGGCACGCCTCAGGAGTCGGTCAATGCGCGCAAGCAGCGGCAGGTGTTGGAGACCGCTCAAGTATACATGCATATGCAGCGGCTCCAGGACAAGCAGGTCCGTTTCGACGTGATCTCGATCCAGACGGACCCGACGGGCGCCGTCCGGGAGCTTGAGCATATCCGCAACGCTTTTTAACCGAAAAGCGTATGCGGATTTATTTTTTTATCCAGCACCCGATACTGCAGCGCCTCGGCGACATGATCCGCCCGGATCTCGAACTGCCCCTCGAGATCGGCGATCGTGCGCGCGATTTTCAGAATCCGGTCATGCGCGCGCACGCTCAAACCGAGCGCTGCAAACGACCGCTCCAGCAGCTGCGCGGAGGGAGGGTCCAGCTTAACATGCTCCCGCAGCTTTTTGCCGTTCAGCTCACTGTTAAACATGATGCCCGCCTCAGCGTATCGGCGCTTTTGGATTTCGTGGGCCCGCTCTACGGCGGCGCGCATGTCGGCAGACGACAAAGGCTGCTGTGTGCCGCTTAAGTCCTTGTACTCGATTCTCGGCACTTCGACGTGCAGATCGATCCGGTCCAAAAGCGGTCCGGAAATTTTCGCGCGATAATGCGATATTTTAAGCGGGCTGCATACGCAGCCTTGTTGATCGCTCGCCGCGCCCCAATACCCGCACGGACACGGATTCATCGAGGCCGCGAGCAGAAAATGCGCCGGAAACCGGTAAACGGCCCGCGCGCGGCCTATAGTTACAAACCGGTCCTCCATCGGCTGGCGCAGCACTTCCAAGGCGGCCCGGGAAAACTCGGGAAGCTCGTCCAGAAAAAGCACGCCGCGATGCGCCAAGCTTACTTCTCCAGGCTTGGGAATGCCTCCGCCCCCCACCAGCCCTCCGGCGGAAATCGTATGGTGGGGCATCCGAAACGGCCGCTCGCGGATGAGCTGCCGCCGGTCGGCGAATTTTCCCGAAGCACTGTAAATTTTCGTGACGTCCAGCGATTCCGGATCGCTCATGGGCGGCATAATGGTGGGGAGTCTTTTGGCCAGCATCGTCTTACCGGTTCCCGGAGGACCGATAAGGATGAAGTTGTGCATGCCGGCCGCGCTGATCATGAGCGCCCGCTTGACATGGAGCTGGCCGCTGACATCCGCATAATCCTCGTCCGCTTTGCCCGTCTCCCGGGTTAAAGATTCCATCGGTCCGGCAGGCAGTTCCCCGGCTCCGCCAGCCGCAGCCGCTTCCTCGCTCCCCCCGGACCGCCGAAACTG
>NZ_BILX01000163.1 GCF_004000785.1 Paenibacillus ehimensis NBRC 15659 | reverse complement strand
GGTAGCATTTTCGTTCCGAGAACGGATCGAAATTACTACAGGAAAAGCTGATATAGCTCAAATGCTTGTTACGCTTGGCATTTCGTTCTCATTTGTTCAGTTTTCAAAGAGCTTTCGTCACTATTCTGTTCCGCCGTGACAAGATCTAATCTTATCACATCAGGACGAGCTTTGCAACTATTATTTTTCGTCGGCCGCTCGTTTAAGGCTGACTGCCTCTCGCGGCGACAAGCAATAATGTATCACAGATGACGGGTCGAATGCAACCACAAATTTTGGCAAATGTAAATCAGTCCCCAGCCGATCGTTTCGATGCAAAATCCGCCCTCTCCTGGGTAAAGGGAAGCCCCTAACGAAAAACCGCCGCGCTCCTTTTGCGGAACCGGCGGTTTCGTGCGGCACAACGTGAAGAGTGATCAGACGTCACCTAACAGCTGCCGCAGCTCCTCTTCATTATCAATAATGCGGATATCCAGCTCTTGAGCTTTGGTCAGCTTGCTGCCGGCGTTCTCCCCGGCGATGACGATATCGGTCTTCTTCGACACGCTGCCGGTCACCTTGGCCCCCAGCTTCTCCAGCTTCTTGGCGGCTTCGTCACGCCCCATAGAGGTAAGCGTCCCCGTTAAGACGACCGTTTTGCCAAAGAACGGGCTGCTTTCGTCGACCACCGCAGGCGCTTCTTCGCTGACCGGTTGTATTCCGGCGGCAAGCAACCGCTCAATGCTCCGCTGCATGGCCGGATCACGGAAAAAGCCGACGATGCTTTCCGCAACGATGCCGCCGATATCCGGCAGCGTCATCAGCTCCTCCGGCTCGGCCTGCATCAGCTTCTCGAGGCTGCGGTAATGCTCCGCAAGCTCCTTGGTCGTCGTCTTGCCCGTATTCGGAATACCGAGGGCATACAGGAACGATGCCAGATCAGGCTGCTTGCTTTTCTCGAAGGCGGCGATCAAATTCTCGGCCTTCTTGGTCCCGAAGCGCTCAAGCTTGATCAAATCGTCGAAGGTCAAATAGTACAGATCGGACGGATCGCGCACGCCGAGCGAATCGTAGAGCTGCTCGGCCGTCTTCTCGCTGAACGTCTCGATGTCCATTGCATCGCGGGAAGCGAAGTGAGCGATGCGCCCGACAAGCTGCGGCCGGCAGTCCACCTTATTCGTACAGAACAGATGCGGGCCCTTTTTCTCCAGCGCGTGTCCACAGGAAGGGCACACCGCCGGAGGCACGATTTCGCTTCCGTCGGCTTCTTCGGTTACTTTGCCGAGTATTTCCGGGATGACGTCGTTAGAGCGGCGGATATAGACAAGACTGCCTAAGCCGTACTTTAAATTTTTGCGCTCGATGTCATCCATGTTGTTGAGCGTGCAGTTCTGTACGGTCACGCCGCCGATATCGACGGCTTCCACCCGGGCGAGCGGCGTCACTTTACCGGTCCGGCCCACGTTCCAGCTCACGTCGAGCAGCGTCGTCACGGCTTCCTCGGCTTCGAATTTATAGGCTACCGCCCACCGCGGGAATTTGTCGGTATATCCGAGCACTTCGCGGGTGCGCATATCCGTTATTTTTACGACCAGCCCGTCGATTAGAAAATCAAGCGTATTGCGCATGGCGACCAGCTTCCCCAGCTCTTCCTCCACCGCGTCGATGCTGTCGACGAATTTGACGAAAGGGCTGACTTTGAACTGGTTGTCGCGCAAAAAGCCGACCATTTCCTGATGATTTTGAAATTGCAAAGAGTCGGCATAGCCGATGTTGTAAAAGTAAGCATTGAGCTTGCGTTCCGCCGTCACCTTCGGATTCAGGTTGCGGAGGGCGCCTGCAGCGGCATTGCGCGCGTTTTTGAGCGGCTCGGCTGCGGTCGCGTTATAGGCTTCAAGCACGGACAAGTTCATTATGCCTTCGCCCTGCACTTCGATAATCCCGTCGGTATACGGAATGCGCAGCGGCACGGAGCGGATCGTCTTGACATTCGCCAGAATCCCTTCGCCGACGACGCCGTTGCCGCGGGTGGCCGCCTGCACGAGCTCGCCGCGGTCGTAGGTCAGGTTCAACGTCAGACCGTCGAATTTCAATTCCACGACAAACGATAAAGGGGGCAGCGGATCGTCCGGGTGCTGCGTATTGTAGTCGTTCACCAGCTTCTGGGCGCGCGTATGCCACGCCATCAGATCGTCGTGGTTCTGTGCTTTGTCCAGACTCCAGAGCCGGGCCAGGTGCCGGTGCGGTTCGAACCCTTTGAGCAGCTCGCCGCCTACCCGCTGTGTGGGCGAGTAAGGCAGCACGGTGCCGGTTTCGGCTTCCAATTGAACCAGCTTGTCATAGAGCGCATCGTATTCGGCATCCGTGAGAGAAGGCTGATCCAAGGTGTAGTATGCGTAATTATGTTTATTGATCTCTTCGATGAGCGTCTTCATCGTTTCCAAAGCGTCCGGCATCGGAAATTCATCCTCTCATGGCTACGGGATATAAGGGTTGCCTTGCCTGGCGTCTAGCTCTGCTTGGTGATCGGCGCAAATTTGGCGAGCAGCCGCTTGACGCCCACGGGGGCCGGGAAAGCGATCTGCAGCTCGGTGTCGTCGCCCGAGCCCTTGATGGCGACGACGACGCCGGTGCCCCATTTGCCATGCGACACTTTGTCGCCCATGGCAAAGTCGGTCGCCTGCGCCGCGGGGGCCGCGGCTTTGGGCGCTGCGCCTCCCGCAACGGCGGCGGGGCCGCTGCGGAAGCTCACGGGCGTGCGGCCCGCCTGTGCGGGCGC
>NZ_BILX01000162.1 GCF_004000785.1 Paenibacillus ehimensis NBRC 15659 | reverse complement strand
TGTCGAGCCGCTCCATTTTATCCAGCGCTTTGCGGCGGCTTTGCGCCCGTTTGGTCGTGGAAGCGCGGACCAGATTGCGCTGGATGAAATCTTCCATTTTTGAAATTTCTTCCTGCTGTTTTTCGTACTGCTTGAGCTGCGCTTCGTAATCCGCCGCCTTTAGCTCGATGTACCGCGAATAATTTCCGGTGTAGCGGCGCGACGCCGTGCGTTCGATCTCATAGATGGCGCCGACAAGCGAATCGAGAAAATAACGGTCATGCGAGACGACCAGAATGGCTCCGGGATAGGAGCGCAAATACTGCTCCAGCCACGTCAGTGTCGGAATGTCCAGATGGTTCGTCGGCTCGTCCAACAGCAGCAAGTCCGGCGCTTCGAGCAGCATTTTGGCCAGCGCGAGCCGTGTCTTCTGCCCTCCGCTCAGCGTATGCACGGGGGTAGCCGGGTCCATCTGTCCGAAGCCCATCCCGCTCAGGATTCCGCGAATTCTCGCCTCGATCTCATAGCCGCCGCGCTCGCGGAACGCATCCGACAGCTCGGCATAGCGGCGCATCGTTTCCTCGGTTTTCTTCTCGTCGGCCAGCACGTCGGGGTCGGACATGCGCGCTTCCAGCCGCCGCAGCTCCTCTTCCATTTCCAGCAAGCGGTCGAACACGCTCATCAGCTCGTTCCAGATGGAGCGGTCCGACGTTAATCCGCTGTTTTGTTTTAAATAGCCGATTTTCGTCTCTTTTGCCTTAAAAATGCTTCCCGAATCGTAGGGCAGCTCGCCCGCGATGATTTGAAGCAGCGTCGATTTGCCTGCGCCGTTTACGCCGACGAGCCCGATGCGCTCCCGCGCCTCGATTTGAAGCGATATATTGGAAAGTACGGTGCTGACGCCGTAGCTTTTTGTGATGGCCGAAACTTGAAGCAGCATGATGAATAAAGCCTCCTGAAATCAAAGTCCTGAAAAAGGCGACAATCTCCCTCAGTTTAGCATATTTGCCCGCCGATTTCGATTTCCATCCGTTCCCCGGTATACAAAATCAGCCCGCCTGTCTTATGCTTTTATACGCATGCTTCAGAATCGTGATTCAAAGAAAGCGAAGAGAGGAGGCGTTCATCGTGCTTCCGGTGCCCATACCAAAAGCGGCTAATATCCGACGTGGAGCACCGTCCCGCCTCGTATGGATTGCCGTATGGAGCGCGCTGCTGCTGACGGCGTTCATCGTTCCGAATACCGGCCCCTTGCAGCTGCCGCCTTCCGGCGTCAAATCCCGCCCGGCATCGGCCGTCCCGTCTGCGGAACCCGTTTCAGGCCAAGGCCGGCCGCTACAAGTGATGACGTATAATATTCGTCACGCCAAAGGAATGAACGGCCGCGTCAACCCGCTAGCGGTGCTACGGGAGCTTAAAGCCGCTGATGCGGATGTCATTGCGCTGCAGGAGGTGGACCGTCTGCGGTGGCGCAGCGGGCTGCAGGACCAAGCCCGCTATTTTGCCCAAAGCATGGGTATGCATTATATCTATGCTCCGGCGATCCGCCGCGGCATGTCGGAGTACGGCGTCGCTCTGCTGAGCCGCTATCCGCTCGAAGCGCCGCAAATTCACCGGCTTGCCGGCGGACACGAACCGCGCCTGCTGCTGACCGCTGAGCTGCGTCTGCCGGACCGCACCGTGACGGTTGCGACTACGCATCTCAGCGTCGAAGCCGAAGGCCGAACGCGCGAATGGCCGCAATTGCTTGCCGCGCTGCGGGACGGGGAAGCGCCTCTGATTTTGCTCGGCGACTTCAACTGCCCGTCTTCCAATCCCGAGCTTCAGGCGACCATTCGCGGCCTTGGACTGAAGGAAGTCAGGCCGAAGCCTTCCTTGCCGACGGTTGCTCATGGAGGCAGGATCGACCACATTTTTACCAATTTACCGGCAGAGAAGCCCGCGCTAGTCCGAGACAGCCGCGCTTCCGATCACAGGCCTGTATTCGCCCGGTTGAACGAAACCGAAATCCCCCTCCGCTCACGTTAAGCTGCGAGCTTTCCGTGCGACGAAGGGGGATTTTGTGTTAAAGTCAGCCGCGCAAGGCGGCAAGCCCGCTAAGAAGAAGGATGCCTGAGACGATGGCAAGTCCGTCGGCCCGGGTTAGGCGCAGAGAACCGGTATGGCCCAAGAGCGCGGTTCGGCTGCCGATTTTTTTCATCTCCAGAGCGGAGGTCATTTCCTCCGCCCGGTGGAACAGCGCCAGCAGGAGCGGGACGACCAGCGCCGGCATGTCCCGTCCCCGTACGGTTCCCGGCCGGATGGCCGCTTTGCCTCTTGCCCGAACGATATCCGAGAACCGCTGCCATTCGCGCACAATCATCGGGATAAATTTGAACATGAGCGATACCGCCAAAGCAAACGAGTCCGTTGGGAGCTTCAATCGTTTGGCATACCCAAGCCCCCAGGCAAGCCCTTGCACCATACGCCCGTAAGGCGTTGTGGCCGCAAACCAGTAGCTTGCGATCGTGATCAGAAACAGGCGGAATACATTCAAGCCGGTAGCAAGCGAGTTCTCCAAAGAAAACCCGACGAAGGGAAAACCACTGCTTGCCGTCCATTCCAACCCCGCCAAGCCGACGGAGATCGCCATGAACCATGCTACCGGTTTTAGGATTTTGACCGCGCCAACCAGCGCAGATCGGGACAGTCCGATATAGACGGCAGCAACCGGCAAGGCGGCGCAGACAAGTCCGAGCCAACTGCTTTGCAGCATTGCGCCTAGCACCATGAAAAGATACAGCAGCCAATTGGTGCGCGGATCGAGCCGATACCAGAGCGACTTGGCAGCGGCAGG
>NZ_BILX01000161.1 GCF_004000785.1 Paenibacillus ehimensis NBRC 15659 | reverse complement strand
GCCTCTGCTTATGAAGTGGGCATTGCTTTTGCAATGCCCAAGCCTATGCTTACGAAGATGGCATTGCTTTTGCAATGCCCGGAGGAGGACATCTCATGAAATTTAAACGAGTATGCTTGATTGTGCTTGATAGCGTGGGGATCGGCGAGCTGCCGGATGCCGCGCGTTTTAACGATACCGGCGCCCATACGCTCGGCCATATTGCGGAGCGCGTGCCGTCGCTGCGCGTGCCCCATATGCAGCAGCTCGGTCTCGGAAATATTGCCGGGCTGCAGGGTGTTGAACCGGTTGAACGCACAACCGGATATTACGGCAAAATGGCCGAAGTGTCGGTAGGCAAAGATACGATGACCGGGCACTGGGAAATTATGGGCCTCAATGTAACCGTTCCGTTCAACGTATTTCCGGAAGGCTTCCCGCCGGAGCTGATCGCCCGTTTCGAGCAGGAAACCGGGCGCAAGGTTATCGGCAATAAGCCAGCCTCCGGAACGGAAATCTTGGACGAGCTGGGCGAGGAGCAGATGAAAACCGGAGCTTGGATCGTCTATACTTCGGCGGACAGCGTATTCCAGCTTGCGGCGCATGAAGAGATCATTCCGCTGGAGGAGCTGTACCGTGCCTGCGAGATCGCCCGCAAGCTGACGCTTGAAGATCCGTATACGGTCGGCCGCGTCATCGCACGGCCTTATGTCGGGACGCCCGGAGCGTTCAAGCGCACGCCGAACCGTCACGATTATGCGGTGAAGCCGCCGGCTCCGACGGTCATGAACCAGTTGAAGGATGCGGGATTCGATTGCATCGCCGTCGGGAAGATCAACGATATTTTTGACGGCGAAGGCGTGACCCGTTCGCTTCCGACCAAAAGCAATCTCGACGGAATTCACAAGACGATTGACGTGATGGGAGAATCGTTCCAAGGGCTGCTGTTTACGAACCTTGTCGATTTCGACTCGCTGTACGGGCATCGCCGTGACCCGGAAGGTTACGCTATGGCGCTGAACGAATTTGACGAATGGCTGCCCAAGCTCATGGAACGGATCGGCGAGGACGACCTGCTCATTCTGACGGCCGATCACGGCAACGATCCGATTCATCACGGGACGGACCATACCCGCGAGTATGTGCCGCTTCTGATGTACAGCCCGGCGTTCGAAACGACGGGGACGGTCGGAGTCCGCAGCACGTTTGCCGATGTCGGCGCGACGGTTGCCGAAAACTTCGGGGTGACGGGAACAGGCAACGGCACCAGCTTTTTGAATGAATTGAAATAACAAATACATATTGCCGGGGAGGACGAATCGAATGAGCGATCAAACGACGCTGTTGAAGAACATGAAGGAAGCTGCGGAATATATCCGCGGCAAATATCCGCAGAAGCCGGAAATCGGCTTGATCCTGGGCTCCGGCTTGGGAGTCCTGGCCGATTTGGTGGAAGACGGGGTAACGATTCCTTATGAGGACATTCCGCATTTTCCGGTATCGACGGTGGAAGGTCATGCCGGAGAGCTGCTGCTTGGCAAAGTGGAAGGCAAGCACGTCCTGATGATGAAAGGCCGTTTTCATATGTACGAAGGATACGGCGTAGAGACGGTATCGTTCCCGGTCCGTGTCATGAAGGAGCTGGGCGTGGAGAAGCTGCTGGTGACCAACGCCGCCGGCGGCATCAACACGTCGTTCGAGGTCGGGGACCTGATGCTGATCCGCGATCATATTAACTTTACGTTCCGCAATCCGCTCATTGGACCGAACCATAGCGAGCTGGGCGTTCGTTTCCCGGATATGTCTGAAGCGTACAGCCGCCGTCTGCGCGAGACGGCAAAGGAGGTAGCGGCAGAGCAGGGGCTGAAGCTGCAGGAGGGCGTATACCTTGGGCTGCTCGGACCGTCGTACGAAACGCCTGCGGAAATCCGCATGATGCGGACGCTCGGCGGCGATGCCGTGGGCATGTCCACCGTGCCGGAAGTGCTTGTCGCGCGGCATGCGGGGATTGAAGTGCTCGGTTTTTCCTGCATCAGCAATATGGCGGCGGGCATCCTGGATCAGCCGTTGTCCCATGCGGAGGTTATGGAAACGACGGAGCGCGCGAAGCCGAAATTTCTTAAGCTCGTGCTCGGAATCATCTCGCGAATCTAGAATGTCATGGTGATTGGAACGGCGTCCGGCGTCAAGCCGCTGCCGAATTCGATTCGAAAGAGGGAGAAGAGATGGAACCGAATTACGTTGAACATATTCAAGAAGCGGCACAATGGATCAGCGACCGCATCGACCGGAGATCTTTAGATATGGGCTTGGTGCTCGGCTCCGGCCTGGGCGATATGGCTGCTCAGGTGGAGGACGCGATCGCCATTCCTTACGATAGGATCCCGCATTTTCCGGTATCTACGGTGGAAGGCCATGCCGGGCAATTTGTCATCGGCAAGCTGGAAGGCAAAAATGTCATCGTCATGCAGGGCCGTTTTCATTACTACGAAGGCTACTCCATGAAAAAAGTCGTCTTCCCGATCTACGTCATGAAGCAGCTCGGCGTTCAGTCGCTTGTCATTACGAACGCGGCAGGCGGCATGAACCGCGCGTTTCAAGCGGGAGATTTGATGCTGATCTCCGACCAGCTCAACCTGACGGGCGACAACCCGCTCATCGGAATCAATCATCCGGAGCTCGGTCCCCGTTTTCCGGACATGTCGCGGGCGTATACCCCGGAATTCCGCGAGCTCGCCAAGCGCATTGCTGCTCAAATGGGACAGGAGCGCGGCGAAGCGATCCGCCTGCAGGAAGGCGTATACGCGGGCATTAGCGGTCCGAACTATTTGCCTCCGGCCGAGCTGACCATGCTCGCGAACCTCGGCGGCGACGCTGTAGGCATGTCGACCGTAGGCGAAGTGATTGCTGCAAGCCACGCAGGCCTGAAGGTGCTCGGCATCTCCTGCATCACCGACATGGCGATCGGCGAAGAGCTGGAGCCGCTCACGCATGAGCAGGTAGTGGCGGTAGCGAACCGCACGAAGCCGATTTTCATCGAGCTGGTGCGCCGATTTGTGAAAGAAGCGCAAGCTTGATGTCTAAATGAAGCCAACCAAAAACCGCTTTCCTTCGATTGG
>NZ_BILX01000160.1 GCF_004000785.1 Paenibacillus ehimensis NBRC 15659 | reverse complement strand
GTCGCTTGATTCTCAAAGCTGTTTTTGTGCGTCTCTTTCATGTTCGAAGTAGAAGAAACAGTAATCTTTTTAAGGTAGCACATAATCCAATATTAAATGATTGTAAATTACATATAACGACATTTTATGACAATATTCATGTGTATAATAATCCGTGTTCTTTTATTCTTTTAAGAGAGGAGTTTTATTATTAATAATGATTAGCTTTAGGTTTTAACTAATTAAAGTAGAGGCAGGTTACGTAAAACATGATTATCATACGAAAGTTATCCCTCAGCCATTCGCTACTTCTGTTTTTTGCACTCCTTGTATCTATAGTTTTGCCTCCTCAACAATTAAAAGCGAGTGAATTGTCAGAGCCAAGCCTTACTTCAATAGATGATAAGGCAACGATCAACAACGAAATATTAGATAAACGGACTGAGTATAGTAAGCAATTTCAAATGAGTAATGGGTTGAAAAAGTTAACCGTTTCTTCGACGCCTTTGCATTATAAGGACGAAAAAGGCAATTATACCGACATCAATACATCTTTGGTTGAAGAGTCTAAACTTCCAACATCTTATAATTCATATTCCAACGAAATTTCCCTAAAAGTTCATAGTTTGAAGAATGAAAATAGAAAAACCATGATGTCCAAGGGTGACCGGTTTATTGCGCCGCAAGTTCCTTTCTATCTTGAAATTAATAAGAATATTTCAGCAGGCTACACCATTGGCAAAGATAAAAATAAACTATCGTTTATTCCTGCTGATGCTTCTCCTGTGACTGGAACAGTGTACAGTCATCAAAGAGATCAAATTTATTATGAGAATGTCTGGCAAGATTCGGATTTACTCCTCAAGGTTCTTCCTAACGGTCTAAAGGAAGATATTATTATGAAAACAAAAGATGCACCCAAAAAGTATTCCTTCAAGATTGAAGGAGGGGTAGCCAAGGATCTTACATCGGGCAGAATGAGCATCACTCCGGCATTTTTAATAGATGCCAAGGGGGAAAAACGAGAGGTTAAACAAACTTTGCGCCTCGAAGAGTCGACCTACTTGGATCTTGAAGTAAATACTACGGGGTTAGACTATCCCATAACGATAGATCCTACGGTTAATATTGATGGAGGAATCTACACTCCATATACTTCCAATAAAGCGTATGTCGATTTTCCGGATCTTGATGTGAACCATATCGTCCAAATCGATGTGGAGAGCTTTATATTGGATCAATACGATCAAAGCGTGCTTTATAGTCCGGTACAGATTTATTTGACAAAAGAAGAGTATGGTGACTTGCAGAACTTTGGACCGAATTCTCCGCCGCCTGGGGAAGATGAGAAAAATGTTTTATTCATTGGCGCCACAAGGGATGGTAATCTAACTGTCTTTGGAAAAGACATTAGAAATAAGCTTCCGGAGGGTGGGAAAATCTACGGAGCTGCTGCTTACAGCCCTCTTATTTACTCTCGTACAGCAGGAATATTATACGACATTACCTATGATGAGAGCCTGGGAAATGAATTACCGGCTCCTCCAATGAATTTAGAGATTGTTCAAAAAACATCAACAAGTGTTTATTTTCGTTGGCAGCCTTCTAAGGAACAGACCAGGGTAATCGCATATGAAGTGTATAAGGACTCTGCTCTGATCGGGAGTGTCACTAACAATACTTATCATGTTATAAATTTAGCCCCGAATTCGCAGTATTCATTCGACATAAGGGCACGTGATGAGAAAGGAAAGTTATCCGGTCCTTTATCAACGCAAGTAAATACCGGCTCGGCGACTTCACCGATGCAGCCGACAAATGTAAAGCTTTTATCCAAGTCGGAAACTACATTAAATATCTCGTGGGATGCATCGAAGATGGATAGCGATGTTGTAGGCTACGAAATCTATGCAGACTCCGTCTTTCGAGGGAAGACTTCCAAAATCGAAAATTCGTTTTCTATTAAAAATTTGGCATCCGGTCGACCTTATAAAATCGTAGTAAAGTCAATAGATGGTAATGGAAGGTTATCTGAAGAAAGCCCAGTTTTAATTGCATATACAGATGTGGATAACCTTCCCCCTAGTAGACCGTCCAATGCAACCCTGTCAAATATGACGGGAAAAAGCTTTGATATAGCTTGGACGCCTTCTACCGATAACGTTGGCATAGATTATTACGAAATTAAGTTGTTTAAAGGAACATTCGATAGGAGTCCGTTAGTTCAACATGTGAAAACCAAGAATACAAATTATACATTAACGAATTTAGAAGTAAGTGCGGACGGTGTAGATTATATTCTTTCCATTGCAGCATACGATTACGCTGGAAACCCTTCGGAAGCAAATGTTCAAGGTTTCCAAAATTATGATGCTGTTGCGCCGACCGCACCGACCGATTTGAAGGTAACCGGAACGACGGAAACGACGCTTGGTTTAAGTTGGGGAGCATCATACGATGCAGTGGGGGTAAGCGAATACCTTATATACGATGACCAGCAGGTAATCGGTAGGAGCACAACCGCGAATTATTCAGTTACTGAGCTAAGCAAAAAAGTATACAAATTAAGTGTCAGAGCCAGAGATGCTAAGGGAAACATGTCTGAAGCTAGTAATACATTACTATTTGATAACGAGCCTCCAACAACGCCAACAGAGTTGAAAGTAACCGGTAAGACAGAAACAACGATTAGCCTTAGTTGGGTTGCATCGACAGACAAGGTAGGTGTTATTGGATACGATATCTACAACGGCGCGAACTGGGTTGGATCAAGTATAACGAACAATTATGTGGTAACGAATCTTAATGAATTGACGCCGTATCAGTTTACTGTGAGGGCAAGGGATGCGGCTGGTAATATATCGGAACCAAGCAATATAGTAAAAGGAATTATAGGGATAAAAGGAACTCTCAACTATCATTACAAAAGTAACGGCCAGCTGGAGTATATTACGTTGCAATCCGGATTGAAAATATGGTTTGACTATGATTCTAACGGAAATCTATTGAGAATCAGATATTGAGTCTGGAGGATAATTTGCTATTTGATGCCAAATTCGTTGTATACAGACACCGTTATACGAAGGTATAATTTTACAGAGAAATGGTTTCGAGACGTAGACCTTTATTGTTGGGGGATGGGTAGGATGCTTTAATTGAAGAAGGTTCCAAACGGATT
>NZ_BILX01000159.1 GCF_004000785.1 Paenibacillus ehimensis NBRC 15659 | reverse complement strand
AACGTTGGTAGCGAAAATGCATCAGGAGCTGCAGGTCAAGGTGCCGCTGCGGGATGTATTCCATTACCCGACGGTCGAGCAGCTTGCGCAGATCGTCGGCGGCATGGAGCAGGACGCCAACACGGTCATTCCGCTGGCCGGCCCAAGAGCGTACTATCCGGTATCGTCGGCTCAAAAGCGGATGTACGTTTTGAGCCAGCTGGAAGGCGGAGAGACGAGCTACAACATGCCGGGTGTCACGCTTGTGGAGGGGCATCTGGACCGCGGAAGACTCGAAGACGCGTTCCGCAAGCTGATTGCCCGCCACGAAACGCTTCGCACCGGCTTCGAGATGGCGGACGGCGACGTCGTGCAGCGGATTTACGATAATGTCGATTTTGCCGTGGAGTACAAGGCGGCAAGCGAGGAAGAAGCGGAAACGCATATCCGCGAATTCGTGCGGCCGTTCGATCTGGAGCAAGCGCCATTGCTGCGGGTAGGCTTGATCGAGCTTGGTCCGGAACGTCATTTGCTGCTGTATGACATGCATCACATCATTTCCGACGGTGTGTCGATGGGCGTGCTGATCAGGGAATTCGTGCGGCTGTACGAAGGCGAAGAGCTGCCGCCGCTGCGCGTGCAATACAAGGACTATGCGGTTTGGCAGCAAGCGGAAAAAGCCGGCGAGCGGCTGAAAAAGCAGGAAGCGTACTGGCTGGACGTGTTCCGCGGCGAAATCCCCGTGCTCCATATGCCGACCGATTATGCGAGACCGGCCGTACAGCGTTTTGAAGGCGCGCGGTTGGACTTCGCCGTCGGCCAAGCGGCCCGAGACGGGCTGAAGCGGCTTGCCGCGCAAACCGGTTCTACCCTGCACATGGTGCTGCTGACGGTTTACAAAACGCTGCTGCACAAATATACGGGACAGGAAGACCTTATCGTCGGCACGCCGATTGCGGGAAGGCCGCATGCCGATCTGGCTAGCCTGATCGGCGTGTTCATAGGCACGCTGGCGCTGCGCAGTTATCCGGCGGAAGATAAGACGTTTACGGACTATTTGCTGGAAGTTAAGGAACAGGCGCTCGGCGCTTACGAGCATCAGGACTACCCATTTGAGGAACTGGTCGAGAAGCTTAACCTGACCCGGGATATGAGCCGCAATCCGCTGTTCGATACGATGTTCGAATTGAAGACGCTGGAGCAGGTGGAGCTGAGCATCGAAGGGATCGATTTCAAGCCTTACGCGAGCGAGAGTGCTTCGGCGAAGTTCGATCTGACGCTGGATGCGCTGGAATCGGAAGAAGGACTGCTGTGCAGCATCGAGTACAGCACCGTGCTGTACAAGCGGGAAACGGTCGAGCGGCTGGCGAATCATTTTGTCCGGCTGATCGACTCGATTGTCGGCAATCCGCAAGCGAAGCTGTCGGCCTTGGAGATGATCACGCCGGAAGAGCGGACGATGCTGGTGGACGGCTTCGGCAGCGTAGGAGCAAGACGTGGCGGAGAGCTGGCGGATTATGCGCCGGAGCAAACGTTCCACGCGTGCTTCGAGGCGCAGGCAGCGCTTGTGCCGGAGCAGACGGCGGTCGTGTATGCAGGGACGCAGCTGACATACCGCGAGCTGAACGAGCGGGCGAACCGGCTGGCCCGGACGCTGCAAGCACGCGGGATCGGTCGCGAGTCGATCGTCGGCATTCTGGCCGACCGTTCGACGGACCTGCTCGTCGCCGTGCTGGCCGTCTGGAAAGCGGGCGGCGCGTACGTCCCGCTTGACCCGGACTATCCGTCCGAGCGGATCGGCTTCATGCTGCGGGACAGCGGAGCGGCCGTGCTGCTGACGCAGACGCATCTGCAGGAGCGCGCGCAGGCGTGGCTGTCCGAAGGCCATACGCTGGAGGCGGTGCTGTGCCTGGACGACGAAGCGGTATACGCCGAAGACGCGTCCAACGTGCCGAACTCGAACGAGCCGGGCGACCTCGCCTACGTGATCTACACGTCGGGGACGACGGGCCAGCCGAAAGGCGTCATGATCGAGCACCGCAGCCTGGTCAATACGGCGGCGGCATACCGCCGGGATTACCGTCTGGACCAGTTCCCGGTGCGGCTGCTGCAATTGGCGAGCTTCTCGTTCGACGTGTTCGTGGGAGATATCGCGCGGACGCTGTACAACGGCGGGATGATGGTCATCTGCCCGAAGGAAGACCGGATCGACCCGACGCGCCTGCACGGCTGGATACGGGATTACGAAATCACGGTGTTCGAATCGACACCGGCGCTGATCGTGCCGTTCATGCAGCATATCGCGGACCACGGCTTGGATATCGGCTCGATGGAGCTGCTGATTACGAGCTCGGACAGCTGCAGCGTAACGGATTACCGGGTGCTGCAGGAGCGGTTCGGGTCGTCCATGCGGATCATCAACGCGTACGGGGTAACGGAAGCGGCGATCGATTCGAGCTACTACGACGAGCCTTTGTCGAAGCTGCCGGAGACGGGCAGCGTGCCGATCGGGCAGGCGTGGCTGAATGCGCGGTTCTACATCGTGGACGCGCAGCTCAATCCGGTGCCGGTGGGCGTGCTGGGCGAGCTGTGCATCGGGGGAGCCGGGGTCGCGCGAGGCTACTTGAACCGGCCGGAGCTGACGGCGGAGAAATTCGTGCCGAACCCGTTCGTGCCGGGCGAGCGTTTGTATCGGACGGGCGACCTGGCGCGATGGATGGAAGACGGCAACGTGGACTTCATCGGGCGGATCGACCATCAGGTGAAAATCCGCGGATACCGGATCGAGCTAGGGGAGATCGAAACGGCGATGCTGCGGTTCGCGGGCGTACGGCAGGCGGTCGTGATCGACCGGACGGACGAGCGGGGGCAGAAATATTTAGCCGGGTACGCGGCAGGGGACGAAACGCTGAGCGTAGAGGAGCTGCAGGCGTATCTGGAGCAAAGCCTGCCGTCGCATATGGTGCCGGCGCGGATGATGAAGCTGGAGCGGTTGCCGCTGACGCCAAACGGCAAGGTGGACCGCAAAGCGCTGCCGGAGCCGGAAGGCGCGGTGCGCGCGGGAGCGGCGTACGCAGCGCCGCGGACGGCGGCGGAGCAGACGCTGGCCGAAGTCTGGCAGGCCGTGCTGGGCGTGGAGAAGGTCGGCATTTTGGACAACTTCTTCGAGCTGGGCGGCGATTCGATCAAAGCGCTGCAGGTGGCCTCGCGCCTGCTGCAAGCCGGCTACAAGC
>NZ_BILX01000158.1 GCF_004000785.1 Paenibacillus ehimensis NBRC 15659 | reverse complement strand
AACTGCCGCATGCGGCAGTTCCCACAGCGCCCGCAGCCGCGGAGGCGCGCGGCGAAGGCGGAGACCCCGCCGCGGCCCATGCCGCGCTGGCGGCGCATCTCGCCGGGGACGGCCTCGGGCTCGGCCCGGTCGGCTGGCTGATGCAGGCGGAGCATACGTTCAGCCACATCCGCTGGGAGATGGACGTGTACACCGGCCGCCTGGAGGAAGCCTCCGCGCTGCTGCTGCCCGTGCCGCTGCCGCCCCATTATCGCTGGGTAAACCTCGAGGAGATGGAGCAGTATGCGTTCCCGAACGTCTTTTTGCGGATCCTGAACGCGTATTTCGGCCGGTAATAACAAAAAGCACTCCCTTAAGACGATCATGAGAGTGCCCGGAATTGCTTATCGAATCCGCCGTGGTAAGCCGGCTGTTATTTATAGGGATTGTAGATAAACATATCTTCGTTGCCCATCATCAGATGAAACATGAAGTAGAATAGCGGAGAACAAAGGATCACAAAGAATAGAATTGCCACTAGCAGAAGGCCCTTATTCCGCTGGTTCGGTTCATTTGTTTTCAGGTTTGCCATAGCTCATTACCCCTTTTCACATTTTTTTGCTCCACGATGTCCTTATAGCTGAATTATAGGAAACGCGGCCGGATGCGTAAGTGATGTAAATCACGCTTTTCTTTTCCAAATGTGAAAGAAAAATGGCAATGTAAAAAAAGACATAGACAGCCCGTACCAAACGAAAAACGCCAGCCTGAAACGAAGGTCCGCCCTTCGTCCCGGTTGGCGTTTCTTACAGTTATGGCTAATATATTTGTTTCTTCATCGCTTGGATGTCTTTGATCAGAATGTGCTTTTTGTCGATCGCGATGTGCTCGTCCTCCTGCAGCTCCTGAAGCACCTTCGTGACCGATTCACGCACCGTGCCGACCATATTGGCCAACTGCTGATGCGTCAGCTTCATATCGATAAACATGCCGCCGGCTTTCGGCTGGCCGTATTCCTCCGCCAAACGGCAGATCGTTTTGATCGTGCGCGTCCGGACGTCGAGGAACGTCAGGTCGTATATTTTCTCGTTCGCTTTGCGCAGCCGCTCCATGGTCACTTCCATCAGCTTCAGGCACAGCCTGGGGCTTCGTTCCATAAACTGCTGAAAGTCCGAACGCATCAGCGTATACAGCGAGCAGGCCTCCAGCGTTTCCGCCGTCGCAGAGCGCTTGAGCCCTTTTTGAACCAACGACATCTCCCCGAAAAAGTCGCCTTCCCGGAACAACGAAAGAATAATTTCTTTGGAGTTGTCGATTCGGTAAATTTTGACGACACCGGAATGAATCAAGTAAAATTCCTCCCCGGCGTCGCCTTCGAAAAACAAAATGGTCCCTTTTTTGAATTTCCGTTCCACGAACAGAGGAACGATCGTCTCCAACTCGGCCACCGACAAATCTTGAAACAGCGGCACATCATGCAGGAGAGTGATCAGTTTGCTCATGAGTCTCACTCTTTCCCGATCAAATATATTGCGTTTTTCGGTCACGGTTTCCGTTTTCTCCAAAATTCGCCTATTTGTCTATCATACTACGTTCCGGCTTCGGGGGAAAGGGGCCTTGGATATAGCTGTCAGGCGCTCTTTGAGGAAAAACAGTCCGATCGATGCATGCGGAAATAAAAAAAGGACCGCAGGAGGAGAACCTCCGCAGTCTTTTTCAGGAAAGCCGATTATTTTACTGCCGCTTCGTAACGTTTGCCTACTTCGTTCCAGTTGACAACGTTCCAGAATGCCGCGATATAGTCAGGGCGTTTGTTTTGATATTTCAAGTAGTACGCGTGCTCCCATACGTCCAGACCGAGGATCGGCGTCTCGCCTTCCATGATCGGGCTGTCTTGGTTCGGCAGGCTGTATACTTTCAATTTGCCGTCTTTGGTTACAGCGAGGAAAGCCCAGCCGGAGCCGAAACGGGTTGTAGCCGCTTTGGCGAATTCTTCTTTGAACTTGTCGAAGCCGCCAAGCTCGTTGTTGATCGCGTCAGCCAGCTTGCCGCTCGGAGCGCCGCCGCCGTTCGGGCCGATCGTTTCCCAGAACAAGGAGTGGTTCGCATGGCCGCCGCCGTTGTTGCGGACTGCGGTACGGATGCTCTCCGGTACGCTGTTCAGATCGGCGATCAGGTCTTCGACGCTTTTGGATTGAAGATCGGCATGGCCTTCAAGCGCAGCATTCAGGTTCGTAACGTATGTGTTGTGGTGACGATCGTGGTGGATCATCATGGTCATTTCGTCGATGTGAGGCTCAAGCGCATTGTTCGCATAAGGAAGTGCCGGTAATTGGTGTGCCATCTTCTATCTACCTCCTGAGGATATGAGATTTCCAAGATTTATTATCGCCTATTTTCCATATAAAATCAACATTTATGTATATTAAGTGTTCGTAGCCGGGGCATCCTCCCCACGAAACCGTTCGCCGCCGCGGTGTTCGATCTCGTGGATGATCTGCCCGAGCATGGCGGTGCCTTGGGCGTTCAGCCAAGGGGACAGGTCGCTCATGACCCGTTGATGGTAATGAAGCTCCTCCGACGTCCATTTCGTCATCTGCACATCGTTCAGCTCGTCAATCCGGCGCAAAGTGCCGGAATTATTCGTCGCTTCGTTTGTCATCGTCTTCCTCCTCCAGTGCAATCCGAACGATTGCCGCATAAATTTTGCATCCGTACTGTGCAAAGCCAAAGATTACCGGATTATCGTTTCACGCGGTTCGGACTTTTATGCAAAAGAAAAGAGGAGGCAGTCTGCCTCCCCCAGCTTAGCCTCCGCTGCTTGAACTGGAGCTTCCGATCCCGCCGTGCCCGCCGGAGCTGCCCGAAGAAATCCCGCTGGACGAGCTTGAGCTTCCCATCGAGCCGCTGCTGGCCGAAGACCCGGACGAACCGCCCGATGCCGACGAGCCGGATACGGACTTGCCGGGCGTACCGGCGGAAGAGGCGGATGACCCGCCGCTGGTTGTACCTGTGCTGCCGCCGCTCTTCACGCCGGAGCTTGAGCCGGACGAAACGGAGTCTTTCGTGTTGAAGCTGCCCGTTCGTCCGCTGGTTGTCGGCGCAGGCGTATTTGCCGGTTCAGGCGTGCTCTTGGGCGGGGTAGCTGCCGCGCTGCCGCCCGGCTTCGTGGCGGTTGCCGGCGGGGAAGCGACCGCTCCGCTCGATCCTGTCGCGGATCGGCGGTAGTAAGTGTTGCCGCCGTAGAAATAGGCGCTGCTGCCCGAACGGTTGATGCGCCCGCTGCCGTCGTCGCAGTCATCGTCGTTGTTATCGTCCCGGCAGTAATCTGCCGACGGAGCGGCTGCCGCACCGGCCGCCGCACCGGCTGCGGCTCCGATGCCGGCT
>NZ_BILX01000157.1 GCF_004000785.1 Paenibacillus ehimensis NBRC 15659 | reverse complement strand
GCAGCTCGCTCACCGCCACCTCGCGGTCCGCCACGAAGTACGCGCAGAGCTGGTTTTGCCCGGATGCGTCCTCACGTGCGATGACGATCGTTTCTTGAACGGCGGATGCAGCCTTCAAAATCTGCGCCTCTACCTCGCCCAGCTCGATCCGGTAGCCGCGGATTTTGACTTGATGGTCGATCCGGCCCAAATATTCAATGTTGCCGTCCGGCATCCACCGCGCCAGGTCTCCGGTCCGGTACATCCGCTCGCCTTCCATGAACCGGCTCATGACGAACTTCTCCGCCGTCAGCTCCGGCCGGTGCAGGTAGCCGCGGGCAAGACCCGCTCCCGCGACGCACAGCTCTCCGGCCACGCCAACCGGCAGCAAATGAGCGTGCGGATCCACCATGTAGACACGGTGGTTCGGAACCGGACGTCCGATCGAGATCGTCACGTCCGCCATCGGGTCCGTCGAAACCGGCCAGATGGACGTCGCCACGGAGTTTTCCGTCGGGCCGTATCCATTGTAGTACATCACCCGGTCCTTCCATTTTTGCACCAATTCCGCCGAAGAAGCGGAACCGGCCGTGAACAGAATGCGCAGGTCCGGCATATGGTCGGGTTCCAGATAGACCGCATAGGTCGGCGGCAGCGCTGCGATGGTGATGCCGTGCTCGGCCATATACTTCTCAAACCACTCGTAATTCAGGATCGTGTGCGACGTCGGGATATACAATGTCGCTCCGCAGAACAGCGCTTGGAAAAACTCCCAGCAAGCCGCGTCGAACGAATAGCTCGCGAACTGCACGACTTTGTCGTTCGGCCCGATATGCAGCGTATGGTCGAAGTACGTTTTGAGGTTGCACAAACCATGATGCTCGACCATAACTCCTTTCGGCTTGCCTGTCGTTCCCGACGTATAGATGACATAAGCCAAATCATCCGGCCCCGACACCGACGTCAAATTCGAGCCGTCTTCGCCGTATGCTTCCGCCGCATCCAGCTCCACGACGGTCCCCGCGAACGCGACGCGATCCCGAAGTCCGCTTTGCAGAAGCAGCAGCTCTGCGCCCGAATCGTCCAGCATATAGCGGATGCGCTCCTCCGGATATTCCGGATCGATCGGCACATAGGCGCCTCCGGCTTTCAGGACGCCGACGATGCCGACGATCAGGTCCAGCGACCGTTCGGTCATGAGCCCGACGAGACGGTCCTTCGTCACCCCGCGGGCACGCAGCGTACGCGCCAGCCGGTTCGCCCGCTCGTTCAGCTCGCGATACGTCAGCCGTTCGCCCTCGAAGTAGACGGCCGTCTGGTCCGGCGTACGCTCCGCCTGCGCTTCGATCAAGCCGTGAATCGTCTGGTCCCGCGGATAGTCCGCCGCCGTTGCGTTGAACACTTCGATGATCTGCGCTTTTTCCTGCGGCGTCACCACTTCCAGGTCGCTGACTCGGATTTGCGGATTGGCCGCGATTTGCTCCAGCAAATAGATGAAATGGTGCTGTATTCGTTCAATGCTCGCCCGGTCGTACGTGAGCGCATTGTACTCGAAACGAAGCTTGACCGCTTCGCCCGGCATGACCAGCAGGTTGAAGTCATAGTTCGTCTGCTCGACCATTTGCGCGTCGACGATCTCGAATTGGTCGCGCTCGGCGCTTCCGAGTTGCTCGACCCGTTCTTCCACGGGATAGTTTTCGAAGACCATAATATGGTTGACGAGGTCCTGCTTCTGGTCCGTCAGCGCCTGAATCTCATAGAGCGGGTACGTTTCGTAAGCTTGGGAAGCAAGCGCCTGCTCCTGACCTCTTCGCATGACATCCGCAAAGCGCTCCTCCGCCTCGCAGCGGACGCGCACCGGAATCGTATTGATGAACAAGCCGATCATGTTCTCGATGCCCGGAATTTCCGCCGGGCGCCCCGATACGACGCTGCCGAACACGGCATCCTGGCTGCCGTTGTATTTATGAAGCAGCAGTCCCCAAACGGTTTGCAGCAGTGTATGGAGCGTTACCCGGTGCTGCTTGGCGAGTTGGTCGATCCTGCCGGTTAACGGCTTGCCGAGGTCGCAGAACAGCGTCTCGAACCGCTGCCCTTCCGCCTTGACCTGCGGCTTGCCGGTCGGCAGCAGCGTTTGCTGCTCGTAGCCGGCCAGGTACCCGCTCCAATAACGCGCGGCTTCTTCCGCATCCTGCGCTTCCAGCCATTCGATATATTGGCTGTACGGCGTAACCGGAGCCAGCTCAGGCTGCTTGTGCTGCATGAGCGCAAAGTAGCTTTCGAATACTTCGCCGGTCATCAGCGCCACGCACCAGCCGTCCATCAAAATATGGTGGGAGCTCCACACGAACCGGTACGTTTCTTCGCCCGTACGCAGAACCGACACGCGCATCAGCGGATCTTTTTCCAGATCGAAGCCTCTGACCCGGTCCTCGCGAATAAACGTATCCAGGTAAACGGCGCGTTCGGTTTCGTTCATGTCGCGCAGATCCATGTAGGCGAACCCGTTGTCTTTGCTGCGGAAGACGACCTGCACCGGCTGGTCCTTCCACCCGACGATGAAGTTCGTCCGGAAAATTTCATGTCTTTGCAGCAGCACATTCAAGCTATCCTCGAAGACCCGGACATCCAAGCGGCCCCGCAGCTCGAACGTCGTTTGCTCGAAGTAAGCTCCCGACTGCGCGTCCAGCAGGCTGTGGAACAGCATGCCTTTTTGCATCGGCGTGAGCGCATAGACGTTCTCCAGCTCCCCGATCGCTTGGGTGCGTTCCGCGAGCTGCTCCAGCTCCTCGATGGTCAATCCGCTGAGCAGGACGTCGCTTGGCGTCAGCTCCGGCCGTTCTTTCGCCACGCAGTGGGCGATGACGGTCCGCAAGCTTTCCTCCAACAGCCCGGCCAGCCGCTCCATCGTTTCCCGGCGGTACTCCTTGCCGCTGTAGCGAATCGTCAACTGAAGCGCGCCTTCCGAAACGAGACCGTTGATGTCCAGCGCGTACTGCTTGACCGCGTTTTGGCTGAGCTCCGCGCCCGCCGGATAAGGCGATATCCCGATGGCGCTGCTTTGCACGTCCTGATCGAACTGCCCCAAATAGTTGAAGCTAATTTCCGGCTCGGTGACGAAAACGTCGTCTTCCTTCCGCGCCGACAAGTATCTCAGGATGCCGTAGCCGATCCCTTTTTGCGGGATGCGGTGCAGCCCTTCCTTCACCCGCTTGATCCGCTGGGACACGTCCTTGCCTTGACCCATGTCAAGCACGACCGGGAACTGGCTTGTAAACCAGCCCACGGTGCGCGTGATGTCGAGCTCGGGAAGAATCGCCTCGCGGCCGTGGCCTTCCAGATTTACCAGCACCTGCTCGATGCCGCTCCATTCGTGTACGGCCATGCCGAGCGCCGTCAGCAGCAGATCGTTCATTTCCGTGCCGTAGGCGCGGTGGGCCTTCTTCAGGAGCAGCTCCGTCTCCTGCGGCGTCCAGGCGGCCGTAACGGTCTCGCTGTCCCGGTTGAGCGACGGCGCGCCGACAACATCTTTCGGCAGCGGACGATAGCCGGCCCGTTCGATTTGCTGCCAATACGCCCGTTCGCGTTCCATCGCCGGTCCGTTCGCATAGAGCGCCAGCTGCTCCGCCCATGTCCGGAACGAATCCGTTTTGTGCGGGAAGCGGATCGCTT
>NZ_BILX01000156.1 GCF_004000785.1 Paenibacillus ehimensis NBRC 15659 | reverse complement strand
AGATTGAACGGGACAAGAAAAGACCGCGATCCGGAAGATCGCAGTCTTTTCATCCCGATTCGGGGGAAATCCAGATTATACAGCCGGCACCGGAATCTACCGATGCATATTATCTGTAGTCGTTTTCTTCCCAAATCGCATATTCCCCATAACCTAGAAACTCGCGCACTTCAAGAACTTCCTTGCCTTTGATAATAATTTCAATACCATCTTCAAAATCCCAATCCATACCGGCGAAAACGCTTGCTCCCAATAGAGTATCCTTTTTATCATAAGGATTTCTGTAGATATAAATATCGCTTACTGAAATAAAACGTAAGATCTCTCTGCCCTGAGCATCCGACAAACCATCTGGACATTTCATATCCGGATAACAATCTGCCAGTATATCGTCTTTCCATGCGCACATTTTTTTGCATAATTCATCGATAGTCTGCTCAGGCAGATTATTTAAATAATTTTCGATATATGACTCCGCTTCGTCTAGACTCATGTCTTCCTCTCTAAAATGGTATTCTATGCGTTCGTTAGATAAAACAAACAAACCAAATCCTGAAGTGGCTTCTCCGTTTGAGGCGTAAACGTCTTCCTCTTTTCCGACATTCTCCAAATGAAATTTTCTATTAATCGGATATTCCCTCCCGAAATATGGTTAGCGGTAATGTAATCTTTATAAGGTTTCTTTCGTGATTCCATTGAGGATCTGGTATATCACTTTTTCTTTACTGTTGTGCTCGTTAATCACTGTCGCATCTTTAAATTCCGCATTAATAATATCAGGCAACAGGCACAAAAGAACGAGAGTAAGGAGTTTTCTTGAAACCATATAAAATTAATATGTTTTCCATTTGGTTTCCTCCAAGATGTTTGTTGTCCTTGACATAGTAAAGACGGTACAATATTTACATGTGAAATATCATTAGAAATTTTTATCAAAACAACCTTCAGATTCACATTTAATTTTGTACCATTGATAACCATAATCAGTTAGGTTTGAATGAATCAATAATCTGCTGCCACAGCGAATACAAGTATATTCTATTCGACTGCCTCTTTTATACTCTGCCAGATATGCTTCTGCGTGTTCAACCTCATTGATTATAAGCTTGAGAGCATGATCACTTATGTCGAAAGGTTTCATGTTACCTCTTCTTGCATCAATTGAACGAGAAAAAGCTCCAAATCCGCCAACGAGTTCGTGGTGATGCGTGTTAATCTGCCCACCGCCTCTTTCAAACAATTTGATCATCGGTTCATAAACATCTGGGAACTGTAATGCAATCAAGTTGCCGCTATCAAGCAGAGAACACCATCTTAAATAGTGGATGCTAAATAATTTCATAAGCATAATATCGATTTCTTTAAAATTTGGAAATTTTACGGGGAAATTATCCCATTCATTTTCATCCATCTTATAACCAATCAGCATGTCCATTCCCACATAAATACTTGTGGCCTGCTTTGAGATAAACTGCAAAAAAACGCCAACTCTTCGGTAATACTCAGCAATTAAAATAGAATCTGCTTCATATTCCCCTCTAGATCTTACCTCTTCATATCTTTTATTTGATATTCCAATATATAGATTTGCATCAATATTCTTAATTCTATCAACAGCTTCTTCGTAATAACTCATGAAGATTCCCCCGTTATAAACTCACAAACTTAGTTTCCGGTAAATTTTATCTCTTTTTAATTTAGTAAACTGTTGCAAAGCATCTTCATAAGAAAGACTAGCATATATTGTTGAATTCTTATTAAACCAACGATCACAAATATCCTTAATATCGATGGCTTCAATCTGTTCAATTGTCATATTGCTAGTTCTTCCACCAAATGTTCCTTGAATGGAACTATGAATTGTTGCTCTCGACTTAGCATCAAAATTTTTAAACAAATCAAGTTTATCTTTACTTCTATTCATACCCTTAAAAATTTTCAGTTTATATCTTTCGTCAACTTGTTGAGGTTTAGAGTATCTAAAAGGAAGGTTTGATTCTGCTTCATGAGCAATAAATTGATTATATATTTTCAATTCATTCGGATTTGTGAATTGACCACCGCGGACATTCTCCCACCCATATGCCTTCATGAATTCTAAGGTGATCTCATTTTCCCTTTTAAGAGCTGTTTCTTCAGTACAGAATCCTAAATCAATTTTTCGAATAATTTCGACTGGCTTATAGATATGAGTCCATGCAGCCCCATGTTTTGTCCCATGCCGTTTCATTCTCTTCTCAAGATCATCTGTTTGACCAACATAATATTTTCCTTCTTCTAGTTTAAGGACATAAACCCAACGCTGACACGTTTCAAATGGAAACATAAACAACCATCCCCTATGAAATTGTTGTTATTTTGCACGCAAGTGAATAAGGAGCTGATTTAAAAATATCAACTCCTCATCATCGATAAAATTTAGCTTCTTATTTCTTTCTCTCCGACTTTTCAAGTGCTTCTTGTGGAGAAGCTCCAGCATATACAATGGCCGCGATCCCCTGAAAATACTCATCTAAGCAGAGATAGTTTCTAATCAAATGATGTTTAATTGTTTCCACAGAAGGAGCAGATTCTTCAACCCAGATGAGTGTAGTCCTGCTTCGCACCTCTCCTCTTTCCCAATGCAATTCAAATGTGACAGCAGACAGCCCATAGTTAGCCAGATGGAGAAATTGACTTATTGCTTCTTTCTTTTCTTCAGGTATCGTAATTGGTACTTTGAAATAAAAATCAATCCGCTGTGGATGTCGAAGATCGAAAAATCCTTCATATGTTCCATGTTCGCATCTAATCGGCTGAGCAGCTAAAAGTTTCCCATCTCTATGCTCGGTATATTTCCAGTTATCAATGTTTAGGTATTTTTTTAATTCATCACTTAAAACTGACAATATAATCATCTCCCATATGAATCCATTTTCATGATCAATCACACAAGAATGTAGAATCCTTGGTGAATTTTAACCATATCATAACAAACCAAAATAATAGTGGCTACTAATCCAAAGCATACTCATCACCGCGATTATCCTTCGTGCTTCCTTCTTTAACTGTATAGAGATCAAATCATTTGTGAAGAACTGACTATCAATTACTTTTATAGGATCTTGATTATTTCGAAACCAACTTGATTCTTGATTGGGAATTCCATTTTATTACAAATGGTAAGGTGACAGAGCTTGAGTATAATAATAGCCGTTAATGTTCGTATTAGTTATGCAAAAAAAGAACCTCCTCTTCAAGAAGTTCTCCATATAAATAACCTAGTATATTAACTTCAATCCTCCCGATACATCCTTACCACGCACTCCACATGTCTCGACCTATCAAGAGGGATGGTATCACGGCTGCCGCTCATTCCTCGAAAATTTGCTATTTCCATATATCCAAAAGTGTGTGAGAATTTACATTAAATAGAATATGGTGGTGTCCGATATATATTAAGATAAGGAATCGGTTATAGAAAGCCAGGAGTCGTTAGCCAAAAGGGAGATATGCAGTATGAGCATTTTATTGAGGGTAGAACGAGAATCCGGTGGTCAGCCGATTGAGCTTGGCGATGGAAAAATTACTGGCTATAGTTATATTAACACAAGCCCGGCAGATTTTTTAGCCAAAGCTTATAATGCGGAGCACTCGATCCAGATACGAGGTGAGATCCCACTTCGACTGCTTCCCCCCGTGGGACAAGATGTGGACAACTCCAATACGCTGTATGCCTGGGCCCTTACCGAGTATAGGCCGGACAATGACTATTATCGAACAGTTACCGTACGAATCGTGAGGCACGAAAAGACGATTCGAGAGGTCAAATTTACACATGCATACGTTCACGGATATAATGAACAGGTTAACGGATGGAAAGGGACATTGGAGTTTGAACTGATTTTACGGCAGAAGCGAGATCAATTAGATAGCATCCGATGCAGTTCGGGTTCCACGATCCAAGACTTGACGAATAAGAAAGAAAAGCGTGTATCGCTCTTAGCGTATTCAGGAAGCACCCCGTTTGGTGATTCTAGCCAATATCAGTCTATGAATGTATTAAAAGATGCAGTACTAGGAACACTCAATAACACCAAAGATTGGGTAACCGAAAAAGCCGATCAAGCCAGAAA
>NZ_BILX01000155.1 GCF_004000785.1 Paenibacillus ehimensis NBRC 15659 | reverse complement strand
CCAGTATGAAGATGAGGAGACGGGACTGTACTACAACCGCTTCCGATACTATTCGCCACATGAAGGGATCTACACGCAGCAGGATCCGATTGGGTTAGAAGGTGGAATACGGCTGTATGGGTACATATCTGACCCGAATATTGAAGTTGACGAGTTTGGTTTATTTGCAAACCATCGACGGAGAAAAAATGGACAGTTTGCCAAAAAACCAGGTCCACGACCTAAACCCAAGCCAAGCCTACACGGAAATTCTAGAGCATCGAATAAGCCAGCAGTGTTATATGCTTTATACAACGAATCTGATGAATTTCAGAAGTGGGGTATAACAAATGAAGTTAAAGATCTAAAAAAACGGTACGGTAATACAATTCCCAGTACTTGGTCAATGGATCCAATTGATTCTGGTGCAAGAGACGAAATCCTAAATTTAGAACGTGAGTTAGCTGAAAAACGACCGGGTTCTCTAAATAAAGAGTCATGGGCAGGAAGTAAATTAGGAGAATCACTAAGTCCAAGAGCTGAGAAAGCATTTAAGAAAATAAGGTGTCTTCCATAAGAGAATCTATGATTAAGGTGGTAGAAAAATGAAATTAAACATAGGTGTTAGATTAGGTGGTACACCTGAAATAAGTAATGCTATTATGCCCCTTGTTGTTAATCTTAGGAAAAAACTAGACTCGGCATTTCTTTCCGCTAACTTTGGAGATGATGTAGCTTCAGTGGATTATCTTCTTTGCATCAACGGTGAAATAGTAAAATATTTTGAGACAAGCGGTGTCTATGGAACTAAATTCATGTCCAAAAAGAAGGTCATATATGTCGATATTTGTATAGATGAATCTATATGGACAAGTAATGAGAAGGAAAATGAGTTAATTTTTTTGGACAAATTTAAAAAACTATTGTTAGAAAGTGGGAAAGAAATAAAAGATAAATTGCAAAAAAAGAAGCTGGATTTTAATTACAATTTATTTGAAGAAAAAATTTTAAGTTGCTTCTAGTGAACGTTTTGTAAATCTCAGTGTTAGTTGTATTTCTTCATCAACTAGGATTAAGCCATGTGGAGAAGTCTCCTCATGGTTTTTTCTGTGAGAGTATATAGACATATAAGAGAAGAATAACTTGCAAATAGTTTGGTAAGGACATTCTCTTTATAATAATTAGCCCCCTAAAATGTTCCTTTTCAAGCTATTGAAAAAGTAAAGGAGGAGCCAAATTTCAATATGGATAGCCATAAAGAAAGCTATATGATTAAGGAAAGGTCAAAATACCACAACCCTCAAATTGATGGGAGTTATTGTATCGGTAGTAAAAATGAGGTCTTGATTTAGTAGAAGAGGGGTATGTTAGGATACCTTGGGGTGAAGCACCTAGTGCCCCATCTGCTACCTTAACCCGTTTTTGAAGGCGTAGTAGCTCACTGAATTTAGCGTTCTTATTGCGCCAACGAAGATACTTCTGAATGGCATCAGCTAATTCATCGTGGTTCCCATAGTTGGAACAGGACAGAACAAAAGAACGGAGTGGCGGAAAATGACACTCGATGTGATTCAGCCATGACGAATAAGTGGGTGTAAAAACAAGCTCTATATTGTTTTCTGCGGCAAACTCTCTTACTTTCACGGTTTTATGAATGCTGTGATTGTCCAACACAATATAAAGCCGTTGGGAACGATGGTAGCGGTGGCGAAGATCTTGAAGGAATGACAAGAAGTCGCGGCTCGTTTTTTGTTTTCGATTATACCCGTAGAGAAGGGCCTAAATATCCTTTCCATATTCAGGTTTATATTCGCTGAGTGGCACTAGATACGACAGTAATTTTCCAGGCAGACCCGACCCTAAATTCTCAATAGATACACTTACTTTTACAAGTGGAGAGACCACTAGCAAAGGTGGAATACGAAATACAAAGGAATTTTGGGAACAGTGGGCCAAAATGAGACCGGAAACACTAAGCCCTTCCATAAATATTTGATTGAGAACTACACCAGGTTAAAAGTATCACCAAGAATTGATGATGTATGGATTGAACATTTTCCTGAGCATAAGGGCTACTTAAAAGATATTTTAATTCATCACCATGTTGATTGGGGAAGATATGCAATACCTGTACCAGGTGATACACATGTGGGTTCAGGAGGAGTATGGCATTATAAGGGAGGTTGTTTACCATGACTACAGGATTAATTTCATTAGAGGATATGGTAATGATGTTGGAAAATGATTTTAAGCCTCTGGAACATATTGTTACAGGATTAATCTTAAAAAAGAAAAAAACATTACACGAAGATACCAGAAAAGCAGAGCAGATATTTGGGGTGAAATTTCATCCCGATTTTGAAAAATTGATTTCCAATTATGATTTTGGAGATTTTAGCATATCAGGAGTGCATTTTGGAAATGGAGATAATTACCTTGAAAAGTTAAGGGACCTTCAAAGAGCATTTATCAAGAAAATCTTCTAACCTAAAGATGAATATATTTGTATAGCGACAGGAGACTATTATTCTATTATTACCAATACAAATACTGGCTATATTTTTGCTTTTGTAAATAATATTCCATTTGAAGAAAAAATTTGTGTATCTCTATCCTTTTCCCTTTTTATACAAGGTCTAGGTACTTCCTATTTATTTAGAAAGGAAGACAGAGGAATTGAATTCTTAGATATTGCAGAGCAAAATTTTGGGATGAATAGTCTTAAGTTCTGGAGAGAGATAGTATGAAACCATAAAATTTATATGCAGAAGAGAATGGGGGAAGGTTAGAATAAGTTATCAATAGTATGTATTTTGTTTTTGAAATAAAATTAAATAGATAATTAATAATTACAGATAGGTCTACTTTGTGTGTAATACACGAAGGTAGGCCTTTTTCGTTGATCATTGTTACCTTGACGTGCTGTCCGAAGTCATCCACGCGTATCTGGATGGAAATTTTCTGGAAAACGACGCGTTTCAGCGCGGATCTTCACTCGGGGATCTGTTTCTTCAATACGAGGAGAACGACTGGGAGTTATTCAGCGGATCGTCTCCCATGCGGGCGAGGTGGTGATGCCGGACATCAGCACCCATGCCCCGCGTCTTTGGATAGGCACGCCATATAGCGGTAACGATGCGTTGGGACAGACGACCCGTATGTCCTATGAAGGTCATCTGATGCTCCGGAAGACGGACCGCAACGGGTAGAGCTTCTACTGGCGTTATGAAGGCCCGACCACTGGAGCGCGCTGCGTTCATACGTATGTGCTGGAGCGCGATGCGAACGGAAGCATCGTTCTCGAAACGGGCTTTGACGGAATCGTACGGCAGTACGTGCGAAGCCCCGCAGGCTTGCTTCAGAAGGTGGAACGGCCCGGAGGACGATGGACGGCCTATAGCCATGACGTCATGGGGCGCGTCACGCAAGTGGAATATAGCGACGGTCTGGTGGAGACGTTTAGGTACAACCGTGTCGGGGAATTACTGGAGACAGCCAATCCTTTTGCGACGGTGAAGCTGGACTATGACCGGGCGGGTCGTATCATTAAGGAATGGCGTGATGCATACTGGGTAGCGAGTCAATATGATGAAACGGGCAACCGCACGAAAGTAAGCAGCAGTCTTGGCGCACATGTGACGATGGAGCGCGACGTCTTGGGGCAAGTTAGCCAGATGCAGGCGCAGCAGCAGCGTGGAGGCGACGCAGCTCAGACCGGCGGCACGCCGTGGATGGCGCAGATGAAGTACGACGCGCTTGGACAAGAGATTGAGAGACTGCTGCCGGGCGGCGTGATCAGTAGCTGGCAGTACGATATCGCGGGACGGCCTGAACGGCACAGCGTGAAAGCGGGCGGACGGGAAACCCGCAGACGAAAGTATACGTGGGACGTCAATAACCGTCTAAAGTCCGTGCTCAACGAGCTGACCGGCAAGAAAACACAGTACGGATACGACGATTTTGGAACCTTGATCGGAGCTACGAACGACTTCGGCAAAATCTTCCGCATGGCCGACGAAGTCGGCAACCTGTACAGCAGCGGGCATAAGACGGACCGGGTGTACGGAGCCGGCGGGCGGCTGCTGGAGTTCAACGGGACGAAGTACAGCTACGACGAAGAAGGAAATCTCGCGGAGAAAATCGATCCGGACGGCACGCATTGGCGTTATGAGTACTATGGCAACAATATGATGAGCAAGGTCATACGGCCGGACGGGCAAGAAGTTACGTTTACGTATGATAGTCTTGGTAGGATTGAGAAGCATTTTAACGGTGTGGTACACTGTTA
>NZ_BILX01000154.1 GCF_004000785.1 Paenibacillus ehimensis NBRC 15659 | reverse complement strand
GTTGTTGGATAATGATGACTTGCAATGTCTTACGAAGCCAATGATCAATTTGTACCCAAGACAGGCAACTGGAAACCCCTTTTTTGTCATACGATGCAATAATATCATAAAAAATGAATCCTCCTAAACAATAAAGAGAGCCAGAATAAGGTACAATTTTGAATAATCAATGGCGGGTTTTCCTGAGAAGAAGTAAGCTTTCTAGAATTGATTCTAAGATTTCTTCACAGGAAGACTATCGGTGAAGTATTTCAAAATTAAGACTTTCCTGTGCTTCTTAATGTATTAAGGTGGATTTTTTTGTGAAGCCCTTTGTATTTTTATAGAATTGGAACCATAAATTTTTAGGAGGAATTTGGCTTGGAGGAAGGTAACAGTATTAAGGTGGGGAGGATCGTTGCATATTTATTCATTGGAAGCATTCTTATTGTTGCAGCATTTTATTTACAAGGCTACGTTGGCATCATGTCTATGGAAAAAGAAAGTCGGGGTTAAATCTTATTACCAAACAATTGTGCCGCTTATAAATCTACACAACATGGACCATATGAAACAGGCTCAAGGAGTAGCAATAAAACGTTAGTTAATCCTAGTGCTACTGAAGTCGGCTGGAACGATCGATATGTTGTATTTAAAAGAACTGATGGGACTCTTGAAGAAGTCGGTATTCTGGATACACTAAAGAAGACCGTGAAAACCTTGGAGTCAAGTGAGGATAATTTAAAAAACTTTACAGTGAGCTTAAAATTCCTGAGCATATCTCATTACAAAAAGTAGACAGCATTTGGCCAGACACATCCAAAAACAGATAGAAAAAACAACAACAAGCCACCGTACCTTAACGATACGATGGCTTGTCAATCCTATTGGTTATACTGAACGCCTCGCCTGTTGCGCGGGCGTTTTTCTTTTGCTTGCCCGGGTGCGCCCGTCTTCCTTAACCGAGCACGACACGGTCGTCCGCAAGCTTGGTGCCGCGGATCCGCTCGAACTGCTGCAGCAGCCCTTCGATGGTCAGCCCCCGCTTCTCCTGCTCCGGCACATCCAAAATAATGCGCCCTTTGTCCATCATGATGAGCCGGTTGCCGAGCCGGATCGCTTGGTCCATATTGTGCGTCACCATGAGCGTCGTCAGATTAAGCTCGGCGACGATCTGCTCGGTCAGCGATGTAATCAGCTCCGCCCGCGAAGGATCGAGCGCCGCGGTATGCTCGTCGAGCAGCAGGATGCGCGGCTCGGTGAAGGTCGCCATCAGCAGGCTGAGCGCCTGCCGCTCCCCGCCCGAGAGCAGGCCGACCTTGGCGTTCAGCCGGTTCTCCAGCCCGATGCCGAGCCGGCTGAGCTGCTCGCGGAACATCGTCCGCCTGCGCCCCGTAACGCCGATGGCGAGCCCTCTGCGCTTGCTGCGCTTGTATGCCATCGCCAGGTTTTCTTCAATCGTCATCGTCGGCGCGGTGCCGGCCATCGGGTCTTGGAATACCCGGCCGATCCAAGCGCTGCGGCGATATTCGGGCATCGATTCGACCTCGTTCCCGCCAATAACGACCTTCCCGAGATCCGGCGTCATCACGCCCGAGATGATATTCATGAGCGTGGACTTGCCGGCGCCGTTGCTGCCGATCACCGTTACAAAATCACCCTCCTTCAATTGGAGGTTAATATGCGACAAGGCGAGCTTTTCGTCCGGCGTCCCCGGATTAAACAGCTTCGAAACATGTTCGACGCGTAACATTATCGACCACCTCCTGCCGAAACGTTCCGCGCGCGGGAATTTTCGAGATCGGCCGCCCGCTGCCGGATGACCGACTTTTGACGCAGCTTGCCCCGGATCATCGGGAGCGTCAAGGCGCCGATAACGATGAGCGCGGTCATCAGCTTCATGTCTGTCGGCTCCAGTCCGACGCGAAGCGCCAGCGCCACGATCAGCCGGTAGACGATGGCGCCCAGCAAGACGGCCAGCGTCGCACGAAATACCGTCTTCGCGCCGAACAGCGCTTCCCCGATAATGACCGAAGCTAGCCCGATGACGATCATTCCGACCCCCATCGTAATTTCGGCGAAGGCCGAATACTGCGCGATCAAGGCGCCGGAGAGCGCCACGAGCCCGTTGGACAAGCTGACGCCGACGATGATCGTGTTGTCCGTGTTCACGCCGAAGCTGCGGATCATCCGGGGGTTATCTCCGGTTGCTCTGAGCGCTAGGCCCAAGTCCGTATGCAGGAACCAGTCCAGCGCGAATTTGACAACCAGCACGACAACCGGCATGACCAGCAGCAGCGGAACGTTCGTCAGCAGCGTATCTTCTCCAAGCAGCGGAATGTTGGCTTTCCCCATAATCCGCAGATTGATCGAATACAGCGCAATCATCATCAAAATCCCGGACAGCAGCGCATTCACTTTGCCTTTCGTATGCAGCAGTCCGGTGCACGCTCCGGCTACGAGACCGCCACCGAAGGCCGCCAGCGTGGCGAGCGCCGGAGATACGCCGGAAGCGATCAAGACCGCGGCAATCGCGCCGCCGGTCGTGAAGCTGCCGTCCACCGTCAAGTCGGGAAAATCCAAAATTCGAAACGTAAGATACACGCCGAGCGCCATAATGGCATACAGCATGCCAAGCTCCAAGGAACCTGTAAATGCCTGGTACATAAATCCATCCTCCTGCAAATAAATGCAAAAGTGACCTTAGGTCCAATTCGGAAGGTCACTCTGCCTGGGTCTTACGAAATTATTTTGCCGAACCGCTGAGCAGGTTGTTTTTATCTTGTACTTTGTTTTTCATGGAGTCGGTGACTTCGACGCCTTCCTGCTTGGCGGCATCAAGGTTAATGATCAGGTCAAGCTTGTCCGGGTAGCTGACTTTCATGTCGCCCGGCTTGGCGCCGTTTTTGAGAATCTCGACGGCCATTTTGCCTGCTTGGTAGCCGTGATCGTAATATTTGAAGCCGTAGGTAGCGAGAGCTCCTTTTTCTACCGAATCGCGGTCGCTGGCGAAGAACGGAATTTTCTTGTCGTTTGCCAGCTTGATGATCGATTCGACGGCGCTGACGACCGTGTTGTCGAGCGTGATGTAGATCGCGTCGACGCGTCCCACGAGCGATTCGGCGGCCTGCTTCACTTCGGAGCTGTTCGCAACCGACGCTTTGACGACTTGAATGTTATGCTTCGCAAACGCCGCTTCCGCCGTCTTCACCATGAACGCGACATTCGCCTCGCCTTCGTTCGCCACGATTCCGATCTTCTTGACCTTCGGGAAATCGGCGGCGATGAAGTCGATCAGCTTTGGTATGGCGTCCGGGTGCGTATCCGCGGCGCCGGTTACGTTGCCGCCCGGCTTGTCCAGGCTTTTAACGAGCTTCGCGGATACCGGATCGCTTACGCCTCCGAACAGTACCGGCGCGTCTTTCACGTTCTGCACGACGGCTTGAGCCGACGGCGTGGCGATGGCGAATACGAGATCTTTTTTGTCTGCGGCGAACTTTTGACCGATGGTCAAGTTGGTCGTGGCGTCGCCTTGCGCGTTCTGATAATCGACCTGCATCGTTTCTTTGTCGGTAAAGCCGTTGTCCTTGAGCGCGGCCAGGAAGCCTTCGCGCGTCGCGTTGAGCGACGGATGTTCGACAATTTGCGAGATGCCGATTTTGACAACTTTCTTGTCCTGAGGCTTGGAAGCGTCTCCACCTCCGGACGGATTGGCGGGCGCCGGCGCTTTGGTCCCGCAGCCTGCGATCATGATCGGTACGGCGATCAGCAGGGATAACAGTTTAGCGGATGTTTTCAATGATTTCGGACCTCCTGGATTTAACGTGTACATGCTTTAAAGCGATAATGTTATCATAGTATGAGGGTGGTCATCCGTCAATCCATAATTGAACATCTGCTAAATTTAACAAATTCCAAATTGATGCGGCCGTGCCCGGATCGATCGAAACCGAAATTTCAATAATTTTCCACCGACTTCAAGCGGCAGGTGTTGACCTTTTGAACAGCGAAATTTATTTCATTGTCGAAAATGATGTAGACCCCGGAGGCGAATGCCCGTGAAAATTGCAATTCTGGTTGCGCTGCTGCTGTTGTATCCCCTTTTTTTGCGTTGGGTGCATATTACCGATCTGCGCGCCATTCCGCTTGTCGTCCCTTATGCGCTCGGCGCGCTGTCGGTCATGATTCTGTTTACGGAGCTCGGCAAAGGAGCCGTCCGCCTGTTCCGCAGAAAAAAATAGCCCGGACCCCGGGCGGGTCGCGAGCCATGGTGTCTGACGTGTAGGTTTAGACCAATCCCAAGGATAAACCCCATCCTGCTGAGGCGCCTGCGAGGACGACCGCCCAAGGCGGCAGTTTCCAGAAGACGAGCAAGCCGAACAGAACGGCAGCCGCCGCGAAGTCGGCGGGACTGC
>NZ_BILX01000153.1 GCF_004000785.1 Paenibacillus ehimensis NBRC 15659 | reverse complement strand
GGTCCGCGCATACCTGTGCCGCGATTTGACGGTAATGCAGCCCCATCCGGGCGATCGTCCCGGCGTGGAACAATCGGGTGCAGTATTCGAAGCTGCATGCGAAGGCCTGCTCGTTCTCCATGACGTGAAGCGTCAAATCGAATTTGGAGATGCGGTGTTCTCTCGGGATCGGCTTCAAGCGGAGACCGGCAAGCTTGCCGTCGGTCCCTTCCTTCAGATGGCTCATGTTGAACATCACATCGAACAGCGGATTCCGGCCCGGGTCCCGTTGAACTTGAATGTTATCCAGCAGCGTCTCGAACGGATAGCTTTGATTCTCGTAAGCCTCAAGCGCATGGTCCCGGACTTCCTTCAAAAATTCACGATAGCTCTTCTCTCCCGCCGCTTGATTCCGCAGCGCCAACGTATTGACAAACATGCCCACGATGTTCTGCAGATCGGCGTGCGGTCTTCCCGCAATCGGACTTCCGATCACGATATCGTCCTGACCGCTGTATTTGGCCAGCAGGATATGGAAGAGGGAGAGCATGACCATATGCGTGGTACTGCCCGTCTCCCGGGCGATCCCCCGGATGCCCTCCGTCAGCCGTTCGTCCAGGGCGAAGTGGCCGAGGTCCCCTTCAAAGCTCTGCGCGGCGGGCCGCCCGTAATCGTACGGCAGAAGGAGCACCGGAATTTCGCCGGCGAACCGCTCTGTCCAATAAGCCTCCTGCCGTTTCATTTCCTCCGATTGCACCAATTTATTTTGCCATGCGGCGTAATCCTTGTACTGCAGGCGCAGCGGCTCCGGCTCCTTGCCGTTATACAGCTCCGTGAAATCGTTCAAGACGATGTCGAGCGATACGCCGTCGCTAACGATATGGTGCATATCGACGAAGAGATACGCGGCATTCCCGCTCTTGACGAGCTCCGCCCGGAACAAAGGAGCCTGCCCCAGATCGAAAGGCCGGACGAAGCGCCGAATCAGCGATTCGAGCTTTTGGCCGTTCTGTGCGCTTCTTTCCAGCCGGAACGAAGCGCCGGAATGAATGACCTGCACAATCTCGCCGTCCCTATCCTCGAACGAGGTGCGTAACGACTCGTGTCTTCGGACCAGCGCCCGGAAGGCCGCTTCGATCCGGTCCGGATCGGCCTCGCCGTCGATCTCGCAGAGTATCGGCATGTTGTAGGCAATCCCTTGTTCGAGCTGTTGAACCAGATACATCCTTTTCTGGGCGGAGGAGGTGGCATAATACGCTTGCTCCCCGCACGGCTCGATCGTTTCATAGCGGTTTTCCCGGCCGTTTTCGATAACGGCGCTCAGCTCCCGGATGGTCGGATTTCGGAATATTTCCTTTAACGGCACTTCGACGTTGAACTGTTTATGGAGCTTGCCGGTAAGAACGGTCGCTTTTAACGAATGGCCCCCCATGTGGAAAAAGTTGTCGTGAACGCCGATGTTCTCAAGCCCCAACACTTCGCGCCAGAGGCCCGCCAGCTTGGCTTCAGTCTCGTTGCGCGGCGCGGAATACGGGGCGCCCGTCCGAATGCCTCCCTCGGGCTTCGGCAGCGCCTTGCGGTCTATTTTTCCGCTTTGCGAGGTGACGGGCAGCTCTTCAAGCTGGACGAAGTAAGCAGGGATCATGTAGTCCGGCAGCATCGTCTTCAGAGCCTCCCGGAGCTCCAGCAGCACAAATTCGCGGTCGCCCGCAAAATAAGCGCACAGCTCGTTGTTCCCTTGATCGTCGGGAATTACCAGCACGACGGCTTCGCGAATTCCCTCGATGCCGAGCAGCCGGGCTTCGATCTCGCCCAGTTCGATGCGGTAGCCTCTTATTTTCACCTGATGATCGATCCGCCCCAAATATTCGATATTGCCGTCGGCGAGCCAGCGGGCCATATCGCCGGTACGATACATGAGCGTGCCGGGAGACCACGGATTAGGGACAAACTTCTCGCGGGTCAGCTCGGGCTTATGCAGGTATCCTCGGCCGACCCCCGCCCCGCCGACGTACACCTCGCCGGCTACGCCGACCGGCTGCGGCTGCCCGAACGGGTCCACGATATAGATCGAAGCGTTGCTGATCGGCCGGCCTACGGGAGGCTGCTCCAAGATGGTTCCCTGCGGCGACATGATGTACATGGTCGTCACATGCGCCTCGGAAGGGCCGTAGTGATTGTGCAGCGTGACTCCCTGCTCCCGCATGTAACGCCGCAGCGCGGGTCCGACGACCAGCGCTTCCCCCGCCGCAACCAGATGCTGTACGCTCTTCGGCCATACCGATTCGTAAGTAGGATCGTTCCAAACAAACTTGACAAAGGAGGCCGGCAGCAGCATCGCCCGGATGTCCCGCTCCTCCACGAAACGGAAAAGCGCAACCGGGTCCTGGCGCATCTCCTCTTCAATCAAATAGACGGTTCCGCCGGCAAGCAGCGTGGAAAAGATTTCCTGATAGCTCACGTCAAAGCTGTATGAAGAATACTGAAGCACATTTTTGTCGAAAGGAATCGACGTATGCTCGTATTGGTGCATAATCAGGTTAATCAGGTTACTGTGCTTCATCATGATCCCTTTCGGACTGCCTGTCGTGCCCGAGGTATAAATGATGTACGCCAGCTGTCCGCTGTCGTTTTGAACCTGTCGGCGTGCCGCGCCGGAGCGGCCGCTTTCGGACATCATCTCTTCCATGATGCGGACTTGCCCTTGATACGCCAAATGGCCGATCGTCTGCGCGGCATCGACAAGCAGACATGACACCCGGGAATCCTCAAGCATATAAGCAATGCGTTCCGCCGGATAAGACGGGTCCACCGCCAGAAAAGCCGCGCCCGCTTTCAAAATGCCGAGCAGGCTGATCACCATAAGAGGCGACCTGCCGGCCATCAGGCCGACAATGCTGCCTGTGCCGATCCGGTCATGCTGGAGCGCCAGTGCCATCCGGTCGGACAACCGGTCAAGCTCCCGGTACGTGAGCCGCTCTTCGCCGAAAACGAGAGCCGTGCGGTCCGGCGTTCTGTCCGCCTGCTCTTGGAACAATTCGTGCAGGGTCAGATCGGGCACCTGCAACGCCGGTCCGTTGGTCCACGCCTGCAAACAAAGCAGATCCTGGCTGCCCAGCAAATTCGCTTTACCGAGCGAAATCTCCGGATCGGAGACAACGTGCTGCAGCAGCACGATGAAATTGTCCCTCCAGCGCGCGATGGTGCCGGGTTCAAACAGCGCCGTGGCATACTCCAAGGTGCAATGCAGCCGATCCCCCTGTTCGCTCACAAACAGCGACAAGTCGAATTTCGAGACCGGGTTGTCCAGCTCATACGAAGATACCTCGACCTCAGCCATGGACAGCTCGAATTGCTCCATATTTTGCAGCGCGAACATGACGTCAAAAATCGGGTTGCGGCTGATATCCCGCTGCTGGACCACTTGTTCGACAAGCTCTTCAAACGGATAATCCGCATGCTCGTACGCGGACATCGTAATTTCTTTCACTTCTTCGACATATTGTTTGAAGGTTTTTTCCCTTGCCGGCGCGGACCTGATGGCGAGCGTGCTCACAAACATGCCAAGCAGGCCTTGGAGCTCTGCATGCGGCCGCCCGGCTACCGGCGAACCGACAATCAGCTCTTCTTGGCCGCTAAGCCGCGCAAGCAGGGCGCTAAAGGCAGCCAGCAGCACCATGTACAGCGTCGCGCCGCTCGCGCGGGCCAGCTCCCGAACTTCGGCCGACAGCGCGGCGTCCAGCTCGAACTCGAGCCGCGCACCATCGAAGCTGCGCACCGCCGGACGCGGATGATCCGCCGGCAGATTCAATACCGGCAGTTCCCCGGCGAACCGTTCCAGCCAATACGCTTCCTGTTTGCCGTAGGCCGGACTTTGCTTGAAGGCCTGCTGCCACACCGCATAATCCCTGTACTGCAGCCGCAGCGGCTCCAGCTGCTCTCCGGCGTACAGCCTCGTCAATTCATGGACAAAAATCCCCATCGAAGTGCCGTCCGAAACGATATGGTGCATATCGAACAGCAGCAGATGCTCTGCCTCGCCAAGCCGCACAAGGCTCGTGCGAAGCAGCGGAGCTTCGCTGAGGTCGAACGGGTGGAGAAAAGCCTGAATTCGCTCGGCAGCTACTCTTTCGTTCGCTTCTTCGTAGGATATCGCATAGGCTGCCGCGCTTTGCACCCGCTGTACCGGCTCCCCGTTAACTAAGGTAAACGAAGTGCGCAGCGCTTCGTGACGGGCGATCAGCGCCCCCAGCGCGGCTTCCAACCGTTCGCGATCGAGCGCTCCGGACAGCCGCAGCGCCACCGGCATATTGTAGCTGAGCTCCGCGCCTTCGAGCTGCTGCAGGACGTACAGCCGCTTTTGAGCCGAGGACAGCGGGTAATACTCCCGCTCCTCCGCCCGCTTCAGCGCTTCATAGGTCCCGCCCTCCGCCGCCGCTTCCAGCGCGTCCGCCAAGCTGGCGACGGTAGGCGTGAGGAACACCTGCCGCACGGAAATCTCGACATCCAGCGCCTGATGGATGCGCGAGACCAAGATCATCGCTTTCAGCGAGTGTCCTCCCAGATCGAAGAAATGATCGTGGATACCGACGC
>NZ_BILX01000152.1 GCF_004000785.1 Paenibacillus ehimensis NBRC 15659 | reverse complement strand
GCCCCGCCGGTCTGCCGCTCGTAGAAGCGGCGGAACAGCTCGTCCATCGGCAGCTTCGTCGCCGACACGGCTTCCTGCAGCGACGCCTCCAAATCCGGATACACCGGGCGGATATGAATAAACCCGTCCCGGGCCAGCCGCAGACGGTGCAGCTGCTCCATCGACATCGTCTCCTGCAAGTGAACCTCCAAATCGATCCAAGCGTTGGCATCCTTGCCTTCGTCCAACCAACGATGAACCTCCGCCAGCCCGCCCTTGGCTTTCCATTCCACCAGCGGACGCCCGCTGGAAAGGAAGATTTCCTCCAATTGCGGAGTCGCGCCGGGCTTCAGATCAAGCACCGTGACCGATTTGGCCTGACCGGCCTCCGAAAAGCTATAGGCCAGCGGCGAGCCGCTGTAGCGGATCGTCGTCTTCTCCGACTTCAAAGCTTGCGGCCGGTGCAAGTGGCCGAGAGCGACGTACTGCGCTCCGGCTTCCAGCGCCGAAGTATCGACCGTATAAGCGCCTCCGACTTGAATCGGCCGCTCCGATTCCGTTTCCTGCCCGCCCAGCACATAGAGATGGCTCATGAGCAAGTTGACCGTATCTGCGCGGTAATGCTTCGCCTGCTCCGCGACGATATGCCGTACCCGCTCGGAATAGACGGCCCGCAGCAGCGTCTCGTCGGCCCCCTCCGACAGCAGCTCGCGCAGCCGCGACTCGGACGGATACGGCAGCGCGAACAGCGCCGCCGTTTCACCTGTGCGCCGGATGTCCACCGTATGCACCCGCGCTTCAGGCAGACCGACCAGCGTGACGCCAAGCTTGTGCGCGAGCGGGTCGGCGGCGGCCAGCCGGTCGGGGTGATCGTGATTGCCCGCGATGACGTATACCGGCCTGCGGCCTTGATCCGACAGACGCGCCAGCGCATCGTAAAACAGCTGCTCAGCGGCGGCCGGAGGATTCACCGAATCGTAGACGTCTCCTGCAAGCAGCACCAGATCGATCTGCTGGTCCTTTACGAGAAGGGCCAGCTCGTCGACGAACGCCTCCTGCTCGGCGAGCCGGCTTCTTCCTTCCAGCGTCCGGCCGAAATGCCAGTCCGCCGTATGCAATATCCGCATGGTTTTTCCTTCCTTCCCTAATATGAGGCAGTGCTTGGTTTAAGCCGATTTATGCTTTGCTACAGCTGCACCACATGAGCGCCATCGAATAAAAAGATATATTTTCCGGTCACCGGCCGCTTCCAGATCGTCTCGACGGCTCTGGCGTACAGATCAAGCTGCAGCCGGTATTTTTCCGCCACCCGAAGCGGAGACGCGCCTTTCAGCCGGTCCGTCTTGAAGTCTACCAGCACGAGACCTTCGCCTTCGTCGATCAGACAGTCGATCACGCCCTGCAGCATCACCGTCTCATCCGATAAGCCGCCCCGTTCCGGGCCGTAGACGTCGCGCGCGGGCAGCCCGAAGCTGAACGGCGTTTCCCGGTGCACCCGCTTGGCGCGAAGCAGACGCTGGCCCAGCTCGCTTTCAAAGAACGTCACGATCACCGCAGGGTCGACCAGACCGCACTGCGCCTCCGTCAACAGCTCGCGCTGCACCAGTGAGGCCAGCAGCTCGCGGACGTCGGATTCCGAGGGAGGCCGGTCCATCGGCATATGCTGCATCACGGTATGAAACACCGTTCCGCGCTCGGCCGCATTCGGCTCGCGCCGCTCCATAAAGCGCGGTCTCCGGACAATCACTTTGTGAAAAGCCGCGCCATCCGCCCCTCGCTTCGAACTTTCTTCCTTTGCCGGTTCTCCGGACTCCGCCCCGACGCCCGGCCATAATGCCGCAGACGGCTCGTCCGATAACAGCTCAAGCAGCTTCCGGTGCTCCGAATGCCGCTTCAGCTCCGTAACGGACGTTTTGGACAGCACCAGCGTCGCCTCCTCCCGGGGATAGCTCCAGGATAAGCGCCGCCATACTTCGTGCTCCCAACGCTCCGTTTCGTCGACCGGCTCCTGACGGACCACCGACTGCCAGCGGGGATCGGCGAAGCTCACCGCCGCCGCAGCCTGGGACATTCCGGCGAACAGCTCCGGCCTCAGTAAGCGCACCTGCCATTCGGACGGCTCGCCGTCCATGAACGGCCAGAGCCGATAGTCCAGACCGGCCGCTTCCCGGAGCGGTTCCGCGTCAGGGTGCCGGATCAGCGCCGGACCGAGCCAATCCAAATAACAGCGCGCGCCTGCCAGCGCATCATCCGGCAGCGTCAAGCGGTCGTGCAGGACAAAGCGCCCCCACGCTTCCAGCTGCTTCTGCAAATTTTTGACCGACGCGATCAGGATAAGCTTCTCTCGGGCCCGGGTCAGCGCCACATACAGCACGCGCATTTCTTCGGCCAGCATTTCCATTTCGATTTTGCGCCGGATCGCCAGCCACGGTAAGGTCGGATAACTGACGCGGGTGTCCGTCTCCATCAGCTTCGGCCCGAAGCCAAGCTCCTTGTGCAGCAAAAAGCTGTCCGTCAAATCCCGACGGTTGAACGCCTTGGCCATTCCGGCGACGAAAACAACGGGGAATTCCAATCCTTTACTTTTATGGATCGTCATGATGCGGACGACGTCCTCCTGCTCGCCAAGCGCCCGAGCCGTTCCCAGATCGCCGCCGTTGTCCTGCATCCGCTCGACAAAACGCAAAAACCGGAACAGCCCCCGAAACGACGTCTCTTCGTATTGCCGCGCCCGGTCGTAAAGCGCCCGCAAATTGGCCTGCCGCTGCGGGCCGCCGGGCATGGCGCCGACAAAATCGAAATAGCCGGTTTTCCGGTAAATGTCCCAAATCAAATCAGCCAGCGAGCTTTGCTGCGACTGCAGGCGCCACTGCCCGAGCCAATCGAGAAACGTCCGCAGCTTGCGCCGCGTTTCCGGGTTCCGCTGAAATCCAACTCCATTCCCATCGCTCTCGCAGGCCGGCTCCGCCCCGTCGGTCTCGAAGGCCGCGGTTGGTTCGGCGCTCCTGTCTTGGCAGGCCGGTTCGGAATCCGCAGCCTCTCTCGGCGCGTACGCCCTCACCGCGTCGAAATACGCCCCGTGCGGCCGGCATATGCGGATATGCGCCAATTCCTCGGCGTCGAGCCCCACGATCGGAGAACGCAGTACGGCGGCCAGCGGAATGTCCTGATACGGATTGTCGATCACTTTGAGCAGCGACAATATCATTTGCACTTCAACCGCTGTAAAATAGCCGGTGCTCAGCTCCGCGTAAGCGGGAATGCCCTGCTGCCGCAGCTCCTCGATCATGACGGGCGCCCACTGCTGCGTCGCCCGCAGCAAAACGACGATGTCCCGGAACTGGGCGTCGCGCATGCCTTTGGCGGATTTGTCGTATACCTGCCGGCGCCTTCCGCCATCCATTCCCATCATCTCGCGGATTTGCCCTGCGATATACCGCGCTTCGAGCTGCACCGTTTCCAGCTCCCGCACTTCCGCTGCCGCCTCGTCGGCGGACTCCTCGGTCCCGGCGGCAACGCCTTCCGGGGAATCCCCCGCGTTCTCTCCCGGCCCCCCGGCATCCTGCGGCGTCCGGTCGATCAGCACAAGCTCGGCCGCAAATGCGCCGCTTGCATTCGGCGGCTCGGGATAGCCGGCGCCGTAAACGAGCTCCGCCCGCTCGTCGTAGTCGATCTCGCCGACGTCTCCGTGCATCAGCTGGCGGAAAATAAAATTCGTGCCGTCCACCACTTGACGGCGGCTGCGGAAGTTGCGCGCCAGATCGATGCGCCGCCCCGGCCCGCCGCCATCGGTACGGTAGCTTTTGTATTTCTCCTGAAACAAGCCCGGCTCCGCCAAGCGAAACCGGTAAATGCTTTGCTTGACGTCCCCAACCATAAACCGGTTGCCCGGTGCGTCTTTGGCGATCAGTTGGACTATCGCTTCTTGAACGCGGTTCGTATCCTGGTACTCGTCCAGCAGTACCTCGGCGAACTGCTCGCGGTATTCCAACGCTGCCTCGGAAGGAACGGGATTCCCCGGCAGCGACTCGTCGGCGCTGAGGATTTTCAGGCAAAAATGCTCCAAGTCCGCAAAATCGACGAGCCGCTTGCTCATTTTGGCCGTCCGGTACCGCTCGCCGAAATCAATCACCAGAGCGACCAGCGCCTCCATGAGCGGCCTCATTGTCCGAAGCTCTTCCTCATACCGCTCCGGTGTCCGTCCGAACAGCTCTTCCTTCAGCTCGCTCAGCCGGTCTTTGACCTCGCCCCGCATGTCCTTCACTTGCTCCTGCAGCGCTTTGTCGAAGCCGTCCCCCCGGCAAGGCTTCAGCTTGCCGAAAGCGGCGCCCTGAAACGCTTGATACAGCGGTTCCCACGCGCCTGCGTCGGCCAGCTCCAGCAGCCCGCCGACGACCGCGGCGTCATCTTGAAGATTCGTCAAATACGGCGCCGGTCCTCCGGGCTGCTCCGCGATCCGCACCGCCTCCCGAAGTCTGGATGCCATGGCCTGCAGCTCCAAGCGGACGTACGCAAGCAGGCTGGCCAGCCACGGATTGTCGCCGGAAGCGACGGGCCGCTCGAACATGCGGACGCACTCGTTCAGCCAATGCTCCGGCCACGGGTGGCTCCGTGAATCGTCATACAGCCGCTGGACGAGCGAGAACAGCGCGTCGTCGTTTTTGTCCCCGCTGAACGAATCCGCGAGCCGCCAGAACAAATCGCCTTCCCCGGCTTCGCCATACCGTTCCTCCAGCAGCTCCTCCAGCAAATCCTGCCGCATCAGCGCGCTTTCCGTTTCATTGGCTATTCTGAAGTTCGGATCGAGCCCGATCCGCTGGTAATGCCTCTGAATGACCTCCATGCAAAAGGAGTGCAGCGTCGTAATCGATGCCTGCGGCATCAGCGCAAGCTGCTTGCGCAGGTGATCCGAGCCCGGGTTGTCCGCCAGCGCCTTCTCCAGCGCCTCGCTGATCCGGTGGCGCATTTCCGCCGCCGCCGCCTTGGTGAACGTAGCGACCAGCAGCCGGTCTACGTCGAGCGGCGCGCGCTCGTCCGAAATGCGGCGGATAATCCGCTCGACCAGCACGGCCGTTTTCCCGGAGCCCGCAGCGGCGGCCACAAGCGTGGAACAGCCGCGGACGGCGATGGCCTGCCATTGTTCGTCCGTCCAGGTGCTG
>NZ_BILX01000151.1 GCF_004000785.1 Paenibacillus ehimensis NBRC 15659 | reverse complement strand
CTCAGACTGCCATTTGGCAGTCTGTTTTGCGTTTCGCGTGATCTTGACGTCCTTTTGCGAATAAAAAAACTATTTGATATACTATAGGGGGGTATAGTATATTTAGCTCACAAGAACTTTAAACCAGGGAGCTGTCATCTATGAACACGCAAGTTGTCCAAACTTCCAAGGTCAAGGAATTATCCAGACCGCTCGTCATGTTTACCTTTTTGCTTGGGATTTTTATGGGGGCTCTCGATCACGGCATTGTCGGCCCGGCGCTAAGCTCGATTTTATCCGCTTATCAGTTGTCTTCGTCCTGGGGCGTCTGGAGCTTTACGATGTATACGCTGTTTTTCGCGGTCAGCATCCCGGTGCTCGGCAAATTGTCGGACCGGTCATTGGCGGTGGCATCGTGGCTTATCTCCCGTGGCAATGGATATTCCTGATCAATATCCCGATTTCGCTCGTGATTCTCGTGATGATCGCCCGGTTCCGCACTCAGCACGAAGTGGTCAAGAAGCCGGTCGATATCGCCGGAATCGTCATCTTGACGCTGTTGATCGTATCGGTCATGCTGGGCATTACCCAGAAAAGCGGTTGGTATATCGTCGCTGCGCTCGCTCTGCTTCCCGTCTTTATCGTCATCGAGCGCAAGCACCAAGATCCTGTCTTGAACGTAAAGTATTTTACCGGAAGCAAGACCTTAGCTTTGCTGATCTCTTCGCTGCTGTCCGGCTTCGTGATGGCGACCGCGATGAATTTGATGCCGCTCTATGCGGAAACGCTGCTTGGGCTGACGAAAGGACTATCGGGATTAACGGTGGCGCCGATGGCGGCAGCCTCGGTTATCGCTTCGCTTGCCGCAGGCTTCCTGACCGATAAAATGGGCGCGAAAAAAGTACTTCTGCTCGGCTTTGTCATCACTGCCTTAGGCGCTCTTTCGTTGGCTTTGATGCCTGCTGTCCTGATCGTTTACCTCGTTACGCTGGCCCTCATGGGCTTCGGGATCGGAATTATTATCGGAGCTCCCTTGAACGTGCTGATGATTCAAGCCGTCGAGCCGAAAGAGACAGGCGCGGCGGTGGGATACTTAAGCTTGTTCCGTTCGCTCGGATCGACGCTGGGGCCGACGGTAGCCGGTCAATTTCTGTCGGCGGCGGCTCAAGGCTTTACCGGATTGTATATGGTCAGTGCCGCCGCTTCTGTTCTAAGCGGGCTCCTGCTGCTGGGTGCTGCATCCTTACGGCGGTAAAGCGTGAAAGTTAAAGAAATACAATTTTACAAAAATAATGGTTGACAGGCTCGCGGAATGCATGATAAGATTTCACCAACTTGATGAACACCAAAAGCGAAGGGAGGTTAGGAACATGAGAACGCATATCGCATTCGAACAACCGTTACATACCGAGCAAGGTTCCGCTCATGATTCCTTTCATAACCAACGCTTTTTACGTAGCTTTCGCGTACCTGTACGATGTTTGGCGCTTTTAGACGCATCGTAATTGGAATTCGGTAAGTGAGGCTGCGAATCGTCGTAGCCTTTTTCTTTTGCCTTGTGGCGGGAAAAAGGGACGAAGCGCAGCTTTTTTGTTTGTAAAATTCACGTGGAAGGAGAGAGTAGCGATGACGAATCATGATAAGATTGTCCATGTTCATGAGGCCCAATTTGAATTACAAACAAAATCCAGTAGTCTTGGTCTGCTCCGAACCCCTCCTTCCCCGAAGGTCGGGCGGTTCTGACATACGCTTCGGCGTATGTGAAATACGGAGATACAAGGCTGCCGGATCACGGCGGCTTTTCTTATGCCTTGGCACGAATCCGGGCGGAAGAAAAGCGCGTGAGCTCGCAGTCTTTTTCATTTTTATTGCGGCGCATTCGGCAAGCGGTTAAGCCACACGACTTTCACTCGTGCACTCGGCGGGTTCGAATCCCCCATGCGTCACCATTTCATCATGGATAGGATGTTGTCATAGAGGTTGCTGCTATATTCGGCGACTGGCAGACCTGCGGGCCGCCCCCGCACCTATCCGTCCAACCTTAGGGGAATCGCCAAGCGGTAAGGCAGCGGCCTTTGAAGCCGCGAGCGGTGGTTCGATTCCATCTTCCCCTATACTCATATGGAGCTGTGGAGAAGCGGGAGTTCTCGCCGGTTCGTCAGACCGGAGGCCGCGGGTTCAAGTCCCGCCGGCTCCAGCCAAATACATAACGAAAGGATGCCGTGTACGTTGTACAGGTGACAACCATGAAGCGAACAAATCTTTTTTCCATGCAAGATGACCTCACATTTCATAATGTGACAGAACGCCGCCTCTCCCTCGACGATGTAATCGAGCGGATGCTGCGGTTCATCTCTCAAGATCCGGCATCGCTGTATCAATTGATGATCGGTACCGACAGCCAGGTTCACCGCGGTCACACCAAATTTGTGACCGGCCTTATTATCCGCCGTCCGGGCAAAGGCGCTTGGGCCTGCTACCGGCAGGTAGTGCTTCCCCGGGAGCTGACCTCCGTCAAAGAGAAGCTGACGATCGAAACGTCGCTCTCGCAAGAGGTAGCCTGTTATTTCGAGGGGGACGCGGTGAACCGGATGGAGGAGCTGCTGCTGCCCTATGTGTATCAAGGCGCTTCGCTCGAAGCGTTCATCGATATCGATGCGGGCACGGATACGATCGTAAACAAGACGTCGCTGTACGTTCAGGAGATGGTGGACCGGGTCGAAGCGATGGGAAGATACGCCGCTCGGGTAAAGCCTGACTCGTACGCCGCCTCCGCCTATGCCAACCGGCATACGAAACGACCGGCCAGCTTGGTTATGTGAACTTTTTAAATAAGGAAGAGATCGACATGTTAAATGAAAAAACGGAAATTCGCTTAAGCAAATTTATGACCAAATTGTTAAGGCACGATCCTAAAGCGTTCGGGCTCGTCCTGGACCCGACGGACGGATCGTGCGAGCTGAAAGACATGATGCGGGCCATCCGGTCGCAGCCCCGATGGGCGTCGATCACGCTTCAGGATGTGGAGCGGGTCGTGCGCAATTCCGATAAGCAGCGCTTCGAAATCGCGAATGGCCGCATCCGCGCCCGATACGGGCACAGCTTCGAGAAGATTCGCTATGAGCCCGGCGAGCCGCCCGAGACGCTGTATCATGGCACGAACCGTCATGCCGCGCCGGCTATTTTGCAAGAAGGCATCCGCCCGATGGGCCGCCAGTACGTGCATTTGTCCGAAGGCCTGCAGTTCGCCACGCTGGCGGGCAGCCGCAGAGGGGAGCTTGTCATCCTCCGTGTGGACACGGTCAAAGCCCGCAGTATGGGCGTAACGTTTTATTTTGCGGGCAATGAAGTGTGGCTGGCCGACGAAGTGCCGGCATCCTGCTGCGCAGTAGACGAAGGGAAAGGAGCGAATAAACGATGAAGAAGCCGTCGCTGATCGATATCGGCGTCAACCTGATGCACCGCTCGTTTCATTCGGACCGCGACCAGGTCGTCGCCCGGGCGGAAGCGGAGGGCGTTTCCCCGCTCATTTTGACGGGGACGCACATGCGAAACAGTGAGGAAGCGGCGCGGTATGCGGCCCGGTTCCCGGGCAAGCTTTACTCCACCGCAGGGATTCATCCGCACGACGCCCGCAGCTGCGGCCCGGACACGCTGGCACAGCTGCGCAAGCTGGCCGCACTGCCTTCCGTCGTAGCGATCGGCGAATGCGGCTTGGATTACAACCGCGATTTCTCGCCGCGCGACGTGCAGAGGAAGTGGTTCGAAGCGCAGGTCATGCTGGCTTGCGAGCTGCGGATGCCGTTATTCCTGCACGAGCGGGAGGCGTATGCGGATTTCGTCCGCATCATGAAGACGCATCTGCACCGGATCGACCGGGCGGTCGTCCACTGCTTCACCGGCAGCGCAAGCGAGCTGAAGACGTATCTCGATATGGGACTGTATATCGGGGTTACGGGCTGGATCTGCGACGAGCGGCGGGGCAAGCATCTGCGGGAGCTGGTGCGCCGCATCCCGCTCGACCGGCTGATGATCGAGACGGACGCGCCGTTCCTGACGCCGCGGGATTTGCCCGTCAAGCCGGCGGACGGACGCAACGAGCCGGCTTTTCTGCCGCACATCTTGCAGGCCGTCTCCGTATGTATGGGCAAAAGCGCGGAGGAAGTGGCCGAAGCGACGACGCAAACGGCCAGACATGTTTTCGGGTTATAGTTAGTATGGAAAAAGGCCGCGGGATTTCCGTCGGCCTCAGCGTGTTGAGAAAGCGGTCAAATGGGATTATAGAGGTTACGAAGGGGTGGGGGGTATCCACTTCCGACCGCACTTGTCATCGGGAAATTTTTATTGAAGCCGCTTATCAGCGGACATTTCCCGAAGACAAAGGCGGCCGCCATCGCTTCTCCAGTGGATACCCCACCTCCGTATGCTTCTCTATTTCAGTCCATAACCTCTTTCTCAATACTCCCGCCGCCGATGTCCGTCGGCCTTTTTCATCTTTGGGTCCAGGTCGTTCATTCCGACTGCGCTGAGGTTGAGGCGATCCTTGCCTTCATTTTTGCGATGACGTCCTTCGGCTGCGCCTGGCCTTCCGGAAGCTGGAGCAGCGAGGCCAGCCCTTGGGACAAAAATACGGACTCGGCTTTGCCGTCAAGCACGAGGAGCATGCCCTGTCCTTCGAATTCCACATAGCGGATCTGCTCGTCGCTCGCCGCAAGCCCGCGAGCGCTATGGTACAGCTTCAGCAAATCTTTGCTCCGGTTTTTCCCGCCCATCTTCACCGGTTCTTTGTCGTTGGCGATCAGAATCCCTTCCGGTGCGCCATGATTCATGACGAACCACAGGCGTTCGTTCGTCGGCTGGAGCAGCTTCTTGAAGGAGTCGTCCGAATACGCTTGAATTTGTTCGGCTGTGGCCGTGGCGTCGATCGCGATGCTGAATTCGGATAATTGCGCGGAGGAGAGGGAATCGCCTGCCAAGCTTTTTTCCTTCTGCTGCTGCTCGATTTGAATAAAGTCCTGCAAACCGGTTTGCTCAGGAGAGTTGAAAGCCGCGTATCCGGCCATGGCGAATAAAAGACCTCCCGTCATCATCGCTATCGTCAACGTGAAAAGCTTCCGTTTTCCCATGATTCCGCCCCTTTCTTATCAATCGTGCCGTAAAACCCCTTGCTTTAACTACGGGGATATAAGACACTTTGCTCTGCAACCCCTTGAAGGGGGGGCTAAGAGCAAACAAAATAGCGTTTTTTT
>NZ_BILX01000150.1 GCF_004000785.1 Paenibacillus ehimensis NBRC 15659 | reverse complement strand
CCAGTTCGATCAGGATTACGAAAGCAACGATTTGAAGCAATCCCCGTATTCCGCAGGCGCGGAAGCCAGCGGGAATGCGGCGATGGATTTTGCGCTGGATATGAACGGAATCGTGTCGGAGGGCGAGCTTGTTTTAACGATCCGTTACGGCACGACCCAATACCGCCGGGAAACGGTAGAGCGGCTCGGCGGACTGCTGCAAGCCAGCCTGCGGGAAGTAATCGCGCACTGCGTGGCGAAGGAACAGCCGGAGCTCACGCCGAGCGATGTTCTGCTCAAAGGCGTGACCGTGGACGAGCTGGAGCAACTGACGGAGCTTACCCGGCCGATCGGCGAGCTGGAGAACGTCTATGCGCTCACGCCGATGCAGAAGGGGATGCTGTTCCACAGCCTGATGGATGCGGAATCGGGAGCTTATTTTGAGCAGGCGACGTTCGATCTGAACGGCGGCTTCGATGTCGTATCCTTTGGGAAAAGTCTGGATTTGCTGGTGCAGCGGCACGAGACGCTGCGGACCAATTTTATCAGCGGCTGGAAGGATGAGCCGGTTCAAGCCGTGTTCCGGGAACGCGCGGACGAGCTGCTTTATGAAGATCTGCGCGGCATGGAGGAAGCGGAGCGCGAAGCCTGCGTCGCCGCCTTCACGAGCGCGGACAAGGCCCGCGGCTTCGACTTGGGCCAAGGCTCGCTGATGCGCGTATCGGTCCTGCGCACCGGCGAGGAAACGTACCGCTTCGTTTGGAGCTTCCATCATATTTTGATGGACGGCTGGTGCATGTCTCTTCTGATTCAGGAAGTGTTCGGCAGCTACTTTGCGTTCCGCGAGCAGCGGCAGCCGGAGCTTGCGCCGGTGACGCCGTTCGGCCGGTTTATCGAGTGGCTGGAAAATCAGAACCGCGAAGCGGCGGCGGATTACTGGAACGATTACTTGTCCGGCTACGAGCAGCAGGTGCTGCTGCCGCAGGAGAAGCCGCAGCACAAGACGGAAGGCTACGTTCTGCAAAATCTGGATTGGACGTTCAGCCCGGAGCTGAGCGTAAAGGTTGAGCAGGCGGCCAGACAGCATCAGGTGACGGTCAATACGCTCATTCAGACCGTATGGGGCCTGATCCTGCAAAAATACAACAACAGCGACGATGTCGTGTTCGGCAGCGTCGTGGCGGGCCGTCCGGCGGAAATCCCGGGCGTGGAATCGATGATCGGTCTGTTTATCAATACGATTCCGGTGCGCATTACCAGCGCTGTCGGGGAATCGGTGGCCGACGTCATGCGCAGAACGCAGGAGCAAGCGTTGAATTCCGGCGCCCATGATACGTTCCCGCTGTATGAGATCCAGGCGCGGACCGGGCAGAAGCGCGATTTGATCAACCACATCATGGTGTTCGAAAACTATCCGATCGACGAGCAAATCGGACAGCTGGGCGGCGGAGGTCGGGACTCTTTTGCAATTGCGAACATCGATACGCCGGAGCAAACGAACTACAATTTCAATTTCATCGTCATCCCCGGCGAGCGGATCACGATTCGTTTCGGCTACAACGCGATGGCGTTCGATGAGGCGGGGATCCGGCAAATTGCCGGCCATGTCGCCCGGGTGCTGGAGCAGGTGGCGGCTGCCCCGCAGATCCGCGTGGACGAGCTGGAATGGGTTACCGAAGCGGAGCGGGCGCAAATTGTCGAACGCTTCAACGCTACGGCGGCGGATTACCCCCGCGACGAGACCGTTCACGGGCTATTTGAAGCGCAGGCGGAACGGACGCCGGAGCAGGTAGCAGTCGTGTTCGAAGACGAACGGCTCACGTACCGGGAATTGAACGAAAGGGCGAACCGGTTGGCGCATACGCTGCGGGCGAATGGCGTGCAGCCCGATCAGCCGGTCGGGATTATGGTCGAGCGTTCGCTTGAAATGATCGTCGGCATTTTCGGCATCCTGAAAGCCGGCGGGGCGTATATGCCGATCGATCCGGATTACCCGCAGGAGCGGATCGCTTACATGCTGGAGGATTCGGGAGCCAAGCTGCTGCTGACGCAGAGCCGTTTGCGGGAACGCGCGGCTTTTGCCGGGAAGCTGCTGGTGCTTGAAGACGCGGCGGTGTACAGCGAAGACGCTTCGAACCCGAAAGCTGTGGCGGAACCGCATCATCTGGCCTATGTCATCTATACGTCGGGTTCGACCGGCAAGCCGAAGGGCGTCATGGTCGAGCACCGGTCGGTCGTGCATACGCTGACTCAGCTGGAGCGGGAATACCCGATGCTGGCGGACGATACGTATTTGCTGAAAACGACCTTTACGTTCGACGTATCCGTGCCCGAGCTGTTCGGATGGTATTTCGGAAAAGGAAGATTGGCGATTTTGCCGCCGGGGCTGGAAAAAGACCCCGCTGCGCTCACGGAGGCGATCGAAAACGGGCAGATCACCCATTTGAATCTGGTGCCGTCGATGTTCAGCGCATGGGTCAATACGCTCAAGGAAACCGGAGTTGCAGGTATCCGGACTTTGAAATATGTATTTGTCGCCGGAGAAGCGCTGCCGGTGAAAGCGGTCGAGGACTATTACAGCTTATCGGCGAACGCCAAGCTGGAAAACATTTATGGTCCGACGGAAGCGACGATCTATGCGACCAAATATTCAACAGGCCGCGAAACCGCAGAGCTGGCGGGCGTTCCGATCGGCCGGCCGCTCTGCAACGTGCAGGCATGGATTATGGACGCGGCCTCTCGTTTGATGCCGGTCGGCGTGGCCGGAGAGCTGTGCATCGCGGGCGAGGGCGTGGCCCGAGGCTATTTGAACCGGCCCGAGCTGACGGAGGAGAAGTTCGTGCCGAATCCGTTTGCGCCGGGCAAGCGGATGTACCGGACAGGCGACTTGGTCCGCTGGATGCCGGACGGGAACATCGAATATTTGGGCCGGATCGACCATCAGGTGAAAATCCGCGGCTATCGGATCGAGCTGGGCGAGGTGGAAACGCAAGTGCTGCGCTTGCCGGATGTGCGCGAAGCGGTAGTCGTGGCGCGGGAGAACGAGCTTGGCCAAAAGCAGCTGTGCGCCTATTTCACGGCGGACCGGGCGTGGAGCGCAGCGGAGCTGCGAAGCGCGCTGGCGCAGGAGCTGCCGGGCTATATGATTCCGTCTTACTTCGTACAGCTGGAGCGGATGCCGTTGAACGCCAACGGCAAGATCGACCGCAAAGCGCTGCCCGCGCCCGAAGGAAGCGTCCAGACGGGTACGGACTATGTGGCGCCCCGCACGGCAGCGGAGCAGACGCTGGCCTCGGTGTGGCAGGCCGTGCTCGGTGTCGAGGCGGTCGGGGTGCTGGACAACTTCTTCGAACTGGGCGGCGACTCGATCAAGGCGATTCAAGTTTCTTCGAGACTGCTTCAACTCGGGCATAAGCTCGAAATGAAAGATTTATTCCGGTATGCGACGGTAGCGGAATTGAGTCCGCTGCTCCGCGCAGCCGACAAAAAGGCCGAGCAGCGCGAGGTTAGCGGCGCCGTCAGCCTGACGCCGATTCAGTACTGGTTTTTCGAGCAAAATCAGGCGGAGCCGCATCATTTTAACCAGGCGGTGATGCTTCACCGGGAGCGTGGCTTCGACGAAACGCCGCTTCGGCAGGCGGTAACGAAGGTCGTGGAGCATCATGATGCTCTGCGCACGGTATTCCGCAGGACGGAAACCGATTTTAAAGCGTGGAACCGTGGTATTGGCGAAGGCGAACTGTATACCCTGGATGTGTTCGATTTGAGAGGAACGGCGGACTGCGCTGCGGCGATCGAAGCGAAAGCGAACGAGATTCAAAGCGGCATCGACCTGAGCGCCGGACCTCTGGTGAAGTTGGGGCTGTTCCGCTGCGACGACGGAGATCATCTGCTGATCGTCATTCACCATTTGGTGGTCGACGGGGTATCGTGGCGGATTTTGATTGAGGATCTTGCGGCAGGCTATGAGCAGGCTGCTGACGGACAACCCGTCCGGCTGCCGTACAAAACGGATTCGTTCCGCACGTGGGCGGAGCAATTGTCACGGTATGCGGCCGGTCCGGCTATGGCAAGCGAGTCGGCGTACTGGCGGCAAATCGCCGAGGCCAGCTATGCTCCGCTGCCTCAAGACATGGCGCATGACGGCGTGTTTACGCTTCGCGACAGCGAGACGGTCGCCGTGCAGCTGACGAAGGGGGAAACGGAGCAGCTTTTGAAGCAAACACACCGGGCTTACGGCACTGAAGTGAACGATCTGCTGCTGACGGCGCTGGGCATGACGATCCGCCAGTGGACCGGGATGGAGCGCGTGCTTGTGAACCTGGAGGGACACGGACGCGAGGCGATTCTGCCGGACGTTGACATCTCGCGCACGGTGGGCTGGTTTACGAGCCAATTCCCGGTCGTGCTGGAGATGGGACAGGACGAGTCCGTAGCGCAGCGGATCAAACGGGTGAAGGAAGGACTGCGCCAAATTCCGCATAAGGGGATCGGTTACGGCATTTGGAAGCATTTGTCCGGCTTGCAGGAAGATCGCGCTCGCGAGACGGAACCGCAGATCAGCTTTAACTATCTGGGGCAATTCGACCAAGATCTGCAAAGCGGCGACGTTGCGATGTCCGCTTACTCGATCGGCTCCGCGGTCAGCGAGCGCACGGTGATGAAATACGCGCTGGATTTCGGCGGGATTGTTACAGGCGGCGCGCTTGTTCTGGATATCCGCTATAACGGCAAGGCGTACCGCAAAGAGACGATGGAGCGGCTGGCCGGACTGCTGAAGGCGAATCTGCAGGAAGTGATCGCGCATTGCGCGGCGAAGGAGCGCACGGAGCTGACGCCAAGCGACGTCCTGTTCAAAGGGCTGACGGTCGAGCAACTGGACGCAATTGCGGAGCGGACCCGGAGCGCCGGGGAGCTGGAGAACGTGTACGCGCTCACCCCGATGCAGAACGGTATGCTGTTCCACAGCCTGATGGAGCCGGATTCGGGAGCGTACTTCCAGCAAGCTACGTTCGACCTGAAGGGAAGCTTCAACTTGACGGTGTTCGAGCAAAGTCTGGAGCGGCTCGCGGAACGGCACGAGATTTTCCGCACGAATTTCTACAGCGGCTGGCATGAGCGGCCTCTGCAGGTCGTTTACCGGACGAAAAGGATCGGCTTCCATTATGAAAATTTGCGCGGAATGGAGGAAGCGGAGCGGCAGGCGTATATCGCGGCTTTCCTTGAGCGGGATAAAGCCCGGGGCTTCGACCTGAGCGCGGACCCGTTGATGCGCGTATCCGTGCTGCAAACGGGGGAGGCGGCGTACCGCTTCGTCTGGAGCTTCCATC
>NZ_BILX01000149.1 GCF_004000785.1 Paenibacillus ehimensis NBRC 15659 | reverse complement strand
TGTTGTGAAGGGGCAGGCTCTTTGCATTTGATCATGGGAAGCTGTTTTATAGGGGGCTGGCATGTCGGTTGGAGGCGGTTTGCTTGTTCCGAATTAAAAATTTTCCCAACTGCATGGAAGGGCGTTCGATCGTATACCAGGAGACGGTCGCTACGATGAGCGCTACGAAGACACGAGAACGTGTATAGATCTTGCGAATGTTGGAGAGCCTCTTCTAATAAGGGGAGGTTTAAACCAAGCTCATGCTACCAAAAACTGCAAGCCATGCCAAATGGATCTTGTTCATCGTGTTGATGCTGTCCTTCTTGATATGGTTTGGAAAACAACAGGAGTTCAAACGGTCTGTGGCGCCGAACAACGAGCTGCCGATTGCCGCTTTACCCGTATCCTTGCATTCGCCCGGTGTCGGCAAGCCGGAGGTCAAGCAGCCTGACTCCCAACCCGTGTCTGCCGCGAGCGGCCGCCGAACGGTGAATTACAAGCTGTTTCCCCATAAGGGACAAGATTTATCCAACTATAAAGCCGTCGAGGTGACGGCAACCGGATATTATGCCGGACGGGAATCGACCGGTAAAAACCCCGGCCATCCCGAATACGGAGTTACGTTTTCCGGAATGAAGGTTACCCGGGACGTTGAATCGTTCTCCACGATCGCCGCAGACCCGAAAGTGTTTCCGATCGGAACGGTGCTGTATATTCCCGGCTACGGTTACGGTATTGTCGCGGACACGGGCAGTGCGATCAAAGGCAACCGGATCGATTTGTATTTCGAGACGAAGGATCAGGTGTACAAAGAGTGGGGCAAAAAAACGCTGAACGTTTTCGTGGTGAAAAGGGGCGACGGAAAAATCAACGAATCACTCTGGAACCAACTGAAGAGCGAGCTGCTGTTTTAAAAATTTTCTAAGCATAACGCCCCTACCTGACATCCATAATAAAGGATATCAGGGGAGGTGATAGCGATGGCTAAAAATAAAAATCTAAATGTAAATCTAAATAAAAATCTCAAGACCGATACGGAATTTTCCGAAGAGGTTGTGGCGAATAACGTGAAGCAGCCGGCTCAAAACAACCCGAGCGAAGGCGCTAACGAAACGGCAAGACAATAAGGAAATCATGCAGATGCGAAGGAGGAGGCCTGAATGATATTTCGGGCTTCCTCATTTTGTTTGATGGAGGGTGAACAAAATTCATTATTTTCAAAGCGGGAATTTTGGTGTAAACTGATACTAATAATGTGATCATATCTAACATCATAGGATAGGTGAGGTTTCATGTTGAATGCTGTGCCGTCAAGGGGTTCGGTCAGGATGAACCAGCGGAAAGCGGCGGAAGTGTATCCTTTTCTTGAAACGTATATCGTCCGTAAGGAAGAGCAGCTTGCCGAGCTTGAACAAGCCATCAAGCGTTACGAGAAAAAGCGGATGATGGAAGAACGAAGCTATCAAATGATGTCAGCTTTTCGTCGTTTATTCGCAGGGAAAAAGCCGGACCATCATCTGGCCGTCGAATATATTCACTATGTCAAAAAGCCTATGGAACAAATTCGCGTGCTGCGGCTGGAGATTGAGCAGGCCCGCGCCATCTTGAATGAAAGTGAACCGAACGATTTGGTGGCTGTCAGCGAAGAGTTGTCGAGAGCTCTGGATGAATAGAAAAAACAATCATGGACCGGATAAAGCGTCTGTTCGCCGTTTGTTGGCGTCGGAGGCTTATTTTTGTTTCCGCATATTGACAAAAACGGCTCACCCCTTTATGTTTCTAACGAAGGTCATGGGCTTTCCGACCGTTAGACATGGAAAGGGATGAAGCGATAATGACAAGGAAGTTCGAAGATTTTGTATACGAGCGCCCGGATATGGAGCAGCTGACGGAACGGATGAACGAATCATTGCAGCGGTTCTGTGAAGCCGGTTCGCCGGAGGAGCAGCAGGCTCTTCTGACCCGGATGAACGATCTTCGTAGCCATTTCGAGTCGATGGCCGCGATCGCCCGAATCCGGCATACGATCGATACGAACGACCCATTCTATAAAGCGGAGCAGGACTTTTTTGACCAGCAGACCCCGGTGTATCAAGGCTTCCTTTCGAAGTATTATGCGGCATTGGCCGAATCGCCTTACCGCGCGGCGTTGGAAGAGCAATGGGGCAAGCAATTGTTCCGGATAGCCGAGCGGACGGTGAAAACGTTCGCGCCTGAGGTCCTCGACGAGCTGCGGCAGGAGAACAAGCTTGTCTCCGATTATGTTAAACTGACTGCCTCCGCGTCGATTTCCTTTGACGGACGCGAGCTCAATCTGGCTCAGCTTACGCCTTACACGCTGTCCACCGACCGGGAGACGCGAAAACGCGCGCTGGATGCGGGCTACGCTTTTTTTGCGGAGCATGAGGCGGCTCTTGACGAAATCTACGACAAGCTTGTCCAAGTACGGACGAGCATCGCCTGGAAGCTCGGATATCCAAACTTCGTTCAGCTTGGATATGACCGTCTGAAGCGTTCGGACTACGACGCGGCGGATGTTGCCGTTTTCCGGGAGCAGGTGCGGAAGCATCTGGTGCCGCTTGCTTCGCGCATCAGAGAGCAGCAGCGGCAGATGCTTGGCGTTGACCGGTTAACTTACTATGACGCCAAATATCGTTTTCCGAAGGGGAACCCGACGCCGAAGGGCGATGCGGGCTGGATCGTCGACAACGCCAAACGGATGTATGCCGAGCTGTCGCCGGAGACCGACGCATTTTTCCGGATGATGACGGACCACGGGCTGATGGATCTCGTCAGCAAAGCCGGCAAAGCGGTCGGCGGCTACTGCTCGTATATCAAGTCGGAGCAGGTGCCTTTTATTTTCTCCAATTTCAACGGCACGAGCGGGGATGTCGACGTGCTGACGCACGAGGCCGGACATGCATTCCAACAGTACATGAGCCGGCATCATGAGGTGCCGGAATATGTGCATCCGACATTGGAAGCGTGCGAGATCCATTCCATGAGCATGGAGTTTTTCGCTTGGCCTTGGATGGAGCTGTTTTTCCGCGAGGATACGGACAAATACAAGTACGAGCACTTGAGCGCGGCCATCCTGTTCATTCCTTACGGTACCGCGGTCGACGAATTCCAGCATTTCGTGTACGAGCACCCGGAAGCGACCCCTGCGGAACGCAAAGCCAAGTGGCGCGAGCTGGAATCGGTCTATCGACCGGATTTGGCGCTGGAGGAGAACGATTTGCTGAATCGCGGCGGGTACTGGTACCAGCAGCGGCACATTTTTCGCACGCCGTTTTATTATATCGACTACACGCTGGCGCAAATCTGCGCGCTCCAATTCTGGTCCCGCGCGCAAAGCGACAGCAAGCGGGCCTGGGACGATTACGTAAGGCTCTGCCGGGAAGGCGGCAGCCGTTCGTTCAGCGAGCTGGTGGAGGTGGCCGGACTGCTTTCGCCGTTTGCGGAAGGCACGGTCGAATCGGTCATCGGCGATATCGGAGCGTGGCTGGAAAAGACGGACATTCGCGCGTTCTAGAATTCGACAGCAGTTCAGAAAAAACTAACAGAAATTCCCTGGGAGACGAAAAAAATTTACATTTTCGTCTCTTTTTCTTGTCTTCAATTCACTGGTGTTTAAGGAGAATTCAAAAAAAATTGTAAATTTTTAAAATTTCTAATGACAAGTTGGTCAATAATCCTCATAATTAGACGTGATGCTGTCATCCGAAATAATTCCAGCATAGTGAAATTTTATGACACAATGAATGTGGAAGTGAAGGTGATCCCTTGTCTGAGGCGCTTTTGGAAGTGAAATCGCTTAAAACGGTAATTAAAGACAAAAAGAGGGAATTGACTGTTGTCGACGGCATCGATTTTAAAATCGGAAAGAACGAAGTGGTCGCGCTCGTAGGAGAATCCGGCTGCGGCAAAAGCATGACTTCCTTATCGATCATGCAGCTGCTTCCCCGGACAGGGGAGATTGCCGGCGGCGAAGTCCGTTTCGGCGGACGGAACTTGGTCGGCCTCGGCAATCGGGAAATGTCGGGCGTTCGCGGGCGTCAAATCGCGATGATCTTTCAGGAGCCGATGACCTCGTTGAATCCGGTGCTGACCATCGGGAAGCAGTTGACCGAAGCGATAACCCGACACCTCGGCGTAACCAAAACGGAAGCGGTTACAGTAGCGGAGGATTGGCTGCGGCGCGTCGGATTTCCGGAGCCTTCGCGGATTCGGAAGGAGTACCCGCACCGCTTGTCGGGCGGCATGCGGCAGCGTGTCATGCTGGCGATGGCAATGGCCTGCAAGCCCGAGCTGCTTATTGCCGACGAGCCGACGACGGCTTTGGATGTGACGATCCAGGCTCAGGTGCTTGACCTGATCCGACAGCTGCTTCGCGAGACCGACATGTCCGTACTGTTCATCACGCATGACTTGGGCGTTGTCGCCGAAATGGCTACGCGCGTCATCGTCATGTATGCCGGTCAAATCGTCGAGACGGCAGACGTTAGAACATTGTTTACCGATGCCAGACATCCGTACACAAAAGGGCTGCTCCAATCGACGCCCCGCATGCAGGGGGCGATTGAGAGGCTGGTTCCGATTCCGGGAAGCGTTCCGCCCGCAGGTTCTTTTCCGGCCGGCTGCCGGTTTGCCGAGCGATGTCCGATGGCGAAAGCGGAATGCCTTGACCGGCAGCCCGAGCTGCGGGAGATCGGAGCGGGGCATCAAGTTCGCTGCATTATGATCTAGTACGGATGGAGAGGGAGATGATCGACACGTGGGGGCTCCGCTTCTGGAGATTAAAGGGTTGAAAAAATATTTTGGCATCGGCGGCAGCTTAAAAAATGGAGCCGTCAAAGCGGTAGACAATGTCAGCTTTACGGTATTCAAAGGCGAAACGCTGGGCATCGTAGGCGAATCCGGCTGCGGCAAGTCGACAGTCGGGCGGTTGGTTTTGCGTCTGCTCGATTTGACCGAAGGCGACATCGTGTTTAACGGGACGTCGATCGGCAGTTGGAATCAGCGGCAGCTGCGGCCGATCCGCAAAGAAATGCAGTGCGTCTTCCAGGACCCGTATGCCTCGTTAAATCCGAGAATGACAGTGGGTAAAGCGATTGCCGAGCCGCTTGTGGTCCAAGGGGGATTGAAGTGGGCGGACGCGATGAAGCGGGCGGAACAGCTTTTGGATACGGTCGGACTCAGGTCTCAAGCGGTAGGGATGTACCCGCACGAATTTTCCGGCGGGCAGCGGCAGCGTATCGCAATTGCCCGCGCGATTGCGTTGAGTCCGAAGCTCATTGTGGCGGACGAGCCGGTCTCGGCCCTCGATGTCTCGATCCAAGCGC
>NZ_BILX01000148.1 GCF_004000785.1 Paenibacillus ehimensis NBRC 15659 | reverse complement strand
CCCCCCCCCCCGAGATATTACATAAACTAAAGGAGCGACGAGCATGGAACCCATCATACGGATGAACCAAACGGCAATCGCGCTGACGAATCCTAAGGTTCGAATAACCCAACGGATCAACGATCATGCGAAGGCTTATTTTACCGGAATTGTCAGGGACGACGTGAAAGAAAGGTACGTGGAGATGGCGGAATCGTCGACGACGCTGGACATTTCTTACCGCAAGGAAGACGGGAAGCTCATCGACCTGTTCAAAGGACGGCTGATGAATATTCGGATAAGAGCCGCGGCGAACGTGTACTATATCGTCGGCGAAGCCGTATCCCATACATATGCAATGGACATGAAGGTCAACCGCAGAACGTTCCAGAATCAGAAGCTGACATATCACAAGCTGGTCGAAAGCCTTTTGGGGAATTATTCCGGAGCCAATTGGAACAGCAGTCTGGATCAGACGGCGCTGCAAAAGTTCACCATGCAGTACGACGAGACGGACTGGGAGTTTATGAAACGAATGGCATCCCGTTTTCGCTGGGGACTGATTCCGAGTGCAACGGCAGCGAAGCCGCAGTTTTATTTTGGTCTGCCGCACGGGGTGGAAAAGGGCGAGCTCACGAACTTTAACTTTTCCGTCACCCGCAAGATCGGTTCTGGAATCGATGGTGAAAATGGCAACTTATTGTACTATAAAATACACAGCACCGGTAAAAAAGACGTGCTGCTGAACATCGGGGATTCCGTTACCTATAAGCATCGGCCGTTATACGTCTTTCAGTCGATTGCCGCCATCAGGCACGGGGTGCTCAAGCATGAATATGTGCTGACCACCTCTGACGGACTGCAGCAAAAGCGTCTGCAGAACAGCAAGCTCAAAGGGTCATCCGTTCGAGGAAAAGTGATCGGGATCGAGGAAGATCGGATCAAGGTGCATTTTCATGAAATCGATAAGGCGAAGCCTGTTGTCGCAGAAACCTGCTCGTTCCCCCACGCCACGTTTTATACCGCAGAAGGTGATACGGGATGGTATTGTATGCCGGAGCTGGACGACGAAGTGAACATCTATTTCCCCTCGGATAACGAAGAGGAAGCTATCGTTACACATTCAATCCGTATGAAAACAAAAGATGGAGATTTGATCAAGAAGCCGGAGGTCAAAATTTTTATGACCAAGCACCGGAAAGCGATCGCCTTCACAAACAATGAAATTTTAATTACCGGTAAAGACGACGAAGTGCTGATCCGTTTAATCGACGATCATGGCATTGAAATCCGCAGTAAAAAAGACATTCGGGTCAAAGCGGATGGGAATTTATCGCTGCATGCCGGAAATACGGTGCAAATATCGGCGCAGAACACGCTGGGCCTGAAATGCAAAACGAGCCTGGTCGAGCTGGACGGCAATGTGAAGCTTCAGGGAGATAAGGTGAAAACGAACTAGCGGCAGACCATGCGGATCACAGAAGCGAGGAGGGAGTCAGATGCCGAAAGCTACGACAGGCGCTCAGGTTCTGGAGCGGGAACCGACCAAGGAAGAAATGATTGCAGAGTGGAAGCGAAGCATGAGCGAAGGCGTGGACCCGTTTATCGTCATTCCGAACGGATGGGACACTCCAGAGGACGCGCGGCGGAAGGCCGGTAACGAAATGATCTGGGAAGCGAAAAAAATCCGGGCCCAGGCAGATGCCGAGAAGAATGCCATAGAGAAGCAGCGGCTTATAGATAAAGCGGATGTTCTGGCGACAACCGGACGGAAGATGGGCGGAGTCATTTCACGCGAGATCAATCAGGAGCTGGCACGAAATATCGTGGCCAACGAGCGGATACTGGATGCCCGGATGGCATGGCTGGATGCGCAAAAGAAAGGGGACGAGGCGGGAAAAAAACAGGCGGAGCAGGACGCTGGGGAGGCTCGTAAATTGGGTGGGACCATCCCGAACTGCGATACGGAAGAGATGAAACGGATGGTCGGCAATCAGATGATTTTGTCGGCGAAAATTTTATGGGCGGAGGCGCATAAAGAGCACAATCAGGCCAATAAAGAAACAGCGGAAAAGCTGGCGGCCGAAGGACGTGCCATGGGCGGAACGATTACGCTGCAGGATGATTTGGCCGATGCGCAGCGGATGGTCGGCAATGAAATGATCTGGGGCGCGAAGCAAATCTGGGCGGACCCGAAGCAAGCGAACGGCGATGCAAACCAAGCCGTCGCCAGCGCCGCATATGCGCGAGAGCATATGGGCGGAACGATTACGATCGATCACAGCATTGAAGAAGCGGAACGAGTTGTTGCGGATAACCGGAGTCATACGCCGAGCAAGTATGGGAACTCGAAAGGCCGTGCGTGGAACGGGGTTTTTAATAAAGCGGAATGGGAAAATCATGCCCAATTTTTTTATGATACGGATCAAAAGGCTGGCGGTGACAAGTGGGCTAACGATAATTTGTTTCTGGCCGAGTTGATTTTGTACGGTTCCCCGAAAGAAGCGGAATGGGCGAAGAATAATATTAACAAAGTAACGAAGAACAGCGAAGAGAGTGCTAACGATGCTACAGATTTAGTAACAATTGCACAGAATGTTATTTTTGGTAACGAAGGTGACTATGGTACGGTAGTCGATAATGATAATGGGGCGCTTAGCATTGGGAAAATACAATGGCATGCGGATAGAGCATTTGATTTATTAAACAAAATCAAAAATTTGGATACTAGCCAAGGCCATATGGAAATTCAAAAAATTCTAGAGGGCACCTCTCTCTTTTCAGAATTATCACAGGATAGAAGTACATGGGGAGCCAGAATAATAACGGATAAACGTGAACATGATGCGCTCAAAAAATTACTTACTACTCCATGGGGGAAACAAGTACAGGATCAGCAGGCAAGAGAAGATGTTCAGGGATATCTTGATAGTGGCAAAAATCAGCAAGGGATTACGGATAAACAAGCACTAATTTATTTTTCCGATTTATATAATCAGAGTCCCAAAAGAGCTGTCGAGGTTGTTAGAAGCATTAGTGGGGCAGTAACTCTTGATAGTATTCATGCCGCAGCTCTAGAAAATAACGTTATGGGTCAATATGAAAATCGGAGAAATGCGACTTACAATAATATAAAAAATTACAAATTTGAAACAACAGATTCTAAAAGTAAAACAACTGAAATAACAGAAACGAAGCCAAAAGATACAGATATAAAACCAAAGGAGACAGCGGAATCAATACAAAAAGCAACTAATGGATCCTCATCATCGGATGCCAAGAGAAAGGCAATCGTAAATCAAGCCACAAAATGGATCGGGCAAATTGAATACTTACTTGAAAATGGTACTTCAACGACAATCAACTTTAACACCTCTCCAAAGCCTTCAGTTATGGACTGTTCTGCTTTTACTTCGTCTGTATTTCTTACCGAATTGAATATAAACATTGGCCGAAGTACAGGAGTACAAATTGAGAGAGGGAAGGTCGTTAGTGATTATCAATTAGGAGATTTGGTCTTTACAGGTAATGGAGGCCACGTTGGTATTTATGCGGGTAAAGATGCGGCTGGCGATGATATCATGGTTCATGAAGGACCAAAAACATCTAATTCCGAAGGGAACGTGAAAATTACAAAACTGAAGTATATGGGGACAATTGCAGGGGTCAGACGTATTATTCAGGATGACGGAAGTATTGTGAATTGATATAAATCATAGCTATTTTATTTGGGAGGTAGTATGAAAATTCGTAAGCGCATTAGCATCTGCTTGTTTTTTTTGTTATTTCTTATTTTGGGCTTGTCCGGATGTATGAAGGGAGAACAAAAGCCTCAAGACGTTCTCTCCAATCATGCTTCTCCCAAGCAGGAAGAATCTGTTGAAAGAAAACCTGAAACAAAATTGATTAAAAATGATCAAGAAAGCAAGATTTTGGAAAAAGGGAAAAGAAGAGAGGTGGGCTTGAGACTGTTAAACGAATTCTCCGATTATATTTCCAAGATAGAGCAAGGAGAGGCTTCCAAATACAATTTGATCATGGCTTCAGACCGGGCACGCGGACTTGCTAACTTCAATATGGACGACGAAACGGTCAAGTGGCTGATCCGTAAACAGGATGATATCAAGCAAAACTTGAAAGATAGCATTGTTTATTCGGGATACTCCGTATCCGGCGTTCACTTCATAGCATTGACTCACCCAGTGACTAAAAAACAACAGGTGTACAAAGAGGCCGTTAATAAACTGAGAGGTCTTGAAAACGAGTTTGACTTTTTGTCGGACGTTGTCATGAGAACAGATTCCAGATCTAGCGAAACATCATATTTTGCAGTTGATGTATTTGCAGAGGATCTTTTGGGAGAGAACAAGGAGATAACGATAAAGGGCGTCTCCATACCATTCAAAAAAAGTAGGAGCAATAACATTTCAAATCCTAATGATAAAAGACTAAATGAATCGATGTCAATATATGGTAGAGAGGTGAGTAATAATTTAATTATCCCGAATTTAAAATGGAACATTTTCTTGTTTGATGGCGATACGGCAACTGATGAAATAATCATCCGGTATGATGGGGAAGATGTACAACTACGGCGGGAATGACATCGTGTAATTTTATTCAAAAGGATAAAGGTACAGAGGTTTACTACTTGAAAAATTCGAAATTATGATCAAGCTTTGTTCAAGTAGCACCGATAGTGCTGGTTCCGGAGTGTAAAATGAAAGCATTAAATAACAGTTTTGATCAATTCATTTTTATTATCATAATGGCAACTATGTTTGCGGCATGTAATAAGTCGCCTGGCAGCAATAGCTCATCGATAACTCAAAATGATGACAGCCACTTCGTTAGTCAGGGTCAAAACAACGAACAGCGTAATTCTGAGGTGCAAGTTAATCAGGAACCTCAAGAAAACGACCCTTTTCTGGAAAACGTCCGCACGGCTATCAATGATCATCTTTGGTATAACGGGGTTTATTCGCATTTTAGAGCTTTTGAAAACCAGCTTGCCGATGTATCTGTATATCTAGGCACCGCTGACAGTAAAAATAAGATTGTTTTATTTGAGCAGCCTACTGCGGACAAAAATTTTCTAGCTATGGAATTAAGTTTGACGAAAAAAGGTTATTCCAATGAAATAGTAAATTTTAAGCTGGATTTTGACAAAGAGAAGCTGAAGTCTCTGATTGAAAAGCAACAATACCAATTTTCCAAATCAGCTCAATTAAAAATTGATAAAGCCTCACAACCCTTATTTCCTGCGATGAACTCCGAAAGAAAAAAGGTTGTCGAGAAAATTGAAAAATCAATCATGGATGAGCTTCAGGACAGCAGTATATTTCCAAATGGCACTTACAAATATTACGTACGAAATTATAGAGAAAATGAAATTGGAACGAAGGTGATCATCGAGGGTGATAGGACTTGGATAATCAATGCAAACGTAGAGGATCATCTCCAAGCGGGCCTGAAAGGCAAAATCGTTGAGACGGACCGTTCCGAAGCCACATTATTTCAGGTCAGTCAATATAAAAAAGCGGCAGTTGCAACAAATGAAGTGAGGAACTCAGAAAAATCAAGTCAAAATCCCAAACACGGCAGCGAAAAGGATCATGAGACTTACACGAACAAGCCTTTTAACTTCTCTCTAACGATTCCTGCATCTTGGAAAGGGAAGTATGAAGTTGTTGAGAAAGAGGAAGGGGTTTTCTTCTATTTTTTGCCGGAAAACAAGGCGTTAGAAAAGGCGGAGCTTTTTGACATTCAGGTTTGGGGGACAGAAGTTGAGTGGAATGAATGGTGGGATCGTGGCGGTAAAGACATCGGCGTGCCATTTGAAAAAGTGGGGATTTTGAACGGTCAAGTTTTTATCCAAGCCGGACCGACAGAAGCTATATATCAAGGTTCGCCGGACGCCAAAAAAGACGGGGAAGAGTACGATAAGCTGCTAAAGGATATTAAAACCATTGCAAAATCTTTTAGGGAAAGTAAGAAATAATGGATAAGTTTTAAAAAAATTGATTCTTTTTTATTGGAGATCATTT
>NZ_BILX01000147.1 GCF_004000785.1 Paenibacillus ehimensis NBRC 15659 | reverse complement strand
CTCTGACGATTCAATTATCTGTGGTATCTTGTCCCGTACCAGCTTGTTATAAATGATCACCCTATACTCTCCTTCCACTACTAACCTTGGCATGAGATCCAAAACTTTATGGCTAAGCCATTGTTAATAGCCATTTCAAGCTCTGAAACATGTTTATTGCTTTGTCCCTGATTCATAAGCATGGCGAGTAACTTCGAATTTCTTTCTTCCAATCTCTGTATCATTGTTTCGCTTGGAATGACATTTGATTTGCTTGAGTTACATGTTTGGTGAGAATAACCAAATTCCATAAATCATCGCTATATAAATACGACCAAGGAATTACATGGTCAATAGCGGGAGTCTCATCGATGATTTTCTTCCCACAATGAAAACAAATATGGTCTGGATTTTCTGCAGCAATAAGCTGAAAAAATTTAGTCAACGGTTTGCGTCTGACTTTATCTTCATCAATAATCTTTACCTTCTTGCATATGCGCGGCGAATGATTGAAATTTTCAAGCATTTGCGACCATCTGTAATTGATCGCGTCAAATACGATTAAACTATTCTCTTTCAGTTCCCTCATATTATCGGCAGCTATATATAAGAAATCTGCGTTCCGTTCGTAATTGTAAGCATCGTCAACCACTTTTCCTTCAACGGTCAGAAAGCGGTAACTTACGTCAGCCTTTAAAGCGGTTTTCACTTGCTTTACCGTCTTTTCGTACTGCATCTTACAAATTACCTCAATGTTAGACCGAAACCATTTAACCGGTTGAGCGCTTTGCGTTGCTTTCTGATACTCAGCAATTAACTCCTTCACTAAGGATACGATCTTCGGCGGTTTATTAGGGTTAGGGCTTTGCTTTAAGTCAAAAAAGATCGTTTGCTCGAAGTAGTATCTAATTACCTTCTTAGCAATGGCTTCAAGCCCAATTTGCATCGTGCTTCCAATTGGTTGGTGAAAATCATATTCTACAGCAATTTCGGTGATTGCCTTGGCCCATGCTGCTTTATAACTGTTATCAAACGAACAGTTGCGGATGATATAAAGCCATTTCTCTAGGAATGTCATATCTTTCCCTCTATAGTCTTGGTTTTCGAATTGTCTTAATAGTAAAATTATACCACATCTTTCATAAGACAGAAGTCGAAAAAGGTAGAAAAAAAACAAAAGATAGAACCCAAGGGCATATAATGCCTCCTTTGAAATTTCCTCACTATGCAATAAATAATAGTAAATTTCACCTATTTTACTATATATAATATTTATTGTATTATATTACCATATAAAGGATTTGAGGTGATAGTATGATTTAACTACATAAGGATTTAGGTGTTTATTGTTCGCTCTTTTTCTAAAAAAATATTGGAGGTAGAAAGTATGAGAAAATTATTTTTGAAATCAATACTAGCTCTAACAGTTATTGTCTCAGCGTTTCCTCTCTCCGCAAATGCTAGTGAATCGACGCATATAAGTCCGCCTGCCACAATTCCATGTGTAAAAGCCGAAGGTAAAGTATCCTACGAAACTGATGCCAATGGTGTCACAAAGGAGATCACTGAGATAAGTAACACTCAGGAGTATGCTAAAGCTTACAATCTTGATTTACCATCTCCAAACGCGAAAATTGTCCATGTCAGAACTCTTTCTACTAATGAAAAAACTAATTTAAACAGTTTAAATGCTGATGAGATTTCGACTCAGGGTGTAGGGGATTACTATCTAAAAAACGTTCAGGGGCCACGTAGAGGTTGCGGCATACATCCTCTAAGACGTTCAAATTTAGTTTATCCTGGTGGTAAGATGACTTTCACTGAATCTGTGGCAGCATCTGTTACTGGAACTGTCACAGTAGATGCACAGATTGTAAGTGCTGCTGTCGGTTTCAATGTAACGCAAACATTCTCTGTGACCGACGAGCAAACTGTTACAATACCTTCCAATTATTCTCGCGCTGAGGTTACTGCCTACGCTAACCTTGATATTTGGCAATATGATATTTATAAAAAGGGGTTATTCTGGGATAGTTACGAAGGTTATGGTTCCGCATCTAAACCAGTGGGTGTTTGTTTTAATATTGTTTACTCTTAAGTTATCGTAGGATCATATTTCAATAAAAAAGAAGCCTAAACTTCAGGCTTCTTTTTTATTGGTTCTACTTAGCATTTCATGATGACTCTAATGGAATTTCTTCTTTCTTCCTAACCCCTTCGTTGTCGACCCATTCAATTTCTAGATAATAACTTGCAGGTTCTTGATTCTTATCTGTTTCTTCAATAGGCCCCTCAATAGATCCAATCTTAAGGTTTTTAAGTAAACTAATATTTCCATTGTTTGATGTTTTTAGCCCTTCTAAAACAAGTTTCTCATTCTTCTCCCCACGCTTTTCGTAAAATGAGTATTTAAAATAATTTGAGTCTTTAATTTCATTTAAATTACCCAAATACGTTAACTTTCCGTTTCCGCGTTGAATAGATGTATTGGTCTTAACTATAGCATAATTGTCCAACTTCCAATGTTCTCCCTGCCCACTAAAAAAAGAAACTTTAAAAGTTTGTTGTGCTTGAGCATAACCATTCTGAACATCCTTATTAAAATACATAAAAAGGGTGATAACATTAGTAATAACCAAAGCAATAAGTACACTTTGACTGAGATATTTTTTCAATTGATATCCTCCCCATTATCTAGAATTTTCTAGGATGTATTAATAAGCTGCACATAATATCTATATATTCCATTTATCGAAAAGATATTACATGTTAAGTATAAATTTGTAAAATAATAATCATTATAACTCAACCACAGTTTTATTTTCAATTGCATGCTAAAATTCATAACCGAAACTCCTATGAACCATGAGGTTCATCAGGTATCTGCAATAAATCACTTATATATTATATATTCGCAATTTCGGGAATCCTAATTTCCACCAACCGCTTCAGTTGCCCTTAATATGGTGCATTTAGGGATTGTTTGTATAGTCATCTACAGTTGCTTTAAATTCTTTAATTTTATCTTTTATTTTTTGTCCGAGACTTCAAAATTGCACATCAGTTCAAAACCAGCGGGTAATATAACTGCGCCCCCTCCCTCATAATAAAAAGAACCGAGAGCACAGCGCCATCGCTTCTTCATTGTAAGTCAACGTTACGATAAAGACGAAATCGGAGAATAGTGATTAACGAGAAGGAAGCCGAAATTGTACGCCGGATTTATCGCGAGTATTGGGGGTGGAAAAACTTCCAGACGATTGCCAGAGGCTTAACGCACGAAGAACTATTCCAGTAAATACGCGATCATCAGCAAAGTGTTTTGCGGGTGTTGCGGAGCTATTTTTAAACGGAGAACGTAGAATAGTAGTCGCAGTTATAAGAAAGTGGGCTGGTAATGCCGAACCTATTTAATTGAAGGTAAAAGTGCTTGCGATATGAAAGCGGTCGGCGAACAAATCTTACAAGACGCCTTCGTACGAGTATTCGATCGAATGTACGAGAATAAGGATAGCTTTATTCGAACATTGAAGGCTAATATTCAAACCATCCTATCCAAGCGTGAAGATAGCGAACCGTTGCATGAAGTCGTGCAGAATATTGTACAGTTGAAATGGATCTTAAAGCATTGGTCAACCTTAAGCTTCGAAACCAAATCGATGATGGTGTATATGATGAGGAACACGCCCGGATATCTCAGCAGTTGGAAGAACTTCGGCTGAACGAAACTATGCTTCGGAAAGACCATGAGCAGAAGGTACACGTGAAGGAACGAATTAATGAAATCATTAAAGTTTTAACTACACGGCAAGAATTACTGGAGCAATTTGACGATAGCCTATTCCATGCGCTGGTAGAGAAGATTACTATTCTCTCGCCAGCGCATTTTATTTTTACTTTAAAAAGCGGGATGGAGTTAGGGCTAAACGATAATCTGACGAGTGTTGCATATAGAGCCACTCTTTTTCGATAATTATGCTTGTGGTTTAGCATGTCCTCCCACTCGCTCAAAAGAACGAGCAAATCATCGTCTGCCCCGATATTTAATGGCATCGCTTAAAGCAGCGAGTTTCTGGTGGACCGGAAACAGCGCATATTGTTTTTGGGCAGTAAGCGCTGAGGTATCGAATCTTAACTTGAGAGCGTCGAGAAACCAATTCGGCCAATGTTCCATAGGAAATCCCCTCCGTTGTTTGAGTGTGTGTATCTTAACTCTGTTCGGAGAGGGTGGCAAGTTATATTTATCCGCCGCGCAGTTGATATGCTGAATCTCTTAATCATACATAAAGCCAATTTAATGATTATTTAATTACTATAAAAGCATCATTATCATAATAGTATAAAAAAGCTTCAATTAAATCTTTATCTGTACACTCAGTCTTTTGTTCATAAGCATTTTTTATAATTCCTTTTATAGTTTGAATATCTAATGTATACATTAACTTATTATCCTTTGCAAATTTTGGAACTTCGTCAATTTCATCTTCTACATCATCTGGATCGATTATAGCAGCTTGTGTATCCAGACTCCATGTCTCATCCTCTGGAAGAAATAATGCATCTGACCACTCGAATTTTTCAATATTATTTAGTATACTTCGCAATGCCATAAGTTTCTCCATACTATTTCCCATCATCTCAAAATTTTAAAATTCGTAATTACGACGACCAGTATAACAATCATTAATAGGATCAAAAATACTCCCATAACTTTGGTCATAAGCAATCTGCTTGATTGGGTTCACGTATCTTGCTAGTACGAAATCCATGCTTCCATGCCCACGTTGGATTTAGTACAGCCACAAGCCCGTAAGAAAAAGAAGCGCCAAAAAAGATGATTAAGAAAAATTATGGTTTCCAAACAAGACCTGCCTTCCGAAAACGAGGCTAACTTTGGTCATTTGAAATTTCGAGGTCAGTTCTTCTATATCAGAACATCTGGCATGTAAGAGCTATATTATTGTACTAATAGCATACACATAGAAACTAATCATTATTATTATGAGAAACACTCCAGATATTCTTGTAAGAATTAAGTCGCCTTCATTTGGTTCTCTTACTGCCCTTGAAGTCATGAAAGACCTTTCCCATACATATTTGGGTTTAACTACACTTGCTATTCCCCATCCTAAGGCAACCAAACAAATCGTTGTGAGTAAAATTATAATTGGCAATCAGCTCCATAATTTTGTGATATGGATATCCTGAATTATTTTTACAGTTAAAAGGGATGTGCAATACCTTTCTAATTGACAAAACTATAAAAATTAACTCAACCAGACCAAATCTGATAAAGTAAATATACACTTAGCAAAAATGTACCTGCTCCTGATAGTCTACTGTTCAAAAGCAAAAATTTAGTATGTTTTACGTATTTGAAAATGTTCCCCAAGTTATACTTCAGATTAAATTCCGGTCTGAAAACAGTAAAAAGTCCCCATGCCATCATAAATAATAAAAAAGCCGAAAAAACTATCTTGCCACCCATTTTTCTTGCTCCTTATTGGAGAAGGGATTGCTCAGAATTAGCTAGAGTTTACTTCCATAGCTAGTTCGATGGCTTATATTGTATGCAGATAAAATTCATTATTATTATGATAAACGCTTCGGTTTCCTTGACCCCAGCTCAGAGCTAATAGAAAACAAAGTTAACAAAAACCCGTCATTCATGATGAATCAGATCATTATCACCCAGTTCAACATACGCTTATGCGTATTGGGTAACTCCAAAGTACTTACTCCATATAACTCTCAGCCGTTTGTATATGACTCTTTAAATCTAAGTCTGGATATCTTTTATCTAACGAATATAGTAACTCAATATATTTTTTGCTTTGTAAATTGTATGCAACTTCTTCGAAGACTTCACTTAAAAATGAAAGCTCTGTTTTAGTGCATACTTGTAAGAAGTTTAATGTCGAATTTTCATTTTCACTAAGTAACTCAATTAGTTCTTCCCATTTCTGTTCGATTCTTGGATCATTATCATCAAGTAATGCTCGTGCACCCAAGACTGCCCTTACTTTTTCCTCAAACATTGATGAATTCCTCCCCTTAATTTATGGCTGTAACATATTATCAGGAAAAATTGTACCAATTTCTCCATCTGTTTTGATTACCCCTACCCTAACACCATTATATTCTCCAAATATCGCCACACCATCTGCTGCATTCTCGTGTTCCGGCATATTGGCGACATGTTCTCCTGCTTTCCTTATATCTTCCCTAGACCATTTTTCTGGAAACCATGCTTGGCCACTGCCTGTTCGTTTCCCTTTTGACTTATGATCTGGTACA
>NZ_BILX01000146.1 GCF_004000785.1 Paenibacillus ehimensis NBRC 15659 | reverse complement strand
GAGCCGGTCTCGGCCCTCGATGTCTCGATCCAAGCGCAGATCGTCAACTTGCTGGAGGAGCTGCAGACGCGGACGAACGTGTCGTACTTGTTTATCTCGCACAATCTCAGTGTCGTCCGCCATATTTCCGATCGGGTCGCCGTCATGTACTTGGGTCAAATTGTTGAGTTGGCCGGCCGGGATCAGCTGTTCGGCAGTCCGAAGCATCCGTATACCCAGGCGCTGCTGTCGTCCGTGCCCGAGCCGGATGTGGACGGGAAGCGGGAGCGCATTATTTTAAGCGGTGAAGTGCCGAATGCGGCAAATCCGCCGTCGGGCTGCGCGTTCCATCCTCGCTGTCCGCATGCAGTGGAGCGCTGCCGGATCGAGAAGCCTGTCTTCCGCGAAGTGGAGCCGGGGCATAACGCCTCGTGCCATTTCATATAAACAGCCTGCAAAAAAAGCGTCGAAAAAGAGAGGGGAACATGCCATGTTGTTCAAAAAAATCGGCAAAGCGGGAAATATCGCTCTTGCCACGCTCATGTCCACCGCGCTATTGCTGAGCGCTTGCACATCCGGAGGCGGAGGAACTCCTGCAACAAGCGAGAAGCCGGCCGATGGCGCGGCAGCTAACAGCGGCCAAAAAGAAAAGGTGGACGGCGGCGAAATCAATACGGCTTACTTGCTGGATCCGCAAGGTTTCATCCGCTTTTGGGCAACTACTACGGTTTCCAGTGAAGTGATCGATCTGGTGTTCAGCAATTTGTATGACTTTAATGAAAAGCAAGAAATCGTTCCGGATCTGGCGGCCGGACAGCCGGAGTTCTCGCAAGACAAGAAGGAAATGACGATTAAAATCCGCAACGATGCCAAATTTAGCGACGGCAAGCCGGTAACGGCCGACGATGTGGTATTTACATATAACATTCCGCTCAATCCGGATTACAAAGGCCCGCGCAAAGGAACGTTCGAAAAATTGGCGAAAGTGGAGAAAACGGACGATACAACCGTTAAATTTACGTTCAAAGAGCCGCATGCCGGATATATCGATATGCTGATTTATAATATTTTGCCTCAGCATTTGCTGAAGGATGTTCCTGTGAAGGATATGGACAAATCTCCGTTTTTCAAGCAGCCTGTAGGGTCCGGTCCTTATAAGCTGGAAGAGTGGAAGCAAGGTCAATATTTGCGCTTCGTGCGCAACGATAGCTATTTCGGCGGCAAGCCGGCCATTGAGAAAATAACGACAAAGATCGTCCCTGACGCCAATGCCATGATGGCGCAGCTGCAAACGGGAGAAATTAACGTTGTTGCGGTACCGGCCGACAATTTGCAAGCCATCGAGCAGTTTGCCAAAACGTCGGGTAAAATCAAGCTGCAAAAAGGGATTGGTACAGGCACCTATATCTTTGCCGCTTGGAACTTGACCAATCCGTTATTCCAGGATAAAACGGTACGTCAAGCGCTCACAATGGCGCTGGACCGTCAAGGGATCGTAGACAACATCGTCGAAGGACAAGGGAAGCTCGTACACAGCCAAACGTCTCCTTCCTACTGGTCGTTCACGGATAACGTACCGAAATTCCCGTACGATCCGGAAAAAGCGAAGAAGCTTTTAGCCGACGCAGGCTGGAAAGATACGGACGGCGACGGCATTTTGGACAAAAACGGTCAAAAATTTGAGTTTGAGATGCAAACGATTCAAGGAAACAAGGTCCGCGAGAAGGCGCTGACGGTTGTTCAGCAGCAGTTGAAAAAAGTAGGCATCGGCGTTCAGCCTCGGATTGTTGAGGGTTCTGCTTTTACGAAAAACTGGACGGGCAAAAACTTCGTTGCTCTTATCCATGGCTGGAGCATCTCGGGAGACCCGAACCCGCAGGGCATTTGGCATTCCACGGCGATGGAGACGGGATCGAACTATATTTCTTATAAAAACCCCGAAGTCGACAAGCTGATCGACGAGGACTTGAAAACCTTCGATATGAATAAACGGAAAGAACTGCTGGCCAAAATCGACGCTTTGATTGCGGAAGACCAGCCGTACACGTTCATTTATTCGCCGACCGCCACGATGGCTTATCCTGTTAATCTCGAAGGCTTTAACCCGAACCGTGACGCTTTGAAGGAAGTCGAAAAGTGGTACTTCACAAAATAAGAAAAGCTGTGAATCGCTACGAACGAAATTATGATGAAAGAAGAGTGACATCCGGTGGCCCGATATGCCCTTCGGCGTTTGCTGAACGCCATTCCGATTCTGATCGGCATTACGATCATATCTTTTCTGATTATCCATATGGCTCCGGGCAGTCCGATCTCCCAGTACGTCGACGATCCGACGATCAAGGCCATCGATAAAGAGAATATGATCAAAGCTTACGGCTTGGATCAACCGTTATATATTCAGTATTGGAAATGGATCAGCGACCTGGCGCAAGGGGATTTCGGCACTTCGTTTCAAAAAAGCCAGCCGGTCTCGGAATTGATGTGGGACCGGCTGCCGAATACCTTGCTGCTGACGGTTACAAGCTTTGCTATGGCCATGGCCATAGCGATTCCACTCGGCATTCTGTGCGCGGTTAAAGCGAATTCGCGTCTCGATCAGCTCGTGTCCGGCATTACGTTCGTCGGCATTTCGCTGCCTGGGTTTTGGCTCGGTCTCCTGTTGATGATGTTCTTTGCCGTGAAGCTCGGCTGGCTGCCGTCGGGCGGACTGCAGACGATCAATGCGCCGTCCGGCTTGGGGGACCGGGTGCTTCATCTGATTTTGCCGGTGTTTACGATTGCGTGCTCCGAAATTGCGGTCTGGATCCGGTATGTCCGCTCCAGCATGCTGGAGGTCATCAATCAGGATTATATGCGCACGGCTAAAGCCAAAGGGCTGCGGGGCGGACGGATCTTGACCGTGCACGGCCTGCGCAACGGGCTGATTCCGCTGGCGACGCTGTTCGGGCTGTCGCTGCCCGGCTTCTTCGCGGGCTCCGTTATTGTTGAAACGATCTTCAGCATTCCCGGAATCGGCCGGTTGTTCACAGAAGCGGCTTTCCAGAGGGATTACCCGGTCATCTTCGCCGTTACGACATTGACTGCCTTTCTCTATGTCATCGGCAGCATATTGGCCGACCTATCTTATGCGATCCTGGATCCCCGGGTCAGCTACAGCAAAAGCGAGGCGAAGGTATAATCCATGAATGAAGCCGTAACTACGAACAAGGCCCAGCTTCCTGCGGCCGCCGCCAAACCGAAACGCCGGGCTTGGGAACGATTCAAGGCTAACCGGCTGGCCTTTATCAGCCTATGGATTATGGCGGTCCTTATTCTACTCGCGTTGTTTGCGCCGGTCATTGCACTTCACGATCCCGCGGAGCAGGACCTGATGAGCCGCTTGAAGCCGCCGAGCGCTGAGCACTGGTTCGGCACCGACGATTTAGGACGGGATTTGTTCAGCCGGGTGCTTTACGGTGCCCGGGTATCGCTCTCCGTGGCGATTTTTTCCGTTATCCTTAACCTGCTGATCGGAATTACCGTAGGCTCGCTGGCCGGTTATTACGGTGGGAAAGTCGACGGCTTTCTGATGCGGATCGTCGATATGTTGCTGGCCTTTCCGAGCTTCTTCGTTCTGATCACGGTCGTTACCGTCCTGAAGCCGAGCTTGTTCAATATTATCGTCGTGTTCGTCGTATTCGGCTGGATGTCCAAGGCGAGGCTCCTGCGAGGGCAAATCCTTTCGGTCAAAAACCGCGAGTTCGTCGATGCGGCGCGGACGATCGGCATGTCGGATTTCCGGATTATTTTCGTGCATATTTTGCCCAACGCCATCGCTCCGGTCATCGTCTCCGCAACGCTGCAGATGGGCAGCATGATTTTGACGGAGTCCAGCCTCAGCTTCCTCGGTCTGGGGATTCAGCCGCCTACCGCGAGCTGGGGGAATTTGCTGCAAAGCGCTCAAAGCTTGACGATTCTGAACAATGCGCCTTGGTATCCGTTCATCCCCGGCTTTATGATCTTCCTGACCATCATGTGCTTCAACTTCATCGGCGACGGATTGCGAAGTGCGTTCGATTCGAAATAAACAAGGAGCCAAGAGAAAAGAAGCCCTTCCGAAATTTTAGGGAGCGGCTTCTTCTCTTGAATCCTATCTTTTATCCAGCGTCAACTGGGTCAGTTCAATAAAGTCGTGTTCTTGGCTATAGGCCGGTACGCCGTGAATTCCAACATCCAGACCGACAAGCTCTTCATCCCGGCTGACGCGGACCGGAACGAGCCGGTTGATCAGCTTGAAAGCGATCCAAGTCGTCGCAAATCCCCAGACAATAACCGTTATCAGGCCCAGCGCTTGAATGCCAAGCAGCGAAACCCCTCCTCCATAAAACAAACCGCTGTAGCCTTGCCCTGCTTTCCCGGCCAGCTCCGGTTGTGCGAATAAGCCGACGGCGAGCGTTCCGATGCTTCCGCTCACGCCGTGGACGGCAAACGCTCCGACCGGGTCGTCGATCCGTTTGGATTCCAAAAATTCCGTCGCGAACACCATGGCGATACCGCAAACGGCGCCGATCAGAATAGCCGCCGCGTCACTGACGAAGGCGCAGCCTGCGGTAATGCCGACAAGCCCGGCCAGCGAGCCGTTAATAACCATCGGAGGGTCCGCTTTGCGGTAGCGAAGCATCGTAAACAGGATGCAAGCCGCTCCTCCTGAGGCGGCCGACAGCATCGTCGTTACCGCGATGTGACCGATGGAACCGTTGGTCGCGCTGAGCGTGCTGCCCGAGTTGAAGCCGAACCAGCCGAACCAAAGGATGAAGGCTCCGACCGATGCAAGCGGAAGATTGGAAGGAGGGACGATGTTAGCCGTGCCGTTCTCCGAAAATTTGCCGATTCTCGGTCCGATCACGATGGCCGCGGCCAGAGCGGAAAAGCCTCCGAGGGCGTGGATGACCGCCGATCCGGCGAAGTCGATCATTCCGAGACTGCCGAGCCAACCGCCTACCGCCCAAATCCAATGCCCGGCAACCGGATAAATCAAGCCGGTCATGGCAATGGTGAACAAAATATAAGCGTGAAAATTGATTCGTTCGGCTACCGCGCCGGAAACGATCGAAATGACGGCGATGACGAACGCGCATTGAAACAGCCAATACGTGTCATGCGTAATGGTGAGGTTAATATGTGTCAGATCTCCTCCCATCATAAAGCCGGACGTTCCGATAAGCCCCGCGGCGTCTTTCCCGTACATGAGCGCAAAGCCGAAGAAGAAAAAGATCAAGGCGCCGAACGTAATGTCGACAAAGACTTTCATGATGATGCTGACGGCGTTTTTTTGCCGTACGAATCCCGCTTCAAGCAAGGCAAAGCCGCCTTCCATCAGCAGGATCATCGCTGCGCTGAGTACGACCCAAATCGTATCTAATCCGCTCGCGAGCGTATTCAAATCCATCGATGCTAACTCCCTTCAGAAAGCGCTTAATAACGTATAAGGCCCTCAATTCGCTTATCATTATACGATTCTCGTGGAAATTATGTCAACGAATCGCGTAAGATATTCTTACATTTGATGGATAATATTCGTTTATTTATCCTGAGAACTTCTTATATTCTCCTTGTCGGGCATAATTTTACTTGAGCCGGTGCATGCTAAGTATGGCTTTGTTGCAGTGATCATTATTTTTTGGAGGAGATCCCGATGGTTCCTTTAGATTCGACTTTGCAGGGCCGGGAAGAGCCTTTCGAGCAAGTGCGAAGCTATTTGCACGAGCATGAATTCGCCTTGGGCGGTAACTGGGATTATGAGCACGGCTCCTTCGACCGCTATTTGGACGAGGGGCATCAAGTGTGGCTGCGCATTCCGTTTGAAGTTACGCGCGGCGTAATGGACGGGGATACGGAATCGACGGACGCGATCGTCCGAATCGGTACCCCGTTCGTGCTCAAGCATGTCTATAACGAAGGGTTGGATAAAGAGGCGCAAGCTCGGACCTACGGAGCGTTAATGGATCAGTTTCAGGAGCCGCTTGATAAGGATGCCGATGTGGAGGACCAGTGGGTGGACCGGGCGGCTTCGCTGCTGCGGGAGATCGAGAAAGGGTGGTGAGTGGGGGCGAACAACCCCCTAAATCCCCCTTAGTAAGGGGGACCCCAGGGGTTTCGCCCCCTGGACGACGAAAGGTTGTCGGGAGAGTGGGAGTGTCGCCATAATCGGATCGCTGGTGCAAGGACCGCGACTGTCCGCTACCGACCAGCCTAACGGCGGTCGAGTCGCGTCCTCGCTTCCATGCGGCGCACCAGCACTAGCGGCACGCTGGTGCAAGGACCGCGACTGTCCGCTACCGACCAGCCTAACGG
>NZ_BILX01000145.1 GCF_004000785.1 Paenibacillus ehimensis NBRC 15659 | reverse complement strand
CTCACACATCGTATTTTTCGAATTTGAGCAATTAAAACGTATCTATCTAATTGTTGGCTCAATTGGACAACATATTCACTCGTTAAGCTTTCGCCTTACTGTACTGCCTCTTTCAGTTGGTTCAGGATGTTTTCCATATCGTTCTGCAATGCTTCATCGCTGATATCAATTTGGGAATAATCCTCCTTTCTGGATACTGATAAGAGCATATAACATTCTCCTTTTTCAACGGTTGTAATTTGTCTTTTTACAAATCAACTGTATCATACATCTCACAAAAACCTTATTATTCCATTTCATGCAACGAATGTTTGCAAGGCACACAAAAAAAGAACAGGTATATAACGACCTGTTCTTGAGAAAAATTTATATTTCATTTCGAAATCAGAATCCGGGATCAATATCATTGTATAAAATAATTCGGCCCGGATTTGCATCTGGCGGAACAACAAACATAGTTCCGATCACAGCCAAAGATAAAGCCATAAGCAAGACAAACTTCTTCACAGTGTCCACTTCCGATTAAGTATGATTTTTACAATTTATCTATATGCCTCCTTCAGTTTAATTATATGTTTAAGCTCAAGGGATTTCGACAGGTTAATGTTAATTTTTAACAATTCTTTCATGCATTTATCTTTTTCATCTAAAGCGTTTACGCTACTGAACAATTCTAAACTCTTCACAAAGCTTTCAATACCCTCGTCAAGCAAACCTTTACTAAACTGATAGAAGCCTTTATATCTATGAAATCTCCCAAAAGTTGTGTATTTATGCGGTGTTTGTGGATGCTCAGGTAATAATTCTTCTTCCTTCTCTAATATCTCAGCAATTGACTCAAGATCCCCTAATTGAAAGTAAATCTCCAGAAGTTCGTCAGCAATATGCAACCTATATTCTTTTCCTAGTTCCACTAAATATTGCCGAAGCATGGGTATCGCTACATCATATTCTCTTTTTCTCCCTTTTGTGAAGGCTTTAGTCGCCTTGGCAGGTACGACTACAAAATCATTTTTCATCTTTTCAAATATGTTTAGGTGTCTCTCAACTGCTTCAAAGTCTCGTAGTTGGGAAAACGAATTTATCATCGCCAGATAAGCCCTTGCTTTAAGCTCGGTATCTTCCTCCTCTAGCAAAAGACCTTTCTCACACAGTTGTATGCATTCTTCAAATTTTTTGATTGCATAAGCATGCAATGCCATTCTGAAGTAAGACGTAATTTTCTCTTCGCGCGATAAAAAGTTAGTGTAATATAAAATTTCTTGACCCATTTGAAATGTTTTTTCCAGTTGTTTCAAATCGTTCCTTTCAATCAAGTACTTTTGCAGTAGCCCTTTAGCTACGTAATGCGGCACCCCGCGTTCTCTTGAAAAACTAATAATTAACGAATAGAGCGATATTTTCAGCGAATCATTATTTACTGTTTTGGTAAAGTCGAACAGTTGTTGAAGTGATTCTTCCGTCTCTATCGTATGCAACTCAAGTATTTCGCGTCACCACTTTTGGAACTAGACAAAAGTTCTTTTCACAGGTAGTCACCTCTTCGAGAACTTCAAACAAAGTATTAATCCGGTTTTCTTCTTGTAGGCAACACTCCATAATCTCGGAATAATGAGCAGGAAAAGCTGTGGCTATAGACTTCAAATTTTTAAATTCTAGCCGCTTCGTTTCCCCGCTCTATACGATTTAGTACACTTCTACTTACGCCCGTTAACTCCTCAAGTTCTGCGTATGTCAAGTTTTTCTCTTTTCTAAGTTGGGAGATGATATCTGAGATGGTTTTATTCTGATGCTTAATGTCCACCATAATACATACCTTCCCTTTAACTAAAATTTTTTACTGGTTAATTATAGCAAAGTATGTTCTGGCTTACAATTTATTGATTCTTACAAAATTCCCGTAATTCTTACACGAAACACAGCAATTCGATAAATTTCTACAAAACTAGACCACCCTTTGGTAATATATGTATTTACTTGTACATTTAGAGGAAACTATCGAAACAAAAATAGGCACCAATCCTCATCCCATATTTTAGGCGTTTGTGATAAATTATGTTTGAACGATGAGGTCGCGACGAATTGTTCAACCTCACTTAATTTGGAGGGATTATTCTAGGCCGTTAATATCAGAAAAAGCGTTTTGTCTGCGTCGTTAGCGTTAACATTGTGTTTTTCGGGAAGCTCTGTATTTGCCGATGCACCAAAAGAAACTGAACAAAGTTTATTGCGAAAAGCTGAGCAAAAAAGGAACTTGGACAAACAAGTACTGAAAGATCAAGGCATTAAGGATGACGTGATCGCTAAGCTTGAGAGTAACATCGATATTGTTGCTTCTTTGATCAAACCGCAAGGTGAGGCAGTTGCTTTTGCGGGAGAGGAGGGGTTAAACGATCAGCAATTAAAGAATTTAATCGACGGATTGACAACACCGCATAACAGACCCTCATGAAAATTCGAATTCTATTGAGATTTTAGGAGGTTTTGTATGAAGAAGAAAAAATTCATAGCAGTACCTATGACAGCTCTGCTGCTGGTCACTCTAATGACACCATCAAGTTTTGCTAGTGACTCCAAGGATACTTTGCCGCCCCAGACTCAACAAGTTGCTCAGGAAAAACTTCTTGCTGAAAAAGGAGTCAAGCAAGAAGAACTCCAAAAACTAGAGCCTTTTCACAAATCTATAATAAGTAATCTCATCAATGCGGGAGAAGTCAGTGATAGCGATGTGAAAAGCCTTGTTGCAGGATTTCTTGATAGAAAAACCGATGCTGAGAAACTGAAGCAAAATAAAATAGCCGTAAATCCAGAATACAAAACTCTGAAGCCCCGTAATGAATTACTTGGTAAACCAAACAACGAGATCCAACTAGAGCGATTACAAAAAGAAAGGGGCATTAAAAATCTCTCTGAATTGATCAAACCAGAAAGTTTAACTCAAGATCCATCAATAAATGATAGAACTAATACGGGCGCACTTTGGGAACTACGAACAAATGCGGGCTATTCAAGGGGGACGGCTTTTGTTGACCTTCCGTCCGTATCTCTAAATAAGACTTACGATAGATCTGCATATGTTTTTGGCGGTTTATATACCTCACAATCAGGTGCGGATCTTGGTCTTGTCACCGAAGATCCAAGCGGTACTATCTGGTATCCATGCATGTATCTTGGAGAAATAGGGTGGGAAGGTGGAAGGTTGCCGGGCGAAGATGCTGATGGTTGGTATCAATCTCCCACAGCTGCAATAAATAAGAACGTTTCTCCACGTTTATATCTAATTTGGAGCTATACGGAGGCACAGAATATTGAGTTAGAGGTATGGAATGGTTCTTATGGCAATTGGTATATCTTATCTCATATTAGTATGTGGGCACCTAATAGAAACTTTTCAACTGCTGGCACTGACGTCAAAGTCTATCAACAAGCATCCATTGCTTATGAACCGGATGGTCCTCCTATAAAAGAAGGAGATAGATATGTACAATATTATAAAGGAAACACAAGCTCCGGATCACAACTTAATTATGCTCGCTTTTCAAAAGTAGCTGTATATTGGAATAATGGTAGTTACTATCGCGTTTGGGACAGCAATGTGCCCACTGTTCAAAGTTTAGGTCATGGGAGTCTTGCTGGCTCAAAGATTTTACCTTATTTCATTACTCCTTATACCGAGAGCCAAGTGAGCATAAGATTTAATTAAACATTCATTATCAAATATGCATCTTCCTTGAATTGAGGGGGATGCATATTTTTTGGAAAAATGCGTAACTTTTCATTGGCTTAGATCGTTTAATTCATAAGGATCAGATGAAAGGGTGATTTCTTTTGAAAAAATTTGTTATGGGTGCAATAGTTGGCGCAAGTTTATCCCTTGGTGCTTCGGTACTTGCATCCAACTTTCCAGAGGTGTCCTTTTTTCCAGTTAAATATATTTTTAACAGTGTAGAAAAGCAGCTTCCCGAAGAATACGCAAGTCTCAACTATAACGGGCACGCCTACGTCCCTATTCGTTTTATAGCAGAAAACACGAAGATGAATATTGGATATGATGATAACGCTAAAGAAATTATTGTGAATTATGGAGAAAATGGACAACCAGCAGCGCCAGTACAGCTGTCGGAGCAAGTACAACCAGTGGCTTCCGCAAGACTGCCATACCAAGCGCTTAGAGGCACGTTTACTTACGGAAATGTTGTCGTAACAAAGGAAGGTTCGAATTCGAGGGTATCCTTTCAACTGGATAACGATATACCTGACAATGAAATTGGGGGAAACTTGACCTTATACGATAGTAAAGCGAATCCACTGGGAAACGCTGTGATCAACCACACATTTAAAGCTGGTATTTCCACATATGAAACCGTAATCCCAGGTGATGCGACGAACTATAAGTATGTAGCTTTGGGGATCGGCAAATCAGGAGGAGCATTATTGGATAGAACAACTCATCCGTCCACTGCTGAGATAGAAAATAATGCAATAAAAATTATTGAATCAAAAAAGGTGCCAGCCAACAAAATAGCTAATTTAGGCGATAAGATACTTAACGTTAGTCGCATTATTTCATCTATGAAGCTTACGGATAAAGAAGCCGCTGAATTAGTTGACAACATAACTTCAAATTAACCCCCCTGATGAAGATAGCAATTACCGTAGAGGAAATTGCAGCGGCAGCAAAGAGTAGGATTATTCAAGAATTGGGCGATACTGTAGGTAAAGGTGCCGCCCAAATGATCGGACAAGTAGTGGAATGGTCATCAAGTATGGTTCGAAACTCCTCCTCTAAAGTGAGTGAACAAGATGGACGAATTACTTTCGCCATTTGATAAGTGGTGCGACAAACGCGAAGTGAACAATCAGGCCCTGCTAGAAATTATTAACCTGTGCGGTTTATTTATTCTTTTGCTATCAGATGATTTCCCCGGTACCCTAGATGAAAAATATGGAAATGGAACAGAATATGTTACCATAAAGCATGACCACAAAGCCATTGAACCAGGAAAAACGAATAACAACCTCATCTCAAGGTATCTACATTTAACCAAAGATTCCCAGAAGGTAAGTACGCATCAGAGAGTATCGAAAGGCCAGAAAATTGCTGTATCAGGGAATACTGGGGCTGCAACTGGGGGTAAAGATAACAATTACCATTTGCGTCTCGACATCAATAATGTAGCTAAGGATCTTCCTGCGGATAATGAAACGATAGATCCAATGCTATTTTACCCTAATCAGTTATCCTCCTTTAAAATGGACGGTAGCGCAAGCAACGATAAAGAGCTACATCTATACGAAGACGAGGAGCATTCTCTTGACGTGTTAATGATGAATCATGTTGGCAAGGAGAAATTCGACGCTTGGTTTGATAATCTTCAACCTCATGAGCGGACAAGAACTGCGTTTAAACAGCATTTCAATATTTCCGATCAACTATTAAACGAAATCTTGAAAAAAAATGATATAAGATAAAGATAGTTGGTATAATGATACTAACTATCTTTTTTTTGTTATTTATGAAATAATACTTACGGATGTGGCTTATTGTGGAAATAAGGATATTCTTATTGATAGCTTTCATGTGGGTATTAATTGGCTGTAATGCACAAAACGATTCGAGGGAGCACAACGACAAATTAAAATCTCAGTCGATAGTAGCTATAAAAGAAGCGGCAATTAAGGGTCAAATGAAAGGTATGGAGGTCCCGTTAAAATCTACTTACTCAGAAGTTATTGAGGTGTATGGGGAGCCTAAAGGAATCTCGAATGAAGAGTGCTGGACGTATTCGTTTGGTCATTCCAAAAGTGAGGCGGACTTTTATTTTAGTCATGATTCATGTGGCGAAGATCATAATGTTTTAAAACCGGAAACAATCCTTAACAAAATTTCAGTTCCTGTTGAGTCTCTTCAAATCCAGATGACGGCAGAGGACGTAAAGCTCGCATTAAGAAAACCCGACAAAGAGTATTGGAATGAAGCATATGATGGCTATTATCTTATATATGACTTAGATCAATACCATTTGGTGTTTTTTGCAAAAGAGAAGACCGATCCTATAAATATCAGCCGGGTGCAGGTAATCACCAGCTAATGAAAGGAATGAAATAAACATTCAATGACCCTAGATTTGATTACCCTCATGGATGAAACTGACTCCATGAGTTTTTTTGTTTTTTAAGGACAAAAACACAGTTTGTCATTGTTAACCTAAGTAATGTTATCCCGCTTCTGCATATAAAAAAGAGGCTCTTTGGCCTCTGGATCATGTTAAGGATACTTCCATTTCGTCCACAAAGGTTTTTGTGTGGTATTTGCTAATCCGTTTTACTTTGGCTCTAAACTGAAGGAAGTAATTATGACGTTTGACTTTGTTCATATCAT
>NZ_BILX01000144.1 GCF_004000785.1 Paenibacillus ehimensis NBRC 15659 | reverse complement strand
TTGCGCGAATGCGCAGGGCCGTGACGCGCGGCCGCGAAAGTGTGCGTTACGAAATTAGAGGAACCCGGATGCGCTATCGGGCCTTTTTTCATCGGATCACGGTTAATATAGGAACGCATGTTCCTATATACTTGTCGAAAAATATATTTTTGCCTTCGCACGTTTAGGTTAGCGCATCGCAGATGTCTTATTTTCAGAACGCCGGTGTTTAGCGGGGGTTAAGGCATCTGCGTTCCTCTATATCGTTCAAAGCTATTTGCTCACCGTCCGGTGCTTCTTGACGGCGAGCCGCTTCCCGTCGAGCAGCTTCTTCACATCGGTCTGCGCGAGAAACACGCTGAGCAGCAGCAGCGCCGCGCCGACGTACCCTCTGGACGTCAACGTTTCCCCCGCAAATACAAAAGCGAAAATGGCGGCGAACAGCGGCTCCATGCCGAAAATCAGCGCCGTGCGCGTAGGCGAGGCGTACTTTTGCACGGTGGCCTGCAGAACGAAGGCGACGGCGCTGCACAAGACGCTCAGGCCGAGAATCGATGTCCACGCATCGAACGTATCCGGCAGCTTCGGCGTCTCCATCAGGAAGGAGAAGGACAGCGCCCACAGTCCGGCGAACCCGAGCTGCAGCACGCCGAGGGCGATCGCATCCCCCTGTTTGACGACCGAGCCCGTCACGAGCATATGCACGGCGAACAGCAGCGAGCCGAGCATGCAGTAAACATCCCCTTGATTGATCGTCAGCGACGAGGTCAGCGTCAGCAGGCCGATCCCGACGATGGCGAGACCGATGCACAGAAGCAGGCGCGCCTCCGGTTTTTTTCTCAGGAAAAGGATCGACAATATAGGAACGAAGATCACCGAAAGACCGACAAGAAAGCCTGCGTTCGAAGCGGAGGTCGACCGGACCCCGAAGGTGATGAACACGAAGCTGAGAAACAAGATCGAGCCCAGCACAAAAGCGGAGCTCACCGTCGACCAGCCGGCGCTCCGGACGCGCTTGTGAAAGACTAGCGCCGACAACAGAAACGCAATCAGCAGCCGCAAGGCAATAAGATTAAAGGTTTCCAACGACTGCAATCCGACTTTGGTAAACAAATACGAGGACGCCCACAGCATCGTCGCTCCCAGCATCATCAAATCCGCTTTAACTTCCGTTCTCATCCGTCCGGCTCCCTACACGATATGTATTTACACATCGATTAGTATAACGGTACACTATGAATAAGAAAAATGAATGTTTATCATATATTATGTGAATTATTTTCATGGAAAGAAGGACGATCCATGTCATTGGCCAAATACGAGGTATTCAGCACGGTCGTCGAGCTGGGGAGCCTGACCCGGACGGCCGAGAAGCTCGGACTGACCCAATCGGCGGTCAGCCATGCCATCGCCAGTCTGGAGTCCGAGTGGGGGTTCGCCCTGCTGACCCGGGGACGCGCCGGAATCGGCCTGACGCCGAACGGCACGCGGGTGCTGAAGCATGTCCGGGACATTATCCAGCGAAGCGAGCTGCTCAAGCAGGAGGTCGCTTCGATTCAAGGGCTGGAGACCGGAACGGTGCGGATCGGCACCTTTACGAGCATTTCCACTCAATGGCTGCCCGGCATCATGAAGCGGTTCCAGGCGGAGCACCCGGCTATCGAGATTAAGCTGCTGGAAGGCGACTATGACGAAATTAACGATTGGATTACGAGCGGCGCGGTCGATTTCGGGTTCCTCTCGCTCACGGCGGCCCGGCCTTTGGACATCATTCCGCTGACCAAGGACAACCTGCTCTGCATCGTTCCGGACGAGTCCCCTTACCGCGAGATGAACGTCATGTCGCTTGCCCAACTGCAAGCGGAGCCGTTCATTATGCCGAAGTGGGGCAAGGAAAGCGACCTGCTGCGCATCATCAAAATCAACCGGCTGTCGCTGAACATCAAATACGAAGTGTTGGAAGATCAAGCGATCATGGCGATGGTGAAAAACGGGCTCGGGATCAGCATTTTGCCGGAGATGGTGCTGTACGAGGCGCTGGACGGCATTCACATGATCGGGCTCGAAGGCGACCCGTACCGGACGATCGTGCTCGCGGCCGTATCCTTCAAGCAGCTTTCGCCTGCTGCGCGAAAGTTCAAAAAGCATATCGCGGCTTGGCTGAGCGAGCAGCAAGTCTCGCTTTGACGGCATTGACCCGCATGCCGAACGAAAGGCCGGGCTGCGGACCTCCCCTCGGCCCGGACCTTATTTTTGTCCAAATGTATCGTAAGAAAGTACATATCCCCGCACCGAGCTATCGGCTACAATAAGTAGAGCATAAGGAGGGATGACGGATGATGGAACGTTCCAGCCGATTGAGGCTGTGGTATTCGGCTCCGGCCCGCAGGTGGGAGGAGGCGCTTCCTGTCGGGGGCGGCCGGCTCGGCGGTATGGTGTTCGGCACGGTGGCGCAGGAGAAAATTCAATTAAACGAAGATTCCGTCTGGTACGGCGGACCGAAAAAAGCGAATAATCCCGACGCACGGGCCTACGTGCCGGAAATCCGGCGGCTGCTGATGGAGGGCAGGCAGCAGGAAGCGGAGCATCTGGCCCGGATGGCGTTGATGTCGGCGCCCAAATATTTGCATCCGTATCAGCCGCTCGGCGATATGCTCCTGTACATGCTCGGGCACGATAAGCCGACGCAAGCCTACGAGCGGGAGCTCGATCTGGAGCAGGCTCTCGTACGGGCCAGTTATGACATGGACGGCGTCCGCTATACGCGGGAATATTTCAGCAGCGCGGTCCATCAGGTGCTGGCCGTCAGACTGACGGCGGACCGGCCGGGGAGCCTCACGTTCAGCACGCATATGATGCGCCGTCCGTTCGATATGGGCAGCGAAAAATACGGCGAGGACACGATGATCCTGTCCGGCGAGTGCGGTACGGAAGGCGTCCGTTTCAGCGCCGTCTTGAAAGCGGTTGCCGAGGGCGGCAGCGTGAAGACGATCGGCGACTTTATCTCGGTAGAGGGCGCGGATGCGGTGACCCTTTTGCTTGCGGCGGGGACGACGTTCCGGCATCACGATCCGAAAGCCGTCTGTCTGGAGCAGGCAGCTAGGGCGGCATCGCTGCCGTACGAAGAGCTGAAGCGCGCCCATACGGAGGATTACGTCCGCTATTTCCGGCGGGTCGGCTTGGAGCTGGCGAAGCCGGAGCCGGAAGCGACGGCGTCCCTGCCGACGGACGAGCGGCTGCAGCGCGTGAAGGAAGGGCAGGATGATCCGGGGCTGGTGGAGATCTTTTTCCAATTCGGACGCTATTTGCTGCTGTCTTGTTCGCGGCCCGGCTCGCTTGCAGCCACGCTGCAGGGCATATGGAACGATAGCTACACACCGCCTTGGGAATCGAAATTTACGATTAATATCAACACGGAGATGAACTATTGGCCTGCGGAAGTATGCCATCTCCAGGAATGCCACGAGCCGTTGTTCGATTTGATCGAGCGGATGCGCGAAAGCGGCCGGATCACGGCGCGGGAGGTATATGGCTGCGGCGGCTTTATGGCGCACCACAACACGAATCTGTGGGGCGATACGCATGTGGAGGGCATTCTGGTCAGCGCCTCGATTTGGCCGATGGGCGCAGCCTGGCTGTCGCTTCATCTGTGGGAGCACTACCGCTTCGGGCTTGACCGTTCCTTCCTGGCGGACCGGGCATATCCGGTCATGAAGGAGGCGGCGCAGTTTCTGCTGGACTATTTGGTGGAGGACGGGCAGGGGCGGCTGTTGTCGGGACCGTCGATATCGCCCGAGAACAAGTTCGTGCTGCCAAACGGAGTGTCCGGCAATCTATGCATGGCGCCTGCGATGGATTCGCAGATCGCTTTCGCCTTGTTCGAGGCGTGCCGGGAAGCAGCGGCAGCGCTCGGTCTGGACGAGGCGTTCCGCCAGCGGCTCGCGGAAGCCATGGCGAAGCTGCCGAAGCCCGGGATCGGTCGGCACGGCCAGATCATGGAGTGGCTGGAGGATTACGAGGAGGCCGACCCGGGCCACCGCCACATCTCGCAGCTGTTCGCGCTGCATCCCGGCGAGATGATTCACCTTCACCGCACGCCGGAGCTGGCGGAAGCGGCCAAGCGGACGCTGGAGCGGCGTCTTGCGCACGGCGGAGGACATACCGGCTGGAGCCGGGCGTGGATTATCAACTTCTGGGCGCGGCTCGGCGAAGGCGATAAGGCGTACGACAACGTAGCGGCGCTGCTTGCTCAGTCCACGTACCCGAATCTGTTCGACGCGCATCCCCCGTTCCAGATTGACGGCAACTTCGGCGGCACGGCCGGGATCGCGGAAATGCTGCTGCAGTCTCACGGAGGAGAGCTGGCGCTGCTGCCTGCGCTGCCGAAGGCTTGGCCTTCGGGCCGCGTCTACGGGCTGCGGGCGCGAGGCGGCTATGAGGTCGGCCTGACTTGGGACGGCCACCGGCTGACGGAAGCAACGATTCGCGCCGGACACAGCGGCACCTGCCGGATTCGGACGCAGACGGCGGTATCGGCCGTGATGGCGGACGGCGCAGCGGTAACGGTCGAGGTCCGAGACGGCGTGCTGGTATTGGAGACGGAAGCCGGCCGGACGTATGTGCTGAAGGGGTAGAGGACGGCAGTGTACAGGCACGGCTGTCGATGGGAAGGGTATCCTTAACAGCAAGGGATCAAACTAAAGGGCAAGGCACGCGAATTCCGGAACCGCCGGAAGCGTGCCTTGCCCTTTTTTTGTTTTGCGCAGATCATCGGCTCACCCATTTGGTCACCGAACCGGCGGGTGAAGGGGAGATTATTTGTGTTTTTTACATAATCCCCTATATACAGACACTATCTGACAAAGGTATAATTTAACACGGAAAATATTAGTAATATAGTCCTGTGAAATTTACAGCAGAAATGTGGAGGAACTATTTTATGGACTTAGCTAACAGGTTTAAAAAATTTTCGATAATTTTTTTGAATTTTTTTATAGTACTGCTTCTTCTCCCTTTTGATGCTTCAGCAACTGGTAAATATTCGTTTGACCTTCCGTCAGGAACTAATCTCTTTCCGCAACCTAATGATAATAGTGGATTTGCACTGCGGGATAACGGAATCATAAACAGCAAGCAATACTATGCCTATAAGTATGATTATGCACAAAAAACGACATGGACATTTCATGGATTTGATATCGGAGTTGATCCGAATGTGACTTATACCTGGAGCTTTGACGCTTTTATTTCCCCTGATGCGAACCTTGCGGAAACGGGGAGTACATTTATTGCTCACGGAGAAGGAGGGTTCGGTGACGCCTCGTTTTATTATGATAATACGAAAAAAGGGATATGGCAGCATTTCGAATATACAGGTAAACCAACTTCGAATGTGGCCAGATTACTGCTATACCCAACTATTGACTTTCTCCCGGCAACAACAGGCTATATTCAGTATAGAAACGTTGAATTTAGAAAGACAGGAACAGCAGCTAACTTGTATCCGCAGCCCTCGGATAATGAAGGTTTTAGTGTCAAGGGTGGCGGTGTGTTTATTGCAGAGCCCCATGCCAATAGCATATATAAATACGATTATGCGCAAAAAACGACCTGGACATGGCATGGATTCGACATCAAAGTAGATCCAAATGCGACATATACGTGGAGCCTGGACGCTTATATTTCTCCGGATGCGGATATTGCGGCAGTAGGAAATACGTTTATAGCCCAAGGAGAAGGCGGTTTCCCGGCACTTTTCCGTTACGATAATGCAAACAAAGGAACGTGGCAGCATTTTGAGTTTACCGGTAAACCGGCATCTGATGTAGCAAGAATTTTGCTATATCCGACATTTGGGGATCTTCCGGCAACAACAGGGTACATTTTATATAAAAACGTAGACTTTAGAAAAACGGATACGGTATCCAATCTTTTTCCGCAACCGACGACAAATGAGGGTTTTACTACTAGAGGCGGAGGAGTATTTACGAGCAAAACATACAATACATACAGCTATGACTATGCTCAAAATCTGCCTTGGACATGGCACGGCTTCGATATCCCGGTGGATCCGAATACAACCTATACTTGGAGTTTTGACGCGTATATTTCATCGGATGCCAACATCGCCCAAACAGGGAATACAGCCATCGCTCAAGGCGAAGGGGGCTTTACAGTACCTAATATATTATGACAATACGAAAAAAGGCAAGTGGCAGCACTTTGAACACACGGGTAAACCTACATCCAGCACAGCGAGACTATTGCTTTATCCTACTATGGCTAACAGTCCCGCTACTACAGGATTTGTTCTGTACAAAAATGTAGAGTTTAAGATCAAAGGGATTGAATGGAATGAATACATCGATATTAGCACAGGATTAAATTACAAGTTCGACACGAATAGAAGATTAATCGAAATACAAAAAAAATAATAGCAAAGTTCCCATTACCAAAATTAAATACGATAGTAATGGGAATATGGTTGGTAAAGAGGTTATTTTACCGTAATAGTGACAACCGAGAATGCATTGATTCAATTGGTTAAAATACAACCGTAAATTGAATAGATGCATGGGAGGCGCTTTGGAGATTGTATGCGGTTAGAAACAGCAGTAGCAGGCAAAATGAGACATAGAACTTTGTGTTTAAAGTTGAGAGGAGATCGAAAAAGTGGTATCACACAAGAGCAGTAACTTTCTATTGTTCAGAAATTTACTAAGAAAATTATTTATACCTTTTATAAGTATATGGTTGTTTTTTGCATTATCAATTTTTGGTTATGCAGATCATTCCTTACTAGTAAGCGAGTTTGATACAGCATCTATTTCCAATGGACTAAATGAGAATATATATGATGTAGAATCCTTTGAACGAGGAAGCTACTCAGGCACTAACTACATGGCGGGAGCAGGGACCATAACCAATGATCCTCAAAAGGTAATAACGGGACAATACTCCGCGTACCTGGACTCTCAACCTACTCAGGAGTGGAGAGATGTCGCTTACTCGGATGCCAG
>NZ_BILX01000143.1 GCF_004000785.1 Paenibacillus ehimensis NBRC 15659 | reverse complement strand
GGAACAGACCTCCGGGCCGCATCAGCAGCCTTCGGAGGTCTGTTTCATGTTCAATCTGCGGTTATTCCCAAGGAAAGTCCGTAATCAAATAATCGGCGAAGGCCTTGCTCTGCTCCCGGCGGATTCTGCGCATTTCCGCCCGGTGCTTCGCCGTTTCGTGCAGCCGCTTCTCTTCCTCCGTCTCCGGAACGACTTGCGGCACCGGGACGGGCCGCCCGTTCTCGTCCAGCGCAACGAACGTCAGGAAAGACGTTGCCGCAATTTTCCGCTCGCCGGTAATCAGGTCCTCGGTGATGACTTTGACGAACACCTCCATCGAGCTTTTGCCGGTCCAGGTGACGAACGATTCGAGGCAGACCGAATCCGTAGGCCGCACGGGCAACAAAAAATCAACGGAGTCGGTGGATGCGGTGACGACGTTTTTCCGGCAATGCTTGGAGGCCGCAATCGAAGCGATATCGTCAATATAAGCCATCAGCTTGCCGCCAAACAGCGTATTGTGATTGTTGACATCGGTCGGGAATACCCGGGACGTTTTGTAGCATCGCGATTGTTTGGCAAATTGTTGTTCCATGAGTTAGGCCGCCCCTTTTTCATTATCCGATCAATTTCATTAATCCCCTGAATTCGAGCTCTTCAAACTTGCTCAGGACCGAATGCCGGTCCATTTCCCAGAAGCAGCTTTCCAGCGCGCAGGCGACGGGAGCTTCGCAGCAGATCGTAGCGAGGCTTCGCGAGAGGTGCAGCATGTCGAGCTGCGTTTCGATCTTGGAGCGGACGCCCTTCGGCAGCAGCGCAAGATTTTCCAGAATCCCTTCGATGGATTCGTACTCCACCAGCAGCTTGAGCGCCGTCTTCTCGCCGATGCCCTTGACGCCCGGGTAGTTATCCGCCGTATCGCCCATCAGCCCTTTGAGATCGATAATTTGCTTCGGTGTCAGCTGCATTTCCTCAAGCAGCGATTCCGGGCTGTAGACGGCGTAATTGCCCTGGCCCTTCTTCATGATCACGACCCGCACCCGCTCGGCCACGAGCTGCAGCATATCGTGATCTCCCGTCAGTATGTATACCTCCGCGTCCTGACTGAAGTGCTTCGCCAGCGTGCCGATGCAATCGTCGGCCTCATACCCGGGGATGCCGACGTTCACGACGCCGAAGCTGGACGTCACCTCTTTGACCAGGTCGAACTGGGGAATGAGCTCTTCCGGGCAATCGACCCGGTTCGCCTTATATTCCGTGAATTGCTCGCTGCGGAACGTTTTGCTCCCCATATCCCAGCAGCAAACGATGTGCGTCGGCTTAAACCGCTGTACCGCATCCCAAAAATATTTTACGAATCCGAATACGGCGTTCGTCGGCTTCCCGTCGCTCGTCTTCATAATATATCCGCTGTAGGAAGTGGCATAAAAGGCGCGGAACAGCAGGGCCATCCCATCCACGAGCAGAACCCGCGGGAGCGTTCCCTGCTTATTATCGGAATCATTCATATTGTTCAAATCGATTGCATCCTTCAACTGCTCCAAGCTTCATCTCTCCCATGAACCGTTATCCTCCATCATTATAGCACAGCTTCGCAAGCCGGAGACGCAACGTTTGCAAAAGCAAAATGTCCCAGCGGCTTTCCAACCATGCAAAAAAGAATCCCGATCGATTCGCAGGCTTTAAAAAGGCCCCCGTTCGATCGGGATGGATTTGGCTTGATCCTCGTTCGCTACCGCTATACCAAATGAGACGCCAAGCGGGTATCGGACGTTTTTTCGATGATTTGCCGCAGGATCGCTTGAATGCCTTTGACGTTTTCTTCGACGAAACCGGATTCCAGCACCTCGTCGTGATTGCCGATCAGCGGATATTCCGCATAGCTTCCTTCCGTCGACTCCATCCATAAGAGGCGGTTCCCTTGCGCCGCATCCTCCGCGCCGGTGCCTGCGGCCACGAATCCGTGGATGTCGGCCCGGACTGTCCCCGTATTCCGAAGCCCGTTCTTATACATGGCGTAGTCGTATATTTTTTGCTTATGCGTCTCGGTCAAAATTTGCTTATACGGTTCGGAGATCTGCTCCAGAAGAAGATCGATTTCCTGGACCGTTTCCTTTTTGGTGAAGCCGGTGATTTCGCAGCTTTTGACCGAATCGATCATGATGATGTCGGACACCGCGCAGCCTTTGCTTTCCAGCGCTTTAGCCACTTCGTGCGCCAGATTGCCTCCCGTCGAATAGCCGAGCAGCACGTAAGGCTGCTTCTCTTGAATGCTCACGATATGCTCCACGTAGCGCTCCAGCAGCTCTTCCCCATGCCCGCAGTCCTGGATGAAGTCGAGTCCGTAGACGACGCATTGGTCCTCCAGCAGCCTCGCCATCTCGGCAAAGGCAAGGCCATAGCCAATCATCGGAGGGAAGCAGAATAGGTTGAGCGGGCCGCGCTCGTTCAGCTTGACAACCGGATAACCGGCGTTGCGCTCCAGCTCGGATTTCAGCAGCTCGCGCGCGAGCCCTTCCACCGTCGGCGATTCGAACACGGCGCGAATCGGCAGCTCGACGCCCGTCTCCCGGTGTATTTTACGCACCAGCTCCAACACCTTGAGCGAATGTCCTCCCAAGGCGAAGAAGTTGTCCTTCACTCCGGCGCGCGGAACGCCGAGCACCTCCTGCCAGAGCTGCGCCAGCCGTTCTTCCGTCCCCGTACGCGGCGCAGTATATTCCGTGCCCGTCCACAGGCTTCCGTCCGGCGCCGGCAGCGCCTTGCGGTCGATTTTGCCGCTGGAAGTCAGCGGCAGTCGCTCCATGGGCACGAAATACGCCGGAACCATGTACCCCGGCAGCAGCTCGGCCAAGGCATCCCGCAGCTCATTCATGACAAGCTCCCGGTCTCCCGCGACATACGCGCACAACTGCTGCTGCCCGCCCTCGTCCGCGACCGCAACGACGACGGCTTCCCGGACGGACGGCACCTTCATCAGCTGCGCCTCCACCTCGCCAAGCTCGATCCGGTAGCCGCGGATTTTGACCTGATCGTCGATGCGGCCCGCGAATTCGATCGTGCCGTCCGGCAGCCATCTCGCCAAATCGCCCGTGCCGTACATCCGCTCGCCCGGCGCAAAAGGATTCGGGACAAATTTCTCCGCCGTCAGCTCCGGACGGTTCAGGTACCCTTTGGCCAGCCCGTCGCCGGAAATATACAGCTGGCCCAGCACGCCCACCGGCTGCAGCTGTCGATGGCGGTTCAAAATATACGCTGCGGTATTATGGATCGGCTTTCCTAACGTAACCGGGGTTCCTGCTTCGCATGGACCGGCAAGCACATCGATCGTCGTTTCCGTCGGGCCGTAATGATTGTGAAGCGCGTAGCCTTTGCAGATCAGTTTTTCTTTTAAAGAGTCCTCCAGCCGCTCTCCTCCGCAAATTAAGACGCGCAGGGCAGGGTGCTTTTCTTCGTCTTCCCCGGCCAGAAACTCACGCATGAGCGCCTGCGGAAGATCCAGAATCTGGATTTCATTGGCAGCTATATAATCCAAAAGACGCCGCTTGCTCAAGAGCGTTTCCTTGCGGATGACATGCAGCTCGCCGCCGTGCAGCAGCATGCCGAACATTTGCTCCACGCTGGGATCGAACGTGTATTCCGCCGTCAAAATCATGCGCGGCCGGACCTGTCCGAAATACCGGGCATGGAACCAGCTGACGGTGTTAATGACGCTGCGGTGCGCGACCATCACCCCTTTGGGCTGCCCCGTCGTTCCCGACGTATAGAGCACGTAGACCAGATTGTCCGGCCCGCTGGCGTGCTCCGGATTCGAACCGTCGTCACCGCAGGCCTGCGGGTCGTCCAGCCCGACGATCGTCCCGTCAAAAGCCACCGGCTCCCGCAGACGGCCTTGCAGCAGCAAGAGCTGCGCGCCCGAGTCGTCCAGCATGTAACGAATCCGTTCCTCCGGATATTCGGGATCGATCGGCACATAAGCTCCTCCGGCTTTGAGAATCGCCAGCACGCCGACGATCATCTCCAGCGAGCGCTCCGCCATAATCGCGACAAGCTTGTCCGGCTGTACGCCTTCGGCCCGCAGCGCATGCGCGAGCCGGTTCGCCCGCTCGTTCAGCTCGCGGTAGGTCAGCCGTTCGTCTTCCCAGACGACCGCCGTCCGGTCCGGCGTGCGTGCCGCCTGCTCTTCGAACAGGCCGTGCACCGTCCGCTCCCGCGGATAATCCGCCGCCGTCTCGTTGAACGCCCGGACGAGCCGCTCTTTTTCCTCCGGCGTCGCCAGCTCCAGCTCGCTCACGCGAAGGTGCGGGTTTTCCGTAACCTGCTCCAGCATATGGATAAAATGCCCCTGAATCCGCCGGATATCGTCCGCATCGTACGCCAGCGTATTGTAGCCGAAGCTCACCCGGATTTCTTCGCCCGGCAGCACCACCAGGTTAAAGTCGTAATTCGTCTGCTCGAATACCGACACGTTGCCGATCTCAAAAGCCGCTTCCCCGGCGCTTCCGAGCTGCTCCACCTGCTCCTCGACGGGATAGTTTTCAAACACCATGATATGGTTGATCAAATCCTGCCTCTGCCCGGTCAGCGCTTGAATCTCGAACAGAGGGTACGTATCGTAGGCGTTGGAGGCCAGCGCGTGCTCCTGGGTCCTTCTCATCGCTTCCGCGAAGCTCTCTTCCGCCTCGCAGCGGATACGCACCGGAATCGTATTGATAAACAGGCCGACGATTCCTTCCACCCCTTGAATGTCCGACGGCCTGCCCGATACGACGCTGCCGAATACGGCATCTCCGGTGTTGTTGTACTTTTGCAAAACGATGCCCCATGCCGTTTGCATCAGTGTATTCACGGTTACCTGATGCTTTTTCGCTGTCCGGTTCATCCGCCCGGTCAAAGATTTCCCCAGCCCGCAGGTCCATTCGCCCGGAACGTAGCCCTCCGCTTCGCGCAGCTTCGTTCCCGGCAGCGCCGTCCGCTGCTCGTATCCGGACAAGTAATCGCGCCAATAAGCGGCGGCCGCTTCGCCGTCCTGCGCTTCCAGCCATTCGATAAAACGGCTGTACGGCACGGCGGCGGCCAGCTCGGGCTGTCTTTGCTCCCGGATGGCGTTGTAGCCTTCGAACACTTCCTTGTTCACCAGCGACAAGCACCAGCCGTCCATGACGATGTGGTGGAAGCTCCAGACGAAGCGGTACGTTTGGTCGCCGGTGCGCAGGATCGACACGCGGATCAGCACGTCCCGGCTCAGGTCGAAGCCCTTCGCCTTATCCGCGATTTCGAAAGCCTGCGCATAAGCGCTGCGCTCCGCTTCTTCCATCCCGCGCAAATCCTCGTAATAAAATCCGCAGTCCCGGTTCCGGTACACAACCTGCAGCGGCTCCGCCCCCCGAGCGTAATAAAAATTGGTCCGCAGCGCCCCGTGCCGGCGTACCAGCAGGTTCAAGCTCTGGGCAAAAGCGTCGACATCGAAGCTGCCCTGAAGATCGTAAGTCACCTGTTCGAAATAAGCCGACGAGTGCCGGTCGAACTGACTGTAGAACAGCATCCCTTTCTGCATCGGCGTGAGCCCGTACACGTTCTCGATTTCGCCGGCAGCTTCCGCTTCTTCCACGAGCTTATCCAGTTCTTCGATGGTTAATCCTTTGTACGAAATATCGCTCGGCGTCAGCTCCGGCCGCTCCTTCGCGGCGCAGTGCGCGATGACCTCGCGCAGGCTCGCTTCCAGCAGCCCGGCCAGCCGCTCCATCGTTTCCTTGCGGTACACGTGGCCGCTGTAGCTGATCGTCAGCTCGAGCACGCCGCCCGAGATCATGCCGTTGATATCCAGCGTATAAGCTCTGGGCATGCTTTGGCCGATCGACGCGCCGCTTGAATAAGGGGAGGCGTGCAGCGCGTTGCTTTCCATATCCTGATCGAACTGCCCCAAATAGTTAAAGCTGATTTCCGGCTGTACCTCGAACGTTTCGCCCTCCCGGGGAGCCGACAAATAGCGGAGAATCCCGTAGCCGATCCCCTTCTGCGGAATTTGGCGCAGCCCTTCCTTGACCCGCTTGATCCGCTGCGATATCTCTTGGCCGGCGCCCATCTCCAGCACGACCGGAAACTGGGTTGTAAACCAGCCGACGGTACGCGTAATATCGATATCCGGAAGAATGGCTTCCCGCCCGTGACCCTCCAGATTGACGAGCACCCGCTCCATCCCGGTCCACCGGTGAACGGCCATGCCCACGGCCGTAAGCAGCAGATCGTTCACTTCCGTGCTGTAAGCGCGGTGCGCCTGCTTGAGAAGCTGCTCCGTTTCCTGCGCCGACCATACCGCCGTGACGGCTTCGCTTTCCGCAAGGAGCGGTCGGCCCTGCCGGTCCGGCGTCTCGTCCTTAGGCAGCGGCTCGTAACTGGCCTGCGCGATTTGCAGCCAATAGGCGCGTTCGCGCTCCATGGCCGGACCGTCGGCGTAAAGGGACAGCTGCTCCGCCCACAGCCGGAACGAATCCGTCTTGTGCGGGAGGCGGATCGTCTCGCCTTGGACCGCCTGCCCGTAGGCGCTCGCCAGATCCTCGAACAAAATGCGCCAGGAAACCCCGTCGACGACCAGATGGTGAATAACGATCAATAAATGGTCCCCGTCCGCGCAGCGGAACAGCCCCAGCTTCATAACCGGTCCGGTGCTCAGGTCGATGCCGCTTTGAAGCTCGTTCGCCTTCGTTTCGATCGCCGCTGCGCAGTCCGTTTCCCCTGTGAAATCCGCGATGTCCAGCGTGAACGGCTCGCCCTCGTCGATCCCGCGGTTCCACGCCGCGTAGCTGCCGTTTTCCACCCGGCGGTAAACGGTGCGCAGCGCGTCGTGGTGCCGGGCGATATGGCGCATCGCCTGACGCAGCGCCGCTTCGTCGAAGCCGTCCTTCCGGTAAAGCATCACCGCCTGGTTAAAATGATGCGGCTCGGCCGGCTCCTGCGCGAAAAACCAATGCTGAATCGGCGTCAGCTTCACGCCGCCCGCAGCTTCCCCTTGATCCGCGATGCGGCTGACCGGGTGGACGATCCCGCTAAGTCCGGCGATGGTCGGAAATTGGAACAAATCCTTCATTTCCAGCTTGTAGCCCGCCTGGAACAGCCGGGAGGAAATTTGGATCGACTTAATCGAATCGCCTCCAAGGTCGAAGAAGTTGTCCATAATGCCGACCGTTTTGACGCCCAAGACCGCCTGCCAAACCGATGCGAGCGCTTGCTCTATCGCATTTCGCGGGGCG
>NZ_BILX01000142.1 GCF_004000785.1 Paenibacillus ehimensis NBRC 15659 | reverse complement strand
GCGCCGTCGGCCGAGCCTATCCTCCCGCGTCGCTTGGCGAGCCGTACGACCCGGGCAAACGGTAAGCGAGGCACGCGAAAAAGCCGCATCCCCTGCGCTGCGATCGTTGCTGCGATCCGCACAGGAGATGCGGCCTTTCGATTAAAGCTGCATTCCATAAAGGGTATATCGGCCTGACCAGCCCCGGCTCATGATCGAAAAGCCCGTTCACCCGGCCGCAAGCCGCTTGCTCAGGACGATAGCTTCCGATGCGCCTCCGCCTCCGGGCTCCACCCGAAGCTCGTCCACCAACGCCTGCAGCAAATAAAGACCAATCGGCGAGTCTTCGAGGCGCTCCAAGGCCTCCGCCCCCTCCGGCGGCAGCTTCACGGGACGCAGCGCTTCCCCGAACGTCACATCCGGCGAATCCGTTCCAATCCGGATGTTGAGCTCCGTCTCCCTTAGCGTGAACACGAGCCGCAGCATCGGCAGCGGTTCCCTTTCTCCGGCTTGCAGGATCGCATAATTGCAAGCCTCCGTTACCGCTACCTTCAAGTCCTCGATCGCTTCGTACGAAAATCCGACCCGGACGGCCACCCCATACAGCGCCAAGCGGACCGTGACCAGATCGTCCGCCCGAAGCGGCACGCACAAGACGACGGTTTTCGAACCCGCCTCCGTTTGCCCCTTCATAGTCCGCCCCCTTCAATCGTCAGGTAACGGGACAACCCGGTCATGTCGAACAGCCGCCGGATTTTGGCCGGCACTTCCTGCACGGCAAACGAAGACTCCTCCGGCTGCCGCTTTTTGAGCACCGAGACGAAAATCCCGATCCCCGTGCTGTCCATGTAAGTCAACTCCCGCAAGTTCAGCTTGAGCGGCACCGTCCGCTGACCCGCCAGCGGCTCCACGACGGAACGAAATTGCTCGGCCGTGCTCAAATCGAGCTCGCCCGATAAGAACAGCACGTTCGCTTCCGGCGTATTCAGCACTTTCACATGGAACTTCTGCTGCGCGTCTCTGTCCATCCGCTTCTACCTCCCCCTGAATAAAAGATTATTTGTAGAATAGCAGATTTTAGGAAGTTTTTCACGGCACCCCGCAGAGAAACCCGCTGATTCACCGAAAAGCGGCCAAGGTCATCATCACTAACGTATTGCCCAGGTTCTAATCCTGCGTCACGTCACGCGCGCCGGCTCCGCCGCGTGCGTTTTTTTGCGGTGTCCGGCGTCTAGCGTGCCCGTGCCTCCCCGATGAGGTTCGTGAAACAAAATAAAGGCCAGACAACATCCTGACCTTTATTCTGCATATGATTTTTCAGTTGAACCGGTTCCGAAAGCCCGAGCTATTCCCCGGGTTCAATCGGTAGCCGTATGGAAATAATGGACGGACAGCAGCTTCCCCGTGTCCTCGTCCAAGAACAGCTTAAGCGCCCGTTGTCCCCGCTTGTAGACGATCCCGTCCTCGCCCACCCAATCCGGGGTGCCGAGCGTTTGCCGCAGCGCGTCCGCATTCATCTCCAGCTTCTTGCCGTCAATCTCGATCGTACCTGCCTGAACGGGAACCATGACATATTGGACGAATTGATCGTAAAGGCCGATCCGGCAGTCGTCGTATACGAGGATGCGCTCGTCCTTGAACAGGGGATCGGTTTCCTCGGCATTCGGCCTGCCTTTCATTTCGTAAAGCGTTTTCAGATCGTCCGTAACCGCGATCCCGTTGACCCGTTCCAGCGGCCATTTGACAGGCCCTGCGATTGGATCGCCGGTACCGGCTTCTTCATAAACAGCCGCACTCACGGTGAACGCCTGCTCCGTTGCCGCCATTGCAGACGGATAAGAAAGCTTGTCCAATGCCGCAGGCGAATCTTCGGCGGAGCTCCAGGAAGCCCCGGTCAGTCCGATTGCAGCCGCGCCGATCAACCACCATTTGCTCAACCGTTTCATTGGAATCACCTCTCCCGTGTTGTGTCAGGCAACGGATCGAGTTCCGACGTTTAGTTATGGATTTAAAATGACATTCTCATCTACGGCAATGACAATACGTCCGCTCGCCATCTCCTTCTCGTAGTATTCGACCGCCGACATCGACAGCCCGAGAGACAAAAGCTTCTCCCGCAGCGCCATGCCCTCGCACTTGTACAGCGGCGCTACCGTATGCGCCATCGATTCTCCAACGAACCCGATCCGGCTTGCATACTTTGGCTTAAACATCTCCTCCGTCCGGACATTTTCATGAGCCAAAATTTGAATCTGGTCGACGCCGCGGCCGGCCGATTGAAAATCGCGGACCGCCTGCTTCACTTCCTGCTCGCCCTTGGCTACTACGATCGAATGAAACATCGGAAACGCCTCCTCCTGTCGGTAGTCTAATCAAGCTTCTTACCGGACGTGCTCCAGTTGAAGCTGTCCGATCGGCATGTATACTTTCGGCTTTTTGCCGCTTTGCTTCATGACCATTTCCGCGTCGCCGACGACGGCGATCGAGGACTTGGACAAGCTTCCCACGGTGGCCCCGTCCATCAGGACCGCCCCTTCTCCGATGATCGCGTTGCGGGCAAAGACGCCCCGACCAATATGCGCATTCGGCATCACGATGCAGTTGCGAAGCACGCTGCCCCGCCCGACGTACACGTCGTGCGAGATGACCGAGCGTTCCACTTGGCCGAAAATATGGCTGTTGCCGGCGATCAGCGAATACGTGACGCGGGCGGAGGGATCGACGTAGGAATGTCCGGCGACGCATGCGGGCGTATGCATGGGCCAAGCGGCGTCGCTGCAGCGGAACCGCGGCTGCTCGCCGATCAGATCCATATGCGCTTCCCATAGGCTCTCTACGGTTCCGACATCGCGCCAATACCCTTCATACGAGTATGCTTGCAGCTTGCCGCCGGAGCGCAGCATGGCCGGTATGACGTCTTTGCCGAAGTCCCGGGAGGACTGCGGATCGCGCGCGTCGCTGTCCAGCATCCGTTTCAAATAAGACCATTTGAACATATAGATGCCCATCGAGGCGAGATTGCTTTTCGGCTGGGCCGGCTTTTCCGCAAATTCAACGACCCGCCCCCGGCTGTTCGTCCGCATAATGCCGAAGCGGTGAGCTTCCTCCCATGCGACCGGCGTTACCGCAATCGTTGCGTCGGCCCCGCTGTCCACGTGCTGCTTCAGCATCCGCCGATAATCCATCCGGTATATATGATCGCCCGACAAGATCAACACGTGCTCCGGTTCGTGCCGCTGGATGAACGCTTGATTCTTGTACACGGCATCCGCCGTACCCGCATATTCGCTGTCCTGCGGCGGCAGCAGGGTTATGCCGTCCGCTGCGTTCGACCAGACCGTGCCGCTGCCGATGTGTTCATGCAGGGATGCGGCTTGATATTGAGTCACGACACCAACCGAGCGGATGCCCGAATTTTTGCAATTGCTCAAGCCAAAATCGATGATCCGGTAAGCACCGCCGAAATGAACCGCCGGTTTCGCTTTGGATGCGGTCAATACGCCCAACCGGCGGCCTTCCCCGCCGGCAAGCAGCAAAGCTACACATGCTTGGGAATTCATCATTTCACCTGCACCTCTCTGTTGGTCTAGTGTTTCGTCGCTTTCGTTCGATACCTATGATTAACCGGGCGCCTGGTCTATGAAACATAAACTGGCAGCTTTCAAAGAAAGAGCCGGCCTTTTTTCAAGATGGATTGAACGGATCGTTTGATCTATAGTTTTACAATTTTTTAACAAATTTATCATTTTTGCGACGGCATGACAGGAGAGCAAGGAGAGGAGAAAGTTCGCATCTATTTCAAAATCAGGAGATAAATGTCCAATTCATGCGCACTGCCGCTAGCGTGCCGGAAGGGGAGCGGAAATGGGGCGGAGGTTAAATGTTTTAAACCGGAAGTTAAATGGAGCTGTCCGCATTGTTGCGGACGGACGTAGGGATTCGGGTAACGGAGGGCACAAAGCTGCCGAAACCTTCCGTGCCCCGCATTTTCCTTCATTTGACGGCGCTCATGCAGTCGTATTCGACGCAGCCCTTGACGCGAATGGAGAAAACGAACTCCGCCCCCCGCCGGCATTCCGGCGCTAGCGCGATGTGGCCGCCCATAAGCTGCACGAGGTTTTTGCAGATCGCCAGCCCCAGCCCCGTTCCCCCGTATTTGCGGGTTAAGGACGAATCGACCTGCGTGAACGGCTGGAACAGCATGCCGCGCTTCTCCTCCGGGATGCCGATCCCCGTGTCCGAGACGCGGAACTCCAGCTCCAACTGCTCTTCCGCATGGCTTAACACCGCGACCGAGACGTGCACGCCGCCCTGCTCGGTGAATTTGACGGCATTGCCGACCAGGTTGATCAGCACCTGCCGCAGCCGCGATTCGTCGCCGATGATGCATTCGGGGATCGCCGGATCGATATCGTACGTAAGCTCCAGCGATTTGCTGCGGCTTTCGGCGTGGAACACCTCGTACGTTTCGATCAGGCTCGTCCTCAGATTCAGCGGCGCTTCTTTGATCTCCATCTTCCCGGACTCGATCTTGGACAAGTCCAAAATATCGTTGATGACATAGAGCAGCGCGGCTCCGCTGCGACGAATCGTATCAACATACTCACGCTGCTCGGCGTTCAGGTCCGTCTCCACGAGCAGATCGGCCATGGCGATAACCCCGTTCAGCGGGGTCCGGATTTCGTGGCTCATCATCGCCAAAAAATTGGCTTTGGCCATGGCGGCCTGCTCGGCCGCTTCCTTCGCCCGCTGCAGCTCCCGGGTCCGCTCGTTCAGCAGCTCGGTTTGCTGCTGCAGCTTTTTTTGCGCCAAATAGATGCTGACGAACCCTTCGATCTTCGATTTCAGCGTGCGCGGCACGAACGGCTTCACGATATAGTCGATCGCGCCGACGGAATACGCCGTAAACGCCTGATCCTGCTCGTCCGGAGCCGCAGTAATGAAGATGATCGGCACCGCCCGCGTTTTTTCGCGGGATTTGACCCACTGGGCCGTCTCGAACCCGTCCATCCCCGGCATGTGCACATCGAGTACGATGACGGCGAATTCGTGCCGGAGCAGACAGCGCAGCGCCTCTTCCCCGGAGGTCGCCTTCTCCAGAATATAGTTCTGGTCCTCCAGCACCGCCTCAAGCGCAAGCAGGTTCTCCGGTTGATCGTCTACCAGCAAGATGCGGATCGGTACATCCATACAAACCCCACCCTCATTTGATCTTGCGAAATATTTTCTCTTGCTGATCCAGCGTCTCGTAATGCGCCGCATGCTTCGTAAACGTGATCGATTCCTTATGCCCCAGTACCAGAATCCCCTGCGGGCACAAGCTTTCGTAGAACAGATCGTGCGCATGGTTTTGCAGGATCGAATCGAAATAAATCATGACATTGCGGCAAAAGATGACGTGAAACTCGTTAAACGACCGGTCCGTCACCAGGTTATGCTGCGCGAATACGATCCGCTCCCGCAAAAAAGGATGGAATACAGCCACCTCCCCGGTTGCGCCGTAATAGCCCGAGAAGGCATCCTTGCCGCCCGCCCGCATGTAATTTTTGGTATATTCCTGCATTTTCTTGAGCGGGTAGGCGGCGCGCTCCGCCACATGAAGCACCTCTTCGTTAATGTCGGTCGCATAAATGCGCGCCCGGTCGTACAGCCCTTCCTCGTACAGCAAAATAGCGGTGGAGTATACCTCCTCCCCCGTCGAACAGCCCGCATGCCAGATGCGGAAGGAGGGCAGCTCCCGCAGCAGCGGCACGACCCGTTCCCGGAACGCCGCGAACAAGCTCGGGTCCCGGTACATCTCGGTCACGTGAATGACCAGATCGTCCACCAGACGCTCCGCGCAGCTCCGGTCGTGCAGCACCCGCTCCTGCAAACCGGATACGCTGTGCAGCCGCTCCGCGTAAATGCGGTGCCAGATGCGCCGGCGGACGGACGGATACGCGTAATTGCGAAAGTCGAAGCCGTACAGCCGGTACAGCCCCTCCAGCAGCAAAGCGATCTCGATGCGCTCCCGTTCCTCTTCCTCCCGGGTGCCCCGGCCTCCGTCCGCCTCCGAATAGACGGCCCCAAGCTTGCGCAGCGCCCTCAAGTCCCCGGCCCGTTGATCGTACATGGCTCCGCTCACTTGTACAACCACACCCGCATGAGCGAGAGAAGCTGCTCGGTATGAACCGGCTTGGTGATATAATCGGAGGCTCCGGCTTGAATGCATTTCTCGCGGTCGTCCTTCATCGCCTTGGCCGTCAGGGCGATAATCGGCAGCCGGTCGAATCGCTCATCGCTGCGGATGGCGCGCATCGCTTCATAGCCGTCCATCTCCGGCATCATGATGTCCATCAGCACGAGATCGAAGTCTGGCTCCCGGTCCAGCGAATCGAGCGCCTGTTTGCCGGTCTCGGCGAACGCCACCTGCATGCCAAGGCCTTCGAGCAGATTGGACAGCGCGAACACGTTGCGGATGTCGTCGTCGACAAGCAGCACCTTCTTGCCTTTGAATACCGTTTCGATGCTGTGCAGCTTCTGAAGCACCTGCTGCTTCTCTTCCGGCAGGTTCTCCTCGACGCGGTGCAGGAACAGCGACGTCTCGTCAAGCAGCCGTTCCGGCGACTTCACATCCTTGATGATGATCGATTCGGCATATTTCTTCAAGCGCATCTGTTCTTTCTTGTCCAGCGTCTTGCCGGTATAAATCACAATCGGGAGCCGCCGCAGCGCCTCGTCCGCCTTGATCCGGTCAAGCAGCTCGTAGACGGACGGCCCGGTCATTCCGTAATCGAGCACCACGCAGTCGAACGGCTGCGCCGCCAGCACCTCCAGCGCCTCCTCGCCGCTTGCTACGGCCGTAATTCGGACATCGTCATGAGCGATCAGGTTAACCAAGCTCTCGCGCTGCTCCTCGTCCGGCTCTACAATAAGCAGACTCCGCAGGTCGCGGTTCAGGAACGATAAAATGTGCGTAAACGCCTGCTCCAAATGCTCTTTGCCGGACGGCTTGCGCAGCCAGGCGATCGCCCCCATCGACAGTCCCTGATGCACCTCGTCCACGACGGAAATGACATGAACGGGAATATGGCGGGTGGAAGCGTCGTTCTTGAGCTGCACGAGCACGGACCAGCCGTCCATGACCGGCAATTGGATATCGAGCAGAATCGCATCCGGCTGCAGAGTCTTGGCGAGCTGAAGCCCCTTATCCCCCTGCAGCGCGACGACCGCCTTGAAGCCCCGGCTCCGCGCCATGTCCAGCAAGATCGCGGCAAAATGCGCATCGTCCTCGATAATCAGCAGTACCCGGTCGCCTTCCGCAATGCTGTCGCGGTCGTCCGCGAAGGCGGTCTCCTGCGCTTCCCCGCTTTCGGCCGTTTGCTCGAGTGCCAGCGGCGAAGGCTGCGGCCACAGGTCCGGCGCCTCCGCCGAGGACGGCATGACGGCGGACGCCGCCTCGGCCGCGCCGGAAGCCAGCCGCCCGCTGTGCGGCAAATACAGCGTGAACCGGCTGCCGCGGCCCTCCTCGCTCTCAAGCTCGATCGTTCCGCCGAGCAGCAAAGCCAGCTGCCGGCTGATCGAGAGGCCGAGCCCCGTCCCGCCGTACTTGCGGCTC
>NZ_BILX01000141.1 GCF_004000785.1 Paenibacillus ehimensis NBRC 15659 | reverse complement strand
CGCGAGCCGCTCCAGCTCCTCCTTGCTCAAGTGCGGCTTGGCGGCTGCAAGCGCCTGCGTTACGGTCGCATCGAGGCGTACGCCCCACCGCTCGCGCATGAGGCCGCGAATATATCTCGCCTGGTGCGCCAGCGCTTCCCGCGCCAGCCCGCGCCGCTCGTACCACCCTGCGGCGGCGAGCAGCGTCTCGTCCCCGCGCCGCACTGTCCATGCGCGCGGCGTGTAGGCCGGCCCGAAGCGCACGCCCTTCAACCAGAGCCACAGCAGCGCCCCCAGGGTCAACTGCAGCAGCACGGCGACCAGCCAGCCGGGATATACCGCAAGCAGGCCCGGTTTTTCGTAAAGCCCGTGATGATACTCGTCGAACCATAGGGCCGCGGTCTCCGGGCTTGTCTGGATGTACGGCCGGACCAGCTCAAAATGCGAATGCTCCAAAATGCGGTCGTTCCTCATCCACTCCGGGACGAGAAGCAGCGTAATGCTGCCCTGCCCGACTGCGGCGCGTCCGGCAATAATGCCCCGCTCATCCTTCAGCAGCGGCTTTATGCCCGTCGCTTCCTTCAAACGGTAGGCCGATGCGACCTTCCCGCTGAGTCCGGTGCCCGTGCCCGACTGCCGCGTCAAGTCGGTGATCGCTACAGCGTTGGAGCCGGCTTGCCCCGTCTTCGTGAGGGGGAACGCATCCAATGGTTCCGGGGCGTCATGAAACAGCACCAGCTCATTGCCCCCGCTTACCCATGTGCGGATTTCTTCCCATTCCTTGGCCGCCAGTGAATAAGGCTGAATGACAATCAGCTTATGACGGCCCCCGCTTGGCAGCGACCGCCAAGGCTGCTTCCATGCCTTCACCGGTGCGCCCTGCTCCTTCAGCAGCGTAAATACCGCTTTGGTACCGTCGAGGTCTGCGGACGTCGACAGATACGGGGGATGATCCGGCAAATCCGGCTTCACCAGAACGTATCCAAACAGCAGAAATGCGACGATGCTGACCGCCAAAGCGATCTGCAGCTTGTTCCGCTTAAGCATAGCCCGCCTCCTCCCGCCGGTACGGTGCCAAGAGCTCGGTCATCCGTCCGTATTCCTGCGCTCCCGCCGTACCCCCTCCGTAATAGACGAGCTCGAACAAAGAAGCGGCCTGCTTAAACGAAGCGACCGCGCCCGGCTGCCGCTCGTACAGCTCCTCCGCATATTCGCGGTTCGTCTTCCACCGCTCCGCCCGCACCCATTGACGTTCATCCATCAGCAGAAGCATCGCCAGAAACGTCCGGCGCACCGCCTCCGGATAGTCGCCTTCGGCAGCGCATGCCTCCGCTTCCCGGAGCAAGGCGGCATAGGAGCGGTCCAGCTCCGCGGCGCTGCGGAACACGCTGCGCCGCCGGCTGCGGCGAACAAGGATCAGGCTGCGCACCAGCCAGACGATGGCCGCCACAAGGACGGCAAGCAGGAGGCCGAGCAGGACGTAGGCGAGTACCTTCGGAGTGCCGGGCGGGACGGACATATCCGGGAACAGATCCAGCACCTTCCGCCACATCCGCTCCAGCCACTCGATGACGGGATTCCGTCCGTCGCCTTGCAAATACGCCGTGTATTCGTCGCGTTCCAGAATGCTCTCCAGCTGTTTCTTTTCCGCCTTCCAACCGTCGTTAGTCATCTTTCTTCTCCGGCTCCTTCGAACCGTTGTCTTCCACAGGCGAACTCACGCCCGGAGCACGGACGGCTTCTTCGGCAGATCCGGTCCGATCGGAACCGTCGGGCTGTGCAGCCCCGTTCGTTTGCCCTGCTGCCGCCTCTTGCGCCGCTTCATCCGTTTGCACAGCTCCCGCAGCCTGGCCGCCCGCGTCCGGTTGCTCCGCTCCAGCCGTTTGCACCAGCCTATCCGGCCGCACAGACTCCGCAGCAAAAGCATAGCCGCCGTTTTCCGCAGCTGGACCGGCCCCATCTCCCGTTTCCGCCGGCTGGCTGCTGTACGACCCGTACGACTGACCGGCGGCAAGCATCTGCTCCAAATCGGCCCCCTCGTTGCGCACCCGCAAATCGAAGTAGGTTACCGCATAAGGAATCATATAGATCGGCGTGATCAGAAGCGTCAGCACGATGTAGATCAATTGGCCGAGCAAGGACATTTTAAATACCGCGATCAGCAGCGCATAAGTCCCCAGCATAAAGACGCTGTAAATAATCGACAGGACGAAGTAGATGCCGAATATGCGCCAAAAGTTCCCTTTGGTCAGCTTCCAGCTCCTGCTTAGAGACGATCGGGCGCCCTCCAGTGCCACGACCGGCAAATAAAAACCGAAACGGATAGCGAAAAACCCGATCCCTGCCATCATCAGCAAAACGACCAGCATATACATACCGATCAATAATACAGCAAGCACGATGCTGCTGCCGAACGGATCGGAGCCCAGTTCGGAAATGCCGGCGCCGATGCCGATCGATACCGCAGCGACAATAATAACCCCGAACACGACAGCGGTCGAGATCGCCGCATACACGCCCATAAGGATCAAACCGAACAGCAGCGTATTGCCCACCATCGGCCAATAGCGGGAAAACGAGCTTCTCAACAGCTCCTTGAAGCCCACGGAAGCTCCTTCGGCGGCGGCGCGGACCAGGTGCAGCTGCGACGAAACGGCAGCCGGAAAAACGGCCAGCATATAAATCGGCATCAGCAAGAACGAAAATAACAGCAGCCCTATACGCAGTTCGTCGCCAGACCCGCTGGCTTCGGCGAACCGGTCAAGCGAATCGGCAATCGTTTCCCCGGATTCCGGCAGGAGCGAAACGCTGCTCATATCGAAGAGCACTGCGTTTTGCAAAAGATAAATCGGCCCGAAAAACAGCAGCATCAGCAGGAACGTCACCGTAAAATGCTTGCGGTAGATCTGAAAGCTCCTGTCCAAAATCGAACCGATCCCCATCGGCCTTTCAAATGAAATCATTGGTCGCTCCTCCTGCCCACATATTCGACATCATTATACACGAACTTTCAGCGGGATAGCACCAATAAATTACAGAATACAAAAAAGCCGGCCGTCTGCTTCGACGGCCGGACCGGGTGCTGCTATAGGCGATTAAGGCTTCACGTCATACATTTTGTACAAGCCGTCCAGCATAAGGTTGGCAGCTTTGACGCCGCCCGCCGTATTCCAAATCACATCGTCCACTTTGAACACTTTATTGTTCTTGACGACTTTCAGATTTTTCCACAGCGGATCGTTCATCCATTCTTCTTCCTGCTTGGTTCCTTTGCCGTCGCCGGTCTCGTAGGTGAAATAAATGACCCGGTCGGCGGCTTCAAGCTCCGTCAGCCGTTCTTTCGTAATGTCTTCGAACGCCTTCTCGTCGTTCTTGGCATCGGAGCGGGCAATGCCGATTTGCTTAAAGATAACGCCGGTAAACATATTGCCGTAGTAGTAACGGGTTTTGCCGCCCATGAAGCGTACGACGGCCACTTTCTCGTTCAGCTTGCTGCCGGCTTTTTGCTTAAAGTCCTCGATCCGTTTGTCGAATGCGGCGATGATTTTCTCGCCCTCGGCTGTTTTGTTCAAGGTTTCGGCGTACAGCTTGAAGTTATCCTTCCATTCGCCGCGCAGCGTTTCCGAATAAACGGTCGGCGCGATGGCTTTGAGCTGATCGTAAATTTTTTCGTGGCGCATTTTGTTGCCGATGATGAGATCGGGCTTGAGCGATGCGATCAGCTCCAGATTCGGCTGCTGCTCGCCGCCCACTACTTTGACGCCTTCCATGTCGGCTTTGATATGATCGAACCACGGATTGCCGGTGTACGATTGCACCGCGCCGATCGGCTTCACGCCGAGCGCAAGCAGCGCCTCCGTTCCCTCGTTGGTCAAAATGACGACCTTCTGCGGGTTTGCCGGAACCTCGGCTTCGCCCATGGCATGCTTGACTTTGCGCGGACCGTCCGCTTTAGCCGGGGCTGTGGCTCCTCCGGATTGGGCCTCCGGCTGTGCTGCGGGCTTCTGGCCGCAAGCTGTCAGCCAAACGGACAACAATAAGACGACGGCAAGCAGCGCCGCCGATTTCAGACGAAACGACCGGTTAAGGGAAAACATGTGCGACCTCCTGATCTCTGGTTGTTCTTGATGTCTTCGTTAATTGTGAATGCCGCAAATGATTGATAATCATTATCATTTACTTGGTTAATATTACTGAGCATTCGCTTGCTTGTCAACTATTTTGTGATAATGATTCTCAGATTCATTGACAGTTGATAATGGTTCTCATACAATGAAAGAAAGCAGTTATACTATAGGTTAAGACAGGAAGCAGGCTATCTTTTTATGCACAATCCACTTCATCGTCGCTCTTCCAAAATCATCGGCCTGATCGCAGCTCTCGTATTGCTCGCTCTGGCCATGGCGGCCAGTATCATGTTCGGCCTTAACTATTATTCTTGGGATCGCGTTATCGCGTCCTATACGCAGTTTGACGGCTCCAACGATCATATCATTATCCAAACGGCGCGCGTGCCCCGGGCACTGATCGCCGCCGCGGTCGGCGCAAGCCTCGCCGTAGCCGGCGCGCTGATGCAAGCCATTACCCGCAACCCGCTCGCATCGCCGAGTATTTTCGGCGTCAATGCCGGAGCGGCGTTTGCCATTGTTTTATCCGTAGCCCTGTTCGACGTCTCGGGCATGACCCGGTATACTTGGATCGCGTTTTTGGGGGCCGCCGTCAGCGCCGGGGGCGTCTACTTTCTCGGCTCGATCGGCCGCGACGGCCTGACCCCGATTAAGATTACGCTCGCCGGGTCGGCCGTCACCGCTTTCTTCGCGTCGCTGACCCAAGGCATCCTGCTCGGCAGCGGCAAAGCGTTCGACCAAGTGCTGTTCTGGCTCGTCGGCTCGGTAGCCGGACGGACGATGGAGATGCTGAACGCGGTTTTGCCTTATATGCTCGTGGCCTTGGCCGGCGCCCTGCTCCTTTCGCCGCAAATCAACGTGCTGGCGATGGGCGAGGACGTGGCCAAAGGGCTCGGTCAACGGACTCTGCTTGTCAAAGCCGCTGCAGCCGTCGTCATCGTGCTGCTTGCCGGCGGCGCCGTTTCGGTAGCGGGACCGGTCGTATTCGTCGGCATCATCGTGCCGCATATCGTCCGCTATCTGGTAGGCATCGACCACCGCTGGCTGCTTCCTTACTGCGCCGTGGTCGGCGCGTTGCTGCTGGTTAGCGCCGACGTCGGGGCCCGCTTCATCGCCATGCCGAAGGAAGTTCCCGTCGGCGTCACGACCGCCCTGATCGGCGTCCCCTTCTTCGTGTATATCGCGCGCAAAGGAGGGCAGCTCTCATGAGCCGACAATCCAGCCGATACTTTGCCGTCCGCGGAAAAGCTTTCTCGTATCTTGTCAGCAAAAGAGCGCTTGCCGTAACGTTCCTGCTGCTCTTTATCACGATTGCCGCCATGATTCTCAGCACCGGCATCGGCAGCGTCTATATTCCGCCGGGGGAAGTCGTCCGTTCGGTCTTCGGCTTCGGAGACGATTCCAGCGAGATGATCGTCCGCTCGCTTCGACTGCCGCGGATTCTGATGGCCGTGCTCGTCGGAGCGTCGCTCGCGGTGGCCGGAGCCATTCTGCAAGGCGTCGTGCGCAACTCGCTGGCTTCGCCCGACACGGTCGGCATGACCGGCGGCGGAACGCTCGGAGCCGTCTCGTTCTTTTTCTTTTTCTCGGATAAAATTACGATTCATCTGCTGCCGGTCTTCGCCATCGCCGGCGCCTTCATCGCTACGTTCGTCGTGTATGCCTTGTCTTGGAAAGGCGACGGCGTTACCCCGCTCCGGCTCGTGCTGATCGGCATCGGCTTCGCGGCGGCGATGAGCTCGATCTCGTATATGATGCTGATCTCCGGCCCTGTCGTTCTGGCGAACCAATCGCTTACGTTCATGACCGGAAGCATTTACGGCGTATCTTGGGAAAAGTCCGTTACTCCGTTGCTGCCTTGGTTTATTGTGCTGCTGCCGCTTATTATCGTCTATTCGCGGCATGTCAATATCCAGGAGCTCGGCGAAGAAGTCGCCCGCAGCGTAGGCAGCGCCGTCCAGCGCCAACGGTTTCTGCTGCTGCTGCTCAGCGTCGCCTTGGGCGGAGCCGCCGTAGCGTTCGGCGGAGCGATCGGCTTCATCGGCTTGATGGCGCCGCATATGGCCCGGAAGCTGGTCGGCCCGGCCTTCGGCGCGCTGGTGCCGGTATCCGCGCTTATCGGAGCGATCGTGCTGCTGCTGTCCGACCTGGCCGGCCGGACGCTGTTTGCGCCGCTTGACATTCCTGCCGGCGTATTCACCGCCTGCATCGGCGCGCCGTTCTTCGTCTATTTGCTGTACCGCAGCCGCAACCGTTAATTCGTATTGACCTGTCGATTTCGATGTGAAGCCTTGACACGGACACCATGTAAAACAGAGAAGCCCGGACTAGACCAAACGGAGCGGCGGAATTTGTCCCAAACGGCCGAAAAACGTTCCGTCTGCGCCATGTCCGCCTATCGCCGGGCTTCAAGACCGAAGGAGAAGATCTTATGACTGCCATCCAATCGAACGACCTGTGCCTCTGTTACGGGGATACGTGCATTTTTCGAGAGCTGAACATCAAGATTCCGAAAGGAAAAATAACGGTGTTTATCGGCGGCAACGGCTGCGGCAAATCGACCCTGCTCCGCTCTCTGGCCCGGCTGCTCAAGCCGCAAAGCGGGCAAGTGGTGCTCGACGGCAGCAACATCGCGACGCTGTCCACCAAGGAAGTCGCCAGACGCATGGCGATTCTTCCGCAAGGCCCTGCGGCTCCGGAAGGCTTGACGGTGCTGCAGCTTGTCAAGCAGGGCCGCTATCCGTATCAAAGCTGGCTCCAGCAGTGGTCCAAGGAAGACGAAGCCATGGTGCAGCGCGCGTTGGAGCTGACGCATATGAAGCCGCTCGCCGAGCGTACGGTCGATTCCTTGTCCGGCGGCCAGCGGCAGCGGGCCTGGATCGCCATGACGCTGGCTCAAGGCACGCCGACGATTCTGCTGGACGAACCGACCACATACCTCGACCTGGCGCACCAAATCGAAGTGCTCGATCTGCTGTACGAGCTGAACGAAAGCGAACAGCGCACCATCGTCATGGTCCTTCATGACATTAACCTTGCCTGCCGCTATGCGCATAATATCGTAGCTATCAAAGACCGCAAAGTATGGGCCGAAGGCCGGCCGCAGGATATCGTCACCGAAGACTTGATCCGCAGCGTGTTCGACCTGGAATCGCGAATCGTCGAGGACCCGCTGTTCGGCACGCCGATGGTTGTGCCTTTCGGCAGAGGCAAGCAGCCTTTGGCTGCTCCGAAGCTCGCGGTGGCCGGGAAATAATACGGATACCAAAGAAAGCGCCTCTCCTGCATAAAGGAGTCAGGCGCTTTTTTTCGCGTTCGGCCACGTCGGCGATCCGAAGATGCACTGGCTTCTTCTCGGCAATCTTTTTGCAGCCAAGCCGCAAACGAACGACATTTGTGATAGAAGACCTGACGGGTACGGAAAAATGCGACCTCTTTTTTTAATCTTGTATTTTTCGGCGGTTAGGGAACACTATTCAAAAATGGATAGGGAGGAAGGAACTGACCCCCGTTTGTGAGACAGGGATCAAAAACACCTTGCAAGTTAAG
>NZ_BILX01000140.1 GCF_004000785.1 Paenibacillus ehimensis NBRC 15659 | reverse complement strand
GTCGGAGACGGGCTCTTTATCCTTTACGCACCACGCTGCTGCACAAGCAAGCTGTCCAGATGCCGCGCAATGATCCCCGCAATTTCTTCCGCACGCATGGCCTCAGGCGCGATGACGCCGTGTACGAGTAAACCGTCCACCAGCGCGTGAAACCGCTTCGCTTCCAGCTCCGTGTCAAGCCCCGGCTTCAGCAGCTTCGACTGTGCGAGGGAGTCAATGATCTTACGGAACATCTCCCGAAGCGAGTCATGGATCTCTTGGCTCAGCGGCCTTAAGCCCGGCTCGGTCAAAGCAAAGGTCGAAAACGCGATCCAGATTTGACTTTCCGCCAGCCGTTCTTCATCCAGCGGCACGATTTGACCGATAAGCGTTTCGATATTTTCCCGGAGATCGCCATCCAGCGGAAGCGACTGCACACGTTTTTTTATCCGTTCAGAGACGAGCCGCATGGAGAAAGCCAATAAAGCCGATTGCGAATCGAAGTAATGGCGCAGCGAGCCAAGAGACATGCCGGCTTCCTCGGCGACCCTGCGCACGCTGACCCCTTCAAGCCCTTCCCGGCGAATAATCCGCCACACCGCTTTCGCCAGCTGCTCCCGTCGTTCTTCATGATTTACGATTTTAGGCATATGCCGATTATAGCATACTTGTTTTTTTTAATACAATGGTGCTAAAATAAATCCTGCTTAATAACACAACTGTATTAAAAAAAAGAAAGGACTGCTTGCATGACGATAGCCGCATTTATTATCGGTTGTGAAATTGGCTTCTGGGTATTTGTCGCCGCCGGACTCATATTCCGCTATATTCTGGGCCTGAAACGAACGGGAGCCCTTCTGCTGGCGGCCACGCCGCTGGTCGATCTGATCCTGATTGTCGCGACCGTCATTGATTTGCGCAACGGGGCGACCGCAAGCTTCGTACACGGCCTCGCCGCCGTCTATATCGGCGTCTCCGTCGCCTACGGCCACCGGATGATCCGGTGGGCCGACGAACGGTTCGCACACCGGTTCGCAGGAGCTCCGGCGCCCGAGCCGCGGCCCAAGCACGGCACTGCCCACGCCCGCCGCGAGCGGAAGACATGGTTTCTTCACCTGCTGGCCTGGATCATCGGCTGCCTGATCCTGCTCGGCATGATCTGGTTCGTCGGCGATGACAGCCGAACGGCGAGCTTGTGGAACATCATCTGGCGCTGGGCGCTCGTGCTGGGGATCGATTTTGTATGGAGCTTCAGCTACACGCTCTGGCCCAAAAAAGGATAACCGAATAAAAGTAAAACGGGACGCTTTTCGCTTTTGCCTGAAACCTTAAACCCCGCCCACACGTTTATAAGAGTAGCAAACGTACATTTTTTTCCACAAAGGAGGTCGATGCTCATGCCTCGCCTAAAAATCCCCCGTTAATCCCGGGGACCGCCGCCTCCGTTCGATCCGGTGCGCAATAACCGACCTTAAACCTATCAAGGAGCGTGCAAACGAATGAACGGACCACAGGCGGTAACCAAAGAAGAAAGACGGGCGATTGCCCGCGAAATTGCCGGTCGGCTTAAGCAGGTTTACGGCGGGAAAATAAAAGCGATCGGTCTCTACGGCTCCATGGCGCGCGGAACGGACGGGCCGTTCTCGGACACCGAGATGCTTTGCGTTCTCCGCTCGGGCGACGAGCCGGTCGACTTCAGCCACGAATGGGCGGCCGGGGCTTGGAAAGCGGAGGTGAACGTGTACAGTGAGGATGTGCTGCTGCAGTACGCCCGGACCGTCGAGGATACATGGCCTCTGTCCCACGGCGCTTTCCTTACGGCTCTGCCGCTTTACGACCCGGACGGCTTTTTCGCCGAGCTGAAAGCAGCGGTCCTGTCGCCGGATGAAGCCGATTTCCGGGAAAACATCAGCGGCATTCTGGTCGGCGAAATGTTCGAATTCGCCGGCAAATGGCGCAATGCCAACGCCCAAGGCCCGCGGACGTACCTGCCTTACCTGGCCATGGAAACCGCGCATTACGGCGCGATGCTGATCGGGCTGCATCATCGGACGGCCTACTCTACCGGCGCTAAGGTCATCCCCGAGGCGCTGACCCTGCCCGACCGGCCCGCCGGCTTCGATGCGCTGGCACAGCTCGTACTGTCCGGCGAGCTATCCGACCCGGACCGCGTCTTCCTGGTGTGCGAGGCGTTCTGGAGCAGCCTGAAAGCTTGGGCGGAAGAGCATGACTACGCGTTTATCACGGAACGAATTCCATTTTAAAAGGCAATCCGGCATTAAGGCCCGCACTCGTTGCGGGTCTTTTTCTATGTCAACGGCCATTTTTTATTGACTGTACGTTCAGTCATAAATTATACTAAACTGCAAAGGACCTTGGCATCTTTTCCCATCGCTTCTGTTACGCGTCATGGTCCGGTCATCACTCTATCCGCTGTTGCGGAAAAAAAATACGTCGGAGGAGGAATAACGATGGATCTTCACTACGAAATGCATGGGACGGGCGACGAGACGGTCGTCCTGCTTCACGGGGGCGGGGCGGATTTGCGCACCTGGCAGTTCATGGTTCCGAGGCTTGCGGCAAGCTATCGGGTTATCGCATTCGACGGCCGGGGAGCCGGACAATCGCCGGCGCCTGTCGAGCCCGCCAATTACATCGAGGATTTAAAAATGGTTCTTGACCACTTCGGCTTGGAAAAAGCCTTGCTTGTCGGCCACTCCATAGGCGGCCAGATTGCCGTCGACTTCGCCCTGACGTACCCCGAGCGGGTATCCAAGCTTGCGCTCATCGCTTGCTCCGTCACGGGCTTCCGGAATGCCCCCGACATCGAGGAGCGGTTCCAACGCGTCCTCGCTGCGGCGCCGGATGTAAAGAAAATGACCGAGCTTTCGCTTGATTTACCGTCATATGACGTCGTCAAGGCAACCCCTCACCTAGAGCTCGTGTATGAGATGATTCGACACAACACCGGACGATGGTTCGAATGGAAAAGCAGCGAATCGGTATGGCCCCAGCCTCCCGCCATCGAAAGGCTGGACGAGCTTGCGGCACCGACTTTGTTTATGATCGGCACGCTCGACCGCGAAGACCTGTTCCCGCTCGCCGAGCGATTCGGTCAGCTGCCGAATGCCCGCCTCGTGTGGATCGATGGCGCGGATCATATGCTTACGCTAACCCATCCCGGCGAGGTTACCGATACGATTTTGCCGTTTCTGGAGGAGTGACAACATGCCCCGCACGCCGGAAGAAAACGAACGGATTCGCCGCGCCGCCCGAGACAAAATTTTGCAAGCGGCGATGGCGCTTTTTATCGAGAAAGGATTCCACTCCGCCTCCATCGACGATGTGGCCAAGCGAGCGGACATTTCAAAAGGCCTTCTCTACAATTATTTCAAAGGCAAGGAGGAACTCCTCGCCGCCATGGTCGATCTTCGTATCGAAGAGGTTCTCGAAGTGATGCAGGCCGCCGCCGCCAAAGAAACCCCTGCCGAGCAGCTTCGCCACATCGTCGAAGGGGCGCTGGACAACGTCCGGGAGCAGCCGGAGGTCTTCCGCTTTTATCTGAATTTATTCACCTGCCCGAGACAAGATGAAGTCGTCGCCAGGCACGGAAACCGGCTGCTGGGCGCCTACGCGGAGCAGTTCGAGGCCCAATGCGAAATGTTCGAGAAGCTGGGAGCTCCCGATCCCCGGAAACGGTCCCTTCACTTCTCCTCGACGCTCCAGGGAATCATGCTGATGTATACGAATTATCCTTCAGGATTCCCGCTGGACGACATGAAGGCTCAAACGATCGAGGAATTTTGCAGCAGCCGGAATGTGCAGCCGAACGGGTCCTGACTCTCCCGCAGCTTCCGCTCCGTCCATACGACGGCGGCGGGAGCTTCTGTCCGATCGCGGGCAGCTCCGGCCTCTTAATCGAAGCTCCCTCGCCTTGTTCCAACCATGCCGTCGAACGGTTCGCTGCGTTCCAGAGCGCGGTTCAGCTTCTGCAGCATCTCCCCGATCCCCCTGCTGCCGACCAGCGGAAAATAGATCCGCGTCTCCCCGGAAAACACCCCGGGAACGATCCGGGTAAACTTTTTGCCGCCAAGCACGACAATTTCCTCAAAACGGTCCAACCGCTTTTCGCTTACTTGACGTTTCAACTCGTGCAATGAAACGATTTCCGGGTGACCGCTGCCGAAGGCGACATTATAATTTTCATAGAGCTTATCGTCCGGCAGCAGAAAGCCGTGTTTCGCCGACAAAATCGCCCAATGGTCAAAAAAGCGGTCCGCATACGCCTGGCATTTTCGGTGAAGGGGCGAAATGTACGCCTGCTTGGCCGGGCAAGGACCTGACGGCGCGGCGGCGGTATCCCATATTTTTTTGGCTCCGCAAGGAATGATGCACAGTCTGTTCACGTTCGTCCCGCTCCTTTCGTCGTTGTGCGCAGCATCCGTCGTTGCCTGCTGCTCACTGCTTCGCCGCGGGAGCGGTTTTCCCCTTCTTTTTCCCGGGATCTGCAACCTTCCTCCCGCCTCGGACGTATATCCAGTATCTTCTATATTTTACTGGAGCCGAGGTGGAAGCTAAAATGACAACGCATGTGGACATCGTACATTACCACCCTGATTATGCGGAGAGCGTAGCCGAGATGTGGAACCGGAGCCAAGACGAATGGGGCGGCGGACCGGCCGTCCGGACAGCCGAGCAGATTCGCCGGGACGAGGAAAGCTCGGATGCCATGGCGGTCTTTCTGGCCGTCTGCGGCGGTCAAGTCGTCGGATACTGCAGCTTGGGCGAATACCGCGAGGATACCGGCGCGCTGTACATCCAGCTGTTGAACGTACGCCCGGACTACCACGGCCGCAAAATCGGCAAGCTGCTCGTGCTGCGGGCGGTGGAGGAAACGATCCGCCTGGGCTGGCCGCGCGTCGATTTGTACACTTGGGAAGCCAACATGAAGGCGGTGCCCCTGTACAAGAAATGCGGCTTTTTCTGGGAAGACCGCGAGGACGCGACGCACTTCATGAACTTCATCCCCCAGGTGGCCGCTTGCGAGGCGCTTGCCCCTTATCTGAACGATATCGATTGGTACGCCGACTTGACGCGGACGATCGAAGTGAAGCCGGACGGTCGTAAAGAAAACGGCTTCGATATATACACTTATGCATGGTCCAAGAACGGACAATCGCTTCGCGTCGATATCGAGCGCAGAGGCCGCGGCATCTGTCTCATCGAAACGGAGGACTACTTGCTGTCCGCGGCCGCGGAGCAGGCCGAGCCGGTGTTCGGAAGCGAATACGTTATCGAATACCGCATCGTGAACAAATCGGGCGCCCCGCTAAAGCTTGAGCTCCAGGGCGAATCGGACCGCAATGTCGCATTCGATTGGCAAAGCGAGAGGCAGGTGGAAGGCGAGGAACGGATCGCCGCGCGCTTTTTCGTCGGAGCCATCGAGGAAGAGCAAAGCGAATGGCGTACCTGCCCTGCCGTGCAGACCCGGGTTCGAATTAACGGGCTCGAGGCGCTGCTCAAGGTCGGCATCGTGCCGAAATTTCCGGCCGGCCTGAAGATGCAGGTGCCGGATGTAAGGCATGCGCTTGGCGGGGATTATGTCCTGTACCTCGAGATGCAAAACCATTTCCCGGAAACGGCCACGTTCTCCTTCGAGCTGCCGGAGCAAGCTTGGCTTGCGCTCGGACGGAAGAGCTTCGAAGCGCGCTTGGAAGCGAAGGAGCGGATCTCGTTGGCGGTTCCGTACCGCCTGCTCGACTACGGCTTCTACCAAGCCCGGCTTCAAGTGCGGGCCGTACCGGACAACGGGCCGGAGGTGACGTTCACCCGCTTCGTCGGCGGAGCCTTCGCCGGGCCCGGGGCGATGTTTACCGGAGAGACGGAAAACAACCGGGTTGCTGTGAATAGCGGCTACGGGATCGAATACGATAAGGATCACAATGAAGCGTTCCTTCAGGCATGGAACCGGAAGGACGAACAGCTCATGATGCTGCCGCCGTCCATAGGCAAGCCGTATTCCCCCGAATTTGCCCGGAAAAAGCCGGTGCGGGTCGAGCCCAAAGAGGAACGGGGAGCGGTCGGCTTCCGTCATACATACCGTTCGGATGCGTTTCCGCAGCTGCTGCTGCATCTCCACACGCTGCTGTACGCCGACGGCACGGCGAAGCTGTGGCAGGAGCTGGAAAACGACTCGGACGCTCCGGTCGTCAGCGAAATGTGGATCTCCCAGCGCTTTCGTTCCGACCTATACGGGATCGTTCTGCCTTACGACGGTCAAATCGTCGAAACGACCGACTCGCACGGCATCGATTACGAGTATTGGGACGGCTCCAAGGTTACCGAGCCTTGGCTCTTCGCCCGCGGCACCGGAAGCGCATACGGGATTTGCTGGTCCGGCACCCACCGGATAAACATGGGCGATTGGTATGTGGAGCTGGAAACCTGCTTGGGCCGGCTGGAAGCCGGAGAAACAAAAACCTCGGATACGATTTTCCTGTCTGTGGGCGGGTTCGACGATTGGACCTCGTTCCGGGACTTCGCCTTGAAACGCATCGGACAGGAAACGACTCCACTGCCGGTCCGCCATGTGGAGCTGGCGGCTAATGAAGGAAATCCGTTCGTGCGGCCCGATGCGGAGGAAGTGCCGGTCACGCTTCGGGATGCGAAGCAGACCATATGGGAAGGCGAGCTCTCCGCATGCTACATGGATGCGTCAGAAACACCGGAGCGGGCGCATTTGGCATCCGGCGACGAGGCGGCGGAAGCCCGCTTCATGCTGCCTCCGCCGTCCTCCCGCTGCCGCGTGGTCCGGGTGGAAGCGCGGCTTGGCGCGCACGAAGAGGCGTATCATGCCGCGCTGTTCCCGGTTTCGAGCGGTGAAGTAAGCAGCACGGCATCGACCGAAGCCGGTTACTCGGTGCTTGAGGCCGATAACGGAATCATCCGCATCTCCGCTTCGGCCGACTATTACCCCGGGCTGCGCTCGCTTTCGGCCGGGGGTCGGGAATGGCTCGCTTCCGGGTTTCCCGAATACGGGGCGAAGTCGTGGTGGAATCCTTGGACCGGCGGCTTGTCGGGCCAGTTCGACGAGATGGGACCGTTATCCGTGCGCAAAGAAGAGCATTCCGCCGCCTTTGTCCGCCTCTCCGACGGAAAAGGCAACGTTTGGGCAGGTATCCGGGTCCGCCAATCGATCCGGAACCACGATACGTTCAAAGGGACGACCATGGACAGCTATTATTTGATGCTCCCCGGGGTACCGGTGCTTGCTTATATGACGGACATCCGTCAGAACACGGGAACGTATCTGGACAAATCGATGCTCAGCGAGCTGTTCCTTCGTCCCGACGGGACGGACGGCTACGGGTGGCTGCGAACCTCGGCTCCGAACGGCAAAGCGCTCCGTTACCCTCTCGGAAAAGGCGAGCTCAGCGTACGCGAAACGAAGGATTACGTATTCGGCCTTGACGGCCGGACCGGGGTCATGCACATCGTGACGGACGAAGAAGCCAACCGCCCTTCGGTCTACACGAACAAGGACATCTGCTGCCTGTCGCTCTCGCGGAGGGTTCGTCTGCCTCACGGAAGCGTAAGCCGCTCGGCTCCGGTGTTCCTCGTCTTCCCGGACGACCCGCTGCCGGCGGACAGCTTGGAGGCTTTACGCCGGCTCGCCTTCCCTCTT
>NZ_BILX01000139.1 GCF_004000785.1 Paenibacillus ehimensis NBRC 15659 | reverse complement strand
CATAGATCGGCTCGAACAAGCTCAGCGTGAAGTTCACCACGCTCCGCTGCTCGATCATGACCCCTTTCGGCCGGCCCGTCGTCCCCGACGTGTAGATCAGATACGCCAAATTGTCCGCGGTAGACACCGGCTCCAGGTTCGCGCCTTCCTCCGCCGGGCCTTCGTACAGCCACGCTTCGTCCAAGCACAGCACCTCGCCTTGGAACTCCACCGCTTTGGCCTGCTGCCAGCTTTGCGTCAGCAGCAGCTTCGCTCCGCTGTCTTCCAGCACGAAGCGGATCCGGTCCTCCGGATGCTGCGGGTCGATCGGCACATACGCGCCGCCCGCTTTCAGCACCGCCAGCATCCCAACGATCATCTCCAGCGACCGCTCCACCAGCATCGCCACCGGCTGATCCGCCGCGACGCCATGTGCCCGCAGCACCCGCGCCACGCGGTTCGCACGCTCGTTCAGCTCACGGTAGGTCAGCTGCCCATCCCCGAATACCACGGCTGCCCGGTCCGGTGTCCTCTCCGCCTGCTCCTCGAAGACCTCATACAGCGTCTTCTTCTGCGGATATCGTTCATCCGCCGTATCGTTAAACTCCGACTGAAGCTGAGCAGCTTCCTCCGGCGTAATCATCTCCAGCTCCGCCAGCTTCGCCTGCGGACTATCCGCAATGGCTCCAAGCAGCCGGACGAAGTGGCCCGCCATCCGTTCCACCGTTTCGCGCTTGTACAGCGCCCCGGCGTACCGGAGGCTGAACTGCAGTTCGTCCTCCGCCTCGGCGGCGTTGAGCGTCAAGTCGAACTTCACCGCGTCATGTCCGCTCGGGTAAGGCTTGAACGTCAAGCCTTCGATGCCCAGCTCGCCTTCCTCCGTGTTTTGCAGCACGAACATCGTGTCGAACAGCGGACTGCGGCTCATATCCCGCTTCACGTTCAGCTTCTCGACCAGCTCTTCGAACGGATAGTCCTGGTGTTCGTACGCCTTGAGCGCATGCTCCTTGATTTCCTGCAGGTACCCGAGGAACGTCTTCTCGCCCGCCGGATAGCTCCGCAGCGCCAGCGTGTTGACGAACATCCCGATCACCGGCTCCAGGTCCGCATGCGGACGGCCTGCAATCGGCGTGCCCACGACGATGTCTTCCTGCCCGCTATATTTGTGCAGCAGCGTCATGTAAGCCGCCAGCAGCACCATATACAAGGTCGAGCCGGTTTGCGCCGCCAGCTGCCGCAGCTTTTCGCTTCCCGCTTGGCCCATGGCGAACGTCACCGTATCGCCTTCGAAGCTGCGTACGGCCGGTCTCGGGTAGTCGGTCGGCATGTCCAGCACCGGAATTTCCCCGCGGAACACGTCCAGCCAGTACGCCTCCTGACGCTTCATCCATTCGCCGTGCACGTCCGCCTGCTGCCACGCCGCGTAATCCTTGTACTGAATCCGCAGCGGCGGCAGCTCCTCGCCTCCGTACAGCCGCACGAATTCGTCGGTCAGCACGCCCATCGACACGCCGTCGGAGATGATGTGATGCATGTCCAGCATCAGCAGATGACGGTCCGGGCCAAGCTCGATCAAGCCAACGCGCAGCAGCGGCGCCTGCTCCAGATCGAACGGCCGCACGAAGCGGCGGATATGCGCTTCCGCTTCCTGCTCGTCCGCCTGCGCAACCTCCAGGCGGAACGCCACCTCTTCGGCGGCAACCACCCGCTGCACCGGCTCGCCGTCGATCAGCCGGAAGCCGGTCCGCAGCGTCTCGTGGCGTGCAATCAGCCGGCGGAACGCTTCTTCCACCCGACCGCGGTCAAGCGGTCCTTCCACCGTCAGCACCGACGGCATGTTGTAGCTGAGCGCCTCGCCTTCAAGCTGGTTCAGCACGTACAGCCGCTTCTGCGCCGAAGACGCCGGGTAATACTCGCTTTCCTCCGTCACCGGGATCGACGCATACGCCACCTGCTCCATCTCTTCGAGCACGCGCGCCATCTGCTCGACCGTCGGGTATTCGAAGATGCTGCGCAGCGGCACCTGCTTGTCCAGCTCTTTGTGAATTTTCGAAGCCAAGGTCGTCGCCCGCAGCGAGTGTCCGCCGATGTCGAAGAAGTTTTCCTTTACCCCGACATGTGCAGCGCCCAGCACTTCCTGCCAAATCTGCACCAGCTTCGCTTCCACCCATGTCCGCGGCGCGACGTAAGCCACGCCCGTCTGTACGCTTCCTTCCGGCGCGGGCAGCGCCTTGCGGTCGATTTTGCCGTTCGGCGTCAGCGGCATTTGCTCCAGCTGCACGAAGTACGACGGCACCATATAGTTCGGCAGCTCCGCCGACAACGCGCTTCTCAGCTCGCTCACCGCCACCTCCCGGTCCGCCACGAAGTACGCGCAGAGCAGCTTCTGGCCCGCTCCGTCTTCCCGCGCTACGACGACCGCTTCCAGCACGGCTTCCTCGTTCAAAACGTGCGCTTCCACCTCGCCCAGCTCGATCCGGTAACCGCGGATTTTGACTTGGTGGTCGATCCGGCCCAAATATTCGATGTTGCCGTCCGGCATCCATCGTGCCAGATCTCCGGTCCGGTACATCCGCTCGCCCGGGACGAACGGGTTCGGCACAAACTTCTCGGCGGTCAGCTCCGGCCGGTTCAAGTAGCCCCGCGCCACGTTAACGCCTGCGATGCACAGCTCTCCAGCCACGCCGATCGGCTGCAGCCGGGTCGTTCCCTCCTCCATGATGTACAACCGGGTGTTGTGAATCGGCTTGCCGATCGGCACCATCGGGTACGCTCCGTCCGGCTCGCAGTCGAAATACGAAACGTCAACCGTCGCTTCCGTCGGACCGTACAGGTTGATCAGCCTCGCCCCGCGAATCGAAGCGACCGCTTGCTGGAAGCGGGCTACGTGCTGCGCCGGCAGCGCTTCGCCGCTCGCAAACACTTGACGCAGCGTCCCCAGCTTCTCGCGAAGCCGTTCGGCCGGCTGCTCCTCGGCATATTCCAGGAAGGCGTGCAGCATGGCAGGCACGAAGTGCATTGTGGTGACGCCGTAGCGGCCGATCGCCTCCAAAAGGCGTTCCGGACTCTTTTCGCCGCCGACGGACAGCAGGCACATTTTCGAGCCGACCAGCGACCACCAGAACAGCTCCCACACCGATACGTCGAACGTAAACGTCGTTTTCTGCAAAATGGTATCCGCTTCGCCGATCGGATATTTTTCATGCATCCACAAAATCCGGTTGATGACCGAATGATGCTCGATCATGACCCCTTTCGGCTTGCCGGTCGAGCCCGACGTGTAGATGACGTAGGCCAAATGAGTCGGCCCGGCGGCCGGCTCCAGGTTCGTGCCGTTCGCATCATAAACCGCCGCATCGTCCAGCTCCAACGTTTTGCCGCCGAAAACAACGCGTTCCCGCAAACGGCTCAGCGTCAGCAATAGCTGCGCTCCCGAATCTTCCAGCATGTAGCGGATGCGCTCCTCCGGATACTCCGGATCGATCGGCACATACGCGCCTCCAGCTTTCAGAATGCCGTAGATGCCCACGATCATCTCCAGCGAGCGCTCGATCAGGATGCCTACAGGCTGATCCGGCTGCACGCCTTCAGCCCGCAGCGTGCGTGCCAGCCGGTTCGCCCGCTCGTTCAGCTCGCGGTACGTCAGCTGCTCGTCCTCGAACACTACCGCTACCCGGTCCGGCGTCCGCTCCGCCTGCTCCTCAAACAGCGCGTAAAGCGTCTTATCCTTCGGATAATCGGCATCCGTGTCGCCCCAGACGTGCAAAATCTGCGCTTGTTCTTCGGCCGTCGCCAGCTCCAGCTCGCTCACCGGAAGGTTCGGATCGGCAACCGCCTGCTCCATAATGCGGACCAGATGTCCGCGCATCCGGTCGATCGTCGCCTGATCGTATACCCGCGCGTTGTAGCGGAATACGACTTGGATCGATTCCTCCGGCATGACAATCAGGTCCAGATCGTAGTTCGTTTGCTCCGCGATTTCGACGTTCGCGATTTCAAAAGCGGCCTGTCCGCCTTCTCCAAGCTGTTCCACCTGCTGCTCCACCGGGAAGTTTTCGAACACCATAATATGGTTGATCAGGTCCTGCTTCTGCTCGGCCAACGCCTGAATCTCATAGAGCGGGAACGTATCGTAGGCGCCCGAACGGAGCGCTTGCTCCTGCGTGGCCCGCAGCAGGTCCGCAAACGTCGTTTCCGCTTCCGTTTGAATGCGGACCGGAATCGTGTTGATGAACAGCCCGATCATGCTTTCCACGCCCGCAATATCTGCGGGACGTCCCGACACGACGCTGCCGAATACGACATCGCGGTTGTTGTTATACTTCTGCAAAAGCACGCCCCAAGCGGTCTGCATCAACGTATTGATCGTCACCTGGTGCTGCTTCGCAATCCGGTTCATCCGCTCGCTCAGCTCCTGGCCGAGCTCGCAGGTCAGCTGCTCCGGCACGTAGCCTTCCGTCTGCCCCTGCTCCGAACCGGCTTTCGGGAGCAGCGTCTGCTGCTCGTATCCGGCCAAATATTGTTTCCAATACGCTGCCGCTTCTCCCGCGTCCTGCCGCTCCAACCATTCGATGTAACGTCCGAACGGAGTAACCTCGGCAAACTCGGGCTCACGCCGCTCCGCCAGCGCATAGTAGGCGCCGAACACCTCGCTCGTCACCAGCGACAAACACCAGCCGTCCATCACGATATGATGGAAGCTCCAGATCAACCGGTAGGCCTGTTCGCCGGTGCGCAGAATGGATACGCGCATCAACGCGTCCTGCGCAAGATCGAAGCCCCGGGCTTTATCCCGGCTTGTGAACGCGGCGATATACGCCTCCCGCTCCGCTTCTCCCATGCCGCGCAGGTCTTCCAGGTATACTTCGCTGCCTTTCCGGCGGTAAACGATCTGCAGCGGCTCTTCCTTCCAGCCGGTGTAGAAGTTCGTGCGCAGCGCTTCGTGCCGGGCAGTGAGCAGATCCAAGCAGCGGATGAACAAGGCGGTGTCGAAATCCCCCAGCAGGTCGAAGGCGGCTTGCTGGAAGTATGCGCCCGAATCCGGCTCCATCAGGCTGTGGAACAGCATGCCCTTCTGCATCGGCGTCAGCGCGTACACGTTCTCGATTTCGCCTACATGGCGGGTTTGGTCCGCAATCGCGTCCAGCTCTTCCACGGTCAGCCCTTTGAACAGCAGGTCGCTTGGCGTCAGCTCCGGCCGCTCTTGCGCCGCGCATTGCGCGAGCACTTCCCGCAGGCTTGCCTTCAGCAATCCGGCCAGCTTCTCCATCGTCTCCTTCCGGTACAACCGACTGTTGTAACGGATATCCAGCGAAAGCGCGCCGCCGGCAATCATCCCGCTGACATTCAGCGCATGCTTGATCACGGTGCTGCCGCTCACCGATTCGCCGCCTGCATACGGCGAAACCCGTATCGCGCTGTGCTGCGCGTCCTGATCGAACTGCCCCAAATAGTTAAAGCTGATTTCCGGCTCGATTTCGAAGCCCTCCCGGCGGTCGGACAAATAGCGCACGATGCCGTAGCCGATTCCTTTGTTCGGAATCCGGCGCAGCCCTTCCTTCACCCGCTTGATCGACTGCGATACGCTCCAATTCGCTCCGGTCTCCAGCACGACCGGGTACTGGCTTGTAAACCAGCCAACAGTGCGCGTAATGTCAAGCTCCGGCAGGATCGCTTCGCGGCCGTGCCCTTCCAGGTTGACGAGCACCCGCTCCATCCCGGTCCAGGCATGAACCGCCATGCCTAACGCTGTCAGCAGCAAGTCGTTCACTTCCGTGTTGTAAGCGCGATTCGCCTGCTTCAGCAGCTGCTCCGTTTCTTCGACCATCCATTGCGCCGTGACGGTTTCGCTATCCCGGAATGCCATCGCCGCCTGTCCGCTCACGGCGTTATCCTTCGGCAGCGGAAGCCGTTCGGCTTTCGCAACTTCCTGCCAGTACGCCCGTTCGCGATCCATGGCCGGGCTGTTCGCGTAATGCGTCAACTGCTCCGCCCACGTCCGGAAAGAATCCGTCTTCTGCGGGAGGCGGATCGCCTCGCCTTTGAGCGCTTGCTCATAGCCCGTCGCCAGGTCCTCGAACAAAATGCGCCACGATACTCCGTCCACCGCCAAATGGTGAATGGCGATCAGCAGATGGTCCCCGTCGTCGCAGCGGAACAGCCCCAGCTTCATGAGCGGCCCTTCGCTCAGGTCGATACCGCTTTGGATTTCGCTCGCTTTCGCTTCGAGCGCTTCCGCGAAGTCCGTTTGTCCCCGGAAGTCGACGACGTCCAAACTGTACAGCTCGCCCTCGCCGACGCCGCGGTTCAGCAGGGTAAACTTCCCGCTGCCGTTCTCCCGCACGACGATGCGCAGCGCATCGTGATGCTCGGCAAGCTTCGTCACCGCCTGACGGAGCGCCGCTTCGTCAAAGCCCTGCTCATGGTGAAGCATGACGGCCTGGTTAAAATGATGCGGCTCGGCAAACCGCTGCTCGAAGAACCAATGCAGAATCGGTGTCGGCTTCACTTCTCCGCGGACATCCCCTTGATCCGCCATCCGTCCGGCAAGCTGCACATAGCCGCCAAGCTCGGCGACGGTCGGGTGCGCGAACAAGTTTTTCATTTCCAGCTTGTAGCCGGATTGCAGCAAGCGGGAAGCTACCTGAATCGCCTTGATCGAGTCGCCTCCGAGATCGAAGAAATTGTCCAAAATCCCGATCCGGTCCGTCCCCAGCACGGCCTGCCATACCGAGACCAGCGTCTGTTCCATTGCGGTGCGCGGCTTCGTATAGGCCGCTCCGCCCCGCAGGCTTTCCTCCGGCGCGGGCAGCGCCTTGCGGTCGATTTTGCCGTTCGGCGTCAGCGGCATTTGCTCCAGCTGCACGAAGTACGACGGCACCATGTAGTTCGGCAGCTCCGCCGCCAGCGCGCTTCTCAGCTCGCTCACGGCCACTTCGCGATCCGCCACAAAGTACGCGCAGAGCTGGTTTTGCCCGGAAGCATCCTCACGTGCGATGACGATCGTTTCCTGGACCGTGGATGCGGCCTTCAAAATCTGCGCCTCTACCTCGCCCAGCTCGATCCGGTAGCCGCGGATTTTCACCTGATGGTCGATTCGGCCCAAATATTCGATTTTACCGTCCGGCATCCATCGCGCCAGATCCCCGGTCCGGTACATCCGCTCGCCCTCCGCGAACCGGCTCGTCACGAACTTCTCCGCCGTCAGCTCCGGCCGGTGCAGATAGCCACGGGCAAGTCCCGCCCCCGCGACGCACAGCTCTCCGGCCACGCCGGCCGGCAATAGATGACCGTGCGGATCTACCATGTAAACGCGATGGTTCGGAACCGGACGGCCGATAGAAATGATCCGATCCGCCATCGGGTCCGTCGATACCGGCCAGATGGACGTGGCAATGGAGTTCTCCGTCGGTCCGTATCCGTTGTAATACATCACCCGGTTTTTCCACTTCTGGATCAGCTCCGTCGAGGAAGCGGAGCCGGCCGTGAACAGGATGCGCAGGCTCGGCATGCGGTCCGGGTCCAAATAAACCGCGTAGGTTGGCGGCAGCGCCGCGACGGTGATGCCGTGCCCGGCCATATAGTCTTCAAACAGCCGGTAGTTCTGGATGGTCTCCGACGTCGGGATATACAATGTCGCTCCGCAGAACAACGCTTGGAAAAACTCCCAGCAAGCGGCATCGAACGAATAGCTCGCGAACTGGAGAATTTTATCCTGAAGCCCGATATGCAGCGTATGGTCATAATACGTCTTCAGATTGCACAATCCGTGATGCTCAACCATGACCCCTTTCGGCTTGCCCGTCGTTCCCGACGTATAGATGACATAAGCCAAATCGTCCGGTCCCGACACCGGCGGCAAATTCGAGCCGTCTGCGCTGTACGCTTCCTCCGCATCCAGCTCTATGACGGTCCCCGTGAACGCGGTGCGGTCCCGAAGCCCGCTTTGCACAAGCAGCAGCTCCGCACCCGAATCGTCCAGCATATAGCGGATGCGCTCCTCCGGATATTCCGGATCGATCGGCACGTACGCGCCTCCGGCTTTCAGGAT
>NZ_BILX01000138.1 GCF_004000785.1 Paenibacillus ehimensis NBRC 15659 | reverse complement strand
CACGCCCGACGAAGAAGCGGGCGTTCGCCGCGCCGCTCGCCCGGGCATTGTCCCGGGCGTCGTCGACCGCCTCGGGAATAAGCTCGATGCCGCGCACCTCGCGGGCGTGCGGGGCGAGCCAGAGCCCGATCGTGCCGGTGCCGCAGTAGGCGTCGACGACAAGCTCTTCCCCGGTCAGCGCAGCGGCTTCACGGACCGCGTCGTACAGCTTCACCGTCTGCTCCGGGTTCAACTGGAAGAATGCGCGGGGGGAGAGGGAGAAGCGGACGTCGCCGAGCGTCTCGTCCAGCCGCTCCTTGCCCCACAGCACGGTCGTTTTCGCGCCGAAAATGAGCGGAGAAGCTTCTCGATTCAAATTTTGCGCGATGGTCGTCACCTGCGGCAGCTCGTCGCGGATGCGGCGGACGAGCCGCTCGCGGTCCGGAATACGGTCCGCCGCGGTGATGAGCGTGAGCTGAATCTCGCCGGATTGCCGGCCTACGCGGGCTACGATGGTGCGGACGACGCCTTGACGGGTCCGTTCGTTGTAGACGGGGATGTCCAGCTCGCCAAGCAGCTTGGCGACCGTCTCCGTGACCCGGTTGATCGCCGGATCGTGTATCGCGCAGCCGGTAATGTCGACGAGCTTGTGCGTGCCCGGGGAGTACAAGCCTGCGACGACCTGCTCGCCTGTGCGGCCGAGCTGCAGCTGCGCTTTGTTCCGGTAGCTCCAGGGGTTGTCCATGCCGAGAATCGGCCGGATCGGGGCCGCCTCCATGCCCGCGTACCGCCGGAACGCTTCCCGTACCAGCTCCTCCTTGGCACGAAGCTGAGCCTCGTACGTCATATGCTGAAGCTGACAGCCGCCACAGCTGTCATAGACGGGACAGGGGGGCTTTTGGCGGTGCGGCGAAGCCTTTTCCACCTCGTCCAGCCTGGCCGTCATATAGCTCGGTTCGACCTTCGTCACCGTCGCTTTGACGACTTCCTCCGGCAGCGTGCCGTCGATGAATACCGCCTTGCGCTTATAATAGCCGACGCCCTCGCCGTTAATCCCGATCCGTTTGATCGTCACCACGATCCGGTCGCCGGCTCTCAGATCCTCAGCTGTCGCGGGCCGGTTTGTCGCTGAAAATTTCTTCCCTCCGGGCCGGCGTGCGGCTTCCGGTCTTTTTCCTTGCGGACGCGAAGAATCGCGGTTTTTTTTCCATTCCGTGCTCATGCCGTTTTCTCTCCGTTTCTGGTCAAATCGCTGTTCTTACTATACCATGACCGGGCCTTATTGGCGAAACGGGCTCCATGTTTAAGATTAGGCATCCCCGTCGGCCGGATGGTATACTCTAGCTGTAGCTTTTTCCAAGAACGACCCCCAAAGGAGCTGAAGATGTTGCCGATGGCGGAAACGATGATCAAGGCGGACGGTTTAGTGAAACGGTACGGGGATTTTACGGCCGTGAAGGGCGTCCATTTCGAAGTATATCGGGGCGAGGTGTTCGGATTGCTCGGACCGAACGGCGCGGGCAAGACAACTACGATGGAAATGATCGAAGGGCTCAGACAGCCGGATGAAGGGCACGCGGTTGTGGCAGGCTTTGACACCCGGACGCAGCTGAATCAGGTCAAGCAGGTGATCGGCGTCCAGCTGCAATCCACCTCGCTGTTCGATCTGCTGAAAGTGCACGAGATCGTCCGCATGTACGCCAGCTTTTACCCGAGCTCCGTACCGATTGAGCCGCTGCTGGAAGATATGATTTTGCAGGAAAAACGCAACGACCGTGTCAAAAATCTCTCCGGCGGGCAAAAACAGCGTCTGGCGATTGCGCTGGCGCTCGTGAACGACCCGCAGGTGGTCTTTTTGGACGAACCGACGACAGGTCTGGACCCGCAGGCCAGGCGGATGCTGTGGGACATCGTGCTTAGGCTCAAGGAACGCGGCAAAACGATCGTGCTGAGCACGCATTATATGGAAGAAGCGCATACCTTGTGCGACCGCATTTGTTTGATGGACAGCGGACAGGTAATCGCGCTCGATACGCCCCGGAATCTGGTCCGCAACCTGCAATCCGACAGCGCCATCGAATTCCGGCTGGAAGGCGCCGATGCTTGGGACGGGGAGCGGCAGGAGGCAGTAACGGAAGCGCTGCGGGAAGTAAGTGAGGTGAAGCAGGTGGATCAGCGCAAAGATATCTTCGTGCTGTATACCGACCATCTGCAAACCTCGCTCGTCGATCTGATCGGCCGGGCGGAAGGGCAGGGCTGGCGCGTGCAGGAGCTGCAGACCCGGACGGCCACGCTGGAGGACGTATTCATCCACATGACGGGAAGGAGCTTGAGGGAAGCATGAACGCTTACATCCATCTGACGCTTGCCCAGCTGCGGCTGTTTGCCCGCAACCGGCAGGTGCTGTTCTGGACGCTGCTTTTTCCGATCTTCTTCATGGTCATGCTGGGCTCGTTTCTCGGCAAAGGCAATCCGGTCTCCGTCACCGGCGCCATCGTCGATGAGGACCGGACAGCCGCTTCCGAAGCGCTGATAAAGGCGCTGCAGGACAACCCGATCCTGCGGCTGAACGCCGCCTCCGATGTAAACCCCGAGCTGGAGACGCTGAAACGCGGCGATTACCAGCTTGTGCTCGTCATTCCGAAGGGCTACGAGGAATTGACGAAGCCAGGCGGCACGGGGGTGGCCGCGGCGATCAAAGTGTATTACGACGAAACGAATGCCGCTACCTCGCAAATCGGGCTGCAGGTGCTGGCTCCGGCCATCGACGGGATCGACAAGAAGCTGTCGGGCTATACGCCGAAAATTACGATCCGGCCGGAAGGCGTGCAGTCGCTGAAGCTCAGCTATATCGACTTCCTGGTGCCAGGCATCGTCGCCATGATGATTATGTCCAACAACCTGAACGGGGTGGCGGGACAAATCGCTTCGTGGCGGGAGCGGGGCATCCTGCGGCGGATGCAGAGCACGACGCTGAAGGCTTCGACGTTTATCGCTTCGCAGATTACGGCGCGGCTGCTGCTGAACGGCTTGCAGGCCGTCATTGTGCTGGTCGTCGGCTCGCTCTTTTTCGGCACGCAAGTGAACGGCTCCTGGCTGCTGCTGCTCGGCTTCATCGTGCTCGGGACGCTGGCATTCATGTCCATCGGTTTTATTATTGCCGGTCTGGCCAAAACGCCGGAGAGCGCCGGACCGATCGCCGGCTTCGTCTCGTTCCCGATGCTGTTCCTGGGCGGCGTCTTCTTCCCGATCAAGAGCATGCCGGAGTTCCTTCAGCCCGTCGTCAAACTGCTGCCGATCTCCCATTTGACGACGGCGCTGCGTCAGGTGATGAACGTAGGTGCGGGGCTTTCCGTCGTCTGGACCGAAGCGGCGCTGCTCGGCGGCTGGCTGCTCGTCGCATTTATCGTGGCAAGCTTTACGTTCCGTTGGGAATAAGCCAGCGGGGACTCCGGTCCAGGCCGCAGCTTTCACGGGCGGCGCTCGCTCTTTCGCCTCGAAAATTCCACATTTTTTTCTTAAAAATGGGAAATACTATGCTCATCTTGCTGCATATATAGAGAAAAGGAGAATTTTAACCTTTTGTTTATATTCTCCTAATGTTGTCTTAATGTTTGCCCGGTAACATGAAGACAATAATATTCGATGCGAAGGGACGATTTTTAAATCATGATTTTGTACCAATTGGCCAAGAGACTGGCGGAGCGCAATCGACTGCAGGACAATATCGAGCGTTCCGAGGGCAATATCGAAGCATTGGTAACGCAAAAGGAGCAGGTGGAGGAGCAGCTGTTGACCCAGGCCAACATGTGGAAGGAAGAGGGGCAGGACGAATTCATGCTTGCTGCGCTGGCTCCCGAGCCGGACAGCCTGCCCGTCAGCGAATCCTTGTATTAGTTTTTTGGAAAATGGGACGTCGCGTTCCATTTTCTTTTTTTGTGTTCGGTTCCGTTTCGCGGTAGAATAGGGATACTGTTCGATACGAAAATGGATAAGTAAAGAGGTACGGAGTTCCCATGAAAAATATTGTCTTATCGACGTTAAACGCCAAATATATTCACACTTCGCTCGCGCTGCGGTATTTGAAGGCGTTCAGCCAGAACGATTTTCCCGGCATCCAGATTGCCGAATACACGATCAAGGACCCGGCGATGAACATCGTGTCCGACATTTACCAGCGCAAGCCCGAGGTCGTTGGCTTCTCCTGCTATATCTGGAACATCGAAGAAACGATCGTCGTGGTCAGCATGCTGAAGAAAATCATGCCCGGGCTGATCGTCGTTTTGGGCGGCCCGGAGGTTTCCTACGATACGGAGTATTGGATGAACCGGCTGCCGGAAGTCGACTTCATCGTCGTCGGGGAAGGCGAGGAGACGCTCCATCACCTGCTGACCGAGCTGGAAGGAGACCGCGCCCTGTACAGCGTCTTCGGCCTTGCCTACCGCAACAAACAGGGACAAGTCGTCATCAATCCGCCGCGGCCGAAGCTGGCCTTGGACGACATTCCGACGCCGCATCGCTTTGCGGAGGATGTCCCGAGTCTGGGGAACCGTGTCGTGTATTTCGAGACGAGCCGGGGCTGTCCGTTCAGCTGCCAATTCTGTCTGTCTTCCATCGAAGTAGGCGTGCGTTATTTCGATATGGAACGGACCAAGAGCGATCTGCTTTATCTCATCCGATCCGGAGCGAAGCTGATTAAGTTCGTGGACCGGACGTTCAACATTAAACGCGACTATGCCATGGAAATTTTTGAATTCCTGATCCAAAACCATAGCGGCTGCGTGTTCCAGTTCGAGATTACCGCGGACATTATGCGGCCGGAAGTGCTCGATTATTTGGCAGAGAACGCGCCGCCAGGCATATTCCGCTTCGAGATCGGAGTACAGTCTACAAACGATTTGACCAACAACCTCGTCAAGCGCCGCCAAAATTTTGCCAAGCTGACCCGGACGGTGACGAAGGTGAAGGAAAGCGGCAAAATCGACCAGCATCTCGATCTGATTGCCGGTCTGCCTGAGGAGGATTACAACTCGTTCCGTAAAACGTTCAACGACGTTTTCGCCCTCGGTCCGGAGGAACTGCAGCTCGGGTTTCTGAAAATGCTCCGCGGCACCGGGATGCGCCACGACGCGGATAAATACGGCTACCTCTATATGGACCATGCGCCGTATGAAATTCTCGGCAATAACATTTTGCCGTTCTCGGACTTGGTGCGGATCAAGCGGGTAGAGGATGTACTGGAAAAATACTGGAACGCCCACCGGATGGACCATACGGTCCGGTATTTGATCGAGCGCGAATTTACGTCGGCCTTCGACTTCTTCCAAGAGTTCGGCGATTATTGGGAGGAGCGGGGCTGGCAAAAAATCGGGCACCAGCTTGAGGATTTGTTCACCCGGCTGCATGCGTTCCTGAAGCATCGCGGAACGGCCAAGCTTGATGTCATCGAAGGCTTGATGAAGCTGGATTATTTCCTGAACCACAAATACAAGCCGCGGAAAATCTGGTGGGACTTTACGCTGGACAAGCCCCGACAGTCGGATTATTTGCGGCTGCTTGCCGAGCGGCCCGAGGCGGTATCCGGTTCGTTCGCCGCGCTGGGCATCGGGGAGAAGGATCTGCATAAGCATGTCATGATCGAAAAGTTGCCGTTCCGGCTGGACCGTTATTTGCAAAGCGGAGAGCTGGACCGGACAAGCGAGCAGCTGCTCATTGTGTACTTCCCGCCGGACGCTTCGGCCAAGCCGCAGCCGTTTACGCTGGCGCTGGAGCCGACAAGCGCCTAAGGCATAGGCAATAATGAAAGAACACCCCGTCTTTATTACGAAAAAGACAGGGTGTTCTTTTTTTAGAAGCCGCTGCTGTGGTCTATGGCAGATAGCTGCGCAGGACCGTCATGCTGCCCTCAAGCGAATAGCTGCCGAGGTTGGCAGGGAGCAGATAGCATTCGCCCGGTTTCACATTCAGCTCGCCGTCGGCCCAACGAATCGATCCTGTGCCTTCGCAGATAATGTGGATCACAAAGCTCTCCGGCGACGTTTGGAGCGGCCAGCTTCCTTCGACGCGGCCTTTTTCCGTCACGAAGAACGGGGAGCGGGCCAGGGTCAACCATTCGCCGGAAGCGTTCAGGTTCGTTTTCATATACGTAGCGCCCGAGTTTTCGTAGGCGATGACGTTCAAGGAATCTTCAATATGCAGCTCGCGCGGTTTGCCGTCCAGACCGAGACGGTCGTAATCGTACAGCCGGTAAGTGCTGTCCGAATTTTGTTGAATTTCGGCGACCAGCACACCGGCTCCGAGCGCATGCACGGTGCCTGCAGGGATATAGAAGGAATCGCCCGCTTCGGCGATAACTTCGTTCAAGCAGTCCAAGATGCGATTTTGCTCGATAGCTTGAGCCAGCTGCTCGCGGGTCACGCCGTCTTTCAGCCCGTAAATGATTTTAGCGCCCGGCTTAGCATCCAAAATGTACCACATTTCGGTTTTGCCCAGCTCGCCTTGCGGCAGACGCTCGTAATGATCGTTCGGATGCACCTGTACGGACAGGTCGTCCTGGCAATCAAGCAGCTTGATGAGCAGCGGGAAACGCCCGTTTTTCTCCGAAAAGCCCTTGCTGCCGAAAAACTCGCTCCCATATTGCTCGCGGATTTGATCGAGTCCCATGCCGGCCAACTTCCCGTTCACAACGGTGGTCGTTCCGTTCGGGTGATCGCCGATCATCCATCCTTCGCCGATCGGGCCCTCCGGCAGTTCGAGCCCGAACTGTTCGAGCGCACGTCCGCCCCATACTCTTTCTTTGAATTCGGGTTTGCATTGCAACGGATACGGCTTCATCTCTCTCCACTTCCTTATCCTGGTGGGCCGGGTTTACCGGAGCAAACCGGGCCTTTCATTTTTTTTCTATTTTGCATTATATCAATCCGCCCCGCCTTTTGCTATAGCTGAAAAGCACCGAAAGCGGGGAAGGCATCGGTTTGGATTTATCGCGCGGCACTATCTTTTTTCGACGGCGATAAGATAAGGCGGATAGTTGATCTGATTCATAAAACGGTACTGCAGCGTCTGAAAATGCTTTTGCGGCAAGGCCGCGGCCCAGCGCTCGACCTCGGCCGCTTCCTCCAGGCCTCCCCGATGGCCGGTGTACAGCACGATCGTAATGATACCGCCGCGTCGAATAAGCTGAGTGGAAGCCTCCAAGGCGCCAAGCGTTGACGTTGGTTCCGTCACGGTTTCATGATTGGCTCCGGGCAAGTAGCCAAGATTGTACATGACGGCTCCGATGCGGCCGTGGCTTTCTTCGGGGATGACGTCCAGCATTGTTTCATGGCCGCGCAGGTGAAGCCGGACGTCCCGGCCGGGACACTCCTGTTCCAGACGCGATGCCGTTCGGTCCAGCGCCTGCTGCTGGATGTCGAAGGCGTGCACGATCCCGGAAGGTCCGACAAGCCGCGCCAGGAACGCCGTATCGACTCCGCCGCCGGCCGTAGCGTCGATCACGGTTTCCCCCGGCTGCACCCGTTCTTCTATTAATTTATGTGCAAAGCTGAGAATGGACACAAAACCCAAAGGAGCGACTCCTCCTGTACCAAGGAATTGAGATGTTTAAGCGGCGAGCGCGTTTCTTTGCCGATACCAACAGATATGGATAAGGATGCACAAATCGGATTAAGTCCAATAGAGGAACAGAAATGCGCTATGAGCCGGGTTTAAGTAAAATGTGAAACCTAAAGGAACTATGGTGCCTTAATACGACAAAAATAAAGTGAACCCACCAAATTCGACATAAATAACTGACTTCAGTTCCTCTATTGGTTTAGGCGGCTTCAACTCCAGTGCTATAACGCATCGGAAATGTCTTATTCATCAAGGATAAAGTTTGAAGCTATGAGCTATGTAAGCTCTTGCAGCATGCCGATCGGGCTTCAATCGCTTGCCCGTCCCGGCGGCGCCAGATCCCCGGCGCCTGCCGGAGCCGCCGGCGTCTGAAACCCCGGCTTCGCCACCGGCGAGCCCGTCGCATCCGGCTCCGAGCTCGCCTTCGGCGGCTCGATCGGCCCCGCC
>NZ_BILX01000137.1 GCF_004000785.1 Paenibacillus ehimensis NBRC 15659 | reverse complement strand
CCTAAAATGTACCTGCCCTTATGAAATTGTGGTATGTAATGATGTCTTTGAGACATTATCTATCTCCTATCAAAATTTATTATTTTTGAATTTAATATATCCCAAAGAACACAATAAAACTTTATAAACCGATACACAATATCGTTTCTTGATTATTATTAATTTCACTTGATAAAGCACGCTTATTAAATGAAATTTGGAACAGATTTTAATATGAAAAACCCTTATTTAATAAGGGTTCCACGATAACATTTACGGTATAGTTTTTAGCTTTATTTTGATGGATTGCCGCATAGTGAAGAGGCGGGTAGCTGGGCAATTCAAAGAAAGTGATGTTCATTTTATGCGCTCCTTATTAGTTCAATATATTTACATCTCAATCTATTAATGGTATTTTAGAAATATGATTCACCATTATTTGGGAGGTTTGAATTTATGAAACTATCAAAAAAAGTCGGTCTAATTTCCTTATCCCTTGTACTTTCCTTTGCAACTTCGGCATTTGCTCAGCATCAACAATATATTTTGCCGAAATCGAGTTTCAGTAATTACATTTGGGTAAATGGTGGAAAATACTTTACAAATATTAGCGCTGCTTGTGTCGAAGTACAGAATGATGCTGCATTATACATTCAATACTGGGATAAAAATGATAATTTTGTCTCCTCCCCGTTACTTACAGGATCAGGTTGGCAATGTGACCCTTCTGATGCAGGTTCAAGCGGCACGTATAAAATCAGATTAGTTAACGCTAATAGGACTTCCAGTGTAAAATTAATTGGCGGAGAAATTATCTATGAAAAATAGTTGATTTCCATGGGGAAGAGAAAATAAGTCTCTTCCTTTTTTTGTTTTTATCATCATATATTATGCTATCGAAATTTTGGTACGTACCAACTCTCTGCAGGTTCTCCTGCACTCCCCCTCCTATCAAAATTATAAATCTCCTTCGCAACTATATCAGGCCTCATTCCGATTGCTAGTGTGCAGGACAGGCGAAAATACTATGAAATTGTTGAAAAGGTTTCGTGAAAACAAGCGGTAGCGAAATGCTATCTTGGAAAAGTGAAAAACAGCCCCCTAAGATGTTTGCCGATCATAACGGTCTCGGAAATCTCCGCGCAAAGTGCCTGTACACAAAATTTACATCGATTCAAAGAAAAGAGACATTCCCCCGCGAAGGGGGAATGTCTCTAAGTTTCACAAGATCTTCACATCCGCTTTACCTACCGTTAACCTTTTATTGTTATCCTAAATATAGAAAATTTATAAAATATAGGATGGAGTGAACATGATGAGAAAAACAAAGTCCACAGTCGTTGCCGTTCTTGCCCTCGCCCTTGCACTTCCGGCCGCAGTCCCGACATCATTATACGGCAGCTATGCCTATGCAGCCGGCGAGCCCCGGGCCAGCGTGCTTGCCGCAGCGGAGACCGATGCCGTAAGCAGCGGCAGCGATGCGGCCGATGACCCTTCGATTTGGGTACACCCTTCCGATCCGTCGAAGAGCGAGATTATCGCCACGAATAAAGACGGCGGAATTCTAGTCTATGACCTGAACGGCAAACAAAAATATTCGTATCCGGTAGGCAGAATGAACAACATCGACGTACGCTACGGCGTGCCTCTGGCCGGAAAAAAGGTAGACATTGCAGCAGCGACGAACCGGACGACGAACACCATCGATATTTTTGCCATTGACTCCTCTAGCGGAGCGCTCAAGCAGATTAACGGAACGCCGATCGTGTCCGGGATGAGCGAGGTTTACGGGTTTAGTCTGTATCACAGCCTGAAAACGGGAAAATTCTATGCGCTTGTTCTCGGTAAATCCGGGGAATTCGAGCAGTACGAGCTGTATGATAATGGTCAAGGCGCCTTGAACGGCAGGAAGGTCAGAGCCTTTCAGCTCGCCTCCCAATCGGAGGGAATGGTCGCTGACGACGAATACGGCCGATTGTACATCGCGGAAGAAGAGGCAGGCATCTGGAAATACAGCGCTGAACCGGACGGCGGTGAGTCCCGCAAGCTGGTCGCAGCGGTTGACGGTAAGCGGCTGACGGCCGACGTTGAAGGATTGACCTTGTATTACGGCAAAGGCGGGGACGGGTACCTTATTGCCTCGAGTCAAGGCAGCAACAGCTATGCCGTGTTCGACCGCGAAGACGCGGACTACAAAGGAAGCTTCGTCATTGCGGACGGCCCCAAGATCGACGGCACAAGTGAAACCGACGGCATCGACGTTCTGAGCTTCGGACTCGGCGACGCTTATCCGAAAGGAATTTTTATTGCCCAGGACGATCAAAATCTGCAGGACGGCGCGGTGATCAATCAGAATTTCAAGCTTGTGAAATGGGATGCCATCTCCAAGGCGTTCAAGAAAACATTCGGAGACGATCTCGATATCGATAACGAGGTGAATCCAAGGAAACTGAAAGACCGGCAGGACGATTAAACAAAATGCGCGAATCCCCTTCGCCATTCGGTAAATGGTGTGATAAAGCTGCATAAGAAACAATCATGGGGTACGCCCGGCACTTGCATCGTTTTAATCCACTTTTTTAAAAAATACTCTTAAAGATAAATATATAGTTGAACTTAGAAGAGCTAACCCAATCACATTCCAAATTAGTTCCATAGAAACACCACCCAATCCGTTTCATGAATCTATAATACTACTATTGGAAGTATTTGTCGAATTTCATGGGCATTTCAGACTAATTACATCTTGTAAGTATGTTCAATGTACAACTAAAAAAGGGAATGCAGATGCTGGTAGCATCTGCATTCCCTTACACAATAGCCCCTTTTAGGGGCAGTGGCTTCAAAGGCTGTGCCGAAGTTGAATAGAATAGGATCTGATGAATAAATGACCGGTTAAATAGGCACACGCTTGCTTGCAATAATTGTGGATATCGCAACTTTGTTGATCAGAGTATCGTTTCCATTCACCTCCAGAACAATTGTGTATTGATCATGAAACTTGACTACCCCTTTCATCTGAAATCCATTTTTGGTGATTAAGGTAACGGGTATCCCCTCCTCGGTTAAAGTATTCAGGAAATTGCTCTGTACCGTTTCATTTGCTTTCGCTTTGTTCATTGGAATATCCCTCTCTATGTTTTTAGGATTCCTTGTTATTTTAACATAGTTGGTTATATTTCCCAAATAGTAAATGCATTGCGCGATCGATTCATATAGAAAAGACATCCCCCCGCGAAGAGAGAATGCCTCCATGTTGATATGCCGAATTAACCTCCGTTGACGACAAGAACAGGACCGATGGCCGTATTCGCATGTTCTTTGATTGCATAATCCGCGCCTTTATCTTCCTCCAAATCGAATGAGGGATACACCACTTTTTCAGCTTGCTCTTTACGGTCTTGCCTTGGCCGCAATCATGCTCATTCCTCCCACACGTTCGTTTTCCAACTACAGCCGCTCCTCGCTTCTACTTGTTCACATTTTTGTTGTATAGATTTCCGCCGCCGATTCTGACGTCGTCGTGCGCTTTCGTGCCCGTCGCGGCGCTCGTGGCGTAGACAACGTATCCCGGCGCATTATCGAGATTCACCTTATTGTTATAAAACGTGTTGTCCTTTCCGGTCGGGTACTTGGAGCCGTGTGTCCGTACCTGAAACGCATCCGCCACCTTCGGATTCCCGTTCCGGTAGCCCTCGTTGTCACGGATCACGGAATTGACGCCCTTCACGTCAACGAAGCTATCGGCGCTGTTGTCGCCCGTCATGCCGGTTCCGTTAAAATAACAGTGCTCGACCACGGTGCCGTCGGCGCCTTCCTTGATATCGATGTGCTCCGCCGTAATCCCGCCGTCGAAGACGGTGTGCCGGATCGTATTCCCGATCACGGTATGCTCGTAAGGCGAGCTCTCGTCCGAGCCGACATAAGCTCCTTCCCCGTACCCCGGCTGGTAGTTGCCCGTATCGTAAATCTTGGAGTATTCCAGCGTATTGTACGAGCTCCCGTCCCGAAAATGGACGCCCTCGTCTCCGACCCGGTGCACTTCAACGTTGTTCAGCAGGTTATTGTTGCCGTTATCGACTACAATCCCTTTTTGGGCATTCGTAATGATCAGATCGCGGATTTCCCAATAATCCCCGGTCAAATGAATGCCATACGACCCGTCGTTTACCGCTTTTCCCGTTAAAATCGCCCGGTTCCCGGGATCGCAGCTTTTCAGCACAATGTGAGCGGCAGCCGTTCCGTTTTTCGGCGAAAAGAACAGTCCGGGCCCATAAGGATCATCCGGTGTTCTGGGCGTATCCCCGGACGTCGACACGTCGCCAAGGTAGGTTCCCGGAGCGATGCTGATGATATCGCCGGGCTTCGCATTTTTCATGGCGTTTTGAATCGCCGGCGTCGAATTTAACGCGCCCGAGCACCCGGCTCCGACCGCATCCGTCGTCGCGCTGACCGGACGGCTCGCGCCGGAGGCGTTGCCTGCCGCATCCTTCGCCTTGACCGTGAAAGTGTATGCCGTATTCAGATTTAATCCGCCGACGGTCGCGGTCGTTCCTGTTACCGTGGCAGCCAATGCCGGTCCGTTATCCACCTCGTAGGCTGCGACACCCGTATTGTCGGTAGAGGCATTCCATGCGAGAGACACGCTGGAAGAGGTTTTGCCCGTAACCGACAGCCCGGTCGGCACCGAAGGCGGCTGTGTATCGCCGCCGCTCCCCTCTGCATTCACGACAAGAACGGGGCGCCTCGCCGCATCGGCATGCTCCTTAGTCGCGTAATCGGCGCCCAAATCCTCGTTCAAGCCTACAAGCCGGAAGCTGACGGCTCCATCGGATTGGCTTTTCACAAACGCGGTCGCATCAAAGCTGACGTATACGCCTTCTTGATTGACGGTTGCCGTCCCTACAGAGGTGCCGGGTTCCGTCGGCTGATTCGCGCCGTTCATCGTCGATTCGCTCCACGCGTCATTTTGCAGCCCTCTGGCTTCCAGCGTGTAGGACGACGTGTTGCTATGAATATTCGTGACATACAGCTTCAGGATCGCCGAGTTGATCTTTCCGCCGATCGAAGACAGATTGAATTTCACGTAACCTTTACGGTCGTAAGAGGCATTGGAGGCCCTCAGCTTGACGCTCATGGTATCCGAGGAGCCGTAGTTGTCGTTGGCATACGTACCGCCTCGAACGAAGCTGTCTTCCGCTGCCGTCAGCGTCACCGGCACTGGGTTCTGCGTGTCCCCCTTTGTCGTCGCGCTAACGGCGTTGCTCGCTGCGGATACGTTGCCGGCAGCATCCTTCGCCTTGACCGTAAACGTGTACGTCGTATTCGCACTCAGCCCGCTGACCGTTGCGGCGGTGCCGGTTACGGTTGCGGCCAGCGTTCCGCCGTTGTAGACGTCATAGCCCGTGACGCCGACGTTATCTGTCGAAGCGCTCCAAGACAGAGACACCGAGGAGGACGTGACGCCGGTTGCCGTCAAATTCGCCGGTACTGAAGGCGCTTGCGTATCCCCGGGATTGCTGCCCTTGCAATTCAATACGGCCGTTCCGCCCCCCAACAAAGAGCTCCCGGAAAACGTCAAGCAGTCGTAGACGCCTTTGTTCGGTGCGAGCGCATAGTCCACTTTCTCGTTATCGGTCCAAGTGCCGATCAGCGTCCCGGCCGGCTTCTCCAGGTGCGCCCACTTGCTTCCGTCCCAGCCGATCTGATAGATCCGGTGCGGGTCGTTGTAAGGCGCATACGTCGTGTAGCTTCCGCCTTCCGTCTCCTGCTTACTCATCGTGTTGTTGAAAAACACGTTCTGCTCGCCGGTCGAGCCCGACCATTTGGACGCATGCGGACCCGCTCCGTACCAGATGGGGTACCATGTTCCGCCTTCCGGCTCGGCGCCGCCTTCTCCCTCGCCCCAGCTGCGATGACGGAAAGGAACGGCGATGACGTTGTTCTCGACGAGATTGCGGCGCTCCCAGCCGCCGTGCAGATTCATATCCACCGTCATCGTATTGCCCGAAACGACGTTGCCCGTGGCCGACCACTGCAGCGTCAGATGACGGACGCGGTCGATCGTATTGTTCATAATTTTGCTGTCGTACAATTTGGAGCCGCGGAAGTAGCCGTGGCCGCCTTTGCCTTTGTTCCACGAGCCGAAAATGACGTTATCCCGAAACTCCATATATCTGGCAAATTCGGTGACAATCGGGTGCGAGCCCGTCATGTAGGTGCGGATGCCCTTCACCCAGCCGTTTTGCGCCCATTTAAACACAATTGCATGGATCGCGTATTCCGGGGCCTCGTTCGTATATTTCAGGCCGACGCCGTTCGGATTGGTGACCGGGTCGTAATCGTTAACGTTTTTGTTGCGATACTGTGTGTAGGAGATATCTTGCGTGAAATAAAAATTTTCAAAGCCGACGCCTTCCACGAGCTTGATCGGCATCACCTTGCTGTAGTAGGTTGTTCCCAGAATCGCCCCGCCGTTGCTGTACGGAATGTCAAACTCCAGCGGCTTGTCGATCGTCAGCGTATCCCCGCTCAGACTTGTCACTTTAAACATTTGGCTGCGCATGTGCTGGTTGATCCAGTAATGTTGCGGCGCGCCCATCATTTGATAAAAGTCCGCCGTATTGGCCGCTCCGACGTAGATCGTATCTCCGGCCTTGAATTTTTTGCCGCCTCCGCTTGCCAGCTTGATTTGATGGCCGCCCTTCGTTCCGCCTCCGGCATTGGCTACCTTGACGCCGGATTTCCAATGAAAGTTGATGCTGCCTTCATAGTTGGGCTCACCCGGATCTTTATCCCGGTCTTCCACGCGAAAAGCGCCGTACCCCGGCCACAGCTTGCCGTCGATGACGGGCAGGCCGTTGTCCGATACGTACGTGCTTGCAGGCCTGAATACGATCTTCGTTCCCGTGGCCGGATCGGTGCCCGCGCCTCGAAACGTCACCCAGCTGGCGTCCGCCCGGATGAATTTGCTCAGATTGATCTCCCCGGCGGGAAATTGCAGAATGGCCCGGTTCGTCTCGCTGACCTTAGCGCCGTTCACGGTTAACGAACCGCTGCGGATCGCGTCGATGACCGCCTGCAGCGCATCGGAATCGTCCTTGCCGTCGTTGGCCTTTACGCCTTTGGCCGTCAGATCGATGACCGTCCCTCCGGTCGGCAGCGGCGCCCCGCCCTTATAGCCCGCATGAGACCAATCCGGAAGCGACGGGTGAACCCCGGCGGCCTCCGTTTTCGAAGCCGAAAAAAAGCCCCAGGAAGTCATGACAAGCGCCGCGCTCAGCATCCATGTCCAACCTTTTTTCATTGCCAATATAAACAGTCCTCCTTCTGGTAAGAGCAGTTGCCGACTTTTTCGTGAATTGGAAATGGTATGCGCTCCCCCCCTTTTTTGCCGGAGAATAATGAACCATTTTCTGGGATGCGTGAAAAATATTTTGTTAATTAAGTTTTAATCCCATTTCACCGAATAAGGAAGCGACAAATTCTAGGCGAAGTGTTGTTTTCTTTAGGTCGCCCTCGCGACCATGCTCTTCCCACCGGAAAGCCGGCACAAAAAAACAATCTAATATAAGCGCTGGCCGCCAGCGTCTTCCGGATCATGCAGCAGGGAAGCTTCCCGCTCGTTCTCGGGGGCGATCACAGCTCTGGATCGACGCCCATTCCGATTTGAACACGCCCGATACGACGCCACCCGGCAACATTCACGGCATGTCGCTCGCCGCAAGTCTCGGACAAGGCGACGAACGGCTGACCCGAATCGGGGGCTTTAGCCCGAAGATCAGGCCGGAGCACACGGTTCTTCTCGGGGTAAGAGATCTCGATCCGGTCGAAGCACCCGGCACGGGAACGCCGGTGAAAGGCGGACTCAGCTATCGGGAAGCGCACCTGGTCCTTGAGCTGCTGCACGAATCGGGAATCGTGACGTCCGCCGAGCTGGTCGAGGTGAATCCGTCGCTCGATACGGGGCAGAAGACGGCACAGCTCGACGTCGATTTGCTCGCCTCCCTGCTTGGCGAGCAGATTTTGTGATCGGCTGCCGTATCGCCGATCTTGCCGCCGGACGCGTTCAGGCGGCATCCCGCAAAAGCAAAGTGCTTCTGCCGCAGCGTGGCTGCCTGCAGAAGCACTTTT
>NZ_BILX01000136.1 GCF_004000785.1 Paenibacillus ehimensis NBRC 15659 | reverse complement strand
TTCCTTGTCATAGCTCCTTTTGCTACGGCTTGTTGATCATTGACAACAGAAAATAGTCAATTTAGACTTTTTTTATTAGACCACTTACAAAATGAACCTTTCCGGCTCGAAAGGATGATATTCGTAATGCACTTCCACATCGCTTACCACGCTTATCTTGAGCGTTACCCGACGAAGCTTTTGGCGCTCTATCACGCGCTGCACGACGGGGTAACCGGAGGCGTTCTCGCCTACGGGCTGCGGCTTCCGTCGACCCGGGAGCTGGCCGGGCTGTACGGGCTCTCCCGCGGGACAGTCAATCAGGTGTACGAGATGCTGGCCTCGGAAGGCTATCTGCAGTGCCGCACCGGAAGCGGCACCTATGTCGCTTTCCGCAAGGAGGAGCAGGGCGGCGCGGGGGCGGCCCGTCCGGAAGCGTCGTACCGCTTGTCGGCCTGGGGGGAGCGGCTCGAATCGGCTTCGCCCCGAGGCCGCATGGTTCCGCGGCTGGCCGTCGATTTCGACTGCTTCGCGCCGGATCTTGACGCTTTTCCCCGCGAGGCGTGGAATCGCTGCCTGTACGCCGCGGTACGCGAGCTGACCGTCTCCGGCGCGGGCCGCGGAGAATGCCCGCCGCAAGGCTACGGGCCGCTGCGCGAAGGCATCGCCCGCTATCTGCGCCGTGCCCGCGGCATCGCCGTCGAGGCCGAGCATATCGCCGTCACGGGCGGCTCGATGCAGGCGCTTGCGCTGCTCGCGCAGCTGCTGGTCGAACCGGGCGAGCCGGCCGTCGCCGAGACGCCGGGCTACGCGGGCATCCGCCGGGCCATCCGGGCCGCCGGGGGACGGTGCATCGACGCGGAGGTCGACGCACAGGGCATCGTGCCCGCGGACTGGGAGGCGCGGGCGCTGTTTGTGACGCCGACCCGGCAGTTTCCGACGGGGGCGGTGCTGAGCCTGGAGCGGCGGCAGGCGCTGCTGCGGTGGGCGTACGAGTGCGAAGCCGTCATCGTCGAAGACGATTACGACAGCGAGTTCCGCCACCGGGGCAAAAGCCTGGAGCCGCTCAAGACGCTCGACCGCGAGGAGCGCGTCGTCTACGTCGGCAGCTTCACCAAGACGCTGCTTCCCGACGTCCGCATCGGCTATGCGGTGCTGCCGCCTTCGCTCGCGCAGCCGTTCGTCCGCGCCCAAGCGTTGTACGAGCCGCATCCGGCCAACCTGCTGGAGCAAAAGGCGCTGGCCGCTTTTATGGCTTCCGGAGAGTACGAGCGGCATCTGCGGCGGATGAAGCGGATCTACAGCCGCAAGTTTGCTTTGTTCATGCAGATGCTCACCGGCGAATTGTCGGACCGGTTCCGGTTTGTCGAAAGCGACGCGGGACTTCATATTTTCGGCTGGTGGCTGGGGACGGAAGGCGAATACTTGGACTACCGCGCCGCCTGCGAGGTCCGCGGTGTCCGCTGGTCGGAAGCGCGGGTCGAGACGGAGACGGGAGCAAGATACGGAGCGTACTTCAATTTTCCGCATTTGTCCGAGGAGCAGCTCAGGCAGGGCGTGGAACGGATGAAAGAAGCCTAAGCGAGGGGAGATTTTATTCGGGGAAGGGTGCGTTGACAGCGTCAGCAACGTAGCAAACGAACGCCAATAAGCAAAAAAAGGCTGTCGGGAAACAGCCTTTTCGAATGGCGTGCGTTACTCCGCCTCTTGCGCCCATTGCTTCAGCGTACGGTCGCTCGGCAGGAAGAACGTCAGCAGGCCGATGAGCGGCAGGAAGCTGACCAGCTGCATGACGAGCGGCAGATGGAAGGTATCGATCAAGCTGCCGAGTCCTACCGCGCCGAGCGCCCCGAGTCCGAAGGCGAGACCCGTGATCAGGCCGGACACGGTGCCGACCTTGCCGGGCATCAGCTCCTGCGCGTAGACGACGGTGACGGAGAAGCTCGACAGGATGATGAAGCCGTTCACCAGCAGAATGACGTAAGTCCAGAACGCATTGGCATAAGGCAGCACCAGAGCCAGCGGGGCCGCGCCGAGCATCGCCATAAAAATGACGTTTCGGCGTCCGATTTTGTCGGACAGCGGACCGCCCATGAACGTGCCGAGCGCGCCCGCGGCGGCGAACAGGAAAATGTACATCTGCGCGCGTTCCAGACTGATGCCGAATTTGTCCATTAAGAAGAACGGATAATAAATCGTAATGCCGGCATGGTACCAGGAACGGGCAAATACGAGAAAGATCAGCATGCCTACGGCAAAAGCGATCTGCTTTTTGCGGGCCGGGCTCATGGCGCGGGAGCCGTTTTTCCGGGCCTGCGGCGGATTGGCCTCCACGTATCTCTGGTACCAGCGGGAGATGTACAGCTGGACGAGGACGCCCGCCCCGGCCACGGCCGTAAACCATAAGGCGCCGAGCTGCCCCAACGGGGCGAACACGAGCGCCGTCATGACCGAAGCGAGCGATTGCCCGGAGTTGCCGCCCACTTGAAAGATCGACTGGGCTAAGCCGCGGCGGGAGCCTCCCGCCATGTAGGCGACGCGCGAGCCTTCCGGGTGAAAGATGGCGGAGCCGACGCCGATCAGCAGAACGGACAGCAGGATGAGTGCGTAATTCGGCGCAAGCGACAGCCCCAAGACGCCGAGAAAGGTAAAGATCATGCCGATCGGCAGCATGTACGGCATCGGCTTGCGGTCCGAATACAAGCCGACAACCGGCTGCATGACCGAAGCGGTCATATTCAAGGCGAAGACGATCACGCCGGACTGCATGTAGCTGAGACTCATCTTGTCCTTCAGAATCGGCAGGATCGCCGGAATCACCGCTTGGATCGTATCGTTAAACAGGTGCACCAGACTGATGGCGAGCAGAATGCGAAATACCGTCGGCTTGACATCCATCCGCACAGCTTGCTGAACCGCGGGTGCCGGGCCGGTTTGGACTTTCATGAGAAACGACTCCTTCCGCCTGTAAGTATGCGCTAGTCCTTGCGCTTAAACGTTCCGAGCGCTTCTCCGACCTTCACCTTGCTGCCGACTTCCAGAGCGGCCCGCGGTTCGAACGTGCCGTTCTCCATCAGAAGAACGACGGTTGAGCCGAATTCGAAGTAAGCCAGCTCGTCGCCGCGCTCCAGCCGGTCCGGCAGCGGGACGACATATTGAATGCTGCTGACGTTCAGCGCGCCGACCTTGACCACGGCGATTTCTCCCGCGTCGTGCTGCATGTAGGTGATTAGCCGTTCGTTGCGGCTGAGCACGCGGCGCATGTGGCGGAGGCCGAATTCGTTGACCGGATATACCTTGCCGGGGACATGCTCCTTCTCAAGAATGTCGCCCGTGACGGGCGAGTGAATCCGGTGGTAGTCCGTCGGGCTCAAGTAGAGCACGCAATAGTAGCCGTTCGTATAATTGATCATCCGGGGGCTTTCGTTGAGCAGCTCCTGAATGGTATAGTCCTGTCCCTTGACACTCACGATCAGTCCTTCCCGGATCGGCCCGATGCCGGTAATCATGGCATCCACCGGGCTGACCAGCGTGTCCGGCGCCGCGTCGATCGGACGAAGTCCGCTTTTGAGCCGGCGGGAAAAGAACTCGTTCAGCGATCCGTATTCATGAACCGCTTTTTCCGCGTCCTCCACACGGATACCGTATGTTTTCGCGAAGCGGGGAATCAGCCCGCGGCTGGCACGGGATTTGGCAAAAGCTCCTGTCAGCCTCGACACCGATTTACGGGAAGAAAGCTCGGTCAGCAGCCGAAAAAACGAAATCTTCATAAGGGTATGGTTCACCTGTTCCTTTTAATATGGAAATGCGGTACAACGCTTATCTTGACATAGAACAAAAGACAAAGCAACAGCCAAACAGGTCCGAAAACGCAAGAAAAGCTCCCGAAGGAGCCTTCCGTTCAGACGGTCAGGGCATATAAAGCTTTGTCCGCAAAAACTTTCGTTGCGGCGCGGTCACGGCTGCTCGAAGCGCAGCCCGCACTTCTTGAAATCGCCGCAGGTCAGACACGTCGCCAAATTAACCAGAATCGGGGTGTTTGACCCGGAATATTTAATGCAGTAGACGGGAGTTCGGTGCAGCGGATCGGGCGAGATCATGACGCAATAAGAACAATGCTTCACCATATCGGTCGTGATCGATTCCGTCCCAAGCTGCGATCGAAGCAGTTCGTCCATAGTAAGGCTCCTTTCCTCCGTTGAAGACAGCGCTTCCATCGCTTGCAACCTGCATACGGGTCCACAGGCGCGCGTAGGTTCCGGGTAGTGCCAAGTATCCTTTATTTTAGCAGAATCCGACAAAGAAGGCCATAGTTCGTAAGCGTTTCCCAAAAAGGATCGCGGTCATTTTTCAATACAAGGTAAATTTCTCCTAGTGCTTCTCCAAATTTCGACATGAATCCGGTCCGGAAGGGCTAAATATGGAGTTGAACCCGTTGGTCGCCGTCGGACAAGAAATGTCACGACGGGTATGAAAAGCTTCCTTTAAACCTCGAATGGTTCTTCCTCGAAAAGGCTTCGAGTAAGAAGCTTTTCTTATTGACAATTTGGTGAACCGTGGTAATATAGGTGTGTCACTAGGGGAGCCGCTTGGGCTGAGATTGGATCGATAGATCCTAGACCCTCTGAACCTGATCTGGTTGATACCAGCGTAGGGAAGTGGAGAGCGTCAGCACGCTTGCATCAAAAATGTGCTTACAAGAGCCGCTTCCGTTATACGGGGGCGGCTTTTTTTGATGCGGAGCTGTAAGTTCCCGTAACGGACGGCTTCGCGTCGACCTGGATAAACGCGCATTGTCCTTGGAGACAAGGACGTCGCAGCCGTTTATCTTGGCGTGATCCGCTTGAGCAGACCGACGTTGCTGTATCCCGGATAACACTTTCAGTTCTTCGAAGGAGAGGAAACAGATGAAAAAAGGCTTGAAGCTGGCCGACATTCTGGTCACCGTCGTCATCGCCGTCGTCTTCGGCATTATTTACCGGGTATGGGGAGACGTGTACAATCTGGCGTCGGTGCCGGGCATTCAATTGGAGCAATTCGTATACGGCATGTGGTTCATGGCGTCGACCGTCGCTTTCTTGATCATCCGCAAGCCGGGCGTCGCCTTTCTGGCGGAAGTGGCCGCAGCGCTGGCGGAAATGCTGCTCGGCTCCCAGTTCTCCGTCGGCTCGCTGACCTACGGCATCGCGCAGGGGCTGTGCGCGGAGTTTGTCTTCGCGGCGTTCGGCTACAAGCGCTTTACCGCGGTCGTTGCCGGTCTGGCCGGCATGGCGTCCGGCGCGGGAGCGCTCGTGTTCGACTATTTCAAGAGCTACTTGACCGAGCTGCAGCCGTGGAACCTCTCTTTGTATATTGTACTGCGATTTGTCGGTTCGTTCCTGATTACCGGACCGCTGGCCTTCGCTTTGGTTAAAGCGCTGGAGAAAACCGGCGTCACGCAGCTTGTGCGTCCGGCAAGCCTGGACGATTACCAGGCGTTGGACCGGAAATGAGCGGCGCGGAACGGATCTCCCACGTATCGGGGCTGCGCTTGAAATTTCCCGGCAGTCCGTCGCTGCTTTTCGACGGCTTGAGCTTCGGCGCCGATGCAGGGCAGAAGGTGCTGCTGCTCGGGCCAAGCGGCTGCGGCAAATCGACGCTGCTGCAGGTGCTGAGCGGCTTGATTCCGCATGCGGTCGATGTGCCGGTCAAATATGACAGCATCGGCATTCCGCCGTCTTGGGGTTATTTGTTCCAAGATCCCGACGCGCAGTTCTGCATGCCGTATGCGGACGAAGAGATTGCGTTCGTGCTCGAAAATCTTCAGGTGCCGCGCGAACAAATGGATCGGCGGATTCGGAGCTGCCTGGAGCAGGTCGGCCTGCGGCTTGAGGAGCTGCACACCCCGATCGCCGCGCTGTCGGGAGGCATGAAGCAGCGGCTCGCCATCGCGTCGCTCCTGGCGCTGGAGCCGGACGTCTGGTTTCTCGACGAACCGACCTCGCTGCTCGACCCGGAAGGCACGACCGAGGTATGGGAAACCGTCAAACGGGTCACCCGGGACAAGACGGTGCTTATCGTGGAGCATAAGATCGACGAGATCGTCGATTTCGTCGACCGGGTCGTGCTGTTCGATACGCAGGCGCGCATTCTGGCCGACGGAGAGCCGGGCGCCGTGTTCGCATCGCATAAACGCGAGCTGCAGGAGTATGGCATTTGGTACCCCGGCGTGTGGGATGATTACGACCGGCGCAATGCGGCTGCGCGCCGGGAGCGGATAGAGCCAGCAGCGACGAAGGAGCCGCTGCTCCGGCTGGACCGCTTCGCCGGTTACTACGGCCCGGCAAAGAAAATCGAAGCGGCGGCGGCTGAATTGGACGCCGGCGACTGGATCGCCGTCGTCGGCGAGAACGGCGCAGGCAAAAGCACGCTGCTCCAATCGCTGATGCAGCTGCTGCGGACGGAAGGACACTACGAGCTGGGCGGCCGTACGGTTCGGGAATTCGACGATGTCGCCGACATGGCTGCTTACGTCTTTCAAAATCCGGAAATGCAGTTTGTCGCGCATACGGTATACGACGAAGTGGCGTTTAATTTCCGCCGGGACGGCGAGCCGGAACCGGCGGTCCGTACGAAGACGGAGGAGCTGCTGGCATGGTTCGGCCTTGGGGGGCACCGAGGCCTGCATCCGTACCAGCTCTCGCTCGGGCAGAAGCGCCGGCTGAGCGTAGCGGCCGCCACGGTCAAAGCGCAGCGTCTTCTGCTGCTGGACGAGCCGACGTTCGGCCAGGACGCGGCGAATACGTTCGCGCTTCTGGAGAAGCTCGAAGCGTGGCGGCGGGAAGGTACGGCCATTATCATGGTGACGCACGACCCGGACATTGTAAGCCGCTTTGCCACCCGGGTGTGGGAGGTGCGGCAAGGAGTTCTCGCCGCGGATTTAAGCCCGGCAGCTTACGGGGCGCGGCTCCGCCCGGAGCGGCGGGCGACATTCGAAGAGGTAGGGAGTTGACGAGACGTGCCGTTGGCTTGGTCCTATCGGGAAACGTGGCTGCACCGCGTCAATCCGAGCTTTAAACTGCTCGTATCGGTAAGCCTGTTCCTGCTTGTTCTGTTCACGCACGATATCAACGTGCTTACCAATATCACGTGGATGTATCTGGCGCTGCTCTTTGCCGCCGCCGGTCACCCGTGGCGCAGACTGCTGCTGCTGTCTCTGCCGTTTGCGCTCATGTTCGTTTCCTCCTCCACCTCGATGGTGTTTTTCGGCAAAGGAGAGACGACATGGGTGCGCTGGGGGCTCGTGCATATCACGGAGGAAAGCTTCTTCCGCGGCCTGCAAATCGGACTGAAAACCGTAAATGCCGCGCTGATCGGACTGCTGTTCGGCTTGACCACCAGTCCGGTCGGCTTGTTTTACTCGCTTATGCAGCAGTGCCGGCTTCCGGCGAAATACGCCTACAGCTTCATGGCCGCTTTGCGGCTCATGCCGATGGTGGCGGCCGAATACCGCACGCTGCAGATGGCGCTCAAAGTGCGCGGTGTCAAGAGGAGAAAGGGCGTCCGCGGCTGGATCGATACGCTGAAGCGGCATTCGATTCCGCTGCTGGCGCAGAGCATCCGCCGCGCGCAGCGGATCGCGGTGGCGATGGAAGCGAAGCGCTTCTCGTCCGCCGCGAAGCGTACGTATTATTACCGCATCGGATGGTCGGGAAGCGACGGCCTGCTGCTGGCCGTCACGCTGACGGTCTGGGCGGCCGCATTGCTGCTCGGGTGGCAGCTGCCGTATTTTCCGGTCGGCGACGTACGGTAGACGTGCGGAAGCGGCATAGCTTATCGAATATCAAGGAGGCTGATTGGTTATGAAATTTTCCGAACAAGTGCGTCAAGCGGCGGATGCAAGCTGGCAAGCCAGCTTCGAGCATCCGTTCGTCAAAGGGATCGGCGACGGAACGCTGCCGCTCGATTGCTTCCGGCATTACGTGCTGAACGACGCGTATTATTTGTCCCAATTCGCCCGCGTGCAGGCGCTCGGCGCAGCCAAAGCGAACGACTTGGCAACGGTTAACCGCATGGCGCATCACGCACAGGGCACCTACGAGGCGGAGCTGTCCTTGCATGAGAAATTCTGCAAGCTGCTCGGCGTTACCGAGGAAGAAAAAGCGGCGTTCGAGCCTGCGCCCACTTCGTATGCGTACACGTCCCACATGATTCGCGCGGCATATACCGGGCAGCTCGGCGACATCATCGCCGCGATCCTGCCGTGCTATTGGCTGTATTACGAAATCGGGGAGCGGCTGGCGGGCTG
>NZ_BILX01000135.1 GCF_004000785.1 Paenibacillus ehimensis NBRC 15659 | reverse complement strand
CGCGAGCGCCTGTTTTTTAACAGGGTAAACAACATGGGGCATTAGCGTTATGCAACATTTTTGTTTCATTGTCCGTCAAAGTATTGGGATTTGAATAATATCCCAAAAAATACACAGTTTAGGAGGCGCCTATGGATTAGCCAAATAGCTTTAGAAAGTTTGTTTAACAACAAATGAGATGACTCCAATTAGAATTAATAACAACAAGCCATAACCTAAGACTTTTAAGCAAACTTTCAACATTTTATCACACACCTCTTTTTGATTGATCTAACCAAAATTTTACTTTTGAGAAAAGGAGAATGTCAAATCATGAAAAGAAAAGCGGTCTTGTTGTTAATTTCTATGGTTATGGTTTTTTCTTTAGCATCTAGTGTATTTGCTAAAGATGGAAGTAATCCACAAATGCTGACTAAAGAAGATGCAATTTATTTAAGCGATCAACTAAACAAGTTTAAACATGAACTGACGCCTGCTACTGAGGCAGAACCATATAAGGAGGTGGATCTAGGAAGGGGATTTACGTATGTTGCTGAATTAAAACAAGTGACACCTTCTATTAGACCGTTGGATTCTTCCAACCAGCAGACGAATGAAATTGTCTCCACCCAAGGTGTAAAGAACCCCATAGGCTGGTATTTAATGAAAATGGATTTTCATACACGCTGGACCTATGACTTTGATAAAGTAATAAGTGGGTACTCTTGGATAACCACTGATAATGGAATAGGTTATACATTTAAAGCAAGTAATGTATACGGACCTTCTAGAAATAATGGGGACAGAGACTGGGATTGGACAGGAGTTGCTACTTTCGCTATTGTTGTTGGTGGCATAGACATAAGTACATGGAAATTTACAACGTTACATGACGTAAAATACAACGGACAATATGCTTGGAGATTCGAGTAATAGTGAAGATAAAAAAATTCGCGTTCCCTCTCAAATTCGGCCATTAGAGGCGATTTTGATTTCGTGGAACAATGCAAAAAAACGGCTCTTGTTCGCATTCTTGCGGCAAGGGCCGATCTTCATTTTTCTCTGGATTTCTCCAAATAGCTGGTCACGTTATGTTTTTGGAGGGCCAAACATCTGTACAAAATCGGGATTTTATACAGATGTACCACCGGAACCGGTGAGCGAGATCCTAGCGGTTCCCGATCGATCCGGATAGAACAATATGGAAGGGGCGGACGAGCAGCTGCTGGCATGCATGGTGAAAATGGAAAGGAGGAATCCAATTGTTTGTTCACTGGTTCGATCTTATTTTGCTGCTGATACTTTTCATATCAATTGGAGCTGCTATTACCCTAGCGGTTTTATTTTTCTTAAAAAAGAAGAAGCCGAAGCCGAAGCCGTCACCGCGCAGCGGCCGGAACGGAGTGGAGGACCCGAAGGGTTGACGAGCGGTTCCCATTGCCGACGCTTGACACCGCCATGCCCCTATGGCATGGCCCGCCCCCTTTAGGGCGGGGGGGAAACGGGATTGCAAAGGGCTGTGGCCCTTTGCGCTTCCCCGGAGGGGACGGGAGGGGCGACGAGCTGGAGCAGGCGGGAGAACAATAAAAGCCGATCAATTGACCGGCTCCACAAGATTTTAAAGGATTTTTGACTAGATACGTCGAATTTGTCCCATAAAACGAGAAAAGACGCCCTCACCGCCAAGTAGAAGTCGTCTTATCCCGTCCGTATGGAATTGCCCCTCTGCAGGGGGGTTTATTGCCTATAGGCAATATCCCTATTCAAATTGCTTATAGTCAATATTCTACCACAGGGGCGGCAATTCCTCCATAGGAGGATTTTGTCGATGAAAAAGAAAGAGCTTTTAGGACTAACTGAGGTTTTGACTGGTCTTGTCCAGGCTGGAGCTGCTGCCGACGAGATTATCAAAACGATTAGAAGCCAGAACCTGCACAAAAATAAAGAATTCGTGATGTTGTTTCGAACGATCCGGGCATGGATCGAGAGCGATAATCCGGAAATTAAGCTGACTAATCCGGAAAAGGCTTTGCTGTTTACCGTCTTGCCTTACGTGAATTGGAACAACCAAATAGAGCTCTTACAGAGTGACATGCAAGCTTTGTGTGGCTATAAAGATCGTTGGCACTTTGGGGAACTTTTGAACAGTTTGGCCAAAAAGAACATACTCGAAAAAGTCCAAGTTGGTAAGCAGAATTATTGGTTTTTTAACTCATTACTAGTTAAGCGTGGAAATGATCCCGATAAACGAAGATACATAAAGTTCAACCTTAAAAACTAGCTATATAGCTGGTTTTTTTTGTTTAAAAAAAAGTAATTGTAAATTGTTTCCAATACGAGGGTATATACCCTCATAATAGGAGGGGAAAACCCCTCGTATTGGAAATTGATTCCAGTATCGAAAAACCTAGTAATATCAATGGTTTTAACCATTTATGACACTAATTTTTTTGTGTGTTCTTCTTTATCTATTTAAGCATTTTCTTCGAAGCATTCCCCCCATTCTCGCCCCCCCAAGGGGGCTGCGACCAGGGCAGCGCCCTGGACCGTTTTTTCAACCCCACCAACCTCCCCAATCTTGGGGAGGCTCCCTCGCCGGGGGGCAGGTTCCCGAACGCAAGGTTCGGGAACGGCTTATAGGGTCGGCAATGGGAACCGCTCGTCAACCCTTCGGGTCCTTCACTCCGTTCCGGCCGCTGCGCGGTGACGGCTTACGTTTCTACACCTCACCAAACGCTTGAGATTGCCCTACATTCGATTTTTACTGCGCGGTTAAGGGGTTAATGAGGCGTTAACTGAAACGGCCGTTTGTACGGCTGCGTGCGGGCGTGCTGCAATATGAGTTTTGCGACCTGCTGTCCGAGGTGACGGCGTGTCCAGACGCTTGAAAATGGTTTCTAATCGGCTTTTCGATTGGAGGAAGTAGTTTTATTCGTCTTTTGTCTGCAAGCCCTGAGAATCGATTTTTGGGGCTTTAGGAAGCTCGGACAATCGATCCAGCGTTTTTCTATACTTTTTCATTCCTTTACGGGCGAGCTCTAACGCTTTGTCCGGTTCTATTGTTTTTTCGGACTTCATAAACGAGACCATCCTTTCCCTACGGTGTAGCAAGTTTTTTCCGGAAGCGAGGCACAGCGCGAGCTCCGAGGAATGGCTTGCCGTAACCGCCGCCGTATCCTGTGCCGATCCTTTTGACATAGCTCTCGCCGTATGGCGATCTGGCCTGTCGTCGGTGTTTTTTTAACGCTCCCATCCTCGATCCCGGTCACGCTCCGGATATTGCGCACGCTGGCGCATTCGTTCTCGAAACTGTTCTTGCTGCATTTTCTGGCGTTCCTGGCTAATCGCTTGGAAAGCTCGGTCGATTGCCTTCAACGTGCCCTGCAGGACGGAAATTTGTTGTTTGATCCTTGGCGCTTCGCTGGCCGGTGGCGTGCCGCGCTGCTCCACCCGGATCACCTGCTCCACACGCTGAATGTCCCGTTCGAGCACGTCATTGCGGTTTTGGTTTGGCTTGGTCAGGCGTTGCCATAGGTTTTTCGGGCGCAGCTCGTCCTGTTGCTTCCGGAGTGCGGCCAGCTCGTCTTCAAGCCGCTGGACTTTTCCGATCTGCTCAAGCTGGCTTTCCAGCTTGCCTATGTCCCCTTTGACGTTTTGCCGCTGCCAGTACAACCGGCTGTACTCGTCTTCGAGCTGCTTCGCGCTTTTTGGTGCTTGGGCGCGGGAAATTTCGGCCATGACCTTCTCGCGTTCCTGGGCGTAGGCTTTCAGGTCGATCACCATGCTGTTGTGCGCCCGTACCGCTCGGTTGATGGTTCCCCGATCGGTGATAATCCCGCGTTCCTCCATCTCGCGGACCGTCGGCCCTTCGTGGATCGTCGGCAGCCGGTCGCTTATGCCCTGCTGCTCGAAGCTCCGATGGTCGATCCGTTCCGGACGGTTATTTCGCTCGAACACGCGGTTCACTTGTTCGGCCCATGCTGCGCGCCACTGGCCGAGCAGCTCGCGGTCGTTCCACTCGCGTACTTTTTGGCCAAACCCTTCCGCGCGGATCTCCCGCGTGGTTAGCATGATGTGCGCGTGCGGGTTGTTCGGATCGTCCCGGTGGACCGCAATGTCGGCAATCATCCCGCGTTCTACAAATTCGCGCCGGCAAAAGTCCTTCAGTTCTTCCAGCTGCCGGCGCGCGGTAAACTCTTTCGGCAGCGCGACGTTGATTTCGCGGCACAGCTGCGCGTCTTTTCGTTTCTCGGCCTTCTCGACTTCGTTCCATAGCCGGTTGCGGTCGTGAACCCATTCCGGAGACTGCGCCGGGGCGAGGATCACGGTTTCCGGCCGGACTTCGCGTTTGTAGTGCTTCAGCTCGCCGGTGCGCTCGTCGGTCAGGCGCTCGCCGCTGCGGTAAGCGGCCATAGCAACCGCGGACCGCCCGGCGCTGCGGGATGCCACTTGCGCGGAAAAGTGATAGATCGCCATCGGTGCAGTTCCTCCTTTGCCGTTGATCGAAAACGGAATCGCGTCATACGCGATTTTCGTTTTCGTCGCTTCGTGAGAAGCGAAGGGGTGCAGGGTGAAACCCTGCCGCACACATTGCGAAGCAATGTATAAGTGCGCCCTTGCACTTCGTTTCGGGATTATTGTACCACATGCGCCCCATGTGAGAAAGCGCAATTTGTTGTTTTCCACGCGGCACATTATGCGGTAAAATTATGATGGGGAGTGTGATATGGATGGAGATATCGAGAGCACAGCGCATAAGAGAAGCAATGAGACAGGCAGAGGCTAGTTCGGCAATCGAGGGTTTGGAAATTTCAGAACGCGGCAATGAGCTGATTTATCGTTTTTGGAATGGCGAAATGGATCATTCGGAATTTTTACGTTTATCTTTGGAGCTGGCAAGAGGGGGACGGTTAGGGTGACTGAAAAGAAGCGTCGTTCTCCGGAAGAACGGTTGGCCGAGCTGAACAAGAAGATGGAGCAGCTCAAGGCGCAGAAGCAGCGCGTTCGGGCGCAACTGAGCCAGAAGGAGCGTAAAGAGCGGACGCGGCGGCTTATCCAGATCGGCGCCATTTTTGAAAAGCAGTTTCCGAAGATGGCCGAATTTTCGCTGGAACAAGTGAGCGAGCTGGCGGCTGCGCTCGGTGAGCTGGTAAAGAAGGAGAGACAGGCGGCGCAAGCTGCCAAAAAGGAAGGTGTATCACAATGACAGATAATGACTCATTAGCCGGTGAAAGCGAGGAACGGATTTTGTACCTCGCCCGGATCGGCGCGATCTTCGAGCGCTTGTATCACATTCAGGATTTACATGATGCGGAATACAGGGCAATGACCAATGCCGGATTTACGGCGAAGCTGCTGGCCGAGGTTGGCCAGAACAATCCGGAAATCGAACGGGCCGTGCGTGAACATTTGCTTCCGGATCGGAGGAGCTGGCGAGCCTGGCTGCTGGCCGAGGAGGAAAACCGGAAACAAAATGAGTTCGTGGAAGCATACATTCAAAAGCATTTTGGATCCGATCCGGAAGATCCGGTATTAGCTACGTCGGAAGCGTTGACGGCTTATCATCGGTCGCAGGGTTTAGAATTTGGTCCGGACGAAGAAAGTTTCATACTTCCGGATCGAGCAGACGACGGCGCATGATCAGGGGCGACGTCGTTTTTTTTTTATACTTTTTAATCATTTTTTGGGAACGTTTTAAAAAATACGCCCGCCGCCCGCACTCCCCTGTTTTCTTGGTGGAGAGCTGGGGGATGCGCCGTTTCAACCCCATGTACTCGCAGCTCTGCACTCTGTTTCGACCCGCGAGTACATGGGGTTTGAAACTAAAGAAACGAAAGCAATAAACGCACATTAGGAAGGGGATAGGGGGAGTGCGGGCGGTGGGTAGACAAGGTAAGGAAGTGAGGAATAGGAAAAGGTAGGACAGAGGGTGGGTGGGTGAGTGTTGGTGGTAGGCAGGAGTGAAGGAGAAACGAGGTGGGGTTAAAGGGGAGATTGTAGAAAAGATTGAGGAGAGGAGAAGTAAGAAATTAGGGGGAGGTTGGTCCAAGAGTGATGAAGGGGAAATTGAGGAGAGAAGGGGGGAGAAAGGCTACAAGAGGGTTTGACCATAGGTAAGAAGGGTTTTGAATAACACGTGTTAAGGTCGAATGATTTACGGTTCCCGTTTACAGTTCCGGAATACAGTTCCGTTGTGAAAAGAGAAAAAATACTGATGTATCAAGTTTTTTTGAATGGGCCGGGGGCTGTTTTTAAAGGGGAACTGTAAACGGGAACCGTATATTATCAAAAAATGGTTAAAAAGTGCTTTCCTGAAAATGGGATAACGTTGTAAAATTATTCCAAAGTATTATTGGGGAGGTATTTTTTGCGATGCGGATTGTTAATCGTTCTTTGCGTTTCGAAATCGAAGATCACATGAAACAGCATGGATATAACATAAATCAATTGGCGGAACTTAGCGGGATTAATCCAGGAAATCTAAGCATGGCTCTGAATGGAGTTTCCCGGTCAATGACGATCAACCAATTGGACGCTCTAGGCAAAGTTTTCGGAAAGGTGCCTGGTTGGTTGTATGAGCTGTACACAGAAGAATGTATTTCCGATGAAAGATTGTCCCGGCCGCGGTTAGTTTCCTACTTGGTGCGCTGTGCGGAAGTAGGCCGAAATGATTGTATTGACGCGGTTGTATCTAAAATTCTTGATCATTCGAAGAACGTCAAAATCATTTTTTCGGCAGCAGAGAAACTTTTTTATAAGGGGAGAAATGGAGAAGCGGAACGGTTTTATGAGATTGTTGTCAGTGCCGTCAAAGACAGCTTTTCTGAAATGCTGGCGATGAGTCACTACCGGTTATTTTCTATTGCAACTCGAGGTACGGATGCGGAAAAGAATTGGAAGGCTGTTATCCGATTCGATCCGTTTCGAAACCGTCTGCCGGAGAATGACCAGTTAGATGCGGTTTTTCAATTAGCGCGAGTCTGTTATTCGTTGAAAAAGTGGAGTGAGGTTGAAGAATATGCGGGCGAGCTGGAGCTGTTAAGCACCACTCTGTGCAGCCAAGAAGAAATAGCTCCTAAACGACATCCCGTTTATTATTACGGTATGGGACTTCTGTATAAAGCAGCTATTGCAGAAGAAAGAGGATTATTTGAGCTATCGAAAAAATATGTACTAAACTATGCCAATTTGGAATGGTTTGAACCCCTTGACGAATCCGGCCAAAACGAAGTAGAGCGGTTTAAGACTTGGGGGAAAGCGAATTTATACACGCTTGAAGTTTTAACCGGGAACGAACGTATTATCGACGAATATGCCGACTATTTGGCGAGTCTTAACCGGTTGAATGACGTTGTGGCTGGGTTGAACAATATCATTGCGTCTGCGAATAAATACGGATTTAATGTTGATCGTGTGCTGGCGCGTTTTTCCGGCTCGATTGCACGTTTCGATTTATTTAACGGTGATCCGATTCTTTCGGATCGACACCTTCAATATAGGTATCACAAAGCTCTTTATGCTTTCAGACAAAACCGAGTTCCAGAGGGACTCTATGAGACTTTGCGTTGTCTTTCCTTGGCTAAACAAATGAAAAAATATGAAGACACTTTTCACTGCATTTCACTTTTTGAAAAATATCGAGAACATGCATCAGTTGAACAATTGAAAGCTTATCGATTGGCGGTGGTGGGAGAGGAGGTGTAATCCAGAATGAAGGCTTATATCCTGGCTATGGTCATCGCCTTGGGGCTATTTAGTACAGCCGGGCCTTTTATACCGGGTCCAAGTGATGGCCCCGTATTCAAACCGCTTGATCATCATGGTACAGAAGGTTAAATGTTGAATGTATGAACAATCAAGCACCCATCTTTGGAGGCATTCTGCTCAAAGCAGAATGCTTTTTTTTGTCAAAAAAAATACTTCATAAAACAACAAACCCTTATTTTGGAAGCGCAATATTATAATTGGATTCAGGAGATGGGTGATATGAACAATAAAAAATTAAAGCGGAAAATCAGAAAATTACGGCAGCAATTGATACGGTTGGTGGAGAAAAAGGGTTCGTTTTCCGACAAGGAGGTGGTAAAGCTTAGCCAGCGCCTAGATCGGTATATCCTGGTGGCTCAAAAATCTTCTTCTAAGCTGAAGCTGAAGGTGTGCGGATAATGCAATATGAAAAATTGTTGGTCGGGGAAAGCCAGGAACGGGTTCTGTATCTCGCTCGGATCGGCGCGATATTCGAACGGTTATACGGCATCAAGGATTTACACGACGCGGAATATAGAGCAACGATAAGCGCTGGTGTTACGGCCAAAATGTTGTCAGAGCTTGGTTACAGTAGTGAGCGCATCGAGAAACTTTTA
>NZ_BILX01000134.1 GCF_004000785.1 Paenibacillus ehimensis NBRC 15659 | reverse complement strand
GACTGCATTCCAGACCCTCGCTGTCCTCCATCACGTCGAGGCTCAGGTCGAACTTCGACATGCCGTACTCGGTCGGGTACGGTGTCAGGTGAAGACCTGGAAGATGCATCTCTTTGTTTTCCGTATTTTGCAGGGAAAACATCGTGTCAAAGAGCGGATTGCGGCTCAAATCCCGAGCCATTTGCAGCTTGTCCACCAGCTCTTCGAACGGATACGTCTGGTGTTCAAACGCGCCAAGCGTCGTTTCCTTCACTTCCTCCAAATACGAGAGGAACGTTTTATCCGCCGCCGGATAGTTGCGGATCGCCAGCGTATTGACGAACATCCCGATCAGCGGCTGCAGATCGGCATGGGTTCTGCCCGCAATCGGCGTACCCACGACGATGTCCTCCTGGGCGGTGTACTTTTGCAGCAGCACCGTGTAGGCGGCCAGCAGCACCATGTACAGCGTCGCGCCGCTCTCCGCTGCGATCCGCTTCAGCCCCTCGGTGATTTCCGAACTCATGCGGAAATCAAGCGTATCGCCGGCGTAGCTCTGCACGGCAGGACGGGTATAGTCCGTCGGCATTTCGAGCACCGGCAGCTCCCCGCGGAACGCTTCGAGCCAGTACGCCTCTTGGCGCTTCAGCTGCTCTTTCTGCGCTTCGGACTGCTGCCATACGGCATAATCCTTGTACTGGATGCGCAGCGCCGGCAGTTCCTCCCCGCTGTACAGCCGGGCGAACTCTTCCACCAGGACATCCGCCGAGACGCCGTCGGAAACAATGTGATGCATATCCAGCATCAAGATGTGCCGCTCCGGCGCCAGCTCGATCAAGCCTACCCGCAGAAGAGGCGGCTTCGCCAGATCAAACGGACGGATAAAGTCGCGCACGATCGTTTTGGCTTCTTCCTCGCCGGCCTGAACCGTTTCGACGGCAAAATCCACTTCCGGATAGATCCGCTGCACCGGCTCGCCGTTCACCAGCTCGAAGCCCGTCCGCAGCGTCTCATGACGCGCAATCAGCTTGCGGAACGTTTCTTCGAACCGCTCGCGGTCCAGCGCTCCATCAAGCCCCATCACGCCCGGCATGTTGTAGCTTTGGGCAGCTCCTTCCAGCTGATTCAGGATGTAGAGCCGTTTCTGTGCCGAGGAAACCGGATAGTATTCCCGTTCTTCGACGACAGGAATCGCATCGAACTCCTGCTGCTCCAATTGCCCGATCGCCTCAGCCAGCTGCTCGACCGTCGGGAATTGGAAAATGTGCCGCAGCGGAAGCTCCATATTCAGCTCCTTGCGGACCTTGCTGGCCAGTGCCGTCGCACGCAGCGAATGTCCGCCAAGCTCGAAGAAGTTGTCCTTCACGCCTACCTTCTCCAGCCCGAGCACGTCCTGCCAGATGCGTGCCAGCTTGGCTTCCGTCGGCGTCCGCGGAGCGACGTACTCCCCGCCCCCATGCATGCTTCCTTCCGGAGCAGGCAGCGCTTTGCGGTCGATCTTTCCGTTCGGCGTAAGCGGCATCTGCGCCAGTTGGACGAAATACGACGGAATCATATAGTTCGGAAGCTCCTGCGACATCGCCGCTCTCAGTTCCGCTGCCGTCAGCTCTCTTTGCGCTACATAGTATGCGACGAGCTGCTGCTGTCCGCCGGCGTCCTCGCGCGCGAGGACGATCGTTTCCTGCACGGCGTCGACCTTCGCCAGCTGCGCCTCCACTTCGCCAAGCTCGATCCGGTAGCCGCGGATTTTCACCTGATGGTCGATCCGGCCCAAGTATTCGAGATTGCCGTCCGGCAGCCAGCGGACCAGGTCGCCCGTCCGGTACATCCGCTCGCCCGGCTCAAACGGATTGTCAACGAATTTTTCCGCCGTCAGCTCGGGACGGTTCAAGTACCCCCGCGCCAGCCCGACGCCCGAGATGCACAGCTCCCCGGCTACGCCGACAGGCAGCATCCGGTTGTGCGGATCCACGACGTAGATGCGGTGGTTCGCAAGCGGCCGGCCGATCGGCACCGACTTCCGGTCTCCGAGACCGTCCGACGCCTCGTCCCAAATCGACGTTACGATCGAAGCTTCCGTCGGTCCGTAGGCGTTGAAGTACCGCACCTTGTCTTTCCACTGCTGAACGAATTCGACGGAAGCCGCCGAACCGCCCGTGATCAGCTTTTGCAGGCTCGGCATCCGGTCCGGATTCAGATAAGCCGCGTAAGTCGGCGGCAGGATCGCCGCCGTAATGCCGTTCTCGTTCATGTAGCTTTCGAACAGCGGATAGTCGAGAATGGTCGTCGATGTCGGAATATACAGCGCAGCGCCAAAGAACAGCGCTTTGAAAATTTCCCAGCACGACGCGTCAAACGACAGGCTTGCGAATTGTACGACCCGGTCTTCCTCGGTGATCCCCAGCGTGTTCGCGAACATCAGCTTCAGGCTGCACAGCCCGTGATGCTCGACCATAACCCCTTTCGGCTTGCCCGTCGTTCCGGACGTATAGATCACGTACGCCAGATGATTCGGTCCGACGACCGGCCCGAGATTTGTGCCGTCCGCATGATACGCCTGCTCGTCGTCCACCGCTAAGAACGTCCCGGCAAACGATACGCGATCCCGCAAATGACGCTGCGTCAGCAGCACTTGCGCACTCGAATCCTCCAGCATGTAGCGGATGCGGTCCTCCGGATATTCCGGGTCGATCGGAATATAGGCGCCGCCGGCTTTCATAATGGCCATCATGCCGACGACCATCTCCAGCGAGCGCTCGACCATAAGGCCTACCAGCTGATCCGGCCGTACTCCGGCATCGCGCAGCGTCCGCGCCAGACGGTTCGCCCGCTCGTTCAGTTCCCCGTACGTAAGCTGCGTCTTCTCGAACACAACCGCCACCGCATCGGGATTGCGCAGCGCCTGCTCTTCGAACAGCCCGTGAATCGTCTGCTCCTGCTCATATTCCGCCGCCGTATTGTTGAATACGCGGATAATCTCCGCCTTCTCCGCCTCAGTCGCCAGCTCCAGCTCGCTTACGGGAGCCTGAGGATTGGCCGTGACCTGCTCGAGCACGTGGACAAGATGTCCCATCAGCCGTTCCATGGCAGTCGGTTCGTATACGGACGCATTGTAATCAAAGCGGACGACGAGCTCTTCACCCGGCATCACGACCAGAGTAAAGTCATAGTTCGTTTGTTCCGCGATGTCGACATCCGTAATCGTAAGCTTTCCGTCCTCATCGCCGCCCGCCTGCTCGATCTGCTCGTCCATCGGGAAATTCTCGAAAGCCATAATATGGCCGATCAGATCCTGCTTTTGGGCGCTCTGCGCCTGGATTTCGTACAGCGGATAATAATCGTGGCGTCCGGACTCCAGGGCCGCTTCCTGCACGCGCTTCATCACGTCGGCAAAGCTTTGCTCCGCCTCGCAGGAGACGCGGACCGGAATCGTATTAATGAACAGCCCGATCATCTCTTCGATCCCCGGGATCTCCGCGGATCTTCCCGAAACGACGCTGCCGAATACCGCATCGTCCGTTCCGTTATATTTCTGCAAAATAATGCCCCATGCCGCCTGCATCAACGTATTGACGGTCACCTGATGCTGCTTGGCAATCCGGCTCATCCGTTCGGTCAAGCTCTTGCCCAGCGGTTGGAGAACGTGGGCTCCCGCGTACTCTCCGTCCTTGTTGTGCAATTTGCCTTGAGGCAGCGTCGTCTGGCTGTCATACCCTGCCAGGTATTCGGACCAGTAACGGGCCGCCGCTTCCACATCCTGCTTCTCCAGCCATTCGATATAGTGGCTGTAGGACGGAGCCGCAGGCCGTTCGGACAGATCGTTGCGCAGGTAAGCCTCGTACGTGTCGAACAGCTCTTTGGCAATCAGAGGCAAGCACCAGCCGTCCATCAAAATATGATGGAAGCTCCAGAGCACATGGAAGCTTTCTGCCTGCGTGCGGACGACTTTCACCCGCATCAGCGCATCCTGCTCCAGATCGAAGCCCCGGATCTTGTCGTCGTTCACCAGTTGATCGAGATACGCGCTCCATTCGGCCTCGGCCAAATGGCGCAGGTCTTCGTAAGCAAACTCGACCGGCTTGTGGCGGTAGACGATCTGCAGCGGTTCCCCTCTCCACCCGCTGTAGAAGTTGGTGCGCAGCACGGCATGCCGCGCCGCCAGCTCGTTCCAGCTTCGGGCGAACAGCTCGATGTTCAGAGCGCCCCGGACGTTAAACAGCGTTTGCTCGATATAAGCTCCGCCGTGCCGGTTCAAGGTGTTGTGGAACCACATTCCTTTTTGCATCGGCGTGAGCGCATAGATGTTCTCGATGTCCCCGATCTGCCGCGTTTGCGCGGAAAGCTGCTCAAGCTCCTCCACGCTCAGGCCTTTGAACTGAACGTCGCTTGGCGTCAATTCCGTCCGCTCTTTCGAAACGCAATGTGCGATGATGTCGCGCAGGCTCTCCTGAAGCGAAGCGGCCAGACGCTCCATCGTCTCCCGGCGGTATTCCTTGCCGTTGTAGCTCAGCTCGAGCGACAGCGTTCCATCTGCAATCATGCCGTTGATATCCAGCGCGAAGCTGCGCTTTTGCCGGTCGCTCGACTGCTTGCCGCCCGTATGCGCCGATACCCCGATGTCGCTGTTTTGCAGATCCTGATCGAATTGTCCGAGATAGTTGAAGCTGACTTCCGGCTCCGCGCCCCACGCGATGTCGTCCTTAGCTGCGGAGAGGTACCGGCATATGCCGTAGCCGATCCCTTTATTCGGGATTTGACGCAGGTCTTCTTTCGTTTTCTTGAGCAAATAGGACAAGTCTTTGCCTTGCTCCAGCTCAAGCACAACCGGATATTTGCTCGTAAACCAGCCTACGGTGCGGGTAATGTCGATGTCCGTCATGATGGATTCCCGGCCGTGGCCTTCCAGATTCACCAGCACACGGTCGAGGCCGCTCCACTTCTGAACGGCCATCCCCAGCGCCGCCAGCAAAATATCATTCATTTCGGTGTTGTACGCGCGATGGACGCCCTTCAACAACTGCTCCGTTTCCTCGCGGGTCCACTGCACCGAGATGGATTCGCTATCCTGCTGCAATGAAACGTCCACTTGCGTGTCCTTAGGCAGCGGCTGCACCTTCGTTTGCGCGACGCGCTGCCAGTAGGCCTGCTCGCGCTTCATCACCGGACTTTCTGCATACGCCGCAAGCTGCTCGGACCAAGTGCGGTACGCATCCGTTTTCGCCGGAAGACGAAGCTCTTCTCCCTTGACGGCCTGCTCGTAGCCGATCGCGAGATCCTCCAGCAAAATGCGCCACGAGACGCCGTCGACCACGCCATGGTGGATGGCGATCAGCAGATGGTCGCCGTCCGCGCATTGGAACAGCCCCGCTTTGACAAGCGGTCCCGCTTCCAGAGCGATGCTGCTCTGGATTTCGTTCGCTTTGGCTTCGACCGCTTGCGCGGATGCTTCGATTCCTTTGAGGTTCACCACTTCCAGACCATAAAGCTCGCCGTCCCCGACAGCCCGGTTCCATGCGGCGTAGCCGTTCTCCGACTTGCGGAATACGATGCGCAGCGCATCGTGATGCTCCACAAGCTTCCGCAGCACCTTGCGAATCGCCGTCTCGTCGAAGCCGTCCTTGCGATGCAGCATGACCGATTGGTTAAAATGATGCGGCTCGGCAAACTGCTGCTCGAAGAACCAGTGCTGGATCGGCGTCAACGCGACGTCTCCGCTTACCTCGCCTTGGTCGGCCATCCGTCCCACAGGGCGGATATGCTTGCTCAGCTGCGCGACCGTCGGATATTTGAACAAGTCGCGGATTTCCAGCTTGTACCCGGCTTGATGCAGGCGGGACGAAACTTGAATCGACTTGATCGAATCTCCGCCCAGCTCGAAGAAATGATCCGTCGCTCCGACGCGCTCCGCGCCCAGCACAGCCTGCCAAACGGCGGCGAGCACTTTTTCCTCCTCGCTCCGGGGCGCAACATAATCGGCTCCCGCCGCAGCGTTTCCTTGCGGAGCGGGCAGTGCCTTGCGGTCGATCTTCCCGTTCGGCGTGAGCGGCATCCGCTCCAGTTGGACGAAGTGCGACGGGATCATGTATCCCGGCAGCTCGCCGGACAGCTCTCCTCTGAGCTCGCCCACCGTCAGCGTCCGGTCGGCCACGAAATAGGCGCACAGCTGCTTCTGTCCACTGGCGTCGTCGTGCGCGATGACAATCGCTTCCTGCACGGAGGCGATTTTCAGCAGCTGCTCTTCGATCTCGCCGAGCTCGATCCGGTAGCCGCGGATTTTCACCTGGTGGTCGATCCGGCCCAAATACTCGATCGTTCCGTCCGGCAGCCATTTCGCCAAATCGCCCGTCCGGTACATCCGCTCGCCCGGCTCGAACGGATTGTCCACGAATTTCTCCGCCGTCAGATCGGGACGGTTCAAATAGCCCCGCGCCAGGCCTACGCCTGCAACGCACAGCTCGCCGGCCACGCCGACGGGCACCTGTTGATTGTGCGCATCGACAATATAAATCCGGTGATTGACGACGGGACCCCCGATCGGCACCGACTTCAACTGGCTGATGTCTTCGGTCGAAGGCGTCCAAATGGTCGTGCAGATCGAGTCCTCCGTCGGACCGTAAGCGTTGAAATATTTCACTTTGTCTTTCCACTGCTGAAGCAGCTCCAAGGATGAAGCGGAGCCAGCCGTGATCAGCTTTTTGAAGCCCGGCATGTGGTCCGGATTCAAGTAGACCGCATAGGTCGGCGGCAGCGTAGCGGTCGTAATGCCGTTATCGCTCATGTACCGCTCGAACCATTGATAATCCAGAATCGTTTCCTTCGTCGGGATGTACAAGGTCGCGCCGAAGAACAGGGCTTGGAATACTTCCCAGCATGATGCGTCGAACGACAGGCTCGCGAATTGAACGACCCGGTCCTGTCCGGTCATCTGCAAGGTGTTCGCAAACATTTGCTTCAGGCTGCACAGCCCGTGATGCTCGACCATAACCCCTTTCGGCTTGCCGGTCGTCCCCGACGTATAAATGATGTACGCCAAATCGTTCGGACTCGCGACGGACTCCAAGTTCGAGCCATCCGCGGCGTATGCCTGCTCGTCATCCGCCGTGACGACGGTCCCGGCAAACGAAACGCGCTCCTGCAAACGACGCTGGGCCAGCAGCACTTGCGCGCCCGAATCCTCCAGCATGTAGCGGATGCGGTCCTCCGGATATTCCGGATCGATCGGCACATAGGCGCCTCCGGCTTTCAGAACGGCAAACATGCCGACGACCATTTCCAAAGAGCGCTCAAGCATAAGTCCGACAGGCTGATCCGTCTTCACGCCCAGAGCCTGAAGCGTACGCGCCAGACGGTTCGCCCGTTCGTTCAATTCCCGGTAGGTCAGCTGCCGGTCTTCGAAGACGACGGCCGGATGATCCGGCGTGCGTGCCGCCTGTTCCTCGAACAATTGGTGAATCGTTTTGTCCGCTTCATAGTCCGCCGCCGTAGCGTTGAACACGCGCTGAAGCTGTGCCTGCTCCTCCGCTGTCAGCATCTCCAGCGCAGCAATCGGCGCTTCTGGAGCCTGCGCGATCGCAGTGAGCAATTGCTCCAAATGCTTCGCCATCCGCTCGATCGTTTCCCTTGCATACAAGGCCGTCGCGTATTCGAGGTTGCACTCCAGCCCGCTGCCGGTTTCCGTCACGTCCAGCGTCAGGTCAAACCTCGCGATCGTATTGCCGCTCGGATACGGAGCCAGCGTAAGTCCGTCAAGCTGAAGCTCCTCGTTTTCCGTATTTTGCAGGACGAACATCGCGTCGAAAATCGGGTTGCGGCTCAAATCCCTTGGCACCTGCAGCTTCTCCACCAGCTCCTCAAACGGGTAGCTCTGATGCTCGTAGGCTCCCAAGGTCGTTTCCTTCACTTCCTCCAGGAACGAACGGAACGTCTTTCCGCCAGCCGGATAATTGCGGATCGCCAGCGTATTGACGAACATCCCGATGAGCGGCTGCAGATCTCCGTGCGTTCTTCCCGCAATCGGCGTACCGACGACGATGTCTTCCTGGCCCGTATATTTTTGCAGCATGACATTGTACGCAGCCAGCAATACCATGTACAGCGTTGCGCCGCTTTCCGCCGCGACCCGCTTCAAGGCTTCGTTCAGTCCGGCATCCAAGTGGAAAGAAAGTGTGCTTCCCTCGAATTTCCGCACTGCAGGGCGCGGGTAATCCGTCGGCATTTCAAGCACAGGCAGCTCGCCGCGGAACATGTCCAGCCAGTAGGCCTCCTGCCGTTTCACCTGCTCCTGCTGCGCTTCGGACTGCTGCCATACTGCGTAGTCCTTGTACTGAATGCGCAGCGGCGTCAAGCTTTCCCCGTTGTACAACCGGCCGAACTCTTCGGTCAACACGTCCGTCGACATGCCGTCGGAGACGATGTGGTGCATATCGAGCAGCAGAATATGCTTGTCCTTCGCCAGCTCGACCAAACCTACGCGCAGGAGCGGCGGCTTCGCCAAGTCGAACGTGCGCACGAATCCGCGTACGATGTCCCC
>NZ_BILX01000133.1 GCF_004000785.1 Paenibacillus ehimensis NBRC 15659 | reverse complement strand
AAAAAGCGAGATCTCTTGAACCCGCCGGAATCCGGCCGGTATGAGACCTCGCTTGTTTGCGTTTGCAGCGAAACGCAATGGGAAAACTATTTTCCTTCGGAAGCTGCCCCCGAAGACGTTACCGTATTCACGGCAGAACGCTCAAAGGTCAACTTCGTAACGTCGTTCACCCGCAGGACGACCGTATCGTCCGTAAGCTCCAGGATCGTGCCGTGCAAGCCCCCGATCGTAACGACCTTATCCCCTTTTTTCAAGTTGCTCAGCATCATGTTGCGAGTCTTTTGACGTTTTTGCTGAGGACGGATAAGCAAGAAATAAAGCACGACGAACATCAGGACGAGCGGGCCGTAAGTAACAAGATATCCCTCGATCCCCGGTGCCGCCGCCGTTTCATTTGCCGCTAACCACATTTGTCTGATTCCCCCCTTTCTACAGACTTTTTCTATGTATACCCAATGGTAAGTCCGGTGAACCCGAAGCTTCTGCCTCAAGGTTCACCGGGCTTTTAGAACCCTTTGCTGTTCTCGTCGATGCCGTATTTCGCGAAAAATTCGTCGCGGAAATCAAGCAGCCTGTCTTCACGGATCGCTTGACGCACCCCGCGCATCAGCTCCAGCAGGAAATGAAGGTTGTGGTACGTCGTCAGCCGGATGCCGAACGTTTCGTCAGCTTTGATCAGATGGCGGATGTAGGCTCTCGAATAGTTCCGGCACGTATAGCAGGAGCATTCCGGATCAAGCGGACCGAAGTCTTCGGCAAACTTCGCATTGCGGACAACCAACCGGCCTTCACTCGTCATCACGGTGCCGTTGCGGGCAATGCGCGTCGGCAGCACGCAGTCAAACATGTCAATGCCGCGGATCGACCCTTCCACCAAAGCGTCGGGCGATCCTACGCCCATCAGATAGCGCGGCTTGTTGGCAGGCAGATAAGGAACGGTGTAGTCAAGCACCTCGTACATCAGAGGCTTCGGCTCGCCTACGCTCAGTCCCCCAATAGCATACCCCGGGAAATCCATGGAAGTCAACTCAAGGGCGCTCTGTTTGCGCAAATCCTCGTACATGCCGCCCTGGACGATGGCGAACAACGCCTGATCGTTCGGCCGGGCATGGGCTTTCAGACACCGTTCCGCCCAGCGGGTCGTCCGTTCGAGCGATTGCTTGGCGTAGCTGTGCTCCGCCGGATAAGGCGGGCATTCGTCGAAGGCCATCATGATATCCGAGCCGAGCGCATTTTGAATCTCGATCGATTTTTCCGGCGAAATGAACAGCTTGTCCCCGTTCAAATGCGATCGGAACTGTACGCCTTCCTCGCTGATTTTGCGCATCTCGCTCAAGCTGAACACTTGAAAGCCCCCGCTGTCCGTCAGAATCGGGCGGTCCCAGTTCATGAAGCGGTGCAGTCCGCCGGCCTTCTTCACAGTCTCATGGCCGGGTCGCAGGAACAGATGATACGTATTGCTCAAAATGATATGCGCATCCATCTGCTTCAGCTCTTCGGGGCTCATCGTCTTCACGGTAGCCTGAGTGCCGACGGGCATGAAAGCCGGCGTTTCGATCACCCCGTGGGGCGTATGCACCCGGCCCAGCCGCGCGCCGGACTGCTTGCAGGTCTTGATATGCTCATAGGTAACGGCCAATCCAATCACTTCTTTCTCTTCCGGTCAATTTTTCCTTATTTAATGAATGAACATCGCGTCGCCAAAGCTGAAAAAGCGGTATTGCCGCTCGACGGCTTCGCGGTAAGCGGCGAGCACGTTCTCCCGTCCTGCAAGCGCGCTGATCAACATAAGCAGCGTCGATTTGGGCAGATGGAAATTGGTCAGCAGCGCATCGACGATGCGAAACCGGTAGCCCGGATAAATGAAAATGCCGGTCCAGCCGCTTCCCGCTTGCAGCATACCGTCTTCGCCCGCTGCCGTTTCCAGCGTCCTGGCCGAAGTCGTCCCTACCGCAACAACCCGTCCGCCTTTTCGCTTGGCCGCATTTACAAGATCGGCGGTTTCTGCGGACACTTCGTAGTACTCTTCGTGCATCTCATGCTGTTCGACGGTCTCAACCCCGACGGGACGGAACGTCCCCAGTCCGACATGAAGCGTAACATACGCTAATTGTATCCCTTTTTGTTCCAGCCGATTCAAATATTCCTGTGTGAAATGCAGCCCTGCCGTAGGCGCCGCCGCGGAGCCTTGATGCTTCGCATACACCGTCTGGTACCGCTCGCGCTCGGGCAGCTGCTCCTTTATATACGGCGGCAGCGGCATATGTCCCAAGCGGTCAAGCAGCTCGTTAAAAATGCCTTCGTAGCTGAAGCGCAGTACCCGGCTGCCCATTTCGCCTTCGGATTCGACGGTAGCGACAAGCAGCGGCGGCTCCGCCCCCGTGTCCGCTTCCGACGGAGCACCGCCTCCGAAATGCAGCACGGCCCCGGTCTTTAGGCGCTTTGCCGGACGGACGAGCGCCTCCCAACGGTCCCCTTCCAGCTGCTTGAGCAGCAGCACCTCGGCTTTGGCGCCCGTGTCCGCTTTCACTCCGAACAGCCTGGCCGGAATGACCCGCGTATCGTTAAGCACGAGCACATCTCCGGCTTCAAGATACCGTTCCAATTGTTCAAACTTATGATGACCGATTTCCCCCGTTCGCTTATCCAGCGTAAGCAGGCGCGAGGCTGTCCGGTCCGGAAGCGGCGTCTGCGCAATGAGCGATTCGGGTAAATGGTAGTCGAACAAGTCCACTTGCATGATACGTTTCATCCTTCTGTAGGTTTCATATTTAGTTCAACTTTTTTATGCCCTGCGCGAACGGCATCGTTCGACAGTGCGTCAAGGAGCTGCTTTCTGAATCGAGACACCTGTGTAATAAGCCAGCAAAATTTTCTGGTAATCGTATCCCTGCTCGGCATAGCCTTTCGCGCCCCACTGGGACATCCCCAGCCCGTGACCGTAGCCGGTGCCTTTGAAAATAAACTGCGTGTCCCGCGTAGCCATTCGCACTTTGCCTTGCGCATTCATCATAAAGAGCTGCTCATCGGTTTGTTTTCCCGCTCCGCCGCTGCCCGCGACAACGACAGGCTGGGAGGCTGGGGTCTGGCTTCGCGTCGCCCCCCCTGCTCCCAATATAGTATAGCGTCCCGTTTCTTCAATATCAAACCGGGTGCTGGGCAGGCCGCCGAGCAACGTGCGGAGCGAATCCGGATAAGCGGCTTTGAGCGGCTGCCCGTTCGCCGTCACTTCCAACGCACGGCCGGACGGCCCTCTTTTCGATACTTCGAGCCGGTTTAACGCTCCGCCGGTATAAGCCGCGCCAAGCTTTTCCTTTAACTTCGCCGCACCGTAAGGTCCGCGGACCCAGGAGTAAGCGTTCGATTCGACCTCCTGATCGATGACGACGAAGCGGTCCCCGATGTCGACCTTGAACGCCGCCGGGTTGGTCGCATTGTCGACGTAGGGCGCCGGCCGGACGCTCACGCCGGTTGCCGTCGACTCGTAATAAGGCAGGCCGGCCGGATTTTTTTGCCCTGTCGCCCTTGCGTAGTCCGAATGAATGTAGCCGGTATTGCCGTTCGGCAGAACGATCCGGTACCATGCTTTCTTGCCTGCCTGGGCTCCTTCGTCCGGGGATTTTTGGCTCTTCAAATACGCCACTTCGTTGCCCCATACTTCGGTCGGAGCCGCAGTCATTCCCCCTGCATTGGAGTAATAAAGCGGATTGATCAACCCGTTCTTATCGACGATCACTTCGCCTTGCGTCGCTTGCACGGCTTGCTGCGCGGCGGCAAACTCTCCCGCCAAACCTTTATACGCTTGATCCGTGGTCGTGTCGGTGACATGTGCGATCTGGTATTTGACGCCCTGCTTGAGCGCAAATGTGCGCGCGGCGACAGCCTGCGCCTTCAGCGCTTCCAAAGGCCATTCTTTACTCATCTCGGAGCCGAGGACCGAAACGAGATACTGCTCCAAAGGCAGCTCGTTGACGACGGCAAGCTTGCCGTTGAACAGGGACAGCTCAATCCCCCCGCGGTAGGCGCGGTCGAACCGCTCGCGAACCGTGATGCCGCCCTGCGCATCGGCCGCCGCGGCCCACAGCTTTGCGCCGCCGCCGAAGGCGAAGGCCGCGAGAGGCCCCCCGGCGTTCTCGCCGCCCGCGTCCAGCTCGCTGCGCTTCAGCACGTAGCTTTGCGCAGCATCCACCGGCGCAAGCGCCACGGTCGGCAGCGCCGCCGCAATCTGCGCCTTCAGCGCCTGCAGCGCGGCGTTATCCGCCGCTTCGCCGACGAATACCGCGTAGCCGGCTTCGGTCAGCGCCACGTCGGCGTCGAAGCCCGCTTGCGACAGCGCTACCGCCTGCGCATTCGCCTCCGCCTCGCCGGCGAAGCTGCCCGCGTTCCAGCGCAGCGGACCGCTGATGGAAGCGCCGGGCTGGCCTGCGGCAGCCGAAGCGGCCGCTTCCTTCGTCGCGAACGGGCCTACATAGGCCCGATACGCCGACTGGCCGCGCTTCACGCGCTGAACGATCCCCGCGGAGACTCCTCCCGCCGTCAGCTTCTTCGCCTGCGAACGAGCGGCCGTAACGTCGCCCGTCTCGGGCAGCTGCGCGTAATAGCCGTCCGCATAGACGCGAACCGGCGTTCTTGCCGCAGCTTGATGGACGGGCTTCTCTCCGGCGGCTCCGCGCAAGCCGAGCTGCAGACCGGCATCGGCCGACAGCGTGACCGCGGCTTCCGGGCTGACATATTTGCCCGTATCGATAAATAATGCGACACGTATATTGTCGAGCTTCGGCACCGATACCGCGGCGTAAGCAGCTGGCTGCACGCCTCCTGCCGGTCCTCCCAAGCCGATGGCTGCGGCAAGCAGCAGCGCTGCCGGCAGCTTTATTCCTGATCTTAAGCGACGCGCCGCCCGCCCGACGGGAGCTTGTCCCGTGAGGTAGGGCGGCCGTTTCGTTTCATGCATAAACCGCCGATTCCCCTCTCTAGACGGAACCGCCGATCCTCTTCCGCTTAAGAGCGGCTTGGCATCGGCAGCCCGAGATGTTTGCACGCGCTCGGCGTTACCATCCGTCCCCGCGGCGTCCGCTGCAAAAATCCGATTTGCAGCAAATACGGCTCGTAGACGTCTTCGATGGTCTGACTTTCCTCTCCGATCGATGCGGCAATCGTATCCAGCCCGACCGGACCGCCTTGAAAGCTCAGGATGATCGCCCGCAGCATCTTATGATCGATCTCGTCGAGTCCGAGCGGATCGACTTGAATGCTCGACAGCGCTGCCTGCGTAATGTCGAGCGTAATGATACCGTCGCCCTTCACCTGGGCAAAATCACGCACCCGCTTAAGCAGCCGGTTCGCGATCCGCGGCGTCCCCCGCGAGCGCATCCCGATTTCCCGGGACGCTTCGCCTACGATCTGAACCTGCAGCAGATCCGCGGTGCGGCTGACGATATAAGACAGCTCGTCGACCGTGTAATATTCCAGCCGGCTGACGACGCCAAAGCGGTCGCGAAGCGGCGCCGAAAGCAACCCGACGCGCGTCGTCGCGCCCACAAGCGTGAACGGCGGGAGGTCGAGCCTCACCGAACGGGCGCTCGGCCCCTTGCCGATGATGATATCGAGAGCGTAATCCTCCATCGCCGGATACAGCACCTCTTCTACCGTTCGGTGGAGACGGTGAATTTCGTCGATAAAAAGGACGTCATTTTCCTGCAGGTTCGTCAGGATTGCCGCGAGATCGCCCGGGCGTTCGATCGCCGGTCCCGAGGTCGTCCGCAGATTGACGCCGAGCTCGTTGGCGATGATGTTCGAAAGCGTCGTCTTGCCAAGGCCCGGCGGTCCGTACAGCAGTACGTGGTCAAGCGCCTCCTTGCGCATTTTGGCCGCTTCGATATATATTTTCAAATTTTCCTTCGCCTGGGCCTGACCGATATATTCAGCCAAATACCGCGGACGCAGGCTGAACTCCATCCCTTGATCTTCCATCATCAGATGCGCCGAGATGATGCGGTCTTCCATGTTGTGCCTCTCCTTCCTGTCGGCAATCCGCCAATGCGGACGCCGCCTGCCGCGTCAAGCTTCCCCCGCGGCTTCATTTCATCAGCGACTGCTGAAACAGCGCCTGCAGCGCCAGCTTCGTTACCGCATCGGCCGTTTCGTCGCCCTTCAGCTTCGGCTTGACGGTTTGTCCCGCCCGGTCCGCCTCCGCTTCGGTATAGCCGAGCGCAAGCAGCGCCGCTTTCGCCTCGGCCCAAGCGCCGCTTGCCGTCTGCCCCGCCGCCGCGATTTCCGGCAAGCCAAACACGGAACCGTCCTCCTCGCCCGAAGTCCAAGCGCCCAGCTTATCTTTCAGGTCGAGCACCATGCGCTGCGCCGTCTTTTTCCCGATGCCCGGCAGCTTGGTCAAGAACGAAAGGTTTTCCTGCCGGATGGCCGCCGCTATCACTTCCGGGCGTCCTCCCGCCAATACGCCGATGGCTACCTTCGGACCGATGCCGTTCACATCGAGCAGCAAGCGGAACAACGACTGCTCTTCTCTGGACGAAAATCCGAACAGCAAGTGGGCGTCCTCCCGCACATGATAGTGAATGTATAGCGTCACCTCCGCGCCGTCCTTGCCTGCCCCTACCGCGTACGGATTGGCGCAAAATACGCGGTAGCCGACGCCCCGTACGTCCAGCACCACGTATTCCGTTTCGCGGTGCGCCACCGTCCCTCTTAAAAAATCGATCATCGTTTATAAGCTCCGTTCAATTTTTGTTGTAATCCCGAAGAATGGGCATGGCAAATGGCTACGGCCAGCGCATCCGCCACGTCGTCGGGCTTCGGTACAGCAGCCAGATGCAGAAACATTTTAACCATTTCCTGCACCTGCTTCTTCTCGGCTTTCCCGTAGCCGACTATCGCCTGCTTAACCTGCAAAGGGGTATATTCGGCAATCGGCAGCCCTTGCTGTACCGCAGCCAGCATCAGTACGCCCCGGGCTTGCCCGACGGTCAGCGCCGTCGTGACGTTCCGGTTAAAGAACAGCTTTTCGATCGCGACCGCATCGGGCTTATACTTCTCGATAAGCTGCACCGTCGCTTCATATACTTGCTTTAACCGCAGGGCATCCTCCGTCCCGGCTTGCGACTGGATCGATCCGTATTGAACGGGAACCAGCTTATGCCCTTGTTTATCGATAAACCCGAAGCCGACGATGGCGATCCCCGGGTCAATGCCTAAAATCCGCAAGACGCGCACTCCCCCATTCGCTTTTCCATACTGCGGCTCTCAGCCGCAAGAAGCGAACATATGTATTCACCTGCCATTATAGCAGATTATCCCTTCCATGAACACGGCAAAAAGTCCGCCCGGCCTCCAATGCCGCAGCGGACTTCGCTGCATTACTTTATAGGTCAGGGCTGCCTGAGCCGCCCTATGGAGTGAAACGCTTCTCTTCTTAAGAGGATGGCGTCACTTGCATCGCTTTCTCCGTTTCTTCTATCGCATAATCGCTTAGGGTCGAGAGCACGCTGTTATAATCGGCTAAATCCCTTACCCGAACCCCGTGGTAAAGCTGCTTAACCGTCTCCCGGGGCAAGCTGCTTTCCAGATGCCGGATGTTCAGCTGAAAGAACGTTCGCAGCACGTTTTGACCGCCCGACCCCGGTATCCCTTCGAATAACGACAAATTGCCATTGGCGTCTAACCCGAAATAAGCGTTGTTCTTGCACTGCGGAGACAGGTCGTCCACCTTCTCGATGAAATAAACCCGGTTTGAATCCCCCAGACTCACGGTCATCGACGGGTGAGCCTTATGGTAGGCCAAAATGTCGGCTGCGTTCATGATGCCGATCCGCTGCAGCTCTTCGCCGCAAACATACGATTTTTTTACAAAAGCATCCCTTTGCCCGTTCAAGTCTTTTACCATCGCACGCACTTCTTCCTCCGGCTGCACATAGGCTTCGACGGCGCGGCTGAAGACGGACTGTTCCTGACCCTGCCGGCCGCTCTTCTCTTGTAGCGAGCCACGCAGCATCCACGCACCCGCTGCGAACAAGCCGGCTGCAAGCAAAACGACAGCCAGATTCAGCCAACGGCGTTTCAGACGCAGCTTTTTTTTCAATTGCTTCTTCAACTGATTCCAAAAGCCGAGCAACATCATGGCGATCCCCTTCTGTCCGTGTTGTTTTGATATACCTGAAGCCTTTTTACTATTTTTCCCATGGGGATCGACGTTTATACTTTTTCCATGTATACTATGTTGCATACTGACAGCGGAAAGGAAGGGCGGTTGTTATGCATCCTCTAGTCAAGGAAATTTGGGCATGGGTTCGTTCCATCGCAGCCGCTTTCGCACTGACGCTTGTGATCGGCATCTTCGTGTTTCAACCGACCAATGTGCTGGGGCATTCGATGGACCCGACGCTGCACAACGAACAGCGCATTTATGTGTCCAAACTCTCGCATACGTTCCGCTATGCGCCGAAATACGGAGATATCGTGATTATCGACAGCAGGGTAGAGCGGGAACGAACGCTTAAGGACGATGTGCTGGAACACCCGCTGCTAAAATTCATTCGCGGGAGCGAGGACCCGAATATGTACGTCAAACGGGTGATCGGCAAGCCTGGGGACGTGCTGGAGTTCAAAAACAATAAAGTTTACCGCAACGGCGAGCCCTTGGAGGAGCCGTACTTGAACGAGCCGATGCACTTTGCCGGCGAACATAAGTGGACAATCCCGGAAGGCCACATCTTCGTTATGGGAGATAACCGAAACCACAGCAAAGACAGCCGGGAAATCGGCTTTATTCCGCTGGACCACGTGTTGGGTATCAAGATGTGACGGGATCATAAAAAACAGCCGGAGGCACAGGGG
>NZ_BILX01000132.1 GCF_004000785.1 Paenibacillus ehimensis NBRC 15659 | reverse complement strand
TATGTTTTTTCGCACAAGCATGATTTTTTATATCCTCATTCTTGCTATGAGCTTGTTTGGGTGCGCAAGCTTGAAGGAACGGCCTCACGACGTTGTCCCCAATCAGGCTGTTCAAAAGCAGACAGAGCCTGATGCTAAAATAGATCAGGGTGATTCATCCAAATACAACTTGATCATGGCATCGGACAGGGCACGTGGACTTGCTAATTTTAATATAAATGATGAAACGGCAAAATGGTTGACCTTTAAACAGGATGAAATCAAGGGAAATTTGAAAGATAGTCTCGTATATTCGGGATATTCTGTTTCTGGTGTTCATTTTATTGCATTGACTCACCCGATAACCCAGAAACAACTGATGTATAAAGAGGATGGAGTAGGTTTGGGATTCAAGTCACGATTAATGGGGAAAAAGTCGAGTATGTGAATCATTGAATTCCGAACTAAATGGGTTATTTACACTTTTACACGAGGTAAATCATGCATAGACCTGAGACAGCCAGATCCTTATTGTTTTTCATGCTGGTACTGATTTTTTTACTATTTTCTGTAGGCTGTAAAAATGAAAATGGTCTAACTAAAAACGATAAACAGAATTCAACAACTGTCAATTCCAAGATGCAGCAAGTGAATTCCCCAACGAACACTTCACCTGCATTTGATCCCCGTAAGATCAAGGTCGGAGACAAAATAGGAAGCATGGCCGTGGCCTCTTACGAAAGGATACGGACGGAGCTTTCTAACGAGGGAGAATATGTGGCTCAAGCCTTTATCCAGTTTACTGGCGAGGTTGAGGTAACAGGCACCTTCAAACGTTATCCTTTAGAGCGGGAATATTTAGATGGTGAAGTCGTATTTCAAGTAGATGAAAATCAAAACTTCCCTCAAATGAAAATCAGGGATACGCCTGAAGAGTATCGACCCGACGAATGGATTGTTTTGTCATTAGACGATGAAACGAAGCGAAAGTTCGGACCTCCCGACTCGGAAGGGAGAGCAACTTTAGTCTTGACAGATTACAAAATAGAATACGGCCCTACGGAGATCTCGGACCATGCGCAGCTAAAAAAAATCGTCAATATAAAAAGAAATAACGAAGCGGCAACAAAGGAATCTTCCCAAGGATCAAAACCTATCGAGATCATTGGCACGCCGATCAAGGAACAATCCTTTGCGTCAATCCCTTTTGAAAAATTCGGCAGCAGTCAGTTCATCTCTACGATGGAAGAAAAAAATAATAAGACAGTGCTTCATTTCTATGTTCAGGGGCCGGAGCAAACGGTTGAATTAAAATATGAGCCGGCATCCCCCGATTCAATCCATGAAGTGAAAGCCGTTTCGTTTAAAGATGTCAATGGCGACGGATTAAAAGATATTATTATCGTTGTAGACTATACGACGGGTTTCGGCTATATGGGAGCCATTCCGATATCCGAGATTTTGATCTTTCTACAGACAGACGAAGGATTTGTTGAAAGTAAAGCGCTCGAAGATCAAGTTTCTTCTGCGAGTCCGTATCGAATGCTGGATATTCCTACGGCACTGGAATTGTTAAAAAGCGGTTCGAAATCGGGAGCTTCACAGTTTTGGGCCAGGTTAGCGTCGAGAGACTATATTTTAGAGGGCTCGGATGAGTACGGGGGTTCGACACTAACGATGGAGAAAGTTTCCGGCAACTCGATAATCTTCAGCCTCTCGGCTTTCCATGTTACTGGAGATGATGAAGGGATCAAGAACGGCAGCGTGAATATAGGGGAGCTTTCTTCAGTCACTGCTTATTTGTCGGGAACAGAAATGATCTACCAAGACGGTGATTACGAACTATCGATTTCATTAAATTCGCCTGATACGTTTTACGTCCGTGACAACGGTGTGAGCCGCTATGGTGCAGGCGTTCACGTTAATGGGGAATATGGTAGAGAAAGGAAACCTGATTCAACCAAGAACGGAATGCGCTAAAGATCAAACAGAGAGGACATAGATTGTGATGTGCAAAAATGGAATCGACGAGACCTTGCCTCATTTCAAGTATCATCCTAACGCCTATCGGCTCGGACTGTTTAAGCAAGGCCCGGCACGTCCTTGTACGGTTTGCAGCCGGGAAACCAATTATGTTTATTCCGGGCCGTTTTATTGCATCGATGATGTAGACGCGATCTGCCCATGGTGTATCCATGATGGACAAGCCGCCCAAAAGTTTAACGGTACTTTTCAAGGAGCTGTCGAGTATACCAACGGTTTGTTGTCGGTCGTCTTTAACGACGATACGAATCAATATATGTATTTTGTGGGCAATGAACAGGTCGAGCCTATCCATGACCGGCCGTTGCACGAGCTGCTATTTCGGACGCCAAGCTATTCGTCTTGGCAGGAGCCTCAGTGGTTGAGACACTGTGACGATTTCTGCGCGTTTATCGGGTATTTCGACCAAGACGAATGGATGGACCTCAAGGAAGAGCTGCAAGAGGAAATAGTACGGTTGAAAGCAAGCTGCGGGTTATCGCTGAATCATCCTGCTGACGATATCGGTCTTTATCTATTTCAATGTCTCACTTGCGGAAAGTACAGACTGCATACCGATTACTCGTAACGCTCCCATCGCTTTAATCTTGTCTTTTTCCCCGCCGGCGTGGCATACTCCAAATATACCCAATTCATTAGACGAATTTATCCCCCTGTTGTGAAAATCAAACCCTGCCGTCCGCGGCGGGGCGCATACTATAATCGAGAGTGGATAACTGGCGGTTCCCGAAGGAGGGGTACGGATGAGTAACAACCGGCGGCCGCTCCAATTGGCCTCGATACTGCTGTGTTCGGGCTTAGTCTCCGGGTGCGGTCAGATCAATGCGCCGACCCCTGCGGAAGGCGATCAGGCCGGCGGCATGAGGCAGGCGAAGCCGTTTACGATTTCGCTGCGGCATACTCAGGTCCGTGACGATGCCAGGCTCAAGCTGAAGCTGCTGGAAGACGTGGCCAAAAGGATGGAAGCCGCCGTTCCCGGGCTGACGGTGGAACTGGAAGGCATCGAAGACAAGGTCAACCGCTTCGAGAAGCTCCCGGCCGAGATGGCCGCGGGCGCGCCGCCCAAAATATTCGACTTGTTCGGCGGTTCGGATACGCAGAAGTACGTCAAAGCCGGCCGGCTGCTGGATCTGACCCCGATTTTGGAGGAGCTGAAGCTCAAGGACCGCTTTTTCGATTTGGACGAGTTCACGGTTGACGGTAAAATTTACGGACTGCCGACGGCGTCCTTCGTAGAAGGCGTGTACTACAACAAGAAAATATTTAGAGAGCTGGGGGTAGAAGTACCCAAAACCTGGGAGGAGCTCATCGCCATCGCGGAGAAAGCGAAGGCGAACGGCATTACGCCGTTTGCGCTTGCCGCGGCGGACGGCTGGGTGATCAACATGCTGATGAACACGCTTTGGGTGCGTACGGCCGGTCCCGATTCCGTCCAAGGCTTCGTCAGCGGATCACGCAAATGGACCGATCCCGACGTGCTTGACGGCTTCAAGCGCTACGAGCTGCTCGTCAAAAGAGGCTATTTCCCGGAAGGCAGCCTCGGTCTTAAATATGCGGAGCAGCAGTACAAGTTCCGTGCGGGCAACGCGGCGATGCTGTTCGACGGGAGCTGGGCAAGCGGGGCGATTGCCGATCCCCAGTGGTCGAAAATTGCGAACGACGTCGGCTTCTTCAACTTCCCGGACACCGGAGGGAAGGGCGACGGCTGGATTAACGGCAGCTATTCGAACGGCTACGGCTTCGCCGCGAACCTCAGCGAACAGGAGAAGGAAGCCGCCAAAGCGTTCATCCGCATTATGTACAGCGACGAAATGCAGCGGCGCCAATTGAAAGAAACCGGCGTTCTTCCGGCCATGAAGCTGATCGATCAGTCGGGGTTTTATCCGATTGTGGATGAAATCATGCAGACGACCCGTTTCAAACAGTTTCCGGCGTTCGATGCGGTCGTCCAGGCCAAAGTCCGCGAAGCGCTCGAAACCGCCATGCAGGAGCTGGTCGGCGGCAAGCTGACGGCGGAGCAGGTTGTGGAGAAGCTTCAGCGGGTGCAGGAAGCCGCAAATAAAGAAGCGAAGAGATGACCGGTTCGCCGGAAGGGCGGCAGCATGGCGGCGAACCCTTCGGCATAAGAAAGGAACGACAGGCATTTGATGAATCTTCGGAAAAAGGTGTTTTTGGGGTTCATGGCGTTTATCGTGGCGCCGCTGTTCGTGCTCGGAACGATCACGTATTTGCTGTCGCAGAGCATCATCCAGCAAAACTATGCGGAACAGTCCGAATTTACGCTGAAGGCCGTCGGCCGCAATATTACGTACGTGCTGAAGGAAGCGAACTATTTCTCTCAAGCGTCGATGCAGCGGGAAGACATCCAACGGATGCTCGGAGCTAAAGACGGCGTCGACGCCGTCACCTTGACCGAATACGACCGTTTGCTGCAGCGAACGTTTCTTTCCTATACTCCGGCTTACTCGGTGACGCTGTATGATTTTGACCGGCAGTCGTTCAGTCAGGGGAAAATCGGCTACAGGCCGCTTTCCTTCGCCGAGCTTGCCAAGCTGCCTGTGTTCGGCGAGGTCATGGCTTTGAACGGCGTGCCGCGCTGGATCGGTCCGCACGAATTCGAGAATTGGACCGGCAATAAGCCGTTGTTTACGATGATTCGCGTGATCAACGACACGTATACGCTCGACAACCGCGGAATTCTGCTGCAGCAGTTTCAATTCGGCGAGCTGAACCGCATCTTCAACTATTTCGGCACGACCCACAGCAACGATGTCCGGTTCATGATCGTCAATCAGGACGGGCTGATCATGGTGGATAACAAGGATAAGCTCTCGGGGCAAACGCTTTCGTCGCACATCGACGGCTCGATTCATTTGGGCGGGGAATACGAGAGCGGCAAAATGAAGTTCGACGGCGTCGAAAGCATCGTGTCGGTGCATCATCTGGACTTGGACGAATTCGGCAAAATGAATTGGAGCGTCGTCTCCGTCACGCCTTGGGCTTACTTGTCCGGACGCTCGATACAAGTGATCCAATGGATCGGCGCGATTACGATCTTGTCCCTGCTCAGCGCTCTGCTGTTCAACATGCTGTTCGTCGGTCGCGTGATCCGCTTTATTTTGTACATTGTCAATTCCATGAAAAAGGTGGAGATCGGCGACCTCGGCATCCGCGTCGAAGCGAAGAGCAAGGACGAGACCAGCGCGCTCGCCCGCGGCTTCAACAGTCTGGTCGAGCGGATCAACGCGCTGCTGGAGGACGTGAAGCGGGAGCAGGAGCGGAAAAACAAAGCGGAGCTGATGCTGATGCAGGCGCAGATCAAGCCGCACTTTCTGTTCAATACGCTGGAGTCGATCAATGCGCTTGCGGCGCAAAACGAAGGCCGCAAGGTGAGCCGGATGGTGCAGAGGCTCGGGACGATTTTGCGCGTCAGCTTTTATCATAAAGAAGAAATCCCGCTGTCGATGGAAATCGATCACGTGCGCAATTATTTGGAGATCCAGAAATACCGTTTTGAAGAGTTGTTCGATTACGAGATCGACGTGCCGCCTGCGCTTGCCTCGACTCCGATTCTGAAGCTGACGCTGCAGCCGCTGCTGGAGAACAGCATTCAACACGGCTTCGAAGGGATGGAGAGCAGCGGTGCGGGAGACGGCGATCCTGACCGGCAGAAGGGCTTCCTGTGGATTGCCGCGGAAGAGACGGAGGACGCGGTCGTGCTGTGGGTACAGGACAACGGTGCCGGAATCCCGGACGACGTGCTGCTCCGTCTGCATGGAACGCCGGGCAGCAGGTCCGGCGGCTCGGCGGAAACGGGGGCCCCGATGCCGGAGGAGCGGGTCGGGCTTGGCATCCCGAATGTGGCGGACCGCCTGCGCATCCATTACGGCAGCCGCTACGGCATGATGATTTGCAGTAAGCCGGGCTTCGGCACGGTCATTCGCTGCACCATACCAAAACGAACAACCGGGTGATCGCGATGAAAATTAAAGCCATGCTGGTGGACGACGAAATCAATATCGTCCGCAATCTGGAAAAGATCATTCCCTGGGAAGCGATGAGCATCGAGCTGATCGGCACGGCAGCCAACGGGGCGAAGGCGCTCGATCTGGCCCGCGAAGGGAAGCCGGATCTCATTCTGTCGGATATCCGCATGCCGGTCATGGACGGCATCGAGCTGCTGCGGCAGCTGAGAGAGTCCGGCTACGAGGGCGAAATGATTATGCTGACGGGCTTCCAGGAATTCGACTATGCCCGATCCGCCGTCAAATATGGCGCGCGCGACTATATCCTGAAGCCGATCGATTACGAAGAGCTGCAGCTGGTCATCGAGCGGACGGCCGCGGGCATCCGTGAAATCAAGATCAACGAGCTGAAGGAGACGGCCAGATGGCGGGAGCTGTCGGAGCTGGCTTACGAAAAAATTTTGCTCGATCTGCTGATGGACTATACGTCGTTTCCGCTGCACCGGCTCCGCGAAGAGGGGGACCGCTCTTGGCTCGATCAGCGCTATTGGATGCTGCTCGTCGATCTGGACGATTATTCGCAGATCGCGCGGCAGGACGAGCGGGAGCGCAAGCTGGTGCATTTTGCCGTGCGCAACGTGCTGCAGGATGCGCTCAGCCCGGAGCTTGCCGAATATGCGGTGCTGCTGACGCGGGAAGGGGAATGGTGCGTGCTTATTCCGCTTCCGGTGACGGGGCCGTCGGGAGCAGCGATGGCCGCCGGCGCCGCCTCGTCGGAGCGGCTGAGGACTTGGTCGGAGCAGGTACAGCAAGCGGTGGAGCGGTACGTCAAGCTGTCCGTCAGCGTCGGGGTATATCCGTCGCCGCTTGCGGCGGAGGAGCTGGCGGACGCCTACCGCAAAGTGCAGCGCGGCCTCCAGCTTTCGCTGGAGAACCGGCACATTCTGATCCACGAGCAGACGGCCGGGACGGATGCGACAGGAAGCTCGTTCTGGGGCCTGGCCGACGGTCTCGCCACCGGGTTGACGCAGGGCGACTCCGCCAAGATCGAGCAGACGCTCGAAGAGCTCGGCCGCAGCATCAAGGAGGCCGGCGGCCACAATTCGATGCGCGCCGAGCAGATGCTGCATTTCCTGTGCCTGCATCTGCTGCGGGAAATGCGTTCGGTCGGGCTGCTCGGAAGCTCGCAGGAGCAGACGGTATGGGCCAAACTGGAGGATAGCTTAAACGTGAAGGAACTTGTCGAATGCGTACACCTGCTCATCCGGGAATGCCAGCAGGTGAGCACGGGCCGGCGCAAATCGCCCGAGCTGCTGATGGCTTCCGCGCGGGACTATATTCAGAAGCATGTGGCCCGCGATCTGGGCGTCGAGGAGCTGGCCCAGCATCTGGGAATCAGCAACAGCTATTTCAGCCTGCTGTTCAAGCAGCATCATCAGGAGACGTTCCTCGAATATTTGACGCGCGAACGGATGGAGCTGGCCAAATCGCTGCTCCTCCACAGCGACAAGAGCGTCACCCAAATCGGCAAGCTGGCCGGCTACGCGGAGCGGCGGTATTTTACGAAGGTGTTTCACAAATACGAGGGGATGACCCCTACCGAGTTCCGGGAACGGGCCAAGCCGGGCGTGGCGGAGCTTGAGACAGAGGAGGAAGCGGCAGATGGTGTCTAAAGGAATTGGGGAGCTGACGCTCCGGCAAAAAATCGGTCAAATGCTGATGTGCGGCTTTCACGGTACGGAGCCGTCGGAAGATATCGAACGGCTGATCCGGGAGAAGCATCTCGGCGGAATCATTTATTTTCGCCGCAATCTGACGGAGCCGGTTCAGGTAGCGAAGCTGTCGGCATCGCTGCAGCAGCTGGCGCTCGCCCATGGCGGCGTGCCGCTCCTGATCGCGATCGATCAGGAGGGCGGCATGGTGATGCGCATCGATCAAGGCGTGACGCCGATTCCCGGCAGCATGGCGCTGGGGGCGACCGGCGATGCCGAGGCGGCTTACGAAGCGGCGAAGGTCACGGGCAGCGAGCTGAAGGCGATGGGCATCAATATGAACTTCGCGCCGTGTCTCGATATTAACAATAATCCGCTCAACCCGGTCATCGGCGTCCGTTCGTATGGCGGGGACGCGGAGACGGTCGGCCGTCTTGGCACGGCGGCCGTGAGAGGCTATCAGGAAGCGGGCATCGCCGCGACGGTGAAGCATTTTCCCGGCCACGGCGATACAGGCGAGGACTCGCATACGGCGCTGCCGGTTGTGCCGCACCCGCGTGAGCGGCTGGACCGACTGGAGCTCGCGCCGTTCCGCCGGGCGGCCGAGCTTGGCGTCGATGCGGTGATGACCGCGCACGTGCTGTTCCCGGCCGTCGAGCCGGAGCGGCTGCCGGCGACGCTGTCGTCCCGGGTCATCGACGGGCTGCTGCGGCAGGAGCTTGGCTACGACGGGGTCGTCGTCACCGACTGCCTGGAGATGAATGCGATTGCCGAGCATTACGGCATTGCCGAAGGCGCGGTGATGGCCGTGGAGGCAGGGGCGGACCTCGTGCTGGTCAGCCACCGGATCGAGCGGCAGCAGACGGCGCTGGACGCGCTCGTGCAGGCGGTGGAGAGCGGCCGCATCCGCGAGGAGCGGATCGACCGCTCGGTCGAGCGCCTGCTCGCGCTCAAGAGCCGCGTCGCATCGGCAGCGGTCGCGGGCGTGGCGCTGGCGCCGGGCGCGAGCCTGGCGACCGAGGCGTCGCAGCGGCTGGCGGAGCGCATTGCCGAGCGCAGCGTCACGCTGCTGCGGGGTGAAGCCGGGCTGCCGCTCGACCCGGCGAAGCCGGTGCTCATCATCTGGCCGGAGGTGCGGGTCGGCACCGAGGTTGACGAGGTATTGGCCCGCCGTGAGACGGCGGGCTACTGG
>NZ_BILX01000131.1 GCF_004000785.1 Paenibacillus ehimensis NBRC 15659 | reverse complement strand
GGCGCTCACGCTCGTCACGGCCCGCTCCGACGCGCAGCTGGCCGCGGCCCTGCGCGGACTGCCCCGGGGCGCCGTACGCGTCGTTTATGTGCACGGACCCGGGGCGGCTTGGCCCGGTCCCGCGCACGCCTGGGTGCGGCAGCTCGAAGCGCTCGGCTGCCCGATCACGGTCCTGGCGCCGCATACGCCCGCTGCGCCGTCGAAAGGGGGTGCCGCCAATGCCGCCATCGGCACCTGAGACCGATCTTCGCGACGCTCAGCCGGCGAAGGATCTTGCTCCACCCGCGATTGGCGCATCGAGCGCCCGGGCCGCGTTCACAGCCTGCGTCAGCGCCTTCTGCGAGGCGGCCGCTTCCGCCTCCTCCGGCACCGCCTCGGCCGCCTCGGCAGGCCCCTGCATTACAGCCGCGAGCCGCGAGAGGACACGCCCTTCCGCCAATTGGGCGGGAGACGCCGCTCTCAGCGTGCTGCTGCTTCTCCTGCTGCTCGAGTGGCTGTACCCGCTGCGCAGGCTGTCGGAGCTGACCGAGATATATAACATCGCTCCGTTCGCCGTTACTTTTGCGGCGTTCATGCTGCTGGATACGTTCCGCCCGCCGGGCTCGGTGGCGTGGTCGGCCAAAGCGTTATGGATCGTTGCCATAACGGCATGGATTCATAACGGACAGACGATGCCTTCTCCCTCGTGGTGGCTGCAATGGGGCCGCGAGCTGGCTGCCGATGCCGCCGAAGGCTTGCAGGGGAATCTGGCGAGTTGGGAGCCAGCGACACGGACGCTTTGTTTTATGGCGGGCTGGGCATTCTTTGTTTCCGTCGTGCAGTCGTTCGTCTTGGAGCGCCGGCAGCTGGTTTGGTTTCTTGGATTGACATTGGGCTATTTGGCGTTCTTCCAAACGGTGTTGGCCTTGGATATGTTTCACGCCGTGCTGCGCTGCACGGGTCTCGGACTGCTGCTTCAAGCCATGCTTCAGCCGGGACGGGCGCTCCGCTGGCGGGGAGAAGCGGGCTCAGCCGCTCCTTCATCCAGGGAACGGGTGCGTCCCCTTCCCGCGCTGCTGCTGACCGCTGCCTGTCTTGCCGCCGGTTTGCTTGGAGCGTCCCTGCATCCGCACGATATGCGGACACCGGACTGGTCCGGGTATGTCCGGTCGCTTGAAGAGCGCTTATTAAGCCATGCCTGGCTGCAGCGGCACGGATGGACGTCGGAGATGAAAGGCCGAACGGGATACGGCTCCGATGACGGCAGGCTTGGGCAGCCTTTGCAGCAGGACGACAGCCTTGCTTTTACGGCGGTTACTCCCAGGCTTACGTATTGGCGGGGCGAGGCCAAAACCTTCTATACCGGCCAAGGCTGGGCGGCAGTCAATGACCCGCCGGCGGCGTTCGTTCCCGATCAGGCGACAAGTCAGCGTCGCTCGACGGCTTATGCTCTCGTCCGGCAGAAAATAAGCATCGCTTCTCCAGGCTTGAACCGTCAGCTCTTCGCAGGCGGCGAGCTTACACGGGTCGTATCGATGGAATCGGCCGCAGGGAAGCCGATTCCGAACGACCGGGTCTGGAAGCAGGAAACAACGGACCGGTATTCGATCCCGGCTTTAACGGACCCGCTCGTTTCCTATGAGGTCGACGCTTTGGTACTGACCGATCGCACAGGGGCGGCGGCCGATAAGGGGGACCGCTATCCCGAAGACATGCGGAAACGTTTTTTGCAGCTTCCCGCCACGCTGCCGGACCGGGTCCGTCGCCTCGCAGAGCAGCTAACCGCGAACATGCCGACGCCCTATGCCAAGGCGGAAGCGATTGAGCGCCATTTAAGGGAGCATTATCTCTACAGCTTGGAAGGAACGCGAGCCGCGGGTGCGAACGAGGACTTCGTCGACCGGTTCCTGTTCGAGCAAAAAACCGGGTATTGCGATCACTTTTCCACCGCGATGGTCGTGCTGCTCCGTTCCGCCGGGGTACCGGCCCGCTGGGTCAAAGGCTTTGCGCCTGGCGAGACGGTGTCTCGGACGACCTCCGAAGGAGACGAGCGCTACGTCGTCCAAGTGCACCAAAAGCATGCGCATTCATGGGTAGAAGCATATGTTCCATCGGTCGGTTGGGTTCCGTTCGAGCCGACTCCGGGCTTTGCTTTATTGGGCGGGGCTTCCGCCGACGCGGCTCCTGCAGCTGCCTCAACCGACGCTCTGACGGCAAATAACGAAGCGGAAAAGCGGTCGCTCGCAGCCCAATGGGCCGCCTCGCTGACAGATTTCGCAAATTCCGCGCTGGGTCATGTGAGAGACTCGTTATCCGCGGCTGCCACAGCGGTCGAAGGATGGATCCGCAGCGCAGTATCCTTTTTGCAGAGCATAGCAGCTTCGCCGCTTTTCCTGTGGCTGTTGGCGCTCCTTGCGGGCGGGGGCCTGCTGACGTTTCTCAGCATACGTCGTAGCATCCCCCGGGCCCGGCCGCTTGATCTCGTGCGGGCTCCCGACTCCAGCCGCAGCTTGCGCCGGGCCTCGCTGCACCGCTTCGCCGACCGGCTGTGGCGGCGGCTGCAGCGCTCGTACGGCCGTGCGGCGCCGCAGCAAACGCTGCGCGAATACGCGAATTCCCGCCGCTGCCGGAGCGAGGCGCAGCGCATCACGCTGCTCCAACTGGCGCAGCTGCTTGAAACGGTGCGCTATGCCGATCCGGACGGCCCGCAGGAGCAGGTTACCCGCCGTATGCTTACGGACGCATGGCGGCGCCTGCGTCAAAGCCGGAGCCTGGAACCGTAGGAGCTCTTCTGCGAAGAGCCCCTCCGTTCCGGGCTTTTTCTGCACACAATGCACATCCGAAGGGAGGAACATCGTATCGTCCACATATCCCTAGCGGATGCGTCATTGTTTAAGTTATGTACATATTCCCAGCAACGTATTCTATCCCGTGCTTTGTACACATCCTGGTGGGAGCCCAACTATTGTCCCGAGCCGGCCTTTCCTCTCCTGGGTACCCTTTTCTGGAGCTTTATGGCAGACCTATAACGCTTACAACGGCCCTGCGGCGCGACTTTCCGCTCAGGCATTGCCCTTTGCCGGGCAGAAGTTTATAATAAGTTTCATTGAAAACGAACGAAGAAGCCAGGAGGAACTTACTTAACATGGACAAGCCGAACGAAATCATTGTGGTGCTCGACTTTGGCGGACAGTACAACCAGCTTATCGCCCGTCGGATCCGAGACTTAGGCGTTTACAGCGAATTGCTGCCTTACAATACCCCGATTGAAAAAATCAGAGCGCTGCAGCCGAAAGGCATCGTTTTCTCGGGAGGCCCCGCCAGCGTGTACGGAGAAGCATCGCCGCTGGTCGACCCGGCCGTGTACGAGCTTGGAGTGCCGATTTTCGGAATTTGCTATGGCATGCAGCTGATGGCGCATCAATTGCAGGGCAAGGTGGAACGGGCATCGAAGCGGGAGTACGGCAAAGCCGAGGTCGATTTCACCGACGCGTGCGGTTTGGTGCATGGTTTGGATAAAAAGCAGACGGTATGGATGAGCCACAGCGATCTTGTGGTTGAAACGCCGGAAGGCTTCGTTATCGACGCAAGCACCGAGCACGCTCCCGTAGCGGCGATGAGCCATCCGGAGAAAAAAATGTTCGCCGTTCAATTTCATCCGGAAGTGCGCCACTCCGTCTACGGCAACGATATCATCCGCAACTTCCTGTATCGCGTCTGCGGCTGTGAAGGCACATGGAGCATGGAAACGTTCATTGAGGACACGATCCGCGACATCCGCAATCAAGTCGGCGATAAAAAAGTGCTCTGCGCGCTCAGCGGCGGCGTCGATTCGTCCGTCGTGGCGGCGCTCATCCATAAAGCGGTCGGCGATCAATTGACCTGCATGTTCATCGACCATGGTCTGCTGCGCAAAGGCGAAGCGGAAGGCGTCATGGATACGTTTGTCGGCAAATTCGATATGCATGTGGTCAAAATCGACGCGCGCGAACGGTTCCTCGGCAAGCTGGCCGGCGTAGACGATCCGGAACAAAAACGCAAAATCATCGGCACGGAATTCATCCGCGTCTTTGAAGAAGAATCGGCCAAGCTCGGCGATTTCGCGTTCCTTGCCCAAGGCACGCTGTACACGGATATTGTGGAAAGCGGCACGGCAACGGCGCAAACGATCAAATCGCACCATAACGTAGGCGGTTTGCCTGAAGACATGAAGTTCGAGCTCGTGGAGCCGCTCAAAGCGCTGTTCAAGGACGAGGTGCGAAAGGTCGGCGAGGAATGCGGCCTTCCGGCGGCCATCGTATGGCGCCAGCCGTTCCCGGGTCCGGGTCTTGCCATCCGCGTGCTCGGCGAAGTCACGGAGGAGAAGCTGCATATCGTGCGCGAATCCGACGCGATTCTTCGCGATGAAATTGCCAAAGCCGGTCTTGATCGCGAAATTTGGCAGTATTTCACCGCGCTTCCGAATATGAAAAGCGTCGGCGTCATGGGCGACGAGCGTACGTATTCGTACACCGTCGGCATCCGCGCCGTAACGTCGATCGACGGCATGACCGCCGATTGGGCGCGCATCCCGTGGGACGTGCTGGAGAAAATCTCGGTACGGATCGTCAACGAGGTTGATAACGTCAACCGCATCGTGTACGATATCACCTCCAAGCCGCCGGCAACCATCGAGTGGGAATAATCGGCAAGCCCGTCTTCTTCGAAGAGAAGAGGACGGGCTTTTTTCGATGCGCAGCTCATCTGCCGAACTCAGACTTCTGGTCATGATTCCGAACAAAATTATCACAGTAACGCAGATTGTTCGGAAAAATAATTGACATTCGCAGCTCCCGATTTTAGAATAAGGATTGTTGACAACAAAGGAATAACCGTTTCGTATAATTCCGGGAATCGGCCTGGAAGTTTCTACGAGATCACCGTAAATGATCTGGCTACGAACAAGGATAAGACGGTTCACGGATATATCCGTGGAGCCTTCTTTTGCTTGATAGCCCGGGGTCGTTACCCGGGTTTTTCGTCGTTGTTCCGATTAAATATGTGGGAGGATTTCTAGAATGGACCGGTTTTTTAAACTGAAGGAAAACGGTACCACCGTACGTACCGAGATCATGGCCGGGCTGACGACGTTCATGACGATGGCCTACATTTTGGCCGTGAATCCGAACATTCTTAGCGCGTTCGGCACCGGGGCGACAGGCATGGACTGGACGGCGGTGTTTCTTGCTACGGCGATTGCCGCAGGCGTGATGACGATCGCGATGGGGCTGTTCGTCAACTTTCCGGTTGCGCTTGCGCCGGGGATGGGGCTCAATGCGTATTTTGCGACGGTTATTTTAGCATCGCAAGGTCAATTTACGTATCAGATGGGATTGACCGCGGTTTTCATTTCGGGTTTGATTTTTATCGTATTGACGGTAACCAAAGTGCGGCAGCTGCTGCTGGTCGCCGTTCCGGACAGCCTTAAGCATGCGATTACGGTAGGGATCGGGCTCTTCATCGCGATTATCGGGGTGAAGAACAGCGGACTGCTGACGGTTGCGGTGGAAGCGGGCAAAGACATTCCGGCGCATAAATACACGGACGTTCTTTCGTTTGAAACGGTATTCCATATCGGCAGCATGAAGGATCCGAGCGTGCTGCTCTGTATTATCGGCTTGGCGCTGATCTCCATTTTGATGGTGCTGCGCGTTCGGGGAGCGATTTTGTTCGGGATTTTGCTTACGACGCTGGTCGGCGTGTTCATGCACAATCCGGACGGCTCGCCCATGGTGAACTTTGCCAACCTGACAAGCGACAAAACGACGTGGATGCCCGACATGAGCAAGCTGGCGTTCGGCCATTTCGATTTCGCCGGCATTATGCATGCGGGAATCATCTCGGTCATTGCGACGTTCACGTTTGTCGAGATGTTCGACACGTTCGGCACGCTCGTAGGCACGGCCAACCGGGCGGGCTTCATGAAGAACAAAGAAGAAGGCAACAAAAAAGTCGGCAAAGCGATGATGGTCGACGCTGTTGGCGTCAGCGCCGGGGCCTTGGTCGGTACGAGTACGGTGACCGCGTTTGTCGAAAGCTCTGCGGGGGTTGCCGAAGGCGGACGCACGGGTCTTACCGCCGTTACGACGGGCGTATGCTTCCTGCTGGCGCTCTTCCTGGCGCCGATTGCGGCGCTCATTCCGGGGCCGGCGACGGCGGCGGCTTTGATCATCGTCGGCGTACTGATGATGCAGGCCGTGCGCGAGATCGATTTTCAGGATTTGGTTTACGGCATTCCGGCTTTTCTGATCGTGGCGCTTATGCCGTTTACGTATAATATTGCGAACGGGATTTCGTTCGGGATCGTCAGCTACGTGCTGCTGGCGACGGTCGCCAAATTGGGCGGCAAGGGCCAGTACAAAGTGCATTGGCTGATGTGGCTGCTCGCGGTGCTCGTCATCGCGCGCTATGTGTTTGTCGGCGGAGAATAAAGCTGCGATGCTCCATTTGCCTGTCGTCTCTTCCATGAGACGGCGGGCTTTTTTAGGGGAAAAAATGGGCGTTGGTGCGTGCTTCGGATGCACCTGTCGAGGCGCAGCCGAACAGCAGAACATTTGAAGGGGGGCTGCAACAAAGCAGCAAGGGAATGGCGAAAAGGGCAACTGGCGGGCACTAGAAAGAAACTGAGATGGTGGTTCCTTAACGAATAGCGGGAGAAAAGGCTGTGGATATAGTTATCCACAGCCTTTGTGCATAATGTGGGTAATTCGGGAAACCCGCGTCAGAAGAACGTTTAGCGGGCTCCGTTTTCCCAAAGGAGAGTGGATAAGTTTTTCACAGTGAATATGTGGATAATGTGAATAAGTTTGTGGATTCCTTGAAAAGGCCTGATTTTTCTAGGGAAAGTGACAAGTTTTTCTGGGGATAAGGTTGTGGACAGAGTGAATAGATCCGGTACCGGGGATAAGCTGGATAAAGCGGAACGAATTGGGCAAAGTACGAAAAAGAGCTCTTTTGCGAGGGATTCGGCGGGGCATGCAAAATTTCGATGTGAATGCGCGTGCGGTATGTCGCATAAGACGAATTCCCAATGAACGATTGGCAAGGGAAGGCGGAACAACATGCGTAATGGAACGGTTCATCGAAAAGCCTCCAGGTTGTATGCTAAAGGGATCGTTTGTGTCGTGGCCGTATCGTTTCTGTGGATGAGTATATCCTTAGGCATCGCCCCAGTCTATGCGGTGGGGATAAATTCCACTTTCTCCCGTCAGGTTATCCCCATTTTGAAGGAAATGTCGGAAGTTATCCCCAATTCTGAAAATTCTCCCATCGTTACGGTCGTTTCCGTCCCCGGGCTATCGTTTATGGAGCTGCAGCCGGAGTGGCTGGACCGTCTTCCGGCCTTGCGGAGGCTTGCGGCAACGGGGCGGTTGGCCGCAATGAATGTTCGCGTCCCCTCTAAAGGACTCGAATCGGTGTACGCTACTTGGGGGGCGGGAACGCCCGCAGACGGGAAAGGAGGCGAGGGGTGGAACCGTACGGAGCGGCGGGACGGACAGTCCGCACTGGCGTTCATGCGCAGGTTTGCGGCTGGCGGGGAGGAGGTTGTCGCTTCGAACGTCTCGGTGCTCGTTCCGGCCTATCCCGCGCTCAAACGGAACAACGCGGAAGGGAATTACTTGGCCCGGCCAGGCTTGCTCGGAGATACATTGAAACGCCATGGCGTCCGCTTGAGCGTGTGGGGTAATCTCGATGAGCCGGGGGGAGGAACGGATCGCTTCAAGCGGCCTGCCCCGCTTATGATCATGGACGGTCAGGGAACGGTAGAGGCAGGGGATGTGGGCCGGGGGACCCTCATCGCCGATGCCGTCATGCCTTTGGCGGTCAGGACGGACACGGATCGGCTGGCCGAGGAATGGGGCGCGTTCGTTGCCGGACGCAAGGCGATATCCGCGACAGGGACGGATCGCGGGGCGCTCGCGGTGATCGAGCTTGGCGATTGGTATCGGCTGTACGCAGAGAAGGCATGGTATGAGCCTGCCCGGTTTGCCGAACGGAAAAGGGCGGTGCTGGAGCTGGCGGACCGGCTGTTATCGAAGCTTATAGGCGGGATGGAGGCGTCCGGCAGACGTCATGTGCTGTGGCTGGTCAGCCCGAAGGTGCATTCGGAGGCCTGGAAAGAAAAGTGGCAGTTGACCCCGGTCATCCGCTGGTCTTCGGCCATATCGGAAGGCACGCTGATGTCTTCGGCTACGACGCGGCGTTCGGGACTCGTTGCGGCCGTTGATTTGGCCCCGTCGCTGCTGGACGAATTCGGGCTGGCGCGGCCGGAGGGCATGATCGGTTTGCCTATGGTAAGCGCAGAGGCGGGACGAGGTGGACATTCGCCGCTTGCTGTGCTGCTGAGCGATATGCGGCAGATGGCTAGCGTCTACGCGCTGCGGCCTACGCTATTGTACGGGCTTGCCGGGTACGAAGTGGCCGTTATGCTGCTGGGGCTGATCACGCTGCGGTGGGCGAAGCCGACCGGACGCTTGCGGAGATGGATGCGCGGTTTGCTGTTATCGGTGCTGCTTGCGCCCGGCGTCCTGCTGGCGCTGGGCTGGGCGGCGCATTTGGACAAGCCGCTGTTGGCGGGTTTAGCGCTTGCCGCTCCCCTCGCGCTCGGAACGCTTGCCGCGGCCGGCTCCCGGGAAATTTCACAGCTTATGCGCACGCTGGGCTGGATCGGGGCGGGAACCGGCGTGCTGATCTTGCTTGACGGCTGTACCGGCGCCGAAGCGATGAAGCGCTCGGTGCTTGGGTATGACCCGATCGTCGGCGCCCGCTACTACGGAATCGGCAACGAGTTTATGGGCGTATTGCTCGGTTCTTCGCTGCTTGGGCTGAGCGCATGGCTGCAGGTCAGGCGGATGCGGACGCCGGCGCTTAAGGACAGCGGCGCTGAGGCGGGCGCGCGGGAGGCCAGCGCCGAGCGCTCCGCCGCAGGCG
>NZ_BILX01000130.1 GCF_004000785.1 Paenibacillus ehimensis NBRC 15659 | reverse complement strand
GAGCCGATACCAGAGCGACTTGGCAGCGGCAGGCGGATGCTCGCCTTCTTGGGACAGACCGGCCGCTTGGCTCTGCGGCGGAGGCGGTGCGTGCAGCTCTGATTTATTAGACTTGGACTCGCTCTCCGGATTTCCGTCCGGACATTCCGCGGGAATCGAGGCAACATTTATCGCAACGCCGCGCCGCTCCTTCAGCCGCTCTGCTATCGCATCCGCCATATCCTCGGGCGAAAGCTTGCCTTCGGGAATCGGCGTTATGCCGTTCCTTGCCAGCGCGTGCGAAAGCAGGACGCAGCTGGGGAGTCCGACTCCGGCCTGCACGAACGGTTCGGGATTGCCGCACAGGGCGGCTGGTGTCCCATCGGCTGCAATCGTACCGCAATCGAGCACGATCACGCGGTCCGCCAGCGGAAGAAACAAGTCTAAATCATGGGTGGCGATCACAATGCCGCCCTTGGCCGCTTTGCGGGCTTGCACGTACCGGAGCAGCTCTCTGGCTGCCGCCGATTCAAGACCCGCGGTAGGCTCATCCATCAGGAGCCAATCTGGTGAGGCAGCGATTGTCGTGGCTAGCGCAAGCCTGCGCCGTTGGCCCCCGCTTAGCGCGAACGGAGAGCGATCCGGGTCGAACGCGGCGCCGAGGCCAAGGTCTTCGCAAGCGGATTGGATGCGCTGTTCCTTTTCCATTGCCGTAAGCCCATATGGGCGGAGCGAATAGCCGAACTCCTGCCGGACGCTTCGCGCGAACAGCTGCTGCTCCGGAAACTGGAACGTCAAGCCGAGCTGTAGGAGAAGCGGCTGAGTGACCCGGCGACGGCGCCATAGCGGCTCGTCATTCAGACGAATCTCGCCCGACGAGGGCGGCCGCATGCCTGCCAGCAGTTGGAGCAGCGTGGACTTGCCGGAGCCCGTACGTCCGACGAGCAGCGTAACGGTTCCGTCTTCGAATGCAAGACTGACGTCGCTGAGCAAGCGGCGGTTCGGGTCGTCCGGAGCTGCTGCGCTCACATTGTGCAGCGTCAGAGGCATAAGCGGCTCACCGCCTTCGCCAAATCATCGCAGCTTATGGGGCGGGCCGCCAGATCAAGACCCTTTTTCCGTAAGTGCAGTGCTGTCTGCACGACGAAGGGAGGATCGAGTCCGATTCGCTCGCATGGCGTCTCTGAATCCGAAGCCGCTTCTCCATAAAAGAACGTCTCGGGCGCTCCGTCAAACGCGACCTCGCCTTTCTGAAAAGCGACGATGCGGCTTGCGTGGACAGCTTCTTCCAGCCGGTGCGTAATCCATACGACGGTCGTTCCCTGAAGATGAGCTTGCCGGACGACACGCAGTACTTGTTCTCTTGCAGCCGGATCGAGCATGGCGGTCGGCTCGTCCAGCACCAGCACATCGGGAGCGGTTGCGAGTGCCGTGGCGATGTTGACCAGCTGCTTTTGCCCTCCGGATAAGGAGTTTAGCGGCGTTTCGGGGGACAAATCGAGCCCCACGCGAAGCAGCGCTTGCTGTTGAATCCGATTCAGCTCCTCCTTGCTTAAATGACGGTCGTTCAACGCGAAAGCAAGCTCTTCGGCAGGCGTATCGCCAATAGGTTGGGCCTCCGGATGCTGCAGCACGCCGCGGATGTCAAGGTGCTCTTTCCGGACGATCCGCCCCTCCGTAAGCCGACAGGTACCAAGCAGTACGCCGGCCAGCGTGCTTTTGCCGCTTCCGTTCGGACCTGCAACGGTTACCCACTCCCCGGGCACGATGAGCAGCGTGACTTTGGACAAAGCTTTATGCGCTGCGCCCGAGCCGGTCGGGTACTTCACGGATGCCTCATGCAAGGCTACAAAGGATGAAGAAGACATAGTAAAAAATCCTTTCGTTTTTAAAACCCGTGTGCTATAATCCTCAATTGTTAACCGAATAAAAACAAAATAGAGTTAACAATGTTCTCGTCATAACCATACCAAAAAAGGAGGCATTCATCAATATGAAGCTTACGCTTCGAGGCATTGTTTTTAGTGCGTTGTTCGCTGCGCTCGTCGTGCTTTTCGGATTTATCAGCATTCCGCTCGGCTTTACGCCCGTACCCATTACCCTTCAGACGCTGGCTGTTATGCTTGCAGGCGGGATGCTTGGCGCTCGGTACGGCTTTTTAAGCATGGCGCTGATCGTGGTGCTGACGGCTATCGGATTTCCGCTGCTGCATGGGACCGGAGGATTGGGCGTTCTGCTCGGGCCGACCGGAGGCTATGTGTTTATGTGGCCGATTTCCGCACTTTTGATCGGCTGGCTGCTGCCGCGGATACGCATTCGGGGCTTATGGGGATACGTTGCCGCGTTTCTGGTTCTCGAGCTGTTCGGCTCGCTGCTGCTGTATGTGAGCGGAGTGCCATGGCTCGCCTATGTGACGGGCATGTCGCTCTCCAAAGCGATGGTTGCCGGCTGCTACCCGTATCTGATCGGCGACGCCATCAAGGCCGTGGCAGCCACCCTGATTATCGCCTCTGTGCGTCAAGCGTTTCCGCCGGAACGGTTAACCGGAGAAGCAATTTCCCAAGAATAGGAAGAATATGGCGGGATTCCTTCGTTTTCACGTTAATATACGAAGCTTCCCTCTACATATCACGTCTGCCTTCGGGCAGGCTTTTTCATTTATGATGAATGGATAAGTATTCAACGAAGCTGAACTCTTTTATCATTTCAAGAGAAGCCTCCCTTAAAGAAAAATCTTTCGTCCCCGAAAATTTGCAGACAACGGCGAACGGAAGTGGATGCCCTACCCCCTCGTACACCTCCCTTACCTCAATTGGCCACTTTCTCAACAAACTCGCTTCGAAAAGAAGCTTTTTTATTTTGCAGCGAGTTTTTGGGTAAAATCGTAGAAATTCGTTATTTTGCTTCGATTTATGTTAAACTAGGAGAAAATGCCCCAAAAGGGATTTGCCATCGAGCACGGCACCTATTAGAATGTTGTTAATCCAGAATCGACCCGATGAAATGAGGCCGTTTCATGAATATTAAAGAGAAAAAAATCGAACTTCGCCGCCAGGCCGAAGCGGTTCGTTCGGCCATCCCGGAGGACGAGCGGAAGCGCAAGTCCGAGATCATCAGCAGCAAGCTGATCGAACGGTTGGAAGAGTTGCTTCATCCTGAGCCGTCGATGAGAAGACGTCCGACGCTGCTTACCTATATGCCGGTCAAAACCGAAGTGGACGTGACCCCGGTCATGGAGGCCTGCTGGAACCGTCCGTGGCGTGTCGTGGTCCCGAAGGTCGTACCTGCCTATAAGCAGATGAAGCTGTTCGAGGTGCGTTCGTACGCCGACTTGGAGCGCGGAACTTGGGGAATCCGCGAGCCGATAGCTAAAGCGCAGCAGCTATTCGATATCCGGCAGGTGGATGTCGCGCTGGTTCCGGGACTGGCGTTCGATGCCAATATGGGCCGGCTTGGCTACGGCGGCGGCTTCTACGACCGTTTTATGCAGCAGTATGTCCGTACCGGCCTGCCGAAGCCTTATATTTTGGCGGCGGCCTATGAGGAGCAGTTGATTCCGGAAGTCCCGATGGGACTGTTCGACTTCCGTATCGACGAGCTGGTGACGGAAACCCGCATTTTGACGGGGAAGGGGGCGGATGTCCATGACTGAGGAGCGGAAGGCGTCTCCGCTTACCCATCTGAACGAGCAAGGCCGCGCGCGCATGGTGGACATTTCGGACAAGCAGGAAACCGTCCGTACGGCGACGGCCCGCACGACCGTTACGATGCTTCCGGCGACGCTGGAGCTGATCCGGCAGGGAGGCATCGCCAAAGGGGATGTGCTCGCCGTCGCGCAGGTTGCCGCGGTCATGGCCGCCAAAAAAACGTCGGATTGGATTCCGATGTGCCATCCGATTGCGCTGACCGGCGTCGATGTCCGGTTTAGCGACAACGGAGAGGGGCAATTATACATCGAAGCGACCGTCCGCACGAAGGGGCAAACCGGTGTGGAGATGGAGGCGCTCACGGCCGTATCCGCCGCGGCGCTGACGGTCTACGATATGTGTAAGGCTGCGGAGAAAACGATGCAGATCGGACCGACGCTGCTGCTGAGCAAAACCGGCGGCAAGAGCGGGGATTTTCACGCAGCCCCATAGAGATTTAATGAGATCCGGGAGAGGAGCAGATGTATGCGCTGGAAAGTGGCTATCTTGACCGCAAGCGACCGCGGTTCCCGCGGAGAGCGGGAAGACACGAGTGCACAGGTCATTCGGGAATTGATTGAAGAAGAAATGAACGGCGAAATTATCGAATACCGTGTCGTGCCTGACGAGAAAGACGAAATTATGGCGGCGTTGATCGAAATGACGGATTATTTCCGGGCCGATCTCATTTTGACAACCGGAGGCACAGGTCTCGCGGCCCGGGATGTCACGCCGGAAGCGACCTTGAGCGTCATCGACCGTCACGCTCCGGGCTTTGCCGAAGCGATGCGCATGTATTCGCTGCAAAAGACGCCGCGTGCGATGCTCTCCCGGGCCGTATCCGGGATTCGCGGCAAGACGCTGATCCTGAACTTGCCCGGCAGCCCCAAGGGGGTTTCGGAAAATTTATCCGCGGTCATCGATCAATTGCCTCACGCGCTTGCCATTCTGACTGGACGCGAGGGAGACCACGGCGATGAAGCATGATTCGATGCTCAAAGAGGTTCCGGTGGAACAAGCCGTCGGCATGGTGCTCGCGCACGACTTGACCCAGATTATTCCGGGCAAGTTCAAGGGCCGTCTGTTTAAAAAAGGACACGTGATCCGCGAGGAGGACATCCCGGCGCTGCTCAGCATCGGCAAGGAGCATATCTATACGCTTCGTCTGGAGCAAGGCTATCTGCACGAAGACGAGGCGGCTCTGCGGATGGCAAAGGCCGCGCAGGGAGCGGGCGTCACGTTGACCGAGCCGCATGAAGGCAAAGTTACACTTAAGTCCGCGATCCACGGTCTGGTCAAAATCGACAAGGACCGGATCAACCAAGTCAATTCTTTGGATCAAGTCATCATGTCGACCGTGAAGACGAATACGGTGGCGGAACCCGGACGTTCCTTGATGGGGACCCGCGTCATTCCGCTTGTTATAGAAGAAGAGCACATCACAGCCGTCGAGCGCATTGCCGCTTCTGCGGGACAGCCCATGGTGGAGGTCAAGCCGTTCCGCCCGCTGCGGGCAGGTCTTATCACAACAGGCAGCGAGGTGTTCAAGGGCCGGATTGAGGATAAGTTCGGTCCCGTCGTTCGCAGCAAGCTTGCGGCGCTCGGCTCGGAAGTGATCGAACAGCGGTTTGCGCCGGACGACAGCGAAACAATCGTACAGGAAATCCGCCGCTTCCTGGAGGAAGACCGCGCGGATCTTATTCTCGTTACCGGCGGCATGTCCGTAGACCCGGACGATCGGACGCCCGGCGCCATCAAGCGTGCCGGAGCGTCCGTTGTCAGCTACGGCACCCCGATGCTTCCTGGTTCCATGCTTTTGATGGGCTATCTGGACGGCGTCCCGATTATGGGGCTGCCCGGCTGCGTCATGCATGACCCGTATACGTCGTTTGACGTTCTGCTGCCGCGCATTTGTGCGGGAGAAACGATCACCCGGGCGGATATTACCGAGCTCGGCTACGGCGGGCTTTACGGCTGTTAGTTGATGAACCGGAAATAGTCCATGGAAGGAGAATCATAAATATATGTTCGGAAATATAGGATTTAGCGAAATTTTGCTCATCGGCCTCATTGCTCTATTATTGTTCGGCCCGAACAAGCTGCCGGAGCTCGGCCGGGCACTGGGCAAGACGCTGCGCGAGTTCAAGCAGGGTGCCCGCGATCTGATGGAGACGGATGCGCCTCAGCCGCCGCGTCAAGACGTTACACCGTCGGCGTCTGCGCAGCAGCCACAGCCGAATGCTGCACCGCAGGAAGCGAAACAAGACTCGCGTCGTTTGCCGGATTAGGGAGGCCCTTGTACTCCCGATTTTGACCGTGTGGAAGGTGAACCGTTATGGAACATGATGAAGGCATGACGCTGGTCGAGCATCTGGCGGAGCTGCGCAAACGAATTATTTGGGTGCTGCTTGTCCTGGTCGTCGGCATGGTGGTCGGGCTGCTAGTGGCCAAGCCGTTAATTAATTATTTGAAAAGCGTATCCCCGATCGAGAACTTGGATTGGTATGTGTTTTCCCCATGGGATGCAATTAAAATGTATATGAGTTTTGCTTTAGTTGCCGGTCTTTTGGTCACGCTTCCGTTTGCTCTATATCAGATATGGGCTTTTTTGAAACCAGGACTCCGTGAAGTAGAACAAAAAGCCTCTTTAATCTTCATTCCCTTTGCATTTCTTATGTTTTTGCTCGGTCTGGCGTTCGGCTATTTTATCGTGTTTAAAATGGCGTTGTTATTTACTACTGCGATCAGCCAGAGTATGGAGCTTAAAGAAAACTTCGGCATCGCGCAATACTTCTCGTTCATGTTCAATATCTTGATCCCGATCGCGCTCGTCTTTGAGCTGCCGATTGTCGTGATGTTTTTGACCAAAATCCGCCTGCTCAATCCGCTGCTTCTCCGCAAACTGCGCCGTTACGCGTATTTGGCGCTCGTCATAATTTCGACGATGATCACGCCGCCGGATGCTGTGTCCGCCATTATCGTCGCTGTGCCGATGATTATTCTATATGAGTTCAGCGTCTACTTGTCGGCGCTCGTCTACCGGAAGCAGCTGCTGCAGGATCAAGCCTGGGAGGCGGAAGCTTCCGCAAAGTCTGTCGAATGACAGGCTTTTTTGTTTGTCTGCTTGTCGTATATTTTGGAAAGGGCTGGAGACAATGATTGAGGTGTGAAAATGTTGTAAAACCACTTGCAAAATTGATGGGAAATAGTTATCATAAGAATTGTTGTTAGCACTAAAGACGTTCGAGTGCTAATAAGGTAAACCATCGTTACCCTAATATCAAAAGGAGGCTATTTTCTCATGATCAAACCGTTGGGTGATCGCGTAGTCATTGAAGCCATCGCTAAGGAGGAAACGACCGCAAGCGGTATCGTACTGCCTGACACGGCGAAAGAGAAGCCGCAAGAAGGCAAAGTCGTAGCTGTAGGCAGCGGTACACTCAAAGACGGCGAGCGCATTGCGCTTGAGCTGAAAGAAGGCGACCGCGTGATTTTCTCCAAGTACGCCGGTACGGAAGTAAAATACGAAGGCCGCGAGCTGCTGATTATGCGTGAGAGCGACGTTCTGGCCGTTCTGGCTTAAGAACCAACGCCTCGATTCGATACTTAAGTTTTGGTTATTTACTTACGAAAATATTCGAACCGTTAAAAATATACGATTAATTCTCGGGAGGGTACATTCATGGCAAAAGAAATTAAGTTCAGTGAAGACGCTCGCCGCGCAATGCTTCGCGGGGTTGACGCGCTTGCGAATGCCGTAAAAGTTACATTGGGACCGAAAGGCCGCAATGTTGTATTGGAGAAAAAATTCGGCAGCCCGCTCATCACCAATGACGGTGTGACGATCGCGAAAGAAATCGAACTCGAAGATGCTTTCGAGAACATGGGCGCTCAACTCGTGAAAGAAGTAGCGACCAAAACAAACGACGTTGCCGGTGACGGTACGACGACGGCAACGGTTCTGGCTCAAGCAATCATTCGCGAAGGTCTGAAAAACGTAACGGCCGGCGCTAACCCGATGGTGATCCGCAAAGGGATTGACAAAGCTGTTCGTGCAGCAGTAGAAGAGCTCGCGAAAATCTCCAAAACGATCGAAGGCAAACAATCCATCGCTCAAGTAGCGGCAATCTCCGCTGCCGACGACGAAGTAGGCCAACTGATCGCAGAAGCTATGGAAAAAGTGGGCAAAGACGGCGTTATCACCGTAGAAGAGTCCAAAGGCTTCGCAACGGAGCTGGAAGTGGTTGAAGGCATGCAGTTCGACCGCGGCTACATCTCCCCGTACATGATCACGGACACAGACAAAATGGAAGCCGTTCTGGATAACCCGTACATCCTGATCACGGACAAAAAGATCACCAACATCCAAGAAATCCTGCCTGTTCTGGAGAAAGTCGTTCAATCCGGCAAGCAGCTTCTGATCATCGCAGAAGACGTAGAAGGCGAAGCTCTGGCGACCCTCGTCGTGAACAGACTGCGCGGTACGTTCACTTGCGTAGCGGTTAAAGCTCCTGGCTTCGGCGACCGCCGCAAAGCTATGCTCGGCGACATCGCTGCCCTGACTGGCGGCCAAGTGATCACCGAAGAGCTCGGTCTTGAGCTGAAATCCACAACTCCGGACCAACTCGGTTCCGCTCGTCAAGTTCGTGTTACAAAAGAAAACACGATCATCGTCGACGGCGCAGGCGACAAAAAAGACATCGGTACGCGCGTATCGCAAATCCGTGCTCAACTGGAAGAAACCACTTCCGATTTCGATAAAGAAAAACTGCAAGAGCGCCTTGCAAAATTGGCTGGCGGCGTAGCTGTCGTAAAAGTTGGAGCAGCTACCGAAACCGAGCTGAAAGAGCGCAAACTGCGCATCGAAGACGCTCTGAACGCTACGCGTGCAGCAGTTGAAGAAGGTATCGTAGCAGGCGGCGGTACGGCCCTCGTGAACGTCTACGCAGCTGTAGCGGCTGTGCAGGCTGAAGGCGACGAGAAAACGGGCGTAAACATCGTTCTGCGCGCTCTGGAAGAGCCGGTTCGCACGATCGCAGCAAACGCAGGTCAAGAAGGCTCCGTGATCGTGGAGCGCCTGAAAAAAGAATCCGTTGGCATCGGCTACAACGCCGCTACCGGCGAATGGGTGAACATGATCGAAGCCGGTATCGTTGACCCGGCGAAAGTCACTCGCTCCGCTCTGCAAAACGCAGCTTCCGTTGCAGCTATGTTCCTGACAACCGAAGCCGTTATCGCAGACAAACCGGAAAAAGACAAACCTGCTATGCCTGACATGGGCGGCATGGGTGGAATGGGCGGCATGGGCGGATTCTAATCCGACCCCTGGCCGGGATAAAACGGCAGCATCCGAAAGGATGCTGCCGTTTTT
>NZ_BILX01000129.1 GCF_004000785.1 Paenibacillus ehimensis NBRC 15659 | reverse complement strand
TTTAAGACGGCCATGGTGCAAGCTTCGTACGTTTGAATTTGCTGCATCAGTTCTCTTTCCTCGGCATCCAATCTGTTCATGAGGGTAACTTTCATATTCATGCTGCCTCCCCTCATATAATCGCCTGATGCTTGCCGATAGCTTCCACGTTAGCATATTGATACATGCCGCTGTAAAAGCTGCGACGGTCAAGGATTCGTTTGACCTGTACTTTGGTGAAGGCCTTGCCTTGCTGCGTTTTGTAGTTTTCAAGGTTCAATTGGTATGCAATTTCGGATAATGTCCAGTGAGGGAATAGCTCTTTTAACTCGAATACCCGTTCCACAATGACCGCTTGCTTTTCATCGATGACAAGGACTTTGGAACCTTTCTTAGCTTTGTAGCCGAATGTGGCACGTCCTCCAGCATAGCCGCCTTCCTTGGCCTTCTTATTGCGTCCTTTGCCTAGTTTCATGGCGATTTCAAGCCGTTGGTAAGCGTCCAATAGTTCCATCAAGCCATTGATTAAGAAGTCCGAAGGGTCTTTCTTGTAGATGCTGTATGTCGGTTGTTCAATGGATTTCACGTCAACGTTATATTTCTTAAATTCACGATGAACCAACACTTTGACGATATCGCTTCTCCAAAGACGGTTTGTGTTTAGGACGACAACATGAGCGATGGAGCGAGTAGAAAGGAGAGAAAGCATATTCTGGAATCCTTCTCGGTCTACCTCCAAAGCATCCTCGTCTACTTTTGCACCGCTGATTCCTTCGTCCACGAACACATGAAGCAGGTTCCATCCTTGCTGCTGACAATACGCTTCGATTTCTTCCCGTTGATACGACAAGCTGTAACCATCTCTCGCTTGGCCCGCTGTTGAGACTCGAACATAGCCGATGACGTTCATTGAAAGTTCCCTCCGTTACAGAAATTTTAATTTATGTTACGCTGTGGAGTAATACAAATTTATAATATTACTTTGTAGCGTAATAGTCAATGAGTTTTATAGTAAAATATGATATATTTTTCTCAATGACCAACCATAAAAAATAAGAGGAAGTCGATTCAATGAAAATCAGAGTTCGATTACAAGAAATATTAGATGAGCGTAACATGTCACAACGTCAACTTTCGATAAAGGCAAACATGCGGCCAGCAACAATAAATGCATTGTGCAAAGGAACCACAGATCGAATTTATATCAGTACACTTGAAGAAATTTGTAAAGCTCTAAACGTTCATATTCATGAATTGATTGTAATGGAAGACGAATCGTTTAAACCCTAACAATGCTGTGTTTCCACATCAGCTATGCACCATACAACCAAAACGAAGCCTTCAAATAATGTAAACCAGCCCGGACACCATTAGAAAATAAAAACGTTATTTCATAGCGTTTTAATCGGAATAATGTCAAGTTTTCTTGCGTTATGTATGGATTACTCTTTGTTTCTTTAAATTTCTCTCTTTTTATGTATGATGATTATTGGTATCGCCAAAGCCCTATAAAGCCTTATTTCTTCTGGACTTTTAACCGATTATGTATGTAATTGTTATCGCTATCGCAAAAGTAACAAACGTATGTAAAAGGATCACTTTTAACCTAAATTTCCATAATCAATCTTGAGCGGAGCTAGCTTTGTTTGACTTGGGAAAGTGATTCTGCGAGCCAATCCCCGTCTATTGTCATAAGTTCCTGACCTGTACAATTGCTTTAATTCGGTTTCGGTGAATTGACTTTGCAATAATTTGAAAGCAAGTGCCTTTTCGATTTGATAAATGTCAAATGGTTGAGATTGTAACCAGCCAAATGGGATTCCTTCAATCGGTTCGGTAAACTGGATTGGCTTTAAAGCTGCTTCTGCCATCTGAATGAAAAATTCTTTCTTGAGTAAATCGACAGCACTGCGTTTCGGTGAAAACTTCTTCATTTCCTTGTAACTTGGTCGAATCTCCATACGCAGGATTCCACGGGCTTGTTCAATAACTTCTTGAGGTTCCTTTGTATCTCTGCATTGAATTTGTTTGTCATAGAACATCGTCTTTTTGCTATCGTTTTTATGTCCAGCCGTTTCCAGATGTCCATAAGAATATGGCTTCATGTACGGAAGTTTCAATTTATGTATTTCTCGCACATAATCACTGACCAAATGTCCAACTTGAAAATTCCAACATACATCCAATCGTTCAGTTCCTGACCAATCCTCCGTTTTCATTTCAATTTGAAATAACTCGTACAAGCGTTCATGTAACCTTTGGAAGAAGAGGGAATGTCCTTTTCTTGAAGGAGCGTTACATTATTACCGTAGAGAAACTTGGGGATGGATACTTGCAAAACGAGGGTTCTGCTATTATCGAAGTATTTAATAAACGGTATTTGGCTGTCTTTAATTTTGTAAGTTGTACCCTTGTCCAGATAAGCAATTTTTTCAGCGGCTACAGATTCAAGATTAGGATAGACAGGGAATGTTTTCATGATGATGGTATCAAACAATAGGCAATCTCTCCTTTTCGTGATGAGTTGATGATGTTCAATCCCCAAAATTTTGGGTAAGATTCGGCATGTTATAAGAAGAATCAAAGCAGCTTGTACTCCTTCAAAAGCTCCTCGAATTTATTATAAAAGCCTTGATCTGGAATTCCTTCTTGAGTCTCACATTCTTTATTTTTAAAATCAGTAAGATAATAAAGTAGAGCATCCATTATTTTAGTTTTTTGTGCATTTTCCTCCAGTAATTTCACAACATTTTCAAGCGTTTTAATCTCATATTCTCGCCCATATCCGGAGTAATTTAATGTTAATTTTTCAACTTGTTCTAATAAAAGAGCTTGTCGATGTTTTCGGGTAAGGTAATGAATAATTCCTCTGGCCTCTGAATACGTTTCCTTGACTGTATGTTCCTTTCCCTCCTCGTCAATTTTGGATGTTTCTGTTTCGTAAAATACATCAGTGTTTCTATAATGTATTATTTTAATCTCAAGTTGTTCGGCCCTCGTTAATACTTTCTGGAAGTATCTTTCTTCCTCAATGCCAAACAATTGGGAAAGTTGTTTGAGTCGCTCTTTAGGAATTTCTCTCTTCCCTCTTAGCCATGAATTAATGGTCTGCGGCTTAATGTTCAGTTTATTTGCAACCTCTTTGTACTCCATTTCATAAGTACGGCATATGTATTCTAGCCCAATCATGATCCTGCCCTCCAGCTAATGACTTATCGACTAAGACAACTTACAATTGATAATATACCATTGTCTTATTTAATAAGTCAAGGTTTCAGAAAAATATTTTTACCACTTTCTGCCGCGCAAATATTTTTTAGCGTTTTTTGTGTTGTCAGGGTAGGGGCAGGAAGAAAAAGAAACCACAATGCGAGGTTAGTCACATCGTGGTTCCAAAACATACCATTTATTTTTTGCGAGAGCTTAATTCTTCTTTAATAATATGATTGATTTTAGGAAGCATATTTTCAAAAATTTCATTGTCGAACCATTCAATATCGTTCCAAAACAGCTTGTATCCTTTTAGTTGTTCATAGACGATCAATAAGTCGTTTGTGGAAATGTCCTTTAAAGTTGTCTTCTCATTAATTAATTCTGAGAGAATTTCAAAACAAATCACCTTATTTCCATCCACATACATATCTTCACATAATTCCTTAATTGTATCAAGTTCCTCAAGTTCATTCTGACTTAAATTAAAGCTTAACATAATATCACCCTTATTTTGTAAGATCAATTATTTGATTGATACTTTTTCCGGGATTCGCAGAGGTAGAATTTGTTACTCGAACCCCTTGTAATTCCAATGTTTCATAACCGTCATTTTTTGCCATATCAACAATTAAATTCTTCCATTGAATAAATTCCTTGGCTCCTACAGCGTTTTTGACTTCAGAACCTTCAGCATAAATTGCAATATCTTTTAAAATTAACTTCTTACCATCTACTGCCACTTCTGCTAAAGCTCCAAGGTTTAAACCACTCTTCGAAGAAAACTTCGATTCGAAGAGCTGCCCAGCATTAAAGAATTTTCCGGGCCCGTTTAAAGTACCAGTAGCACTTGTTGGGTCTGGAATTAATAAATTTGCAGCGTCGGTATATAATTTAATTCCTAGCGGGTCACTCTCTATCCAACTTAAAGTACTTATTTTCGCAAGCTGCGAGACAAGTGCTTGAGATATTGAACTATCTGAAGATTGCATGATGGAAGCTTCCGACATCCCCGAAGCTCTCATTCTATCACGAAGTTTGTTTGCTTCATTAGCCCAATGCTGCATTTTTGTAGTATTGTTTGACTCAAAAGCCTTACTCCACTGCCACTTCATTTCATTTATTGTCCAGTTAGCAGTAATATTTGTATCCCAATGTCCTGATGGATCAATATATGTCAGCGGATTATTTCTCACATACGTATACAAATTCAAGCTCAGCGGGTTGCTAATATCCCCTTCATACGTATCCTCATTTATAAACCTGCCGACACTCGGATCATACCATCTGGCGCGCAGATACTGCAAATTCGTACTGCTATCCCAGAACTCCCCGCTGTATCGGAATGGCTGTGGTACTTGCTCCGATGTACTAAGCGGATTACCCCAGATGTCATAAGTATACCGATTAATGACATTGCCATTGCCGTCCGCTAATCCCACAACATCTCCGTGGCCGTTGTGAAGGTAATACGTTTTGGAGCCACCAGCATCTTGACGGGCTACCAAGCCGGTGCCACCGCGGATATATCTTGCTTTCATGGTCACGGTGCCATTGCTGACCGTTCCCTCTGCAATCATATTCGCTCCGTCATAGTAATAGCGCGTCGTCTGTCCATTCTCCGTCCGCTCGTAGAGCATTCCATCCCCATTATAACGATAGGAGACGTTCTTGCCATCATCGGTCGTCACTTGAACGAGTCGGTTGCGATCATCATACCGGTAACCGGCTCCGCTCATATCGATACTCTTGCTGCTCTGCATCGTTTGACGGTTGCCGCGAGTATCGTACGTATAAGCTTCATTAAATTGACTGGATTTTTCAATCCGGTCGAGCTTATCGTAGGAGAACGTATTCCCTTGGCCGTTCTCGTTTTTGCTTGTCTGATTTCCGTTATTATCGTACGTATATCCGTACGAATTCACAGGCGCACCATACCTTGTTTGCGTAAGATTCAGCAAATTGGCGCCATCGAATGTATAACTCCATGCGATTCCGTTACGCTGGGTTACGTTAGATAACAAACTATTTTTCTTATAATCATAACTTGCATCCCAGTCGGCGATAGCCGGACCTACGCCTTTCAGACGGTTACGGCTATCATATCCGTATGCTGTAACATAACCGAATGGATCGGTCATTTGCGTGCGATTCCCTTGTGGGTCGTATACGTATAGAACCTTCTTTCCATCCGGATATGTGACTGCATCAAGTTGCCCAACGTTATTATAACCATACTGTGTTCTGCCTGTACCGTCCTGCATGGCCGTGCGTCGTCCAGCAGTATCGTACTCATAAGAAACCGTCTCACTTCCGGTTACACTGTTGATCAATTGATCACGGATATTGTAACGGTAGTTTGTTATCTGTCCCTTACGATCGACATATTGTTTCACATTCCCGTTTACATCATAATAGTATTTTTCAATCTGACCTAGCGCATCGATTTTTCTTATTAAGCGACCCAGTTCATCATACTGCTTTTGAATTTTGTTTCCATCGGCATATTCCGTCTGAATTAATTTACCCGCCATATTATAGCTGTACTTCGTCGTTTCCGACTTGGCGTTAGTCACAGAAACCAACCGGTTAAATAAGTCGTAGGCGTACGATGTCGTGTTATTGTTACCATCGACATTAGACGTTACGTTTCCAGCAAAATCATATGCATTACTTGATAGAAGAACCGTTCCTGTTTGTTTCAACCATTCCTTCTTAGTAACACGGCCTAATATATCGTAAGTTTCTTTCGTCTTATTCGATTCAGCATCTGCCATTGTTACGGTGCGATTGATATCGTCATACTCTACTCCGGAAGCAGACCCATCAGGATAAGTTGTTCGGATATTCCTGTCCCAAGCATCATATCCATAGGTCGTTGTGTTGGACAACACATCCCGACTCCAAGACAGACGACCGTAAGGATCGTATCCATAAGAAGTTGTTCCGCTCCCCACGGTCCCTTCCGATGATTTCATCCCAAGGGCATTCCATTGAATAAAGGATGTCACGCCGGTTGGATCTATCGTGGTTACCTTATTATTAGCATCGTCATATATCAATTTCACTTGGCTTGAATCCATGTACGTTACTAATACTAATCGTCCAAGCTTATCATATTGATACCTGATAGGATATTCTCTTCCACTTGTATATTCGGTTATGTTACCTGTGGACTTATCGTACTTCTGCCATTGGAAGACCGCTGAGCTATTCCCGTCCGCATCGGTTACTTGAGACCACTGTTTGGTGACAAATGCATAATTGTAATCCGAACCGTATTCCTTGTTAATAACCGTATTCCGATGATCATCTTTCAGCGTTATTTTTGTCGCGTTACCGTAATTATCGTAATCAAGGTTAATTTGTGCTTTTAATACTCCGCCTTCATTATGTTCTCTATCGGAGACCTCTAAGATGCTGCCTTGTGGATTTCGCACATATTTTGTGAAACGTGACAGACCGGCATTCATCGGCTTCGTGATCGTCTCCAGCCAATGAGTTGTTGGATTATACGTATAGGTTGTTGTAATATTATTCGGATCCGTTTCCGTCAATACATTGCCGTAATCATCGTAGTTTCTTGTTACGATTTTATCTGCCGCGGCCGCTCCTGCTCTAGTCGTCTTCGAAGTCACTTTAATCGGAGACAGCCATTGCTTCGTTCGGTTGTACTCCATGATATCCGTATTTACCGTCGTTCCATCTTCTTTACTAATCTGGGTATTATAAATTACTTCCGGGGTGTTCTCGTCAATATACACTTTGTCAAAGCTGTATATTGTCTTTACTCGCCCATTATTCACAATTGTGGCGAAAGAACTATCATACTTTTTTACCTCTGCTCCATCTCCCGCGTAACTATAATCCACATGATTATACTTTTCTTCCGTTCCGTTGACGTACGTTATAATATCTTCCCGGGATTTGATGCGATTCACATATTCGTTTCCATAATCCCCCACTTTACGATTAACCGATTCGTAGGTGTAGCTTGTGCGGGCTTGGGTCGGGTGCTGTACTTGCTTTAACAGGGCAGCATAATTTTCCCCGCGTTTGGAATTTACCAAATCAAACGATGCCGACGCAATTTCGTAGGTATAATGCGTCTTACGATTCATCGCATCCGTAACCGAAGTCAACAATTCCTTGTTGCCTTTAGGGTCTTTCTGCTTTTCATATTTAACAATACGATCCCCCTGAGTAAGGGTCACTTCTGTTTCGGTGTAAGAAATGTTGATCTCATTATTTATTGCGTCTCTTATTTTCGTTAACACCAACCCATAAGGAGAAACATTCTGGTATTCAAATTGAATGGTATTGTTATAAGCATCTGATATTTGGATTAATCTGCCGTCCCCGGAAAAGTACTGCTTCTGGCCATTTAAATAATTCAGCGTGAACCATACATATTGATCGTTAATCTTACGCGATTCCTGTGTGACCGTAATGTCTTTCCACGGATATCCCTTCAAACTGGTCCCGTTCAGCTCATAAGTACCTCCTCCGGATAAATGAACGTAACTTCCCTTATCTGTATATTCAACATAAGGAATGTCCCATTTCCACCCTTTCCCAATAGGGAAATAGTTCTCATTCCTGAGAGGCTTAGTTTTGTTGGCATACGCATTCGTTATAAAACGTGAAGAATAGAAGGGCGGTACAACAACGTGTCCTGTTGTATATGCTCTGGCTACAAAAGATGTTCCGTTAAGCGTAATATTTTCGTTCGAAATAAATGGCCCAGTGTTAGGGTCATCAGGGTTCCTGTAAGACCAGGTCGCTTCCAAGTCCTTCCTCACTTGATTATCGAATTCATAAACTTCCGGATAGTCGGTAGGAAAATACCAATACGTATAACTTCCGCCATATTGCACGAATGACGCATAGTAGGAGGGAGTAAAATAAAAGCTTGATGCCGAACCGAATTTTTCCGGCATATTCGAATATTTCTGGTACAATCTTGCATCCAAAGCCGGGTAATATTTCATGGTATAGACGGCTCCGCTATAGATATCCTTATCATAATATAGCGAATCTGCACTATCATACCGGCGAGTGAGTGCAAAAGAAAGCCCATTCCTGCCCGGGAGGGTCATATCTGTGCTCTGTAATTGAAGGGCGCCATTGATCATATTGACATTCTCATTAACCGATGAAACAGAAAATGGAGCGCTGCTTGCTTTCATATTCACCCTATCCAAAGCAAATTTATCGTAATCTGTAGGATAGGAATTATAAGAATAGTTATATAAAGATCTTTTTATACGATTTAAGCCTTCGGAATAAGTGTTTGAAAACACACTTGGATAAAACTGCTCTTTATTATTTACGACTGTCGTATTTTTGGGTGTTTCGACATAGTTGGCATATGTATGTGCTGTAACCGACATATACGTATTTTGGGTAACTGTGTTATCTTTTTTGTTGTTCTCCTCTGTGAATCGCTCGGCGGAAAAGTCCATTTTTTGCAATCGTTCTGACACGCTTGGATTGATCCGTTTAAGGATCTCTCCTAGAGATTGGTTCGGTTCTATCCTTGTCTGCAAAGCGGAATGGATATCATACAATGAGTATCCTTTATTCAACTCGTTTAGCACATTGCTTTCAGGAACATTGTATTTTCTGCTTAACCATTCGATGGTTAGCACTTCTTTGGTTGCAGTTTGATCCGTAGTTGGAACCGCTGCTGCTTCCTCATTGGCATAAATCAATGCCGCAGGGGATAACGTTTGAGCAATTAGAGTGAATAATAAGACATGTCTTAGTAATTTTTTCATAGTTTGGCTCCTTAACACTGTTTGTAAATAAATGCGGCCTCGGATATTACCGGTGCGTAACGATGCTAGAATTAGCATAAAACTAAGTAAGTGGAACGATTTTTTCTCATGGTTACCTTCGTAAAATTTTATTTATAGTGAAAGCTCATAGAATCTACATACTCATGATGTCGCTATATTTCTTTAAAAGATACGGTATCCAGATCCATATAGGCTGAATCCTCTCCACCTACAG
>NZ_BILX01000128.1 GCF_004000785.1 Paenibacillus ehimensis NBRC 15659 | reverse complement strand
GATCACCGAGGAGCTGGAGCAGGAGGGGCTTGTCCGGGAGGTCGTCCGCGCCGTTCAAGATTACCGCAAAAAGCTGGAGCTGCCGATCGAAAAGCGCGTCGCGCTCGTGCTCGACGTTGATCCGCAGATGAGGGAAGCGCTGGAGCGGTTCGATCATGTGCTGCGGGACAACGTGCTGCTGTCGGGCGTCCGGTATGCGAAGGAAACAGGGATGGAATCCGTTTCGTTAGGGGAGCGGACGGCCGGTCTGCGTATTGAATAATTCCGCCGGTTGAGCGGAGGGAGCATATACGGCACAAAGCTTCAAGATGCGAATCGTCTTGAAGTTTTGTGCCTTTTTTCTTGTATATGACATAGGTTGGCAGGATTGGTTGTTTAAAATGATAAAGAATTCAATGAACGAGGAGGAATAGTGGATGAAGCCTTTGCATGGAAAAGTGGCTTTAGTTGCCGGCGCTACGCGTGGCGCGGGCCGAGGCATTGCGATCGAATTGGGAGCGGCCGGAGCCACAGTCTATGTTATCGGCCGTACGACCCGGACGCAGCGCTCCGAGTATAACCGGCCCGAGACGATCGAAGAGACGGCCGAGCTTGTCAATGCCGCGGGCGGCAAAGGGATCGCGGTTCAAGTGGATCATCTCGATCCGGACCAGGTACGGGAGCTTATCTCGCGCATGGAACAAGAACAGGGGCGACTGGACATTCTTGTCAACGACATCTGGGGCTCTGAATACTTGACGCAATGGAATGTGCCCGTGTGGGAGCATTCCCTCGAAGGCGGCCTTCGCATGCTGCGGCTGGCGGTGGATACGCATATCATTACGAGCCATTTTGCGCTGCCCTTATTAATTCGCAGCGGAAACGGACTCGCCGTTGAGATTACCGACGGCACGGAGGAATACAACAGTCAAAATTACCGGCTGTCGCTGTTTTACGATTTGGCCAAAGCTTCCGCCATTCGCATGGCCCGGGCCTTGGCCCATGAGCTTGCGCCGCATCGCTGCACGGCTGTATCGGTGACCCCCGGCTGGATGCGCTCCGAAATCATGCTGGAGCATTACGGGGTGAAGGAAGAAAACTGGCGTGACGCCGCTGCGAAGGAGCCTCATTTCATCATCTCGGAAACGCCGCGTTATGTAGGCCGGGCCGTCGCCGCGCTCGCTGCCGATCCGCAGGTTTCCCGGTGGAACGGCGGGTCTTTGTCGAGCGGCCAGCTTGCGCAAGTGTACGGGTTCTATGATCTGGACGGCTCCCGGCCGGATTGCTGGCGGTATATTGTCGAGGTGCAGGATGCTGGAAAGCCGGCGGATGCCACCGGGTACCGTTAACCGGGAGGGAAAGGTCAGCCGAAGGAAGCAGCGGCAGTCGCGGACGAGGCTGCCGCTTTCGTTTGCGGGCGAATCGTTGCGGCGTAGTGTTTTTTTTGCGGGTTTGCGGGGATGTATTTATAATTGGATGTACTTCCGCAAAGTGAGGAGATCGGAGATGGACGGAATCAACATCAGGAACGTTAGCGTAACGGATTATCACGATATTTATTTGTTGAATCTAGACTTTAACCCCAGCTTTTATGCTTTTTCGGAGGAGCAAGTAAAAGAACGGATCGATTTCATCACGCACCATACAAAAGATATCATTCTCGTTAGCGAACATAACAACGAGGTCATGGGCTATATTCATGGAAGCCCGTACTATTTGCTCTTTTCCGGTTCGCTGCTCAATATTTTGGGGTTTGTCGTCAAGGCGAAGTATCGAAACCAAGGGGTTGGCGGCATGCTGATCCAGGGTCTTGAAGATTGGGCGGAGACCCACGGGTTTTCCGGAATTAAACTGCTGTCCCATCCGAGCCGAATTCACGCCCACCGATTCTACGAACGGAGAGGTTATGTTTTTACAAAGGACCAAAAAAATTTTATTAAAAAGTTCAAGTAATGCTTCTCTTGAACGGCATCATACGGAAAAAAAGGATATTTGAGGATGCTCCGCGAATACATAACTTCACTGTCCTACGCCAATCCATGCCGACAAGGAGTGAAGTTTAGACGATGATCGACCGCCGCCATGATGTAAGGCCCGAAGTGAGCGCTTACCTGAAGCGAATCGGATACGACGGTCCGCTGGACGGAAGCGCGGCCGTGCTCGCCGAATTGCAGGAGCGCCATCTTCATTCGGTGCCTTATGAAAACCTGGATATCGTGCGCCGTATTCCGCTGTCACTGGAAGTCGACGATCTGATCGACAAAATTGTCGTTCGCCGCCGCGGCGGATACTGCTTCGAGCTTAACGCGCTCTTCGGCTGGCTGCTGCGGGAGCTGGGGTACCCTGTCACGGATTTCGTGGCCCGCTTCTGGCGCGACGAGCCGACCCCGCCCCCCAAGCGCCGCCATCAGGTCCTGAAGGTCGAGGCAGGAGGGGCGACATATCTTTGTGATGTGGGAGTAGGAGGGATTGTGCCCCGCCGGCCCATCCAGCTCATCGAAGGGCTGGAGCATCAGCAGGGAGACGAATGCTACCGCATGGAGCGCGACCCCTACTACGGCTGGGTGCTCAGCGAGTTGAAGAACGGGCAATGGTGCTGGCTGTATTCCTTTACCGAAGAGCCGCAGCTGCCTAAGGACTTCGTCATGGCGAGCTATTGGTGCGAGAACGCTCCCGATTCGGTCTTCATCAGCGATGCCAGGGCTGCCATTCGTACCCGGGACGGGCGCAAGACGTTAGCCGGCAAGGAGTTCCGGATTTTCACCGCCGAGGGCGTCCAAACCTTTACTCCGCAGACCAAAGAAGAGTATGATGAAGCGCTGCGCACTCATTTTGGCATTGTACTGGATAAACAGGAGGGAGACGCATGAGCCTTCGACAAAAAATCCGAAAATGGTTTAAATACTTCGTAATTATGACGAAAATGTAGTTAATGTCGCATATAATAAATAACATTAATAATTAAGGATAGAAACAAAGAACTGCCGTACCGTCTAAGAAACGGGGCCGGCAGTTCTTTGCTTTAAGTCGGCTCGACACACGCTCAATATTTTGTTGCTTAGCTCCGGATCGTTGACAGAGCGGGACAGCAGGATGGAGCCGACCATGGTGGCGGTCAGCGCGATGCTTTTGTCCTCGTCTTGGCCGACAAGTCCCGAGACAAAAGAGAGGAAGCGGGAGACTTCATCGGTGAACACTTCGCGGATGTCCTCGGAAGAGCGGGCAATTTCGCCCGCCAGGGCGGGCATGATGCACCCTTGCTCCGCCGAGTCGCGGTGGGTTGCACTCAAGTAAGACTCGATCACGGCGGTTAGCTTTTGCCCGTCTGCCGTCTGTTCCGCAACGGAACCAAGCCGGGCGACGGTATCTTCCATCGCGCTTTTGCAGGCTTCGGCGACGAGCTGCTCCTTGCTTTCGAAATGGGCGTAGAAGCCGCCGTGCGTCAGTCCGGCTCCGCTCATAATTTGCGGTACGCTGACCGCTTTGATCCCGCTCGCCCGGAACGCCTGTGAAGCGCTTTGCAAAATTTTATGCCGGATGTTCATTTTATGTTTTTTAGTATAAGGCATCTTGCTTTTTCACCACGCCTAACGATAATTGATATTTTTTCATGCTGTCACGAAGGGAAGCATTTGCGGAACGCGGTAAGCAGCTTGAGCGGGCCTTTCGTCCGGATTTTGCGGAGCAGCATGGCCGGAAGCGGATGCTCCGTTTTTCCCAGGACGCGAATCCAGGTCCCGCTGTCCGCGGTCAGCTCAAAATCCGCTTGGCCGGTATGTCCCGCCGTTACGGTGATCGTCTGCTGCCGGATCACGACCGTTGCTTTCGCTTCTTCTAAACCCGTAAAGGTAAAATGATACGTCGCGTTCAAATCCTTGGCCTGATGGCGCTGGAAGAAGAGCGGGAGCATCCTCAAGAAAGATCTGATGGACTTCGTGCGCAGCCCGTTGCTTACCCGTTTTACCCGCTTGTGCGGAAAGCGGCGGATCACATGCTGCTCGGCATCGGAGCCGGGAACGACATAGATCGTTTCCTTTTTGTTCTGCAGCGGCTTGACGATGTCCTCCAGAAATTGCTTGCGGTTGTTCCAGAACGCGCCGATAACGTCCTCCCCTGCGGGGCAGACGGCCATGCAGTAGGCTGCCTTGTAATTGGCGCCGAACGATAGGCTCTGCCACATGGAGGCCGTCTCTGCGTCTTCGACTTTGGCGCGGTACGCTTTGGCGTTTTTGCTGTCCGCAATCGTTTCGATCCAGTTGGTGAACCCGCCCGAAAATTCCCGGTAGTTGTGCGTGTAGCAGGCCGAAAAATTAAAGTGTCCGTCCAGTTCGATGGCGCCAACGGGACAAGCGGCAACGCAGAGCTTGCATTCCAGGCACGGATTGTAGTCGATGGGCCGCGACTCCTCCGAAATGCGGGCGTCGGTCACGATGGTTCCGAGCAAAATAAAGTTGCCGAATTTCGGGTGAATGACATTGCGGTGGATGCCCATTTGTCCAAGCCCGGCCGCCACGGCGATCGGCTTGTGCGAAATGACCCACTGCTTGCCGTCCCTTGCTACCTCCATGGGGAAGCCCATCGGGGGGTTCACCGCTTTGATGTCCAATTCTTCCAGGCGGGCTACAATCTCGTGCCCGACGTGCGCAATGCGGTCATGAACGTGATAAAATTCCGCGTTGGCGACGGAACGCGCCGCGGACCGGACCGGCTCACGGTTCATTCGGCACACGAAGCTGATCAGCAGGCCGGCATCCGGCAGCAGCTCGCGTATTTCGTGCCGCTGCCCGTCCAGCTCGGGCCGGTCGACCGCAACGAAGCCGACGTCGTCCGCTCCCGCTTCCAGGCAAAGACCGCGCAGCCAGGCGGCATCGAGGGCCGTTTCCCGGGCGTTGCCGGGAGGAGGCAGTTTGGCAAGATGCTGTCGGACGGAAGGGTGGTCTTCGAGCTTTTTCATGATCATTATAGCTCCTTTCGTTTCAAAAACGAAAATCGATCATCAAAATATGATGATCATAATATATATTATAATCATCATATTTAAAACGGTCAATAAATATCCACAATTGCGGAACCCGCTCAGGACGTAGGCGGGACCGGATGCGCCCCGAAAATCAACCGCAGCCCCCCCGTTCAAACCATGATCGTTAGTCTTGACAAACACAACATCTTGATATAGATTTGAATCTATCATCTACATATCGTGATTGGACAGGCGCCTTTCCGCTAGAGACGCGGACAGGCTTAATAGGGAAGTCCGGTGCAAAGCCGGCGCGGTCCCGCCACTGTAAGGAAGAGTGTCCCTCCGAGTTCGCCCACTGGCCTTGTCGCGTGAATGGCCGGGAAGGGGGAGGGAGCGATGACTCCGAGCCAGGAGACCTGCCTGTTCATTCGACACCCGCCCTACGGAGATAGGGACGTGTCCGGCATCGTGCTTAGACAGCATGTTTATTTACATGCTGTTTTTGAGACGCATTCGGTCCGTTCCGCGGGCCGGCGGCGTCTTTTTTTGCCGTGCCCGGGGCGTTGGCGGGAGAGAGGAAAAGGAGACGAAGACCCATGCTGATTGCGTACGATTCCAGAACGGGGAATGTGCGGAGATTTATCGGTAAGCTGAATATGCGATCGGTTCAAATCGAGGAGAACATGCAGATGGACGAGCCTTTCGTCCTTGTTACGTATACGACCGGCTTCGGTCAGGTTCCGGAGAAAACGGCCGCTTTTCTTGAGCGCAATCACAGACGGCTGATTGGGGTCGCCGCCAGCGGCAACCGCAATTGGGGCGACGGCTTCGCCAAGAGCGCCGACCGGATTTCATCCATGTACGGCGTGCCGGTTCTGGGCAAATTCGAGCTCGCAGGAACGAAGCGCGATGTAGAAACGTTTAGAAACGAGGTGGGCACCGTTGCGGCATATTGAATTGAACAACCAGCTGATGCGGCGGGAAGCGGACGGCTTTTTTCAACTGGAGAAGGACCGGGAGGCGGTCCAAGCGTTTATGGAAGAAGTGGAGCGCAGCAGCATCCGTTTCGCCGATACGGCCGAAAAGGTCCGTTATATGATCGAGAACGACTACTACGAGAACGTCTATGACCGTTATTCGCCGGAAGAGGTCGAGGATGTCTACCGGATTACGCACAGCTACGGCTTCCAGTTCCAGTCGTACATGGCGGCGTCGAAATTTTATACGGATTACGCGATGAAAAGCAACGACCGCTCGCTCTACCTGGAGCATTACCCCGACCGCGTGGCGATCGTGGCGCTGTATCTCGGACGCGGCGATGCGGATACCGCACGGGCCTTGGCGGCTTCGATGATGGAGCAGCGGCTGCAGCCGGCGACTCCGACGTTCCTCAATGCCGGAAAAAGCCGGCGCGGCGAGATGGTATCGTGCTTTTTGCTGGAGATGGACGATTCGCTCAATTCGATCAACTACGTGCTTGCCACGTGCATGCAGCTGTCCAAGATCGGCGGCGGCGTCGCGGTGAACCTGTCCAAGCTGCGCGGACGCGGAGAGCCGATCAAAGGCGTGGAAGGCGCCGCCAAAGGCATCATGCCGGTGCTGAAGCTGATGGAGGACGCGTTCTCGTACGCCGATCAGATGGGACAGCGCAAAGGCTCGGGCGCGGCCTATTACAACATCTTCGGCTGGGACGTGATGGAATTCCTCGACAGCAAGAAGATTAACGCGGACGAGAAAAGCCGGCTGAAGACGCTCTCGATCGGCCTGATCGTCCCGAACCGGTTCTACCGGCTGGCCGAGGACAATGAGCCGCTTCACGTATTTGCGCCATATTCCGTCTGGAAGGCCTACGGAACGCATCTCGACGACATGGATATGGACGAGATGTACGACCGGCTGCTGGCCGACGACCGGGTGCGCAAGAAAGCGGTCATGAGCGCGCGAGATATGCTCGTGAAGATCGCGACGGTGCAGCTCGAATCCGGGTACCCGTACATCATGAACAAAAGCAACGCCAACCGGGGTCATGCCCTTAAAAATATCGGCTCGATCAAAATGTCGAATCTGTGCACGGAGATTTTCCAGCTTCAGGAAACGTCGGAAATCGCCGATTATGGGCAGCCCGACATCATCCGGCGCGACATCAGCTGCAATCTGGCTTCGCTTAACATCGTCAACGTGATGGAGCAGGGCAAACTACGCGAATCGGTACGCGAAGGGATCATCGCGCTGACGGCGGTCAGCGATATGACCCATGTCGCCAATGCGCCGGGCGTGGCGAAAGCGAACCGCGAGCTGCATTCGGTCGGACTCGGCGCGATGAATTTGCACGGCTTTCTGGCGAAGAACAAGATCGCGTATGAAAGCGAAGAAGCGAAGGATTTCGTCCGCACCTTCTTCATGATGATGAATTTCTACTCGCTGGAAGCCAGCATGGAGACGGCGAAGAAGACGGGGGTTACGTTCGCAGGCTTCGAGCGGTCGGATTACGCCGACGGCAGTTATTTCACCCGTTACACGGATACGGATTACCGGCCGGTGACGGAGAAGGTCAAGGCGCTGTTCGGGGAAATGGCGATTCCTTCCCCCGAGGATTGGCGGGCGCTGCAGGAGGCCGTACGCATGCATGGGCTGTATCATGCTTACCGGCTGGCGATTGCCCCGACGCAAAGCATCTCGTATATCCAAAATGCGACCTCCAGCATCATGCCGATCGTGGAGCCGATCGAGACGCGGACGTACGCCAATTCGACGACGTATTACCCGATGCCGTATATGAATCGGGACAACTTTTTCTTTTACAAGTCCGCCTACCAGATGGACCAGTTCAAGGTGCTGGATCTGATCGCGGAGATTCAGGCGCACGTCGACCAAGGTATCTCGACGGTACTGCACGTCAACAGCGACGTGACCACGCGACAGCTGGCTAGGTATTACATTTACGCGGCCCGCAAAGGCTTGAAGTCGCTGTACTATACCCGGACGAACCGGTTGACGATGGAAGAATGCATAAGCTGCTCCGTGTAACGGCGACAGCATCCGAGCAAGGCAAGAGAGAGGAGCCGATGGTATGAGCGTGTTGAAGGCGGTCAACTGGAACCGTCCGGACGACGATTTTACGATAACCTTCTGGAACCAGAACATCATGCAGTTCTGGACCGACGACGAAATTCCGCTGTCCGACGACAAAATGAGCTGGCTGACGCTCAATGACGACGAACGCGATCTATATATGAAGGTGCTTGGCGGATTGACGCTGCTCGATACGGTTCAGGGCGGCGTCGGGATGCCGAAGCTGCTGGAGCACGTCGAAGGGCTGCAGCGCAAGGCGGTGCTCGGCTTCATGGGCATGATGGAGCAGATTCACGCCAAATCGTACAGCAGCATCTTTACGACGCTGGCGACAACCGAAGAGATCGACGGCGTGTTCCGCTGGGTGGAGAAAAATGTGTTTTTGCAGACGAAGGCGGAGACGATCTCCCAATATTACAACCATATCCGGACGCCGAAGGAGCTGTACTTGGCGATGTGTGCGTCCGTCTTGCTGGAAAGCTACTTGTTCTACAGCGGCTTTTTCTATCCGCTCTATTTGGCTGGTCAGGGGAAAATGACGAGCAGCGGCGAAATCATCGATCTCATTCTGCGCGACGAGAGCATCCACGGACTGTATGTCGGCGTGCTCGCGCAGGAGGTGTACGCCGGACTGAGCGAGGAGGACCAAGAGGACGCCACCGAGACGCTGCTCGGACTGCTGCGCTATTTGCACAGTAACGAAGAGCGGTACACGGAGCAGCTGTACGCCTCCGTCGGCTTGGTCGACGAGGTGAAGGCGTTTCTGCGCTATAACGCGAACAAGGCGCTGATGAATTTGGGCCAAGACCCGCTGTTCGAAGAGGAAGAGATCAACCCGATCGTCTTGAACGGCATCAGCACGCGGACCAAGCAGCACGATTTCTTTTCCAAAAAAGGCAACGGCTATGTGCGTACGATTCACGTCGAGCCGCTGACCGACGACGACTTCCGGTTTGAATAATGTTCCGCGGCTGCCCGGTGTGAAGGCAGTCTACTTAAGGAGAGAAGCACGGTTTGCCATCCGGTCATTCACTTGATGCGGATAGGATGGCGGACCGTGCTTTTGTTTGCGTGACGCAATTGACAATCGATAGTTTATACACTAAACTAAAGTTATGAAAAAACCACATACCGATTTACCAGACAGCATGCAGGGCGGCAGAGGGGACGCCAATCCTCTCGGCAGGTTAATTTTGGAGATACGGCGGCTTGAACGCAATCCCCGCCATTACG
>NZ_BILX01000127.1 GCF_004000785.1 Paenibacillus ehimensis NBRC 15659 | reverse complement strand
TTCCGATCAAGGAAGAGCGGGGTTTCGCATGGACGAGTGGGACGATTCGTCTCACTTGGACTAACCAAATATGAATAGATCCTGCGTAAGCGAGAAGATGCGCTCCAAGTAACCGAGCACCCACTGCGGGAACAAGCCCAGCACGACGCTGGCCGCTACGCACAGCCACATCGTTATGCCAAGCGGAACGCTCGTGCGGATTGGCTGCGCTCCGTCTTCGCTGCGCATGAACATTTGGCGGATCAAGCCGAAGTAATAGTAGTACGAAACGACGCTCGTTCCGATCATGACCGCCGCGAGCCAGTAATGCTGCGTTTGCAGCGTACCGAGCAAAATGTACAGCTTCCCGAAGAAGCCGCCGGACACCGGTAGCCCTGCCAAGGACAGCACCAGCAGTACGGTTGCAACAGCCGTTCCCGGCGCACGGTAGTACAAGCCGGCCAAGCCTTTGATCTCATCGTCGCCCGTCGAGCGTTCGATGATCATCAGCACCGCGAATATCCCGATGTTCATGAACAGATAGGCGATCAGGTAAAAGGCAAACTCGGCGAAATTCGAATAATGCATCATCGAGAACTGGATCGCGATCGGCACCATCAAATAGCCGGAGTTGGCAATACCGGAGTAGGCCAGCAGCCGCTTCATATTCGTTTGCCGCAGAGCGATGAAGTTACCGACGATCATCGCAGCAGCCGCCACAACCATCAATGATAGCAAGACATCTTTGTGGAACGGAAGATTCATCAGATCCCCGATCGCATAGACGTTGTACATGAACCGGAACAGAATCGCAAATGCCGCCGCCTTCGACACAACCGCGAGAAAAGCGGTAACCGGCGTCGGCGCTCCTTGGTATACGTCCGGCGCCCACATATGGAACGGCGCCGCCGCCACTTTGAAGCCAAAGCCCGCAAGCAGCAGGAAAAAGCTTAAATAAACGAGCGGGAGCATTCCCTGAGCCGCTTGCCCGAGTCCCGCGTTAATCTCCTTGATCACCGTCGACCCCGTCATGCCGTACAAGAAGGACATGCCGTACAAAATAACGGCTGACGATACACCGCCCAGCACAAGGTATTTGAAAGCTCCCTCGTTCGAGCGCTTGTCTTTTTTACGCATGGCGACCAAAATATACGAAGTGATGCTCAGCAGCTCCAAGCCGACGAAGATGGTGATCAGATCGCCGGACGAAGCCATAATCATACCGCCTAGCGTCGCCGGCAGAAGCAAATAATAAAATTCGCCGATATGCGGGATCTCATCTTCTCTCACCGAGCCGATGCTCATTAGCGTAATCAGCCCGGCTCCCGCCAGCAGCACCAGCTTCAGAATGGCCGCAAAATCGTCAACACGGTAGCTGAAGTTCAGCAGCTGCTTCGGTTCCGCAGGATTGAGCTGCCCGGCCGCAAAGACAGCGGCGATAATTATACCCACCAGCGATAGCCAGCCCAGCCAGGTCCGGTTCATTTGACGCGGCAGCAGCAGATCAAGCAGCGACAACACCACAGCGGCGGCGACAAGTGTCAGCTCCGGAGCCAGCAGACCCAGATCACTTAGCTCAAGACGTATCGGTTCCACCGGTCTAACCCCCTATCTTCGCAGAAACGCTGTGAATGAATTGATCGAAGCTGCTTACGGTTTGATGCAGCGGATTGCTCAGCACGCCCGGATAAATACCGAGCACCACGATGAAAGCGACAAGCGCAATCATCGGTATCGCTTCGATAAGCCGTGCATCCCGCATGCCCGGAAGCTCCGTCTTCTGCGGGCCGTACGTGATACTGAGCACCCCGCGAAGCACGTAGACCGCAGCCAGAATGATCCCTAGCGCCCCGACGGCTGTAATAATCTTGTACTTCTCGAACAACCCCAGGAAAGCCAGGAACTCGCCGATAAAGCCGGATAGCCCCGGCAGACCGAGCGAGGCCATCCCGGCTACAAGCAGAATGCCGGAAATGAACGGCACCGATTTGGCCAAGCCGCCAAGCTGGTCAAGCTCGGTTGTTCGCGTACGCTCATAGATGCTCCCTACAAGGAGGAACAGCAGCGCCGAGATGAGACCGTGAGAGACGAGCTGGAAGATAGCTCCTTCCAGACCCGCCGGGTTAAACGCGGCAATGCCGACCAGCACGATTCCCATATGGCTAATACTGGAGTATGCCAGCACCAGCTTGAACTCCTTTTGAACGAAGGCCAAAATCGCACCGTACACAATGTTGATCACACCGAGAATCGCCAGTACGGCAGCCCACTGCACCGCTTGCTGCGGGAACAGCAAAATTCCGAAGCGGATCAGACCGTAGGCGCCCATTTTCAGCAAAATGCCGGAGTGGATCATAACGATCGACGGCGGCGCTTCCGTATGTACTTTCAGCATCCACGTATGGAACGGGAAAATCGGCAGCTTGATGCCGAAGGCCACAAGCATCATCAGGAACAGCACCCATTTCATCGTTTCGCTTAAATAGAACGGATTGCCCTCCAGATCGCCCTGATTCACATACGAATCCGCGCTCTGGAACAGATGCTCCATAATCACGTTGATATCCCCGGAATAATGAATCGAAATGCCGTTATCGCCCGTCGTTTGGCCAAAGCCCGCCGTACTGACGAGAATAAGAAAAGCGATCAGCATAATCGCCGAACCGATTCCGTTATAGATCAAGAACTTGTTCGCCGCCCGCTCCCGGTCCATATATCCCCAAATGCCGATCAGGAAGAACATCGGGATCAGCGTCAGCTCGAAGAAGACAAAGAACAAGAACAGATCTTGCGCCATAAAGACGCCGAACATGCCGGTCTCAAGCAGCAGGAACAAAATAAAATACGATTTCCAGCGCTTCTTGATATACACCGACGCCAGCGCAGCCATCGTGCCGACAATCGCGGTCAAGAAGACGAGCGGCAGCGAAAGGCCGTCAACGGCCATCGTATACTTAAATTCGAAGAAGTAAGCCGTCAATTGACTGAGCCCCTGTGTCTCTTTGTTCAGCGGAACGAGGATCCACGGCACCTCTTCTCTGAACTGCATGCCTTCGAGATTATGATTAAATTGCCCGTAAAGCCAGGCGGACAGCACCAGCGGAATGAGCGTCGCGACAATCGCCGTCGTTTTGATCCATTGGCCCTGCGTCTTGGGCATAAACATCAGGATCAGCACACCGATGAGCGGCGAAAAAGCGATGAGCGATAAAATAGGAACATTATCCGGCATCGATGAACCTCCTTCCCGCAATGGCCAGCATCAAAATCAACAGCCCGAGCAGCGTTAGCAGCCCATACGATTGTACCTGTCCGTTCTGCATCCGGGATCCGAGACGTCCGAGACTAGTTACGGTATAGCTGGCCAAGCGAACGACGCCGTCGACCACATAGACGTCGAACAGGTGCAGCAAAGACCCGATTCCCCGAAGCGGACGCACGATGATCGCCTGATACAGCTCATCGATGTAATACTTGCGGTTAAGCAGCCGGTACAGCCAAGGCGCGCCAGACGATACGGCATCAGCCGGAATGACGCGTTTCAGATATACCAGATACCCCAGTCCGATCCCGAGCAAACCGACAACGTTGGACATCACCATGACGAACCAGGAGGCATGCTCTTCTTCCGCATGTCCGGTCAGCCACGAGCCCAGCCACGGATTGAACGGCGTGAAGACGAAGCCGGCCACCACGGCAAGAACCGCCAGAACGATAAGCGGGAAGGTCATGGAGCCGGGAGATTCGTGAACCGGACCGTGATTTTCCGTTTGCCGGGACTTGCCCATGAACACCAGAAAGAACAGGCGCGACATATAAAATGCCGTAAAAAACGCTGCGATCAGGCCGACCCAGAACAATCCGGTATGTCCGGTATTATACGCTTCGGCCAGAATCGCATCCTTGGACCAGAAGCCGGACAGCGGCACAATCCCGCTGAGCGCAAGCGCTCCGATGGCGAACGTCCAGGCCGTAATTTTCATTTTGCTGCCGACGCCGCCCATCTCGTGAATGTTCTGCGTGTGCACCGCATGAATGACGCTGCCTGCGCCGAGGAACAGCAGAGCCTTGAAGAACGCGTGGGTAAACAAATGGAAAATGCCGGCCGTATACGCCACCGTCGTGCCGATCCCCAGCGCCATCATCATGTAGCCGAGCTGACTGACCGTAGAATAGGCCAGAATCCGCTTAATATCGTTCTGCGCCGTACCGATCGTCGCGGCAAAAATGGCCGTGAACGCCCCGACCACAGCAACCACGGTCAAAGCTACAGGCGATGCGGTAAAAATATCGAACGTCCGCGCTACGAGATACACGCCGGCGGCAACCATTGTCGCGGCATGGATCAGCGCACTGATCGGCGTCGGACCTTCCATCGCATCCGGAAGCCACGTGTGCAGCGGGAATTGGCCGGATTTGCCGATCGCGCCGACGAAGATCAGGATGGCGATCCATGTCGCCATATCGCCGGAAATTTTCCCGCCGGACAGCGCGTTATGAATCGAGCTGAAATCAAGCGCATGGTTCGGCATAACCCAAAACAGCAGCAGAATGCCGAGAAACAACCCGACGTCGCCGATCCGGGTGACGATGAACGCCTTTTTGGCGGCCGCCCGGGCTTCCGGCTTGAAATACCAGAAGCCTACGAGCAGGAACGAGCAGACGCCGACCAGCTCCCAGAATATGTAGAATTGCACCAGGTTCTCCGAGATGACAAGCCCGAGCATGGAGAACGTAAACAAGGCGATATAAGCGAAAAACACGTTAATTCGCTCATCCCCGTGCATATAGCCTTTGGAATAAATATTGACAAGCAAGCTGACAAAGGTCACGATGACCAGCATGAGCGCATTCAAATTCGTAACCTCGAAGCCCATGTTCAGCGTCACGTTGCCAAGATGGAGCCATTGCAATTTGTTCCACGTGAAATCTTCGACGTTCCCGCCGATCCGTTCCCAGAAAACAAGGACGGACAGCGCGAACGAAGCGAACACGGCCACAATGCTGATATAAGCGCCCGTCTCCCGCAAGCTGCGCCCCACCGCCGTTAAAATGAGAAACGACAGCAAGGGGAACAACGGGATGAGCCAAGCGTATTGCGAATAAGCCGATACCATGGGCTTAAGTCCTCCTCCAAGAGATTGCCGCAAGCTTTCCTAGAAACGATCTCTGATTGCCTGCCCGGATAGCCTCCCCTGCTTCCGGACAGGCGCTTGCGGAAGCTGCGCTATCGCTTCATCGAGTCCATCTCGTTGACATCCGTTGTTCCTTTGTTGCGGTACAGCGCAATCAGTATCGCAATGCCGACAGCTACTTCCGCCGCGGCCACCGTAATGTTAAACAGCGAGAAAATTTGCCCGGTCAACCCCGGGTTGACGCCCAGCTTGGAAAAAGCGACGAGGTTCAGGTTGACGCTGTTGAGCATCAGCTCGACAGACAGCAAGACGATGACGGCGTGCTTTTTCGACAGCGCACCGTACAATCCGATGCAGAATAGAATCGCCGCCAGCGTCAAGTAAGGCGTGGCCAGTCCGGTAGCTCCCATCCCTCAGTCCTCCTCTCTCTTCGCCACGATGATCGCACCGATAAAAGCGACCGTCAGAAGCACCGACATCAATTCGAACGGGATCACATAGTTGGAAAACAGCAGCTTCCCGATCTCCATCGTATTGTCCTGCATCGACGGGTATTCGCCGGACGGAAGCTGCGATTGTTGGATCGCGTAGAAGATGATGCCGAACAATCCCGCCGCCCCGACGAACAACAGTCCGTTATGCCACGGCCGCTTCGGCTCCTCTTCCTCTTCCTTGGTATGCTTGGTCATCATGATCCCGAAAATCATCAGAATGGAGATGGCGCCCGCATAGATCAAGATCTGAACGACGGCCACAAATTCTGCTTCGAGGACGACGTACAGTCCGGCCAAGCTGATGAACGTCAGCGCCACGGCCATGACCATGTGGACCACTTTGGTGAAGCTGAGCATGAAAATCGCCCCGCCGATGGCAAGCAGCGCACAGATGAAAAATGCGATATTTTCGCCGTGGGACAAAAAGTCGACGATGTTTCCGAACATTATTTCGCCCCGCCTTTCGGAAGCGCCGAATTGTTCTCCTTGCGCACGTTGTTATTGTTCTCATTCAGCCATTGCAGGTTTTTGAACAAATCGTCGCGGCTGTACGTGCTCAGCTCGAAGTTGTTGGTCATCACGATCGCTTCGGTCGGACATACTTCCGTGCACAGATCGCACAAGATGCATATTTCAAAGTTAATATCGTACGTATCGATCACTTTTCCCTTTTTCTCGGGGTCCGGGTTCGGCTTGCCGACCAGATTGATGCATTCCGTCGGGCAAATGCGCGCGCATTGATTGCAGACGATGCACTTCTCGGGGTCAAAATGCTGGATGCCCCGGAACCGGTCCGGCATTTGAAGCGGAACGTCGGGATAAGCGTAGGTCACTTTTTTCTGGGTCATGGATTTAAATGTCACGCCCAGTCCCTTCATGATGCCCTTCATAGTCAATCACCCTTTCATCCTCGGCATCCGGCTGCCGGGTCCTTGTTACATCGCAATCGCCATATAGATGGCCGTTACAAAAATATTAACCAGCGCCAGCGGCAGCAGTACTTTCCAGCCGAGTCCCATCAGTTGGTCCACCCGAATCCGGGGCATCGTTGCGCGCAGCCAGAACAGGAAAAATACGATGAACGCAAACTTCAGCAAAAACCAGATGATCCCCGGGATAAAATCGAGGAACGGAAGCGGCGCCTGCCACCCTCCCAAAAACACGGTCGTCGTCAGGCCGGCAATAGCGAACACGTAGACGTATTCGGCAAGCATGAAAAAGGCAAAGCGGAAGCCGCTGTACTCGACGTGGTAGCCTGCAACCAGCTCCGACTCGGCCTCAGGCAAGTCGAAGGGCGTCCGGTTCAGCTCCGAAACAGCAGCAACGATAAACACGGCGAAGCCGATAATTTGCGGCAAAAAGTTCCAGTGCCAGAACCCGCCCGCCTGTCCTTCTACGATCGTGCGAAGGTTCATGCTGCCGGACATCATCACGACGCCTACGATGGAGATAACCAACGGAATTTCATAGCTGATCATCTGGGCGGCAGAACGCATTCCGCCAAGCAGGGCGTATTTGTTATTGGAAGCCCAGCCGCCAAGCACGATGCCGATGGTCGAGATTCCGGAAAGCGCGACATAGTATAACACTCCGACATTCAGGTCGCTGCTGATCAGCCGGTCCGTGAACGGAATGGCCGCAATGACCGTAAACGCAGGAATAAACGTGATCACCGGAGCGAGGATGAAGAGCTCGCGCTCGGCTTTTCTCGGAATCGTGTCTTCTTTAATCAAGAGCTTGAACACGTCCGCGACCGTTTGCAGCAGTCCGAGAGGGCCGACACGGTTCGGACCGATCCTCATCTGCATCCAGCCGATGACCTTGCGCTCGAAGTAGATCGCGTACGTCACAAAGCCGAGCACAACCAAAAGCAGCACGACGCCCCACGCGAAAAAAATGGCTGCATTCGTCCATGTTAACGGCTCTTGCAATAAATCCGGCATCAGCTATCCACCTCCCCGACAACGATATCGATGCCTCCGAGAATGGTGATCAGGTTCGTCATCGTTTCGCCGACCAGCAGCTTCGGCAGAATCTGCAGATTGACGAAGGACGGTCTGCGGAATTTCAAGCGGTACGGCTTATCTTTTCCTTTGGAAATAATATAGCAACCGATTTCGCCGCGCGGCGATTCGATACCGGCGTACACTTCCCCTTCGGCGGGACGCAGTACGCGAGGCACCTTGCCCATGATCTCGCCTTCCGCCGGGAACTGCTCGACCGCCTGCTCCAGAATGCGCAGCGATTGGCGGATTTCCTCCAACCGCAGCAAATATCTGGCGTAGCAATCGCCGCCCGTGCTGACCGGAACGTCGAAATCGAAGCGATTGTAGATGCTGTAAGGCTGGTCCTTCCGCAGGTCCCAGTTTACCCCCGTACAGCGCAGATTCGCGCCGCTCAGCCCGTAGGCGATAGCCGTCTCCGCGTCGTACTTGCCGACCCCCTTGATCCGGGCCAGAAAAATTTCGTTTCCGCTCACTAGCTCGTTATATTGCTCCAGCTTGCCCCTCATGTATGGAACAAACTCGCGCACCTTCTGAATCCAGCCTTCCGGCGCATCCCACTTGACTCCGCCGACCCGCATATAGTTGTACGTCAGCCGGGCGCCGCACAGTTCGTTGAACAGGTCGATGATAATCTCCCGGTCGCGGAATGCGTACAGGAACGGGCTCATCGCCCCGATATCAAGCAGATACGTGCCCCACCAAACCATATGGCTGGCGATCCGCTGGAGCTCCATCACGATCAGACGCAAAAACTCTGCACGCTCCGGGATTTCAAGCTGCATCAGCTTCTCCACGGCATGGACAAGCACGTAATTGTTCGTCATCGCCGATACATAATCCAGCCGGTCGGTATAAGGAATTATTTGGGTGTAGGTTAAATTTTCGGCCAGCTTCTCCGTTCCCCGGTGCAGGTATCCCATGACCGGGATCGCTTCCGTGATGATTTCGCCGTCGAGCTTGACGACGATCCGAAACACTCCATGCGTACTCGGATGCTGCGGGCCTACGTTCAGCAGCAGTTCTTCCGTTCTAATGGCCAAACTTCATCACACCTCCGGGTCGAGCGGCTCATAATCTTTGCGCAGCGGGTGACCGACCCAATCGTCAGCCATCATAATCCGGCGCAGGTCGGGATGTCCCGGAAAATCGATACCGAACAAATCGTAGATTTCCCGTTCATTCCAATTGGCCGTTGGCCAAATCGGAGTCACAGAAGGAATGGACGGCGATTCCCGGTCCGTCTTCACTTTCACACAATAATTGCGCTTGGTTTCCAATGAAATGATATGGTATGCCACCTCCATATGCGTCTCCATATCGATCCCGGACACATTGCGCAAGTAATTCAGCTTCAGCTCCTCATGCGTACGCAGCAGCTCCGCCACGTCCGGCCAAGCCTCGGCTTTGACAATAACATAGGGAATATGCCCGTCTTTTTCATTAATAAAAGCTTCTTCGACCGCATCTGCGCGAAAATCTTTCAATATCGCCACGAGCCGGTCCAGCAGCGGCTGGTTCGGCGACGGCTCCTTCGGCGCCTCGGGCTCCGCCCCTTCCGCTTTCGCTGCGCGCGCATTCGCCCGCGCGGCTCTCGCCTCGGCGGCGGCTTTCGCCTTCGCCTCCTTCTCGGCGTCGCTCGGCGCGGCGCGCTCCGCCTCCGGCGCATCGCCGGGCTCGCCTGCGGCGGCCTTCG
>NZ_BILX01000126.1 GCF_004000785.1 Paenibacillus ehimensis NBRC 15659 | reverse complement strand
AAAGGAGCCCCTGACCGGTTCCATGAACCGGCGGGACTCCTTGAGATCGAGTATTAGCCTCCTACACCGTTATCGTGGAAGTATAGCATTTTAACAGACTCGTTTGCCGGCGGTTGATAGGATACGGACAGGCCGTTCAAGAACATGAACCCCAAGGTCAGAAGTACCAGCATTTTTTTCATCATACGGACACTCCTTCCAAAATTTTCTCATATTCCTTTTTTTGCTGTTCCGTCGCATGGTCAACGTGCTTCCAGAACAAAGAAACGCATCGTTCGAACCCTGAATAATAACGCAATTTTTGGGCCAGACCCAAGGCGTGAATTAATTCATTTAACGCTTGGTGCTTCCCTCCTCTTTTGAAGCTGTAAATGACCTTCTCGTACCAAAAGTGAAACAGCTGCGTGCCATTAATGTGATCGTAAATCTTCCCGACGGACGGGATTCGCTTTTCGAATTTGGCCAGGATCGCATCGACGGAAAAATGGTACCGGTTTGCGGCTCTCATGACGACCGATAAACTGGGGAGAATTTGGTTAGGGTATTCCTCCAGATACGCGGATAATTCGGGCAGAACTTTGAGATTGCCCGTGTTCAATTCTAGGATGAGAGCGTTTCCTTTTCCCCAAACCCGGAATTTTTCAACCTCCTTTTTGCCGACTTCGTCAAGACCTTGAAACCACGAAAGATCGGAATACTCCTGAACGCAGCGCTTGGCTTCTTCGTATTGCTCCAGCTTGGTTAAAGCCACCCCTTTCATTAGACAGCCTTGGCCATAGTACACCACTAAATGCCGTTCCGTTTGCAGCGGTTTATACAGCTCACGATTGATCAACTTTTCGTAGATCACGGTGGCCAGCTCTTTGAGTTCATCGGCATATTGCCCGACTTTATCCCATCTTTCGAAGGTGTAATAAACGTTGGCCATCTGCAAAAGAGCGTCCAGCCGGACATCCTCCGGCAGATGTTTGTAATGGGTTTCAAAACGAAACACGGCTTCTCTGTTTTCTTCCACCCCGGTTCCGATGAGCGATTGAAACAACCGGAACTGACTCATGACATACTGCGGGTCTTCTGTGTTTCCGTTATCGACAATTTGGCGGTAAAGCGGAATGGCCTCTTTTTTCTTTCCTTGCTCAAACAGGCTCTCCGCTAAGGAAAATTGCTGCGAACAGGTTAGCTTATCGTTCAAGAAACATTGGCCCAAATACAATTCGTAAAGCCAACCGGGGTCATGCCCCAACACGGATGCTATCTTGTCGAGCTGGTCTATGGTGACGGACCGGGGGTAATCCAGCTGCTCAATACGGATTCCTGCAAGCTCGCTGAATTGCGAAGGAGTGTATCCGTGGAGCTGCAACTCATTCTCAACGATCGTTCTCATACTTTGAATGGTCGTTACCATATAAAATTCTCCTCCCTGCCTATATCCCTAATAGTACATCGGTCGAAGGGAAGTGTAAATATCATACTTTTTATGTATATTACTGGTCTGTAACCGCTATCACACAAAAAACGAAATGTAGCAAAAATTGCTCTTCGGGATGAGCACTTTTCGCATCGACACGGCTTCGTCCTTGTTTTATGATGAAGAAATAGACAATGGTGAACAAAGGAAAGAGGTCAGCCTATGGAACACGTCATTGACATTCAGAATGTAACTTGGAAAAACGGCCAGAACTATTTGCTGCACAATGTCAGCTGGACCGTGCGTCCCAAAGAGCATTGGGCGCTGCTGGGCCTGAATGGATCGGGAAAAACGACCTTGCTGAACATGATTAACGGCTATCTCTGGCCGACGACAGGGTCGGTGTCCGTGCTCGGTCACCGGTTCGGGGAGGTCGATTTGCGCGAGCTGCGCCGTTCCATCGGCTGGGTCAGCTCCTCGCTGCAGGAGAAGCTGTACGCCACCGACAAAACCCAGTATGTGGTCATCAGCGGCAAATACGCGACTATCGGCTTATACGAGCGGCTGTCCGATGAAGATCTGGACCGGTCGCAGGCGCTGATGCGCACACTGGGCTGCATGCATCTGTGGGACCGCGAATTCCGGACCTGCTCGCAGGGAGAGAAGCAGAAAGTGCTGATCGCCCGGGCGCTGATGGCCGACCCGCACCTGCTCATTTTGGACGAGCCCTGCAACGGGCTGGATCTGTTCTCGCGCGAAAAGCTGCTGGACAGCATCCAGGAGCTGAGCTGCCAGGAGCAGTCGCCGACGCTGATTTACGTCACCCACCATACGGAAGAAATCGTTCCTGCCTTCAGTCACACACTGCTGCTGCGCAGAGGCGAGGTAGTCCGCAGCGGACCCACCGAAAGCATCCTCGAGGCGGACATCTTAACCGATTTCTTCGAGGCCCCGGTCGAGGTCGAGAAGCACCGTCAGCGCGTGTACGTGCGGGCGGCCCACATCGGGAACCCGCTCGCGTAGCGGCTCGAGAAACAAGCCCAAAAAAGCTTAGCCGCTTTACCTTCATAGGAAAACGGCTAAGCTTTTTTTGCGCAGCTGATGAATGCTTTCCCATCATGCTCGTTAGTTCGACCAAGGCTCCGCCGTTTCGGCGATTGGCGGTTCGATCGTCATTTTGTGCTCGAACGGAGCCGTGAGCATAATCAGCGTATAGGAGTAGCCGAATTCGCCGCATCTTTCCGAAAAAGCCACCAGCTCCTCGGTCGTTTCGGTAACGATCTTCAGCATGTAATTGTACTCCCCGCTAATCCGGTACATGTCCGTCACCTCGGGCGACTGTCTGCAAAATTCGATAAAGGCGGCGCATTTTTTCGTACGAAACATGACAAAGGCCGTCGTATTCTTGCCCAGCTTCGGCAGGGAGATCGCCGCGTGGTATCCCGTAATCACTCCTTGCTCCTCCAGCTTCCTGACTCTCTCCTTCACGGCCGGCTGCGTCATCCCGATGATTCTCCCCAGCTCCGCCATCGGAATACGGGAATTTTCGTGCAGCAGGCTTAAAATTTTGTAGTCCACTTGATCCACATAAATCTTCCTTTCGAATATATAAGTGAAAAGCGTCAATTAACTTTAATCATTAAATTGGTACGGAATAAACACCTTTATTCATGTATGTAAATTATAAAATTGTTTTTGTAAAATGTCATTAACCATCCTCTGTCGCACCCGCGCGGGAATCGACAAAACAACAAAACCATAGGTTTCATACAAGGAGTGAAGCGGTTGTCTCGTTATATCGGAATTTATTTGCTTGCTTTAGGGGAGTTTATGGTGGGTACGGCGGAGTCGATTGTCACCGGAATTATCGGCATGATCGCGAAGGATACGCAGGTCCCCCTCTCCCTCGCCGGGCAGTTGGTCACGGCCTTCTCTCTTGCGTTTGCCTTCGGCTCGCCGCTGTTGATCGCCTTCACCGCCCGTATGGAGCGAAAGAAGCTGCTCTTGGCGGCACTGCTATTATTCATTGCCGGCAATCTGCTGGCATTTGTCAGCGCAGGCTTTGCCGTATTAATGGCCTCCCGGATTTTGCTGGGATTAAGCGGAGGCGTGTATACGGTGTTAGCGCTCGCCGCTGCGGCTAACCTGGCTCCGCCCGAGAAAAAGGGAAGCGCGATCGGTACAATTCTCATGGGCTTTAGCGTCTCGCTCGTTCTGGGGGTGCCCGCCGGCACCATGGCCGGGGACTTGTGGGGATGGCGCTCGGTATTTCTGATCATTGCCGTGTTTAGCATCATCGCCGCGTGGGCGATTATGGCGTACCTTCCCAAGCTGCCAAAACAAGACCCTGTCCCGCTACGGGCCCAATTGGCTACCCTCAAGAACAGCCAGGTCGTCACGGCTTTGCTGATTTCGTTCCTGTTCGTGACAGGATACTCGACCGTCTATACGTACATTACGCCCCTCCTGCAATCCGCAGCGGGGATGTCTACGGCGCTTGTCAGCACGACACTGTTGTTGGCAGGGCTCGCCAGTGCCGCTGGATCGCGTATAGGAGGATTCGCCACCGACAAATGGGGGATTCGGCCCACGCTTTACGTGAGCCTGCTTCTGCATGCCGCGATTCTGATCGCTTTTCCCTTCGCGGCTCAGCTTGTTATCGGCGCGATGCTGGCGACCATGGTGTGGATCGGCGCCGTGCAGACGACGGTACCGGCCCAGCAGTATTACCTGATCACCCTGTCCCCGCATTCGTCCGAAATCGCGCTCAGCGTCAATACTTCCGTCTTTCAGCTCGGATTGGCTGTAGGAGCGGGCATGGGCGGGCTGATCGTGGACCGCTATACGGCCGCCCCCCTCGGATGGGTCGGTGGAGCCAGCGTACTCCTTGGCCTTTTCTTCGCATGGCTGTCCTTTTCGTTGGGCAGAACCGCAGCATCGAAGCCCGTGCTGTCAAAGTAAAGTGGAAGAGCCGAGCACAATAACAGCGGCAGTTCTCTATTCATGGAGGACTGCCTTTTCCATGTGTAATGATAAACTATTTTTCACGGCTAATAAAAATAAAGTCTGCCAATCTCCTTTACGCAGATTGCAGACTTCTCATCGCCCGATTAGAGCGTCGTGTCGCCGGCGATCGGCGTTTCCATGATTTTCTTTACCTCGGTGATATCCATCGATTTCCCCAGCGCCCACATGAGTTTAGGAACAATCGCTTCCGTATTCATATCTCTGGAATTAATAATCAGGTCTTGGTTCACCTTCCGCCCGACTTCATACAGGCCCAGGTCTCCCCCTTCTTCCAGACATTGCGTCGTGAGAACGACCGCGATCCCCGCCTCGATCAGCTCGTTTATTTTCGGAATCAGATTTCTTTCTTGGAACGGCAATCCTCCGCTCCCGAACGTTTCGATCACGATACCTTTGTACAGTCCCTTCAAGCAATCAAAAAGCTCCGGCTTCGTGCCCGGAAGCAGCTTTAACAAAAAGACGTCGGGACAAAGCGAAGCATCCAGACGCGGCTCCTTGTTCCGCACCGTCCGGACCGGATGATGGTACGTAATATTTTCCTCGATATAAGCGATATAAGGGTGATTAATGCTTTCAAACGCATCGTAGCTTTTGGTCCTCATCTTCACCGCTCTTGTCCCGATGATGACGCGGCCGTCAAACACAACATAAACCCCGCCCACGGGCTCGCAGGCAAAACGGATCGAATCGATAATATTTTTTTTCGCATCGGTTCTTTTGTACACAATTGGAACTTGGGAGCCGGTGATCACGACTGGCTTCGCCAGATGCTGCAGCATGTACGAAAGCGCGGCGGAGGTGTACGCCATCGTGTCGGTCCCATGGGTAATGACAAAACCGTCATACTGATCGTAATGCTCGTAGACGGCCTTGGCAATCGTGATCCAATATTCGGGCTGCATGTTCGTGCTGTCGATCGTCATGATAATTTTGGTTTCCACCTGATAGGACCGGTTCTGTTCCGGCAAATAATGCAGGAGCTCTTCCGCACCCATTTTGGGAGCCAGCCCGTTTTCGCCCGGGACGGAAGCAATGGTTCCGCCGGTCGATAGCAGCAGTATTTTTTTCATCTCTATCCAAGCACCCTTTCATCTCATCGGATGATACCGACCTGAGCACAATCCATCTGAAAAAGTACGCGTAACGCGACCACATTCTTCATTATAGTGAATAGATTTGCGAAAAACAAGAATATTCTTATGCGTTACGCGAATAGAACGTGTTATAATGAATGGGTATGAGGAGGTATTTTCCATGTTAACACGATTATCCCGACTGAGAAAAAGCAAAAAATGGTCGTTACAATATACAGCCGATCGGCTCGGCATTGCAAAAAGCACCTACGCAGGCTACGAATCGGGGTATCGGGAACCGCCGCTGGAAACGTTAAAGAAGCTCGCCGATCTGCTGGAAACGTCCGTGGACTACTTGCTCGGCCGGATTGATAATCCGGCGTTTTATCCGAAAGCATGGAGAGTGGAGCTGCACGATAAACTGAAATTGTCCGAGGCGCGCACGCGGTTCGACGTGGAGCTGCTTCTGGACGGAGCGCCGCTCAACGAGGAAGAAATCAAGCAATGCATTGCGTTTATCCGCACGAAGCGCAAGCTGGATACGAACGATTAACGTCCTCCTAAGCTGTCAGCCGAAGGGATCCAACCTGACAGGAGGGCTCCTTTATCCGGATGGTTCCCTGCGATAAGCTCGCCTCCATGCCGCCTTATAATTCTCTGTGAAATGGTTAACCCTAATCCGGCTCCTCCTGTCGAACGATTTCTCGATACTTCGCCGCGATATAGCGGTTCAAACACTCGTTGAAGCTCCTCTAAAGCGAATCCCGGCCCTGTATCCTGAATGGTAAACCTTACTTTATGCTCGTCCTTATCGCATTGAACGAGAATTTGCCCATGGGATGGCGTATGTCTGACAGCGTTATCCAAAAGATTGTTCATCGCACGCTCCAGCAAGTGTGAATCGCCAAATATCGTGAAATCATCGGCGGAATGATCCATGATTACGGAGATGTGTTTTTGTCGGGCTAGCGGATTCAGGCTGTCAATCGCCTTCTGCAGTATAAGTTTAAAGTCAATCGTGTTTTTGTTAAGCTCCGCTTCCAAATATTCAATCTTTGTAAAGGTGAAAAGGTCCTCTACCAGCCGGTCCAACTGCGCCGATTTTTCTTTACAAACCGCCAAATACTTTGCCCATTTATCCGGAGATTGCGCAATGCCTTGTTCTAACCCGTCCAAATAACCCCGTAATGCGAATAGCGGTGTCCTTAAATCATGTGCGACAGCGGCGATGACAAATCGACGTTCTTCTTCCAATTCCACTTGTTTCCGGTGTGATTTTCGAAGCCCCTCCACCATCACTTTGAAGCCATCGCGTACTTCGGCAATTTCCGTAATGCCGGACGAAGGCAGCTGGACATCCCAATCGCCGGCGGCAAGTTGTCGAGCAGCAATGCTCATCCTGTCGAGGGGCTTGAGAATGGACCTTCGCATTCCAATACCTACAATAAAAAACGCTAGCAGAAGTCCGGCAAACCCGGCAATCATTGAAACTGCTTTTGAATTTGGCAGGTAAACGACAACCCTTCCAAGCACTTGCCCGCCCTCAATAATTGAGAACCGTTCTGTCGACAACAATGCGCTTTCGCGCACTGGATTGGATCGATAAATTTCCTGGTCTGAGGCGTCCAGAATAACCGCATCCAGGTTCGCTTTCCGTAAATGAGTTTGCAGCCGGCTTTGCCATCCCGGATCCGTCCAGAGATCCGTGTTGGTTTCGATCAGGCGAATCGTCTCCGTCAAATGTTTTTGGTTTCTCAGATCTTGCAGTTGATTCCCGCCCAGGCTGAACGTTTTTGTTTGCAAGAAATGTGCCGTAACAAAAAAAATCCACGGCACAAGCAGTATGAAAAATAAGCCAAGCACGGCAAACGTACGAATACGAAGAGCTCTCATTTTATCTTCCCTCGAATCGATATCCAACACCCCAAACGTTAATCAGGTACTTGGGCTGATTCGGATCAGCTTCGATTTTCTCGCGCAGTCGACTGAGATGAACACGAATGGTATGCTTATCGCCCACTCCATCCCAAAATTTATGAAGCAATTGATCATATGAAAAAACAACCCTCGGATACTCAACAAACAATCGCAGCAGGTCAAATTCCTTAGGGGTGAGCGAGATGTTTTGTCCTTCAACCAATACTTCACGCGTGGATAGATTTATTTTGAGGCGTCCATAGTCTAAGACAGCTCTGCCGATTTCCTGCTGAGAACCGGTACGCCGCAATACCGCTTTCACTCTGGCAACAATTTCCCCAATGGAAGCCGTCTTGACGATATAATCATCTCCGCCGAGCGTCAAGCCTCGAATCTTGTCTACATCGTCGCCGCGCGCACTCAAGAACAGGATAGGAACGTTGCTCTCCGCGCGAATTCGCCTGCATAATTCAAAACCGTCCAGTCCCGGCATCATGATGTCCACAACCATACAGTGAATCGTGCTCTGCCGGAACACGGCAAGTGCTTGAGCGGTATCACCAGCGGTTCTTACTTGAAAGTTTTCATTCTCCAAAAAATCCTTCAAAAGCTCGACGATACTTTCGTCATCATCCACGACCAGAATCGTTTTGAATTCATTCACAAGCACTCCACCTTTTAGCCGATGTATCTGCTTATACGAAATTGTTCAAGCGTGATGTCGGTATAAGTGTATCATGTTTTTCTATAAGAAAAACGAAACCTTCCGTTCTGTGATGAATTGTTTATGGTTTTGTGACTTTTTTGCAGCTTCGTTCGAGATATTTCCTTGTTATGATTCTGTTGTGATGCGACCGACAAAAATTTACACTGACGCAAGAAAAGGAGGATCCGGTTATGCTGTCCGTTCAAATCGTGCTATTTGATGGCTTCGACCTTTTAGATGCCATTGCGCCTTACGAGGTTTTTTGCGCTGCTGAATTGTTAGCAGGCGGAGCGCTAAGCGTTGAATTCGTCACGGCCGAAGGGCCAAGGCTTGTCCCCAGCGGCATCAACGGATTAAAAATTGAAGCAAGCGGCAGATTGAACCCGCAACGCGCGGGAATCATTGTGGTCCCTGGCGCATCCGGCGACGTCGAAGGAGATGGCCCTGACTCGGTCCCGGCTATTTTGGTCCGGGCAACGAATACAGCATTGACCCGCTTGATCAAACAGGCACTTGGGCAACAAGACATCGTCGTCGCCACGGTATGCGGCGGCTCCTTGATCCTGGCTATGGGAGGTTTATTGGAAGGCAGACCGGCAGTAACCCATCGGCTGGGCATGGATCTGCTTGGGTCGACCGGCGCCATTCCCGTCCCGGCACGCGTTGTCGACGACGGCAATCTGGTTACCGGGGGAGGAGTAACATCGGGGCTCGATGTTGCTCTGTATTTGCTGGAATGTAAGCTTGGACCTCGTCTGGCACACGCGGTAGAGCAGTTGTTTGAGTATGAACGGAGAGGAACGGTTTGGCGAGAAAAAGGTATAGCGCCCGGCACGCACAAGACATTGACCAGCGAAGATCCGAACACGACGAACACAACGACCGCGACCTCTGGCATCCGGCATAACCCAAATCGCCAGGGATCTGTCTTTGACGGCGATTGGGATACGACCATCGCTACGCCAGTCGGTAAACTGCAGGTCAGGCTCTCGATCTCGACAAGGGATGGGATGATCCGCGGGACGGCGACACAAGGGGACGAAACGGCCGAGTTTATAAATCCTTTGCTTCAGGACGATAAGCTTACCTGGTCGCTGCAAATCTCGAAACCAATGCGGTTAAATTTGAGGTTCGAAGTTGCTGCCGAAGGAAACCAAATGACCGGATTCGCTAAAGCCGGCGTCTTACCGGGATCTAAATTAACAGGCATGCGGGTTTCTTAACCAACGGAGGATTCGGATCACATGAAGAAACGCAATACGCCATACGTAATTTTGGCCTGTATCACCATCGTATTTATTTTCTACGCTTTGGTCGATAATTATGTTATTGATCCCGGGGCCAAGGAATTTTTGAGTCAGAAAACCGGACTAACTCGCGAGCTTAAAACCCACGTCTGGTTAAACGTAATGTATGTGCATGTTGCCTTTGCCTGCATCGCCATGGCAGCCGGGCTGCTCAACTTTTCTAACCGGATCTTTGAAAAAAGCCGCAGGCTCCATCGCATCAACGGTTACATTTATTTCTTATCCGTTCTTCTTGTGGTGCTGACTTCCGGATATATGGCGCCTTACGCTACCGGAGGAAAAATAAGCAGTATGGGATTCAATGCGCTGAATATCATATGGCTGCTCATAACTATTACGGCGCTTGTCCAAATCAAAAAGAAACGGATCGCCTCGCACCGAAACTGGATGATTCGAAGCTACGCCTTTTGTTTCACGAATATGTTGATTCATCTCACGACCTTTGTTTTTCATCAGGGATTCGGCTTCCATTACGCCACCAGCTACGCCATCGGCGTTTATGCCTCTATTGTGCTGCTGCTGGTTATTCCTAACGTCATCATCCGAACTAGCGGTCAACTGAAATAGACTCCAATGAAGAATTGAACAGAATAAATAAGAGCATAATCCTTTATACCGGCTGTGCCGCCCGGAGTTGCTGGTGCTAGCTTCGCAAATAAATCTGCCAGTCCTTTAAAGATTTCGTAATCCCCTAAGGACTCAATAAAAAAAGGAGCCGTTGCCTTCTTAGGCAAACTGCTCCTTTTTGTTGGGGTAGAATAAAAAAATAACCCCCTATGGGGTTGCT
>NZ_BILX01000125.1 GCF_004000785.1 Paenibacillus ehimensis NBRC 15659 | reverse complement strand
AATATGCTTGCAAACGCCAGTTTTGAGGTAAATACGGGGACAAGTGGCTTAGCTGATGGCTGGTACGGTAACAAGGATCAAGGAATAACTGGCGAGTATGAAGTTGTAGCTCATCATGCGTCTGCCGGTCAACGTGCGCAGAAGATTACAGGTTCCGGTCTGGGGCTATATAACCAAATAAACGTATTCCAAGATACGAAGATAGAGCCGGGAAAGACGTATACGGCAAGCAGTCGTATTTTCGTAGAGAGTCTGGCAAATGCAAAAGTAAATTTGACCGTAGATTATCTTGATGAACAATATCGATTTACAGGAGCCCATTTCGAGACTTCCCAGAATACAACTACGGGCGGCGGATTTTCGACACTATCTGTTACGGGTCAAGCTCCTGCAAATGCAGCATACGCACGCGTATGGCTCGTACTGATGGGAACGGACAATAACGGCTCGGGTATTGTTTATTGGGATGCAGCTACTCTTCAACCAAAATAAATGACCTAAGCTATGAGTGGTTGAATAAAGATATTACGGGAGCGTTGAAGGATAAAGATTATGTGGATTTCAAAAATCAAGAAGAGTTACTGGGAATTATTTTATCTCTTTTAGTAGTGTGGCTCTGCCGGCAAATAAGGAAAAGCAGTCCCGGACATTAATGCCGAGGCTGCTTTTCGCTAAAACGTCGCTGTTTACGGTTTGGGAGTTACAAGAATCTTCACTTGATTTTTTTCTTTCAACAATGCTTCAAAGCCATGTTCCACCGCTTCGTCAAGCTTGATTCGCTTCGTAACCAGCTTCTCGGCAGGGAAAAAGCCTTTTTCCATCAAACGGATGACGGCCGGGAATACATTGCGGTACCCGATAATGCCTGTCATGCTCCGCTCCTTCATGACGAGGTGATTTGGTCGGATCGACGCTTCTCTTTCGAAGATGCTGACAATCATGATTTGTCCGGCGACCTTGGTCGACTCGATAGCTTGGGTGAGAACAGGCGGCACCCCGGTGACCTCGAAGGCGATGTCGGCCCCGCCGCCTGTCCGCTTGTGAATCTCTTGAACCACATCGTATTGTTTCGGATCGATGACGATCGCGCCCAGCTCTTCCGCTTTGCGCTTGCGTTCCGGGGAAAGCTCGACGGCGTAAATTTCCGAGGCGCCGGAAGCCTTCAGTGCTTCAATGACCAGTAGGCCGATCGGACCGGTACCGAACACGACGGCTTTGTCCCCGACCTTCAGCTGGCTTGAACGAACGGCGTAAAGCGCAACGGCGGACGGTTCGACCAGAGCGCCTTGCTCGTAAGAGACGCTGTCGGGGATTTTATGGACCATGTGCTCATCGACCGCTACGTATTCAGAGAAGCCGCCGCCACCGCCGGCGAGGCCGAGAAAGCCCATTTTTTCGCAAAGATTATATTTGCCCTGCTTGCACGAAGGGCATGTTCCGCACGCGAAGACGGGCTCGACGACGACACGGTCGCCCACCTTCACCGAGGAGACGCCTTCCCCGATCTCCACGACTTGGCCGGAAAATTCATGCCCCATCACGATAGGGGCTTTTTCATTTGTCAGCGGGTGGGCCGTGCTTTCCGGAATAAAAATCGGGCCGGCAACATATTCGTGCAGGTCGCTTCCGCAAATGCCGCACCATTCCACGCGGATTTTTACTTTTCCTTTGAGCGCTTGAGGTTCCGTAATCGTTTCCAAGCGCAAGTCCTTCACACCATGCCATCGTAACGCCTTCATGCTTGCATTGCATCTCCTTACTGGGTTGAGTGATAATATGAATTTAGCGATAAAATAGGAAACGTTTCCGTCAATAAATAATGTCACAAGTTTGATACATTTGTCAAATTTTTTGCGAATGGAGGGGGTTTAAGCAGAGATGAGGGCTTAATTGTGCTTGCCCGCGGCTCGTCCAAACGGCGGCATCGTATGCTATAATAAAGAGAGGAAAACGACATCGGTTCGTATTGTAGAAAACGATTCCAATAAGAAAGGACATCTCTCTTGACCAGAAAGCAAAAAGTAACGATTGAAGATGTGGCGAAGAAAGCGGGTGTGGGGATCGCCACCGTATCGCGCGCCATTAACGATAGCGGCGGGATCAGCCCCAAAACGAAGGCGCAGATCCTGCAGGTGATTGAGGAGATGGGCTTTACACCGAATACTTCAGCGCAAAGCCTGAAGGTGCGGCAAACGTACCAGATTGCCTTGGCCGTGCCGGATATCCGCAATGCGATTATTCCCGAAATCGCCTGGTCGGTGGAGCAGACCGCGAAGCAGCATGGCTACCGCGTCGTGCAGATCAACACCACCGGCAATGCCCGGACGGAGCTTGAGACGGTGCGCGAGGTAAAAAAACTGCATGTGGACGGGCTGATTATTATGCCGCTCGCCTATCCCAAAACGTTGGTGGAGCTGATCAATAAAGCAAGCGTACCCGTCTCGATCATCAACTATGGAAAAAAGCTCGACGACCATGTGAAAGCGGACGTTGTCGGCTTGGCCAGCCAGGAAGGCCGTCTCGTCATGGAGCATCTGATCAAAATCGGACGGACGCGAATCGCATACGCAGGCGCCCCGAAGAACAAAATTGAGGAACGGTACTTTGCCTATGAACAGTCGCTGCCGCAGGTAGATCCTTCCCTCGTTTTTTTTGGCGAGGATTTCTCGTTCGAAACAGGCTTGCGTGCGGCCGATTACTTTTACAGCCTCAAACATATGCCGGATGCCATCTATGCGGTCAACGACATGGTGGCCATCGGGATTGTGAATCGCTTCAAGGAGCTGGGTATCCGGGTTCCCGAAGATGTGGCGGTCGTAGGCATCGACAACAACTTGTGGTCGACGGTGACAAGCCCGCAAATCAGCTCGGTTTCGATCATGGGGGATGAAGTGGCCCGTCTGGCTACCGAGCTTTTGCTGAAGCGGATTCGCGAGCACGGTACCGGGGAATATGAGCGCGTGCAGTTCGAGCCTCGGCTGATTGTGCGGGAATCGAGCGTGGCTGTCATTCGCCATCTCCCCTCAATTACGAAAAGGGGCAGATGACCAGCTTGTTCTTGCAAGCGTGCCCGTCATTTTAATCGCCCGGGACTCTGGCTATAATAAGTCTAAAAAGGAGGCGGCTGACGATGGGAGAACCGGTCGGATTTTTATACGCGCACCCGGACGATGAAAGCTTTTTGAGCGCGTGCCTGATCCGGCAGCTGGCGGATGAAGGGCATACGCCTGTGCTGCTGCTGGCGACCAAGGGCGAAGCGGGGCAAAAGAACGGCTACGCGGCGCAGGCGACGAAGGAGGAGCTTGCCGCGATCCGGGTCAAGGAAATGGAGAAGGCCGCCGCGATCCTGGGCATTGCGGAAGTAGAGCATCTCGGCTTCCCCGACGGAAAACTGGACACGGTCGACGAGACGCTCTTTTTGGAGGCGGTCATCCGTTTCATCAACAAACACCGCTTGAGGATTGTCGTGACATTCCCGGAGGACGGCGGCAACTTTCATCCCGATCATATGGCGATTTCGCGGTTTGCGACAGCGGCCGTGCTGAGCGGGCGATGCCCTTCGGTCCAGAAGCTGTACTACACCCGATCGAAGACACTGAGCGAGAAAGGCTACGAACCGACGCTCGTCGTCGATACGGAACAAGCATGGAGCGTCAAAGCGGAAGCGCTGCGCGCCCATACGTCCCAGCTTCTCGCGACCGAGAGATATTTCGGGAATTTGGACGTATTTCCGGAGAACCGGCGCTACGAGTCGTTTGTTTTGCACTGGGAACGGGGACAGCGCTGGCCTTCCAAAACCGAGACAAGTCTATTCGACGATTTGGTCTGAACCGACGGTTCGCGGGAAAAGCAGCTTAGCCCGAGACGAGCTCCTCGACCGTTTTGCCCGAATCGACATATCCCCGGTTGACGGCTTCCCATAAATAGAGGGAGGCGACGCTGCAATACGGCGACCATTTGTGCGCATGCTGCGCCAAAGGGTTGCCGTCTTTTTTATTTTCAGCCGAATACAGCCATCGGGCCCCTCGCACCAGACCCACATCGCCCAGAGACACCACGTTCATTCGCCCTAAGGAGAAAATCAGAAACATTTCCGCCGTCCATTGGCCGATCCCTTTTACCTTGGTGAGCATCTCAACGACCTCGCGGTCTTCCAGTTGGGGCAGCAGGGTCAGGTCGATTTCCTGGCGAAGCAGCTTGCCGCTCAAGTCTTTGATGTAGTTGATTTTGGCGGACGATAGTCCGGCGCTTCGGAGCAATTCGGGATCTAGCCGGTCGATCTCCTCGGGAGTGATGGCGGAGACGAGCGATTTAACCCGGTTGTTGATGGTGGCGGCTGCTTTCACGGAGAGCTGCTGCCCGACAATCGACAGCACTAGCGATTCGAAATGACTGCTTCGCACGTTGAAGGTCAATTCGCCGATAAGGGAGATCAGAGCGGCCAGCTTCGCATCGTTGCGGCAAAGATGGCTGATCCTCTCATCGTCCGAATTCAGCGTAATACTGTGGTTCACGAAGGTTCTCCCCTTTCCAAAGCGCATACCCGGATGGCATGATTATCTCATAGAGAAGCGTCTATGAACATCTTTTCAGATGCGACAGTATTCGCGAAAAAGGAAGGAGGCGGCATCGTGCTGGTACAGTTGAGGGACGCACGTCTTATCCGAAATGAACGTGAGCCGATCTCGGAGGAGCGGGGAATGGCCGGTTCACATCGGTTGATGATCGTCGTTGAGGGCAGAGGCATGCTGGAGCTGGACGGAAGAATATATGAGATCGCCCGCAGGAAGGTTTGCCTGCTGAGGCCGGGAATGCTGATCGATCTGCAGACGGACAAGGAACAGCCGCTTGTCTATTACCGGATTGACTTTGATTTATGGAAGCCTAAGGAAGCCGAAGGAGGGAACCGGGAGGCCGACACGGGCCCGGGGCAAGAGCTTGCTTTGTTCCAAAAGGAGCAGTTAAACGTTCCTCCGTTCGGCGGGTTAACCGGGGCGCATTTTTACGAGCAGGTCCGGCTGGCGGAGCAATTGTGCAGCTGCCGGGCGGAGAGGAAGAAGAGGCAGAGCTTTCGGGAGCAGGCGCTTCTTAATGAGCTTCTGGCGATTCTTGTTAGCGAAACGGCTGACGGCAGCACGGGTTCTGCGGAGAAAATCGAACAGACCATCGAGTATATGGAAAGCCGGTATCGTCATGATATTTCCCGGGAAACGCTTGCCGGCATTGCCGGAATGAGCGTATGGCACTATTCTCACGTGTTCAAACAACGGACAGGCCGAAGCCCGATGGAATATTTGAACGAGATCCGCATGAAGCGGGCGAAAGAGCAGCTGCTGACGTCCAGAGCGCCAATCCGGGACATCGCCCGTCAGGTCGGCTTCGGCGACGAGTTTTATTTCAGTCGCAGATTCAAGAAGACGGTCGGAGTGTCCCCGACGGCATTCCTGCGGCACAGAAATGAGAAAATCGCCGCGCTAAGCTTTCCGTACACCGGTCATTTGATGTCGCTTGGAGTCATCCCTTATGTCGCCGTCGTCGATTGCCAGAGGGACAAGCACAGACAGGCATTTTTTCCGGGAATCCCCTATTATTTGCGTCGGGACAAAGTCATGCATGCCGACATATGGGAGCACAATTTGCAGGTGCTGGCCCAAGCCAAGCCGCAGTTGATCCTATGCAGCGAATATGAGGAAGCTCTGGCCGAGCCGTTGATTCGCAAGATCGCTCCGACGGCCGTGATTTCGTGGATGGCGATGGATTGGCGACGGCATTTCCGGCAGGTGGCGTTTCTGACGGGTAAGGAGCGGGAAGCGGAGCGCTGGCTTCATGCCTACGAGATGAAAGCCGCCGCGGCAGGAGCCTTGATCCGCGCGTCGATCGGCAGCGAGACGGTTTCCGTCGTGCACATTATGCAAGGAGATATACTGGTGTATGGCAATCGCAACGCGGGAGCCGTGCTGTTCGGGGATTTGAAGCTGACCCCGGCCTACGATCCGGAGTCCATCGGGACTTACGCCGTCATTGAGGCGGAGGACCTGTCCCGCTACACAGGAGATCATCTGCTGCTGATCGTGGATACCGATCCGGCTTCGCTGCGGCGTTGGGACCGGCTGAGCGGCGCTGCCGCATGGCGGGAGCTGGCCGCTGTCCGAAGCAACCGGGTCTACCGGCAGACCGAGATGCCTTGGCTGGACTATTCCCCACTGGCGCATGACATGATTATCGATGCGGCGGTGAACCTGTTTTGCCGGATGGAGAACGGGGCCGGGCGGGAACGATGATTGGCGCAGCACGTTTGTCCAAGCCGACTTCGCACAATGCTCCATGTCCCTTGGATACAGACAATGCTATACTAATCGCTGAGAATGAGAATTAATATCAACGGAGGGACATCGAGTGCCTGGAACACGCTGGACATCTTATGCAATGATCGGACTTATCTTTGTGCTGTTAACCGCGTGCGGGGGCGGTCCTGGGCCGAATGCCTCCGAAGCGTCCGCTGACGGCAAGACGGACGGGCAGGCAGCAGCCGTGCCTGCTTCCCGAATGGTGGAGCACAAATTCGGCAATACGCAAATTCCGGCTCAGCCGAAGCGGATCGCTTCCATCCAATTGGAGGACATGCTGCTTTCCCTGGACGCACCGCTTGTGCTGGCAAATACGGTAGGGGCGGGCAACTATCTTGAACAAGAGCTGAAGGCGAGACATGTCAAGGTTTTGTCCGACGGCAAGCTGAACTACGAATCGGTGCTGCAGGCGGCGCCTGAGGTGATTGTCGCATCCGATGTCATCACGCAAGAAGAATACGATGCGCTTAGCAAAATCGCGCCCACCGTCACGTACAACCGAAGAACGTGGCAAAGCTCCATCCTGGAAATCGGCAGAGACCTTGGAGTGCCGGAGAAGGCGGCTGCGGTTATGAAGGCGCATGAGGACGCAATCAAGCAGGCCCAAGAAGCGGTTGCGAAAGCCGTGGGGGAGCAGGCGACGGCCGCTTTGGTGCGCGTTACGGCCAAAGATTTGCGGCTGTATTTCCCAGCCGCGCCCGGGGAAAAACGGCAGGGTTATGCGACGGTGCTTTATCACGATTTGAAGCTCGTTCCCGATCCTCTGGTGGCGCAGCTGCAAAAGAAAGAACCGGCCCGGGAAAACGCCAATGTCTCCATGGAGCTTCTGCCGCAGATCACGGCGGATTATTTATTCGTAACCGTGGGCAGCGCGAGCGGAACGGCGGAAGAGCTGCAGAAGGATTTGGACAGCTTTGCTGAAATTCAAAAATCGCCGCTCTGGCAGTCGATTCCCGCCGTACGGAAAGGCCGTGTCTTCACGGTAAGCGCCAAGCATTGGATCAGCGACGGCCTGCTGGCCGATGAAATGAAGCTCAAGGATGCGGTGAAAGCATTGACCTCTCAATAACATTTCGAATAACTAAGGATTGACAGATGCAGGAAACCAATTTAAACTGTCAGTTGATAATGATAATTATTATCAACAAACGTACATACTTGGGGGGCTGTATCATGTCACGATCCTTGCATTATTTCCTACTTGTTTTTTGCTGCGCCATGCTATTTGTCGCCGGCTGCGGAACGGCGAATACCAATACATCTTCCGCTCCGAAAGCCGCTTCCGGCACCGACGCCAAGAAGCCGGAGCAAGCTTCGACGCAAGAACAGGGCAAATCGCAAGATCCGGCGGTTCGGACCATCAACCATCTGCTCGGCGCTACAGAGATCAAGGGCACGCCGCAGCGCATCGTCGCCATCGAATGGTCGGTTGTCGAGGATGTGCTGGCGCTGGGCGTGCAGCCGGTCGGCATTGCCGATGTCGAGGGTTACAAGAAATGGGTGAAGGTGAAGCACGAGCTGTCCCCCGACGTGAAGGATGTCGGCAGCCGGGTCGAGCCGAGCCTTGAGCAGATCTCCGCGCTGAAGCCGGATTTGATTATCGCGACCAACCGCGTCGAAGCCTTCTACGATAAATTAAAAGCGATCGCTCCGACCATCGTGTTCTATGCGAACACGGAAAAGGAGCCGGATGCTTACGCGATGATGGAGAAAAATTTCCGAATTGTCGCGGACGCGCTGAACAAGAAGGATGAAGGGGAAAAAGTGCTGAAGGAAGTCGATGCAGCGATTGCCGGATTGGCCGACAAAGTGAAAAAAGCGGGCAAAGCGGACTCCGAATTTATCCTTGTGCAAGCTTTCTCGCTAAAAAAAGCGCCGACCATGCGCATCATGTCCGATAACGCGATGGCGGCCAAGGTGCTGATCAAGCTGGGGTTGAAAAACGCGTTCAAGCCGAAGGGCTACGTCCCAACCTTCGAGGAAGGGGGCGTCGAGCCGCTGCTTGCCATGAAGAAAGCGAACTTCTTCTACATCGTGCAGGATGACGATAACATTTTCACCAACCAGCTGAAGGAAAATCCGGTATGGAAAAATCTCGATTTCGTCAAAGAGAACCGGATGTACCCGATGGGCGGCGATACGTGGCTGTTCGGCGGACCGCTGTCGGCCCAACTGATCGCTGAAAAAGCGGCGGCGGCGATGACCAAATGAGAACGGAAAGAAGCGGCGTAAACGCTGCTTTCTTTATGCGCGGATGGGCCCCGCCCGTCCTCGTGTTCGGCGGGGGGGCGGCGCTGCTCCTCCTGCTCATGGTCGTCCATGTGATGCAGGGCGCCGCCGATTTGACTCCCCGCATGGTGCTTGAAGCGGTCTTCGCTCCGCAGGATACGGCCGAGCATCAGATCGTACGCACGCTGCGGCTGCCGCGGGTTGTCGCCGGTATGCTGGCTGGCGGGGCGCTTGCGGTCGCGGGCGTGCTGCTGCAGACGATCACCCGCAACCCGCTGGCTTCGGCCGGCACGCTCGGCATCAATGCGGGCGCCTATTTCGCAGTCGTGGCCGCTACCGTGTTCGCCCCGTCGCTGATGGGCGTCTCGCCGATGCTGGTGTCGTTCGGCGGCGCCGTCTTCGCGGCGCTGCTGGCTTATTCGCTTGCCGGGGGATTGCGCGCGACGCCGCTGCGCATGACGCTGGCCGGGATGATCGTATCGATGGCCGTGTCCGCGATGACCGGCGCGCTGCAGCTGCTGTTCGAGGAGGAAACGAGCGGCCTGTTTCTGTGGGGCAGCGGCACGCTCGTACAGAACGACTGGGGCGGCGTTAGCGCTGCTTGGCCATGGGTCGCAGCGGCGGGTGCCGCGGCGCTGTTCCTCTCCCGCTCGCTTGACCTGCTGCTGCTCAGCGAGGAGACCGCGCAGTCGCTCGGGCAGCATGTGGGGCGAATCCGGCTGATCAGTCTGGGTCTGGCGCTGCTGCTTGCCGCCGTGATCGTCAGTATCGTCGGTCCGATCGGCTTTGTCGGGCTGCTCGCGCCGCATCTGGTTCGCTTGATCGGGGTGCGCAGCCACAAGCTGCTTCTGCCGGCCTCCTTCTTATGGGGGGCCGTCATTCTGGTGGCAGCCGACGTCGGCAGCCGGCTGGCCAATAACAGCTCGTACGGCGAGCTTCCGGTAGGCGCCGTGACGGCGCTCATCGGAGGGCCGTGCCTCGCCTATTTGTCCTACCGGGCGGCGCAAAAGCATCGCGAGGTGCCGAAGCCGTCCGCCTCGTCGCTTGGCACGACGACCCGCTTTCTGTCGTACGGGGCGCTCCTCGGTCTATTCGGGCTGCTGCTCGTCGCGGTCACAATCCTGGGCATGATCTTCGGCGATGTGAAAATCCCGCTGCAAGACGTGCTGGCGGCGGTTCAAGGCGAAGGCTCCGAACTGGCCCGCTCGATCGTGCTCGACCAGCGGCTGCCCCGCATGCTCGTTGCGGCCTGCGCCGGCGCGGCGCTTGCGGTCAGCGGCCTGCTGCTGCAGGGGGTCGTGCGCAATCCGATGGCCGATCCGTCCATCGTTGGCGTGTCGGCCGGGGCGGGGGTCGGCGCGCTGCTTCTGCTGCTCGTCTGGCCGGAGCTGCCGATCGCTCTGCTGCCTTTTGCCTCCTTCGCCGGAGCGATTGCCGCGGCGCTGATCGTCTATCTCATCGCCCGCAAAACGGGCCTGCAGCCGGCTGTCTTGGCGCTCGTCGGGATCGCGGTATCCGCATGCGGTTCGGCCGTCATTCAGCTCATCGTGGTTCAGACCAAAATGAACGTGGCCGTCGCATTGGCCTGGATTTCCGGCAGCACGTATGCGCGCGGCTGGGAGGAGCTGGCGCAGCTCGTGGTGTGGCCTGTGCTGCTGCTGCCGCTGGCATGGCTGATCGGACGGCGAGTCGACATTTTAGCCTTCGGACAGGAGGGCGCGGTGGGCCTCGGGGTCAATGTCGAGCAGACGCGGCTGAGAGCGGCGGCGATCGGCGTGGCGCTGGCGGCTGCGGCCGTATCGATCGTAGGTACGATCGGCTTCGTCGGGCTCATCGCCCCTCATGCGGCGCGCCTTCTGATCGGGCACAATCATCGCCGGCTCATGCCGCTCGCGGCGCTGCTCGGGGCCGTCCTGCTCGTATTGGCCGACATCGTAGGCCGCAACCTGCTGCCGCCCAAAGAAATTCCGTCGGGCCTGATCGTCTCGCTTCTCGGCGCGCCTTATTTTCTATGGCTGATGCGCTCATCTCGCAGATAAACCTCAGACTGCCATTTGGCAGTCTGTT
>NZ_BILX01000124.1 GCF_004000785.1 Paenibacillus ehimensis NBRC 15659 | reverse complement strand
GGGCAAGCCGGTCTCGCCATGGGATATTATTTGAAACAACAAGAGGTATCGTTCGCCTTGCTGGATGCAAGCGACCGCATCGGGAACAGCTGGAGGAACCGGTATGACTCCTTGGTGCTGTTCACGCCTCGAAAATATTCGCTGCCGGGCATGCCTATGCCTGGCGATCCGAACGGATTGCCGGCCAAGGACGAAGTAGCCGATTACCTCGAAGCTTACGCGAAGCGGTATTCCCTGCCGGTTCAATTGCAGACGCAGGTCATTTCGATGACCAAGACGAGTCAGAGCTTCCTCCTCGAAACGAATCGGGGAACCTATCGGGCGGACAAGGTCATCGTGGCGACCGGTCCGTTCCATACGCCTTTCGTTCCCGGCTTTGCCTCCGGGGTTCCGAACGAAATCTATCAAACGCACAGCAGCGCCTACCGGAATCCCGGCGAGCTGCGGGACGGGCCCGTGCTTGTCGTCGGCGCCGGCAATTCAGGTGCGCAGATCGCCGCAGAGCTGTCCCGGGAGCGGCAAGTGTATTTGTCCGCGGGAAGCGATCTGCATTTTAAACCGCAGTATATTCTGGGCAAGAGCATTTTTTGGTATTTCGACTTGTTCGGGTTTATCCAAGCGGATACCGGGTCCCTGCTCGGTTCGTGGCTGAAGAAGCAGCCCGAGCAAATTTACGGAATCGAACTGAAATCGCTTATGGCGGATCGAAAAGTGCTGCTTAAGCCGAGAACTGTCGGAACGAAAGAAAACCGCATTCTTTTCGAAAACGGAACCGAAGCGGAAGTCAGCAATATCGTATGGGCGACGGGCTATCGCAGCGACTACCGGTGGATACGAGTCGACGGCGCCGTCGATTCGCAGGGGAGCCCTGTTCACCGCGGCGGCGTCAGCCCGGTGTCCGGGCTTTATTATCTCGGTCTGCCGTGGCAGTCGTCCCGGGGCTCGGCGCTGCTCGGCTGGGTAGGGCGCGATGCGGCGAAGCTGGCGGAAAGGATCCGGCTTTCGTAGATTCGCCGCCTCGGGCTGCGGTCCGCATCGAAGCCGGGAACCTCGCAGCGTTCCAGATGAAGCTTAAAGCCCAAGATTATATGTACACCAAGCCCGGCCTGGACACCACCCTTGGGGACACCCGGGAGCTTGACCTGACGAATCTACAAAGGAATGCTCCGATAAGGCGCTTCCTCTATTGACCTGAGACCGAATACAAGCTACACTAGAAGGTACAAGCAGGGGAATTTCCAGCGGCGTCACCGCATGGAAAGGCTTCTGCTTTTCTATTTTCCCACCCACTCTGACAACCCGGGAGGCACCCGTGAATCATCGTTCGTTACGCACTCATCTGACGCTGGCCTTTGCGGTTATGGCGATCGTGCCGGTGCTGATCTTGGGCACCATTCAGGTCCAGCAAATCAACAAGCTGACGCAGGAGTACAACAAGACGCAGGAGCATGCGACAAAGCGGCTTGCCGACGCCGTAGAGACGTACGTTTATTATTACCGCAACGCCGTAGATACGCTCGCGACAACGATCAGCGCATCGGGTCCCGGGTTTCGCGACCGGGCCGGCTTGACGCGCAAAATCCAGTCGGTGAAAAACAACCTGCCCGGCTTCTCCCAGCTTTATGTAACGGATGAGAACGGCGCGATAAAAGCTCTCTCGCCGGAGGCTGAGAGCGCTAATGCGCAGGCGCTGCCGGTAGGCGGCGATCTAAGCCCGCGGGAATATTGGAAGAAGGTGAAGCTGACGCTGCAGCCCGCGATTTCCGTGCCGATGCATGGCGCCGAAGGCGGATCAGCGCCATTCGTCGCTATCGCCGCCCCGCTTTACAGCGAGAGCCGGGCTTTTGAAGGCGTTGTGATCGGAATACTCGACATGGGCCAAATCGCAAGGCTCGTCACCCAATACGATTACGGACCGGGCGCTTACCCGGCCGTGCTTGGACCGGCCGGCAGGGTCATCTACCACCCTCGGGAAGAGCTGGTGCAGTCCATCGCGGATTTGTCCGGCGAACCGGCGGTCCAAGCGGCGGCCTCCCTCAAGGAAGGGATGGATAAGTTCGCCTCCGCCGCCAATGGACAGAAGGAGCTCGTTTCCTTCAAAACGATCGACAGTCTGGGCTGGACCGTATGGGTCGGCCGCTCTTACGCTGCCGTTCAGGAGGCTTTCTTCGCCTCGCTCAAATCGACGTTTCTGCTGCTCTTGCTAACGCTTGGCTTGACCGCGCTTCTGGGCTCCTACTTGGCCAAGCGGCTGAACCGGACGATCCATGCGCTGGTGCGCTATACGCAGTCGCTCGCGGCCGACCGCTATACCGTGCCGAGCGAGCCGTTGTCTTCATCGGGCGCGCCGTACGAGATGCACTATTTGGCAACCCAATTTGCGCAGATGGCCGAGCAGATTCATGACAACCGGCAGGCCTTGCTTGAGCTGAACAGCGAGCTGGAGCAGCGGGTCGAGGAACGGACGCTCAGCCTGCAGCAGCAGCATGCGACGCTCGCCGCCGTCCTGGAGAGCTACTCCGACGGGATCGTCCTTATCGATGTGAATCAGCAGGTCGTGCTCGCCAACCGCCGGATGGCCGAGCTGTTCGGGTTTGACGGCAAAGAGGTCCTAAGCTTGACGGAAGAGGAACTGCTTCGCCGGATCGCCCGCAAAATGCCGCAGCCGGCTGAAGACTTCGCCCGGATGGGCCGCAAGCCGAATCCGGACGGCAAATTTACGCTGCTCCGCTCCCCCGGCGACGAACGGGTCGTCCAGTTGGCCTCATTCCAAGTGACGGACGGCAGTAAGGAATTCGGGCGCGGCTACGTCTTCCGGGACATGACGAAGGAGCATGAGATCGACACGCTAAAGAATGACCTGATCTCGCTCGCCTCGCACGAGTTCAAGACTCCGATTACGAGCATCAAAGGAAGCGTGGAGACGCTGCTGCGCAAGCATGCCGGATGGGACGAGGAGTTCAAGCAGGAGCTGCTGGAAGGCATTCACGAGGATATCGGCCGGATTCAGGAGCTGATCGACGAATGGCTCGACATTTCCAAGATCGAAGCCGGTGCGCTGAGCATTCATCCTGCTCCCGTCCGGATCCGATCCGTCGTGGAAGGAGCTTGGCAGAGACTGCCCCACACCCTCTCGGCCGAGGCGCAGCTTCATCTCGACTTGGACGAGGAGCTGCCGCTCCTCTATGCGGACAAGCGGAGGATGGAGCAAATTTTTATCAATCTGTTCACCAACTCCATCCGCTACAACGAATCGAAGCCGCATATCCGGGTTATTGCAGAGCAGGAAGGCCTGAACGTGCGCATTCTCGTCAAGGACAACGGCATTGGCATTCCCGAGGCGCATCTGCCTCACATTTTCGACCGGTTCTACCGGGTCGATGTTTCGTCCAGCCGCCGTACCGGAGGAACGGGTCTGGGACTCGCGATCTGCAAGGGCATCATCGATGCGCACGGTGGCTCGATCGAAGTACGCAGCACGGAAGGCGCAGGCACGACGATGATCGTCACGGTGCCAAGCTATTACGGCCAAACGGAGGACGACCATGAAGAAGCATAAAATAATGATCGTAGACGACGAACCGAAAATTTTACGGTTCATCGCTGCCAATTTGAAATCGGCCGGCTATGAAACCGCCACCTGTGCCAGCGGCGCGGAAGCGCTGGAGGCGCTCGACCTGTTCGATCCCGATCTTATTCTGCTCGACGTCATGATGCCGGGAATGGACGGCTTCGAGGTATTAACCCGGCTCCGGTCCTATACGGATGTAGCGGTCATCATCCTGACGGCGCGGAGCAACTCCAGCGACAAGGTGCAGGGACTGAATCTGGGGGCCGACGATTATTTGACCAAGCCGTTCTCGCTGGATGAACTGTTCGCGCGCGTCAGCGCCGTGCTGCGGCGCTTTGACCGCGGCAGCGGACAAATTCCCGCAGCTAAGGAGCTGCGTCTCGGTCCGATCGTCGTCAATCTGGCCCAGCGGCGGGCGTGGCACGGCGACAGCGAAATCAAGTTTACGGACACCGAATACAAGCTGCTTGTCCAATTGCTCCAACACGAAGGCAAGGTGCTGACCCACGAGCAGCTATTGACCGAAATTTGGGGCAGCGAATACCGCGACGATGTCGAATATTTACGCGTCACCATCGCGCGAATCCGGCAGAAGCTGAAAGCCGTCCTCCCGGAAGGCCAATGGATCGTCACCTACCCCGGCGTAGGCTATATGATCCAAAACAGCGGTTAAACGTCAAAAATCCATCGGTCTCTTATAAGGACCGATGGATTTTTTATATTACTGCGTCCCTGACGCTCTTATTTCGCGGTGAGCGTGATGTTCGCCGCCGCAGCCCAATTGCCGACCGGCGCAACCGTATACGTCGTTCCCGGCGTCAGCTTGCCGCCATTCTGCAGATCGAACGTCCCGACAGCGCCTTTGCGCGAGGTCAGCTTGTAAGTCGCGTTCAGCTTGGTGCCGTCGGCTGCTGTCAGCACGATGCTGCGGAGAGCGAACAGCTCGTCTTTCGGGTCCGCCGACAAGGTCACGTTCAGCGAAGCGGCGTCCACTTGCTCGACGGATTGAATTTGAAGCGGCGCGATTTCTTTCGCCGTAAACGTCGGATTGGCAATCGTCGACCAATCGGAGGTGACCGTATACTTCACGCCCGGCTTCAGCGTCTGACCTTCCGGCAAACGGAATTTCGGAGCCTGGCGCCCGTCCGTCGCTTGTGTGAACGGTACGTACGAAGCGACCATCGGCTCGCCGTTCTCCGGCGTGATCGTGACCTGCTTGCCTCTCATGGACGAAATCAGCTGATACGTTTTGCCGTTGTACATGTTGTTGTCGTCCAGAACAAACTCAAGGCCGCCGCGCTTTCCTTGATAGGCTGCGACCACGTTCCCGTAGTCGGTAACACCGTCCTCCAGCTTCGATTCGATTTCGAACGTTTCGGAAGCCACTTGCTGCACGGAGTTCATCGAAATTTTGTTCGTCATCGCTTCGAAAGTGCCAATTTTTTTGCCTTTATAGGAGAACGTGTAGGTTGTACCCGCTTTTTGCGGAGAAACCGGCAAAATGTAAGTCGATGTCGAGCCCGATTTCAACTGCGGGATGTTAAGCGGCGTCAAGCCGTTGTCGAACGTGAAGTTCGCTTTGGCCTTCTCCACATCGATCTCTTCCTTCGGCAGCGGTGCGGAGAACGTAATTTGAAGCGTGATCGGGTTGACGGCTTTCCACTCCGTCACTTGAATGGAAGCGACCTGAAGTGCGGCATGCACCACGATTGCGGCTTCGGCGCGGGTAACGGTGCCGCTTCCCGAATAAGCCGTACCCAGCGCATTTTTCAGTGTGGCCGCATCGGCTTTGGATGCCTTGGCAACCATCGAGATCAATTGATCCTGCGACAGCGAACCGTTCGGCTTAAAGCTGCCGTTCTCCCCGGTCATGGCGCCTTGGCCCACAACCGCATTCACGTAGTTGTAGAACCAGTCGGATGCCGCAACATCGCTCCATACAGCAGCCTGCCCTGCGGCTTGAAGCTGGAACGCTTTGGCCGCCATCGTCGCAAGCTCGGCTCTGGTGATCGCTTGGTTCGGACGGAAATCGTTTTGGCCGTAGCCTTCAACGACCTGGCTTTTTTCGAGCGCTTCAAGGGCCGTCTGGTAAGGCGCCGATGCACTGACATCAGTGAACGAGGCCGCTGCCTGCACATTCGTTACATGAATCGGAGCAAGCGAACCGAGCGTGACGGCAGTCGTCAGCGCGACGGTCGTGATCATTTTTTTCGTTTTCATCAAGGTCATCTCGCTTTCAGGAACGTATTTTCATTTCAAGCAGGGGTTTATGAAGTTGTTTCGTACAAGAGCTATCTTACCGCCAGACCCGTTACAATCGAATAAAAAATACGGCGGCCGCATTACAAAAACATAAAAAACCTGAGCGTGTTGTTCGCTCAGGAGTGGAGTGGTTTGTAACCAATACTTTATTTTTGAACGGCTAATGAGTTGCCTGTTAATGAGGTCAAATAATAGTGAAATTGACTCCATAGAAGGACAAGCCTGACTTTCTGGCCACACTTTGGGACGAAAGATTATCCCAAAACGTACTGTATAACGGGATGCCCTCGAGCTTCCGCACCGCCATCGCCCACCCGGCAACAACAGCGGAAGCATATCCCCTGCCGCGAAACTCGTCCAAAGTCTCAAGCCCCGCTTCATGGGCCCGGGACGTGATGCGGACGCTGCGGCAGACCGATACTGCCCTGCCTTCGCGTACGAGCGCAATACAAGGCTGGGCATAGTCAATTTCGGAAGCCAGCCATTCAAATCCGCCGCGCAATAACCCGGTCATATTTTCACGGGTAACGCTGACCACCTGCGCTGCCGGCATGAAGTCGTCGGGAACAAGATAGCAAGGTCCCATCGTGAAGCGCTCGCTTTGAAGAAGATGCATATAGACATCGAAATGCTTCGGCTTCGTCCGTAAATCCCTTAGGATCGGTTCGTCAGCGCACAATTCTTCCAATTGCCGGACAAGCGTCTCCGGGACATCATACCGAAACCGGCAGAGAGCCGAGCCCTCGATCGTTCGCCCTAAGAAAAACCGAGGAGCAGGAGGCTCTCCGGGCCAAGGCTCGTTTATCGTGCGCAGCCGCATATTCCGATCATGCGTAAACATTGCTTCAACATGCATCTCCATCAATTCATGGGCGGTTGGTTTCCTTTGTTGCGCATCGTGCATGCTTCCACTCTCCTTCCGTTACAACGGCTAGATACCTATGTTTAAGAGTATCAGAATTATCTAAATTAACTTGAGAAAAAATAATGATAATTGAATTATCCTGCTCACCAAATCAGCGTGCCACCCTGCTCCCCCGGAACATTGCGGGCTTTTCCGAAGACACCTGCCCCCATGAGCTAAAAAATAGAGGAACCCTAATGAGTTATCCGGCCTCCACTCAGCCGATTTGGCAGCTTAGAGGAACTCAGAATACGCTATTATGCTGCATAGAAAGCTTTTTAATATGTTTCGACACGGATAGCGAATCGTATTTCCTCTCGTTCAGGTGGCGGTTGCCGCGAAGTCATCTAGCGCATCTCCGTTCCTCTATTACTAGATGCGGCAATGCATGTCCACGTTGCCTACCTGTCTAGTCCCTCGGAGCATAAAAAAGCCTCCGCCCGGTTCTTGCCATAGGGCGGAAGCCAATCTTCAAATCATCAAGCTACTTCGCATAAATATGCGGATTTTGCCGGCGGCACTCTTCCATGACCGCCATTTGCAGGCGGACCTGATGCGGGGTAATTTCCAGCGGCGCTCCTTCGCCTAACGTACGGTAGAGCATTTCGTACAGCTGCTCGGTCATGTAGCCGAACTCGTTCTTGCCTTCGGGCAGTGCCGGCTCCCACCGCTCCTTGTACCACCGCAGCTGCTCGGTGCAGTATGCCGGTTCGCCATTGGCGTCGAACAACGGCTCGCGGATCAACCTTTGCTCCGGCGCTTCCTCGGGCTTGAAATATTTCCATTCCAAGTACCCGTTGTTGCCGCGCAGCCCGCCACAGGTTCCCTGTACGATGAATTTCTCGCGCGCATAGGCGGAGCAGGACGAAATCTCGATATCGACCGTCGGACGGCCCGGACCGCGCAGAAGCAGCTTGACGTAGTCCTCCGCATCCCCGAACGTATTGGCCCGGTCCATCACGCATACAACCTGCGGCAGTTGATCGCCTCCGAACAATTGGAGCGCCTGATCGACCGGATGCGGTCCGGTGTTGAGCAGGTTTCCGCCGTTGTTCTCTTGCAGCGACTGCCAGTCCCAGCGGCGGCCGAAATGATTGCTCGTCAAATCAATCTGCACGATCCGCCCCAATACGCCGGATTCGATGATTTGCCGCAGCTTCACGAACGCGGGCATGTAGCGCGACTGTTGGAACACCGCCAGCACGGCGCCGCTCCTCTCCGAAGCCTCTATTAGCCGGTCTACCTCCTCCGGCGTCTTGGCCAGCGGCTTCTCGCAGAGCACGTTCAGCCCTCGGTTCAACAGATCAAGCGTGATCGGAAAATGCAGATCGCTGGGCGAAGCGTTGACGACGAGATCCAGCTTCTCCGCCTCCGCCATCTCCTGATACGTGGCGTACGCGCGGCAGCCGTATTCCTGCTCCGCTCTCCGTCTTCGTTCCTCCAGCCCGTCGGCTACCGCCGCAATGCGGTACCGTTCGTTCATTAGCGCAAGCTGCGCGCCATGAATGTTGCGTCCGCTTCTTCCTTGGCCGATGATGCCTACGTTCAATATGTTTGACGTCATTGGTGTCCGTCTCCTTTTGTCCCGCTGGATGATTGCGTAAAAAAACCGCTACACGTAGAATAACGCGCAGCGGGTATGATGACTTGCACAATTTTATGATCGGAGTTGACTTATTTTACGATCTTGCAGACCATCTTCCGATAGGCGGTCGGCGTCAGCCCCGTCCGTTTCTTGAACGTCCGGATAAAATGACTCAGATGCCGGAAACCGACTTCATAGCAAATATCCGTCATCGTGCGCGACTGCTGGCGGATCAGCTCCTTCGCGCGTTCGATCCGCACCTCGTGTACGAATTCGATGAACGAAAGTCCGGTTTCTTTCTTGAACGAATGGCTGAAATACGTCGGCGCCATGCCGGCCATGCCTGCGCCTACTTCGAGCGAAATGTCCTGATCGTAGTTTTCGTGCACGAATCGGACGATTTCCTCAAACTGGCGTTGATGCGGACGAACGGCCGCCGGACCTGACGGCTGACGGGCCGCTTTGCGCCGCTCCCGTTCGAGGAGCAGCAGCAGCTTCGCCAGATTGAGCCGGATCGAAAGCTGATAGCCTTCTTCCTTATGCTCGAATTCGTCCTGTATATCTTGAAGCAACTGCTCGACCAGCGGCTGCTTGTTCATTGGAATATGTACCCAAGACTGCATTCCTTCGGCGGCTTGCCCAGCGTCCCCGCCTTCGCCAGTCAACCGCTCGTACAGCGATTGCGACAGCGGCTTGAGCCGTTCGTCCAGCAGCAGAGGCAGGAAGTCGAGCAGCACGAGATCGAATGTCTTGTCTTCGAACGTCTCCAAACGATGCTCCACGCTTGGAGGAATAACGAACATATCTCCTTTGCTCGCGGTTAACAGCCTTCCGTTGAAGTGATGGCTGCACACGCCTCTCACCACATAAGCGATCTGCACGTAATCGTGCGTATGCAGCGGCTGGCGGAACGAATGGCCTTGGTGCCGGATGAATTTGAACGGAAACTCCGGTCTCAGCATTTTCCGGTGCATGAAAAGAAGGGCTGTCATCGTCTACCCCCTGTACCCGAAGGAGCTTGGATTTACAACCCTAGTATAGTCAAAAGCGTTCACTGTGACAACCCGCCGGACTGATTGAGGGGTGGTCTCTCCCGCTACGGCCGAAGCACGGATATTCCACTGCATCGTCCGCCTAGCCTGCCTGCCGGATTACGGCAGTCCGAGCGCCTTCCGCTCCTCATCCGTAAACACGCGGGACCGGGTCAAAAACCGCATCCCCTCCGGCCCTTCGAGCGAGAACATGCCGCCTCTTCCGGGCACCACGTCGATGATCAGCTGCGTGTACTTCCAGTAGTCATACTGCGCTTGACTCATATAGAACGGAGCGCCGCCGATCTCACCGAGCCGAACGTCCTGTTCCCCGAGCAGGAACTCCCCTTCCGGATAGCACATGGGAGAGCTGCCGTCGCAGCAGCCTCCCGATTGATGAAACATGACGGGACCGTGTTTCTCCTGAAGCAGCCGGATCAAGGCCAGCGCTTCGTCCGTTGCGAGCACCTTCGGGACCGTATCCATCGCGCCCCGAATCAGAAGAAGCCCAAGGCGTCCGGGCTGTAGCTAACCAGCAGGTTTTTCGTTTGCTGGTAATGCGACAGCATCATCTTATGCGTTTCGCGGCCGATCCCGGACACCTTGTACCCGCCGAACGCCGCATGCGCCGGGTAAGCATGATAGCAGTTGGTCCAGACGCGGCCAGCCTGGATGTTTCTTCCAAAACGGTACGCCGTATTGATATCCCGCGTCCATAATCCGGCGCCGAGCCCGTACAGCGTATCGTTGGCAATGGCCAGCGCTTCCTCCTGATCTTTAAAGGTCGTGACGGAAACGACCGGTCCGAAAATTTCCTCTTGGAAAATGCGCATTTTGTTATGCCCTTTAAATACCGTCGGCTGAACGTAATAACCGCCGCTCAGGTCTCCGCCGAGCGCCGCCCGGTCTCCGCCGATCAGACATTCGGCCCCTTCCTGCTTGCCGATGCTCAGGTACGACATAATTTTCTCAACCTGCTCGGAGGACGCTTGCGCGCCGATCATCGTTTCCGTGTCAAGCGGGTTGCCCTGCTTGATCGCCGCTACCCGCTGCAAGGCCCGCTCCATGAACTTCTCATAGATCGACTCCTGAATGAGCGCGCGGGACGGGCAGGTGCACACTTCGCCTTGGTTCAGCGCGAACAGCACGAAGCCTTCGATCGCCTTGTTCAGGAAGGCGTCATCCTTGGCATACACGTCCTCGAAGAACAGATTGGGCGACTTCCCTCCAAGCTCCAGCGTGACCGGGATAATGTTCTGCGAAGCGTACTGCATGATCAGGCGTCCCGTCGTCGTTTCGCCGGTGAAAGCAATTTTGGCGATGCGGCTGCTCGAAGCGAGCGGCTTGCCGGCTTCCAAACCGAAGCCGTTCACGATATT
>NZ_BILX01000123.1 GCF_004000785.1 Paenibacillus ehimensis NBRC 15659 | reverse complement strand
CCCATTGTAACGTATTGCCTGTGAAAAAGCACCCCATATTCCACCGTCCGTCGTTGCCCGCGAACGGCCGCATTTCAGCTTGCGGCCCGCTTTTCATCTTCGTGCGGCAGCCGTCTTCCGCAGCCATTTTGGGATCGTTCCGTTTTGGGCTATAATACTAGCAAAGACGCTTCATGAGCAGGAACAGAATGGAGAAATGATATGAAGTACGATGTCATCGTCATCGGCGGCGGGCCCTCCGGCTTGATGGCCTGTATTGCCGCCAGCAAGCAGGGCGCCCGCGTCGTGCTGGTCGATAAAGGGGACAAGCTCGGACGCAAGCTTGGCATCTCCGGGGGAGGCCGGTGCAACGTTACGAACGCGAAGGAAATCGACGAGCTTATTAAGCATATTCCGGGCAACGGACGGTTTTTACACAGTGCGTTCGCCCATTTCGGCAATCGCGAAATCATCGCCTTTTTCGAAAATCTCGGCATCCGGCTGAAGGAAGAGGACAACGGGAGAATGTTTCCCGTGACGGACAAAGCCAAGACCGTCGTCGATGCGCTCGTCGGCCAAGTCCGCAAGCAAGGCGTGGACATTCAGGTAAACCGCGCAGTAGAGCGGGTGCTTTACAAGGACGGACGCACCGCAGGCATTCGCCTTCGGACAGGCGAGACGATTGCCGGAACATGCGTCGTCATCGCCAGCGGAGGCAAATCGGTGCCGCATACCGGTTCGACCGGCGACGGCTACGCTTGGGCCGAGGATGCGGGACATACGATCACGCCGCTGTTTCCGACGGAAGTTCCGCTGACGTCCGGCGAGCCTTTTATCAAGAGCCGGGAGCTTCAAGGCTTGTCGCTGCGGAACGTGGAGCTTACGGTCTGGAATGCCAAGGGAAAGAAAATCATTGCCCATCAGGGCGACATGCTGTTTACCCATTTCGGCTTATCCGGCCCGATCGCGCTGCGGTGCAGCCAATTCGTCGTGAAGGAGCGGCAAAAAACGGCGGAGAAGCAGGTGCTGACCACCATCGATTTGTATCCGGACAAAAGCGTGCAGGAGATCTATGACGAGACGATGGCTATGGCCAAAAACGAGCCGAAAAAAGCGGTCAAAAACGTGCTGAAGGGGTACGTCTCCGAACGCCTCGTCCCGCTTCTGCTCCGGCAAGCCGGACTGGACGAGCAGACGACGTACGATAATATTCCGAAACAGCCGTGGATGGAATTAAGCAAGCGGATCAAAGCGTTTCCCGTGAAGGTGAACGGGACGCTGTCGATTGAGGAGGCTTTTGTCACCGGCGGTGGGGTGAATTTGAAGGAGCTCGATCCGCGGACGATGGGGTCGAAGCTCATGGAGGGCCTGTTCTTTTGCGGCGAGATTCTCGACATCCATGGGTATACCGGTGGCTATAACATCACGGCTGCCTTCGCCACAGGCTATACGGCAGGTACGTTCGCCGCACAGGCTGCGCAAGGCGCGCTTGAAGTTTAGAAGACCGGTCTCAGTTCCCGAGATGCCAAAAAAGAGGGTGGCCCGCACCGCAGGCCATCCTCTTTCGGTTTATGATGAGCGGCTTGTTGACAGGTTACAGCTCGGTCAGCGCTTGAACCACCAAATAAGGCAGCATCCCGATAGCAATCAGACCGAACAAAAACCCTTTTACGATGGACTTTAAAGCATGGAGCATGATGCATTCCTCCCTACACTCTTTTTATCTGTGTCTAATCTGTGACTTACTTTCATTGTAATTTTCAATTGTTACGAATTTATGACGTTAACCTGAAACGAACGTTAAATTAACAAAAAAACGGGGGTCCCTTTCGTAAAAAGGAACTCCCGTTTCTATTCGACGTAAGGCTCGATATGAACGTGCACGTTGCCAATCTGATGCTCCTCCAGCATCCGCTTCTCGATCTCGTCGCTGATGTCGTGACTCTCGCCAACGGACAGCTCGGCGCTGACCTCCACGACGACGTCCAGCAGCACGCTGCTGCCGTGCACCCGGGCCCGGATGTCCTTGATCCGCTCTACGCCGGGCGTCTGGCGCACCGTCTGCCGGAACACCTTCAACTTCTTGTCGTCGAACCCGTCGGTGAGCGCGTGAGCGGCATCGATGAATACGTCCCACGCCGTCTTGCAGATCACCAAGCCGACGGCGAGCGCCGCGGCCGCATCCAGGATCGGATAGCCAAAGCGAGACCCGATAATGCCTACGGCTGCGCCGATGCTCACGAGCGCATCCGACCGGTTATCGTAGGCGGCCGCCGTCAACGACTGGCTGTTAAGCCTTTTCGCCAGACGGCTATTATACAGATAGACCCCCCACATGACGACCGCGCAGCCGAGCGCAATCCATGCGGCCAACAAATCCGGGGCCTCACGTTCAGTGACGAAAAAGCTTCTGCACGCCTGCAGCACGACTTGAATCCCGGCCGCAGCCATAATGAACGATGCGACGAGCGAGGCGATCGTCTCGGCCCGTCTGTGCCCGTAAGGGTGGTCCCGATCCGGCGGCTTGCGCGAGATGCGCAGTCCGATCAGCACGGCGAGCGATACGATAATATCGGTCGAATTATTGATTCCGTCGGCGGTGAGCGCCTCGGAGCCGGTCGTATACCCCATGCTGATCTTAAAAGCGGCTAGCAGGATATACGCGACGATGCTGACCCACGCGCCCTTTTCGCCTTCTTTTAACGGATCATGCGTTTCCACGGCGGTTCCCCTCCATCACTCTTGCCAAAATCAGCTTGCTTAAAGTCAGGCTCATCATATCAGACGAAAACCGTGTGGGTCTAGAGAAACAGTGTTTTACCCGCCAATAAAAATAGGTCGCGTGCAACTTTGTTTTACCGGTCAAAGGATGTGAGAAACAGCCAACAAAAAGGGAGCGGGCCAAAAAAAGAAACAGCGGCCCGCGCCTCGCCGGGTAACCGCTGTCCGGACGCGGCGTAAACCGCCGCTTACCGCTTAGAAGCGCAAGCCGGCATCGAAGCCGTTATAGTCGTCGCCCGACGGATCGAACGGCACATCCTCATCATTATATGCGCCGCTGGAGCGGTTGACATAATCCGAAGCGGACACGGCCGGCTCGCTTTCGGTCCAATCCTCGTTCACGAAATGCGCCGGAATCGGGATCAGGTTATCTTGGTCGTAGGCCATGGCGTAAGCGGCCGTTTCGCTCAGCGAGCCTTCCGCTTCGATCAAGCGTCCCCCGTACGCCTGGACGATTTCGAGCGCGGACGTCAGATCGTGCCGGTCTACGATGACATGCAGGGCCGGATGCTTCAGGTTCGTATGCGGACTCACGCGGTACCCCAGCTCCTCCAGCATATCCTGGGCCAACGCGGCCGAATGCTGAGACTCGAATTGAAACAAAATCGGTGTGCTGCTCATAAGATCCCTCCGCTTGTCGGTAATAGGTTCACGTTTGGTTCTAGTTTGCCCCGATGAAGGATGCTTATTCCAAGCGCGGCACATACTCCCTCGCCCGCAGGCATAGGATGATAGCGAACCGCTGCCTTATCCGGCTTCGCCGAATCCTATCCGAGAGAGGTGTACGCCATGAACAACGGACCGCCCGAAAGCCCCCAGCCGGAGGACGTGCGTTCGAACCAATGGATTGCCATCGCGGCGTATTTGTTGTTTTTCGTGCCGCTGCTTGCCGCTCCGCAGTCGAGGTTTGCCATGTTTCACGCCAATCAAGGGCTGGTGCTGCTCTTAACCTCGATCGCCGCCAATCTGGTGCTCGGGCTGCTGCCGCTGATCGGGCTGCTGCTCGTCCCGCTGGCCAACCTCGGCCTGCTCGTCCTATTCATTATGGGCATTCTGAACGCCGTGAACGGGTGGATGAAGCCGCTGCCGATTATCGGCGGCCTGAGCTTGATCAAGACGCCTTAGACACACGCGGCAAGCCAAAAAGACGTTCCGTATCCTTCGCTTTGACTTAGGAAACGGGACGTCTTTATTTTTGTCATAAACCGCGGCGTCTTCTAGCGCACAACCTCTGGCAGCGGCCGCCGTTCGACGGTCAGCAGCTTTCCCTCGCGAAAAAAGCAGCGGTGCTCCGCACAAGGCTCTCCGGCCAGCATCGCCGGTAGAAAATGCCGGACATGCTGCACCACGCCGTCATTTTCCGGGTCGATCACCCATTCGACCGGCTTCCATGCAAGGATCCCCTCGGCCGTCTCCATCGGCAAGGCCGGCAGTGCATCATCCGGAGCCTCTCCGATAAAAGCGTACATCCCCCCGGCATCCCGGCCGTCCACCTCCCACGTCACGGTCCCCCCGAAACGAACCGCCTCCGCTTCGAGACGGAGCCCGGTTTCCTCTTCAATTTCCCGTATGGCGCTAGCCAGCGGCGTTTCTCCCGGCTCCAGCTTGCCGCCGACCCCGTTCCACAGCCCAAGCAGCGGCGCTTTGCCTCGGTTCAGCATGAGCAAACGACCGCCGCTGCGAATAAAAGCGACATTGTATTTCAGCATGTCTCGCTCCTCCTGTCCCGCAAAATCCGCTTATCTTTCTCCATTATAATGCAAGTTTCCACAAAGTCCCGGAAAATCCTGCAACTTTTGCTTATTTTCGGTGAATATGCGATTGCCACCGTACGGGGAATTTGTTATCATTGACAAGTGGCGAGCCATATGTAATATTTATTATAAAAACGTATGCTTTACTGCTTAAAAGCTTAAAAGCCACGAAGCGGTCGCCTATTTTGGAGAGGAGTCAATCATTATGGTCAGGGAAAACCACAATATTTTGGACTGCACCATCCGTGACGGCGGTTTGGTCAACAACTGGGATTTTAGCGTCGAGTTTGTCAAAGACATGTATTACGGTCTGAGCGAAGCCGGCGTCGAATATATGGAGATCGGCTATAAAAACTCGGCCAAGCTGCTGAAGGGCGCTGAAGCGGGTCCTTGGCGCTTTTTGAACGAGGATTTCCTGAAGGAAGTCATCCCGCAAAAAACGGACACCAAGCTGTCTGCGCTGGTCGACATCGGACGCGTTGACGAGAAGGACATTCTCCCCCGGGAAAATAGTCTGCTCGACCTGATCCGCGTAGCGACCTACATAAAAGATGTGGATAAAGCGCTCGATCTGGTGCAGAAATTCCATGACTACGGCTATGAAACGACAATCAACATTATGGCGCTCTCCCACGTGATGGAGAACGATCTGAACGAAGCGTTCGAAGAAATTGCCAAGAGTCCGGTCGATGTCGTGTACATCGTCGACTCGTACGGCAGCATGGACTACCGGGACGTCGAATATCTCGTCTCCAAATTCCAGCGTCTTCTGCCGAATAAGAAGCTCGGCCTGCATATGCATAACAACATGCAGCTCGCCTTCTCCAATACGATTATGGGCGCCACCAAAGGCGTCGAGTTCCTTGACACATCCGTATACGGCATGGGACGAGCTGCCGGCAACTGCCCGACCGAGCTGATCGTCAGCCATTTGAAAAATCCGAAGTACGACGTTCGTCCGATCCTCGGCATCATTGAGAAGCATATGATCACTATGCGCGAGAAGTGGGAATGGGGCTACATCATTCCTTACATGATCGCCGGCGTATTGAACGATCATCCGCGTTCGGCCATGGCGGTTCGCGCCAGCGACAAAAAGGACAAGTTCGTGGAATTCTACGACAAAATGACATCCCCCGAAGCAATGCCGGCCGGCGAGTAATTCCGGCTGCCGCTAGCGGTTCATGCACAAAACCCGGTTTCCCTTGGAGGAAGCCGGGTTTCTTGTCTGATAAGCTTAACCTTGTACGGAAAGGGGAATACGCTATGAAAACATTTGAAGCCCGGGTCAAGGCTGTGCTGGCCGCCCGCGATCCGCATACGTTCGTCACCGCGCGGGAAAGCTCCGTCACCGTCGATCTTGCCGGCATTCCCGGCGACCGCCATTACGGGCTGACGCGGCCTGCCGACAGCCGGCAGCGGTTTTATCCGCGCGGCACCGACATTGCCAACCGGAGACAAATCAGCATCGTCTCCGTCGAGGAATGCGCCCAGATCGCCGAGCGGCTAGGGCTGCCCGAAGTGCTTCCGGAGTGGCTCGGCGCCAATCTGCTGCTGGAAGGCTACCCTTCCCTCACCCTCCTGCCGCAGGGCGCGCGCCTGCTGTTTCCTGCCGGAACGGGCTTGATCAGTGAAGGCGAGAACCTGCCCTGCACGGGGCCCGGTGAAATGATCGCCGAAGCGACAGGCAGCTCTGCGGCAGCTACCCGCTTCACAGCTGCCGCCAAGAAGCGGCGCGGCATCGTCTGCTCCGTCGAGCGCATAGGCACGATCACAGAAGGCGATATCGTGCGCATTATGATCGAGTAACCGGGCGTGATCCGGTCGATTCCTATTTTACAAGCGAAGCGAGGTGCGGAAGATGCTGCCGACCGTTACGTTCAAAGCTCCCAAGCAGCTGCTCAATGCGGCCACCGGTTACTTGACGGGCTATACGCATACGCTCAATCCTTATTCCGGCTGCGCCTTCGCCTGCACCTACTGCTACGTGCGCGAAATGCCGGTGGCAAAGTTTCGCCCGGAGCCTTGGGGAAGCTGGGTCGACGTCAAATCGTCGGCCGCGGAGCTGCTTGCCAAGGAACTCGTCCGGGCGAAACGCAAGGGCCCGGTCTCCATCTTTATGTCCTCCAGCACGGACCCGTACCAGCCGATCGAATACCGGACCGGGCTGACCCGTTCGCTTCTTGAAACGATGGCCGGAGGGGACGCGCCCGATTTTGTGCTGCTGCAAACCCGCAGCCCGCTCGTCACCCGGGATATCGAGTTGCTCCGGCGGCTCGGAACGCGCGTGCGCGTCAGCCTCACGGTCGAGACCGACCTGGAGCCGATCCGCAAGGCGTTCACGCCGGCCGCGCCGCCGATCCCCGCCCGGCTGCGGGCGCTGCGCGAGCTCGTCGAAGCGGGCGTACCCGCGCAAGCGGCCGTCTCGCCCGTGCTGCCAAGCAGCGGGGGCTTCGCGCAAGCGCTGCGGGATACCGGCGTGACGCGGCTCGTCGTCGACGACTTCTTCATGGGCGACGGCAGTCTCGGACGGCGCACGGAGCGTCTCGGCATCCGCCGTATGTACGAGTCGCTCGGTCTGGAGGCTTGGTATGACCGGGACGCGTACCGGCAAGTACTGGAGCAGCTCAAGCGGCATTTTCCGGAAGAGCGGATTTTGGTGAGTCAGGCGGGCTTTTTGCCGTGAAAAGAAAGAAGCGCGGGCTCATGTCGGGTTCAGGCTGTTGAGAAAGTGGTCAGATGAGATAATAGAGGTTACGATGGGGTGGGGTATCCACTTCCGACCGCTCTTGTCCTCGGGAAATTTGATTGGAAGCCGCTTAATAGCGGACATTTCCCGAAGACAAAGGCGGCCGCTATCGCTTCTCCAGTGGATACCCCACCTCCGTATGCATCTCTATTTTTGTAAACGACCACTTTCTCAACAAGCTCCCCCGGCTCATGCCGGGCTATCGCTTGTTCAGGATTACAAGCTTCCCCGCCAGAGCCTGAACGGGATAGGATTCCGCCACCGGGCCGTCGAAGGCAATCTCCACTTCCGAGCCGACCGTCAGCTCTTCGATCGCGGCGCGGGTAAGCTCCGCACCCTGCTTTTTATAGATTTTCGTATGCTCGCGCAAGGACACCGATGCCTTGTCGTAAGGCTGGTTTTCCGTCGTAGGCCCTTCAACCATAATGGATACGATTTTTCCTTCGGGGTTCGGCTCCGCCGAGACCCCATCTTTGCTGGATACCGAAGCATTCGGATCCTCCGGATGGCCGGAAGAAGACGGTGCTGTTTTCGGAGCTTTGGCCACAGAGGTAATTGTGCCGCGAATATCGATCCGGTCCGGCTGTTTCTGATTCCCTATATTCCCGCCTACGAACAGTGCCGTACCCGACATAACAAGGAAAAGCACCAATCCGGCTAACATTTTCCCCATTCGATTCCCTCCCAAGCCAATCATGAGTATCCTTTCCTATCCTTATGACGCTTTTTCCTTGGCCATTGTTGCCGGGAACCGTTTTCCGACCGGAGGAAAGTTAAAACAAAAGAGACACCGGTACCCCGATAACTCTGTGCTATGCCTCTTATGTCGGGCCGCCTAACCCTGCCCTACTTCCGCTCGAACGCTCTCCATTAAGCGGAGCAAGCTGTCCATACACTCCCGTGACGCTTCTTCTCCGCCTTCCGAGAAGGCGCTGCCGGAAGGACGCTTAAGCTGCTCCTCCGTAAGCTGCGAACGCAAGCGGTAGTGCGTCTCCACGACCAGATAGCCGTCATAGCCGTCCGCAAGCAGGCGCTGCAGCAGCGCGCGGTAATCCACTTCGCCCTCCCCGATCGCAACGCCCTGCACGCCGTCCGCCGTCCGTACCGCATCCTTCAAATGAATATGGCAGATCTCTCCTCGCAAATGCTCGTAGCCATCCGGATAAGGCACTTCGCCGTCCGGGTCCCATAAGTCGTTGCCCGGATCGTACAGCGCCCGAAGATGCGGGGAAGCCACCGCCTCCAGCAGCCGCCGCACTTTGGCGCCGTTCGTCGCATAGACGGCCGGGTCGAATTCGAGCGCGTAGACGAGTCCCGCCGCTTCCATCATCCCGGCGACTCCGCGCAGCCGCTCCGCGATACGCGGCAGCGCTTCGTCGAACGGGTCTTGCGCCCAGAAGCTGAAGCCCCGGACGTAACGGCAGCCGAAGCGGCGGGCCAGGTCCGCATAACGTTTCAGAATGCCGATATGCTCTTCGATTTGCGCCTCGTCGTCCAGCTCGCATTTAAACACCGGCGAAGATAAGCCGCATACCGTCAGGCCTGCCTCCCGCAGCCTCGTAGCGAGTGCATCGATCCGCTCGTCGGTTAGCTTGTAGAGCGGCTGATCGTCGACCGAGCGCAGCTCGACCGCTTCCAGCTTATAGTCGCGGCAGAAGCGGATCACCGCTTCGATATCCTGCGACACCTCGTCGGTCAGTACGGCCAGCCGAAACGGCCATGTCATGACGGGCTGCCCCCTTCCCGGGCAGCGACCGTTTCACCGACTGTCGGGGAGGCGCCAAGCGATACCGGCTGTCCCGTGACGCGGCTTTCATTGGCGGCTTCCATGAAGCGCACGACCTCCAGCGTCTCGCGCAGATCGACCGCCGGGCGGCCGCCGGCAAACCAGCCGACGACGCTTTCGAGCAGCAGCGCATAGTACGGCTTGTCGGACGCGTAGACGTCGGCGTACAGCGTCTGTTTCTCGCGGTGCACGCACGCGCCGAACCTCCGGTTGCCCCGGCGGTTCCCGCGGATGGTGCCGATGCGGCCGTCCGACCAGGTGCCGACGATGAGATCGTGATTGTCGTTCGTGTGCGCCTGCACCCGGATGCAGCCCGGCCCCATGGCGGCGTACAGCATGTCGGCCGTATGCACGCCATACCAGAACAGCCCCGGCTGGGTCGGCTGCAGGTCCATCGGACCGTAGCAGTCCGCGCCGATAATGGCTCCGCCCTCCTCCGCAGCGATCGCCTCCGTCAACGTTTGCGCGAAGCGGACGGCGGAGCAGCTCATGACCTCGACGCCGTGCTGCCCGGCTAGACGCGCGATTTCTTCAGCCTCCCGCGAGCTGACGCTTAACGGCTTGTCGATAAACACGGGCTTGCCGTAAGTCGCAATGCGGCGAAACTGCTCCAGATGCGCCCGTCCGTCCACGGATTCGAGCAGAATCGCGTCGCAGCGCTCCGCGACGGCTTCCGGCGTATCGACGATCTCCACGCCGTGCTTGCTCCGCAGCGTCTCCGTGAAGCCTTCCACCCGTCTGGCGCTCAGCTCGAAATCGGGCGAGCTGCCCGGAAACGCGACCGTTACCCGGGCTCCCGGGACATGATGCTTATGATTCGGGTCGTTCAGCAGTTCGGTAAAATCGACGGCATGCGACGTATCCAAGCCGATCATGCCAATACGAAGTATAGAACTCATTTACAGATGCCTCCTGTTCTTGGACTTGCCTGCGAGAGCCTTCCGTCCGGTGAGAGCGTTCTCGAAGACGTAAGCGTCGGCTACCGGACGTAACTACTGCTGCCGGCTGCGGCGCGGTTGACGGTTATCGTATAGCTGTCCGTCGTTCCGTCAGGTCCGGCGGTCCGGACCGTGATGCGATTCGCGCCCGGCTGCAAAGCAACCTCTGCGGGAGCTCCCGGAATCGCGAGGGTTCCGTTCACGAATACGGCGGCGTTGGCCGCCTCCGGGCGGGCCGTCACGGCAAGCCGGTACGTATCGGCGGATACCGAAGCGGTATACTGGAGCCGGTCCGGCGCAAAGGACGGCTCCAGCGCGCCTGCGCTGAGGCTTAGCGCTTGCAGGCGGACCCGCGGGTAGAGCGCCGCCGTATGCGGCGCGTCGTACGCCTGCGCCCAGTAATAGCCGGCCGACGTGATGCGGCGCGGCTCGAACCCGGCCTGCGCGCCCTGCGGCAGCGCTTCGGAAGCAAGCGTGATGGCGCCGCCGGACGCAAGGCCGCCGGTATACTTGCCGCCGGCATACGTGAAGCGCCCGTACACTCCCGCCGTCACAGGCTGCCCCGTCGCCTTGTCGACGACTTGCAGCGCTGCGCTGGCGCTGCTCCCGCTGCGTGCGATCTGCAGACCCGAGACGATCATCGGCTTAAGCGCCGTCGGCCCGGTCTTCGCGTGCGTCTCCGCGGAAGCCGGGCCGATGTTGCCCCGGACATCCATGGCGGCCACTTTATAATAATACGTCGTATTCGGCAGCAGCCCGATATCCTTGAAGGACAAGCTTCTTGCGGTGCCCACCGCCGATGCGGCTCCGGCCGTAAAGCCCGGCTGCGTGCTGCGATAAATGACGTATTTATCTACCTCGGTATTATCGAACGCCATCCCGTAAGACAGCTGAACGGTACTGTAGTCCGCCGCGGTAGCCACAGGATGGCGGGTGACCGCGGTCGGCGGCTCCGTATCGGCCGGCGGCTGCCAGAACACGGCTCCCGGCCCCCAGTGCGACGGCAGGGCGCGGAGCGAATCGTAATGGTGCATCGCGATGCCGCCGAAGCCCGGCTTGCCTCCGAACGCCGCATACACTTTATCAAGCTCGGCTTCCATCGCCGTCCGGCCTTCCTCGCGGAACGTGATCGTCTCCGGATCGCCGCTATTGGCGATATCCAGCGTCTCGACGCCGATCACGACGGAGTTCGGCTTGCCGATCTTCGCCGCATAGGCGATTTCGCCTTCCGCGCCGACAATGATGCCTGCCGTCCCGTCGGCCGTATCGCGGTAATCCATGATCGAGATGTAGTCGGAAATGTCCTGAATATGCTCGGACAGCCATTTCGTTGCGCCGTTCCATTCAATGTTCTTGGACTCGTTCGACGAGTCGTACCACTTCGGTATGGCCGGACCGATCGGCAGATCGATTCCTGCGGCGTCGCGCCGATCCGCCATCTTTTGCGACAGGTCCAAATATTGCTTTTGAAGCGAAGGATATTGCGCCTTGAAATCCGGCGAGATATACGGCTCGATATCGACGTTCACGCCGTCGAAGCGCGCGCCGGCCGGCGAAGCGAGATTATAGTTGATGATCTTCTCCAACTCGCGCAGCGCCAGCGAATGGTACTCCGCGTAAGCGCCCATATACGGCGGCGACGTGCCTCCTGCGATGCAGGCGAACACCTGGTATCCCCGGGCATGCGCCCATGTCAGAAAATCACGGACCGCCTCCCGGTTATCCTCCAGAATATCGATCCCGCCATAAGAGCCCACGGCGAAATAAAATACGGTTATCGGCTC
>NZ_BILX01000122.1 GCF_004000785.1 Paenibacillus ehimensis NBRC 15659 | reverse complement strand
AAGCGATGCAGCGCACGCCCTGAGAGCCGTGCCGCCCATCGCATTGGGGTGAATCTTAATCGCCTGCCGCACATGCGCAGGAGTAGGGCGACTCTCACCGCCCGAACCCGTCAGCTAACCTCGTCAGCGCCGTCGAGAGAGGCATCGATCTTCACGCGTAAGACACGGCTTGTTCCGTGCCTTGGGAAGCCGCGGCGAGCCCGTTTTTTACCCGCAGCCGCAGGCTTCTTTCGTATTGCCTTCTCTCCTACTATTCCTTAGGAGGAGAAAACCATGGAGCAGGAGCAGCCCTATATTTTGGTATCGGCGCCCAACAAGCCCGGCGAAGCGTTTATCCGGCAGCTCAAATTCGGCAGCATTCCGTTTGCGGTGATCGTCAACAACAAAGCCGAGCAGGCCCGGCTGCAGGAGCTTGGGGCCGAACGAATTGTGATGGTGGATACGAATGAGGAGAACACATGGCTCGTCCCCGAATGGCCCGTCGGCAAGGTGTTTTTGTTCGAGAACAGCCTGGCCCTGTGCTGCCGCTATATCCGTATATGCCGCCCGTGGACCTCGGAACCGCTGTACGTCATTACGCAATCGAACCATCCGCGCTTGATCTATAAAGGGCTCGGAGCCAACTATGTCATTCATACGAACAGCGGCGAAGTATCGTTTCTGATCCATTCGGCGCACGAATAAGCTAACTGAACATCCACGCGCCGAGACTGAGCGTCCCGTACTGATACTTCTGATACAGCAGCTTCGCCCGCCGGCCGCGGTCCGCCGCGCCCATCGCAATCAGCAGAGGCGCGAAGTGCTCCGCCGTCGGCACGGCCATGGCTGCATGCGGCGCCCGCCGCTCATAATCGAACAAGGCGTCCGAATCCCACACCGTAATCCGGTCGTACAGCCAGGCGTCGAATTGCTTCGCCCACAGCTCGGCGGCATCGTCCTGCCAATGCATTGTGCCGAGATGGTGCACCGTCCCGCCGCTGCCCACGATCATGATCCCCTCGCTGCGCAAAGCCTGGAGCGCACGGCCGATCCGGTACTGCTCTTCCGGCACCAGCAGCGGATTCACGGACAGATGGACGACGGGCACGTCTGCCGCGGGGTGCATGAGCGAGAGCAGCGTCCATACGCCGTGATCGAGTCCCCGCGTATCGTCCAGGGCGCAGGCGATCCCTTCGGTATCGAACAGCCGCCCAATGCCCATAGCGAGCAGAATATTTCCTTTTGCAGGGTAAGAAATGCCATACAATTCCTCCGGAAACCCGAAAAAATCGTGCAGCGTTTCCGGCTCGGCCGCCGCGCCGATCGTCTGTACTTCGCTCTGCCAATGGGCGCTGAATACGACAATCCCTACGGGCTTCGGCAGCTGCGTCCCAAGCGCTCTCAAGAAACGGGAATAGCCATGCGGCTCCGTCACAATCGTAGGCAGGCCATGGGCGAGAAAAAAGGACGGGTACATAAGCGCATCTTCTCCTTTTCGATAAGCTGCTCCGGACGGCAAAGCCCTGCCGCTGCAAGGATCTTCTCGGCGTCACGTCAGGCGGGATGCTCTATCCTATATCGTATTCATCGGCTGTCGGAACGGAGCCAATCCGCCTCAGCTCCAAAGCTCGATTCGGCTGGTCGATACGGCAATCGCGCCGGCGTTGTACAGAACGGGCAGCTCCTCCTTCTTTTCGACAAATCCGCCCAAAATGATATCGAGCCCCGTCTCCTTTTTGATCAAGCTCAGTTTGGGATAAGAGAAGCTCGGCAAAATCTCGATATAGTCCGGCTTCACCTGGGCGGCCGAATTAATAATCGTGCGGATCGAGTGGGAATCGATAATGAAGCCGCGCTGAATGGCGCTCAGTCCGTATTTTTTGGCATGAAGCAGGCAGGACGTCCGGGTGCTGATGATCCCGTCGATTTTAATCACTTTCGATAAGAAATGGATGGAAGCCTCGTCGTCTTTAATCCCTTTCACCATTTCCAGGTGAAGATATATTTTTTTGTTCGCTTGCTTGACCGCCCCTACGATACTTTGTAGTTGGATTAATTCCCCCTCCAGCAGAAAAATGACCTCGTGCGGCGAAGCGAGCGCCTTCTCCAATTCTTTAAACCCCCGGACAGCGGGAATCATGGTATTGGGCTTCAACATAAAGTCCTCCTTCGATAAACATATGAATTCTCTTACAATGCGAATGGTACTATCGTTACTATCATAAACGAAAATAGAATGAATTATTTAGAATTTTTTTACAAACCCGCTCCCGGATCGGAAAACAAGCGAAACCGTGCTGCCTCCCTTCTCCTGAAAAAGGGTGCGACAGCACGGTCCGGTCACTGCTTATTCTTCGTCTTTCTCCCAAAGCATTGTACGATCCACGGCTTTTTTCCAGCCCCGATACAGCTTCGCCCGGGTTGGCTCGTCGATGCCCGGTTCGAATACGGTGTCCGAACCGGCGCGTGCCGCGATTTCCGTTTTATCCCAGAAGCCGACGGCGATTCCCGCCATGTAAGCGGCACCAAGCGCGGTCGTTTCGGTAATTTGCGGTCTTTGAACGGGAACACCGAGAATGTCCGCCTGGAATTGCATCAGCAGGTTGTTCGCGGTTGCCCCGCCGTCGACCCGTAGCGATTGCAGCTTCAAGCCGGAATCAATCTCCATCGCCCCCAAAACGTCTTTCGTTTGGTAGGCCAGAGAATTCAGCGTGGCCCGGATCAGATGCTCCTTCTTCGTGCCGCGCGTCAAGCCGAAAATCGCGCCTCGGGCATACATGTCCCAATAGGGCGCTCCAAGTCCCGCAAAGGCCGGCACGACATAGACCCCGTCCGTATCCTTGACTTTGCCCGCGTAATACTCGGAATCGGACGCCGAGTCGAAGAGCTTCAGCCCGTCGCGCAGCCATTGTACCGCCGCGCCGGCGATAAAAATGCTTCCTTCCAGCGCGTATTCCACCTTGCCGTCCATCCCCCAGGCGATCGTCGTCAGCAGTCCCGACTTCGATTCGACGGCCTTCGTACCGGTATTCATCAGCATGAAGCAGCCCGTGCCGTACGTGTTCTTCGCCATCCCCGATTCGAAGCACGTTTGTCCGAACAGCGCCGCATGCTGGTCTCCCGCCACGCCCGCAATCGGGATTTCCGCACCGCCGAACGTATGCGGATCGGTTGAGCCGTATACGCTTACCGACGGCTTGACCTCCGGCAGCATCGAATGCGGAATGTCCAGCTCCTGCAGCAGCTTCTCGTCCCAGCAGAGCTGCTTGATATTATAGAGCATCGTACGGGAAGCGTTCGTATAGTCCGTCGCATGCACTTTGCCGCGCGTCAGATTCCAGATGAGCCAAGTATCGACAGTGCCGAACAGCAATTCTCCCCGGGTCGCCTTCTCCCTCGCCCCTTCGACGTGGTCCAGCATCCATTTGATTTTCGTTCCCGAGAAGTAAGCGTCTACAACGAGCCCCGTGTTTTCCCGGATGTAAGACTCCAAGCCTCGCGCCTTCAGCTCGTCGCAAAAATCGGCGGTTCTTCGATCCTGCCAGACGATGGCGTTGTGAATCGGCCTTCCCGTATTTTTGTCCCAGATGACCGCCGTCTCCCGCTGGTTGGTAATCCCGATCGAGGCGATTTCCTGCGGACGCACGCCTACCTTTTCCAACACCTCGCGCGCAACGCCGCTTTGCGTCCCCCAAATTTCCATGGCGTCATGCTCGACCCAGCCGGCCTTGGGATAAATTTGCGTAAATTCTTTTTGCGCGGAGCCCACGATGCGTCCACTGTGATCGAACAAAATGGCGCGCGAGCTGGTCGTTCCTTGATCGAGCGCAAGCACATATTTTTTATCCATGACGATGTCCTCCTGTGTAGTTAAAATGTGGGATATACTTGTAGCCTATGCATCAGCTTCCGAAAACCGCATAATAAAATAGCGTTCCGAGCGAGCCGCCGACCAGCGGACCGACGATCGGAATCCAGGCGTAGCCCCAGTCGGACGAGCCCTTCTTCCCGAGCGGCAGCACCGCGTGCGCAATGCGCGGACCCAGGTCGCGGGCCGGATTCATCGCATAGCCGGTCGTTCCTCCGAACGAAAGACCGACGCCGACCAGCAGGAAACCGACGACAAACGGGTTCAAGCCGTCCGTAAATTTGTTGGCGCCGATCGCCAAAATGCAGACAAACAGGATAAACGTGGCCAGCACTTCGCTGATCAGGTTCGCAAACGGGCTGCGGATGGCAGGTCCTGTCGCGAAGGTTCCGAGCTTCGCTCCGGTATCGTCGGTCGCTTTCCAGTGCGGCAAATACTGCAGCCACACCAGACAAGCTCCCAGAAACGCTCCGATGAATTGTGCAGCAATATACGACGGTACCTTCTCCCAAGGGAATTGTCCGGCCATGGCCAACCCGACGGTAAAAGCGGGATTCAAGTGCGCGCCGCTGATCCGGCCGACCGCAAAAATCGCAATGGCGAGCGCGAGCCCCCAGCCCATCGCAATGACAATCCAGCCCGAATTCTGCGCTTTGGATTTGTTCAGGCTGACTCCGGCGCATACCCCGTCGCCGAATAAGATTAACAGCATCGTTCCCAGCAATTCCCCCATAAACGGAGTCATAGGTTTACCTCCCGGCATCGTGTTTTTTTGTAAACCCTTTCAAACATTTGCTTTAAAGAAGGACTTCCCCACCGTAATTGATCATAAGGTCAATATGTTCTGCACCCGAGCCCTCGCATGAAGAGCCCCTCCTTTCCAGAATAAGACAAAAAACAGCCACTATCCGAAATGTGGAAAGCTCCACTTTGGATCACGGCTGTTCTCATCTTCTCACAGCAAAACTGTTTACTTGTGATTTTTATTATAGTATAAGCACTTCGTTTCGTAAACCCTGAATCCCTAAAATACCAATTATTTGAATGTTGCGCCAATTTCATCCTAAGCGATCCGTATCCTGCTAAACCAAATCGGTTAGTACCGTGATCCGCCGCTTTTATGATACGATAGATTGTAAAAGGAACTTGGGCTATAAGGCAATACACTTGACGGACAGGAGGCATGACATGCGCAAGCTCGTATTTTTCCTGGGTCCCGCCGGCGCGGGCAAGACGACGTTGGCCAAAGCCTTGGTCCGAAGACGCCATGCGGCTTTCTTCGATATGGACACTTTATCCCGGCCAGTCTCGGAGGCGATCATGACCCTTTCCGGGCTTGACCCGAACGACCGCGATTCCGCCGTTTATAAAATGCGCTGCCGGGATCTGGGCTACCGCATCACGATGGACGCCGCCCTGGAGAACATGGACCTCGGCGTGAACGCGTTCGTCATCGGCCCTTTTACCCGGGAGCTCGAAGACCCGGTCTGGCCGGAGAAGGAACTGCTGCGGATCGGCGCGTCGCTGCGCGATGTGGACGTCAAAGCGATCCTCGTCTCGCTCCCCGGCGAGCAGCATTACCGCGAGCGCATCCGGGACCGGGGGCTGGCGCTGGATGCATGGAAGCTGGAAAACTGGAGCGAATTCAGCCGCTCCCTTGCGGTTCGGGAAATCCGCTGGCAGCTGCCGGCCTCTTCGATTCTATCGTTCAATAACGCAGGCCCGCTCACGGAAGATAAGCTGCGCCAGCTCGAGCGGTTTATTTACGGAGACGAATCGGACAACTAGAGCGGGGCTCCAGCCTAAAGCAAAAGGCCCCTCGTTTTCGAAGGGGCCTTTTGATCGCTATCATTACAGCTGCGATTGTACCCAAGCTTCCAGCTCCGTCAGCGGACGGAAGCCTACGTGCGTGCCGACCTCGACGCCGTCCTTGAACAGCTTCAGCGTCGGAATGCTCATCACTCCGTATTGTCCGGCCGTTTCCGGATTGTCGTCCACGTTGACCTTCGCGATCTTCACCGTATCGCCGAGCTTGCCGTTCAGCTCCTCAAGCACAGGAGCGATCATTTTGCAGGGACCGCACCACGGCGCCCAGAAATCGACCAGCACGACACCTTCCTGAATCGCATCCTTAAACTCCGCATCTTTTACGTTGACAATAGCCATTTCCATCCACTCCTCTAGTTTAGTTTTTTAGGTTTAACGCAGGTTTTCCAGATTGAATCCGAACGGAAACCGGGAGGCCGGAGCCTTCCACCCGCTCGGCCCGGGAAGGCTCGGCTTCCGCCCTCCTGCCGCTTGCGCGGATGCCGAGGGCAGCATGGCGCTCAACTCTTCAAACCATGCCTGATCCCGGGTCTGCAGCGCCAGCTCGATCAGATCGCGCAGCGCCGCTTCGTCCGCAGGGAGCCCGTCGGGCTCGGGCAGCCGGGTTACTTTCGACTGCCGGGCTTCCGCCACGAAGCCTACCGCTTCGGCGCGGTCGCACTGCGTAATCCGGACACGCAGCGCGCCATTTCCGTCCGTCCATTCAACATATCCGATAAACCTTTCGTCCCTCCAGGAAGTCCCGCTAACCCAATCGCCTTCCCGAATCGGTCCATGATGTGCAGCTGCCATGATCATCACCCTCCCTTTTTAACACCATTAAACAGTTATAAAGCCTCTGAAACGACTGAAACTATTTTGGTAACAGTTACGTCAAAAAAAATTAGCTCTCTCTCTGCTGCTTCGCGAGGACGCGCTCCAGCACGTCTTGAATCGTCAGCCGCTGGAGGTACATCAGCATCTGCTCCTCCGCTTCCGTGAATATATGATCCATCACCTCGGTCATATTGCACGCGACAAGGCAGTCCTCCTCCAAATTTCCCGAGCACCAGGACGGCTTGATCGAACCGAACGACGTGGCGCGGTAAATCTCGGCAAGCGTGACCTCATCCGGCCGGCAGTTTAATGCAAATCCTCCGCCGCTGCCTTCCTTTGTCGTCACGTATCCCTGCTTGCGCAGACACCCCATCACCTTGCGTACACGGGCCGGATGCGTATCCACATTGTGGGCGATCATATCGCTGGTGGCCATATGATCCGGCCGATAGGCGAGCAGCACGAGGCTGTGGACGGCAATTGTAAATTCGCTGTTCACCGGGCGGCTCCCTTCTCTCCGTTCGCTTACTGTAATTATAATAATAACAGTTGAAATTGTCAAATCCGCTTCTGTGCAGGTCAGGATCTTCGGGCGACAAAAAACAGAGCCGTCCCTTCCGGGAATCGGCTCCGTCCGCATGTGCCCGATTATTGATAGAAATTGCTGCGGGCGAAGTTTTGATTTTGCTGCGTTTGAAAGCTCGCCTGATTCAACTGTGCGACCGTTTGCTCCAGCTGGTTGCAAATTTGCGCCATTTGCTGCATTTGCTGCACCGCCGTCTGGTGGCCTTGCAGCGCCGTTTGAATCACTTGAACGGCCTGCTGCTCGCGCTGCGACAAAATTTGCAGCTGCTGCGCATTTTGCTGCTCTTGCTGGAGCAGTCTTTGGTAATTCGCGCTCGCTTGGTCCGTTTGCTGGATCAATTGTTGAATCATTTGCTGGCATTGGTTCAATTGTTGAGTAGCGTTGAACATGGACGGAATTCCTCCTTGGCATGCATTCTGGAAATGGTTGGCTTCTTATTCAGCCCATTTTAGTATGCATGCGCCGCTCCGTCCTTATGCATCCCAAATATAAAAATTTTCCGCCTCGCCTACAGCGACCATTCCTCCGACAGCTGCACGTACAGCTCGATCAGAAAAGCTGTCGACTGGGCCGCATACAGCTCCCGTTCCAGCTCCAGCTTGGTTCCGAGCCGCTCGGCCACCTGTCGGGCAAGCTCCTCGCGCTTGAACTTATCCAGTGAGGGCAAGCGCTCCACGAATGTGGACAGCAGCAGCCAATCTTCCCGCTCGATCCGGCGGCGGAACGCTTCGGACAGCTTGAGTTCATACGGCAGGCGAATGCGGTGCTTGGCCAGCCATTTCTGCGTCCGCTTGCGAAGGTGAAGCCGCTCATGCTGCAGATCCCGGATGACGAGCGTGCCCGCCGCCAAATCACCGAGCCGTTTGTCCATCGGATGGAAGAACATCCACAGCATGCCGACAAAGTAAAAGGACGGCAGGAAATCGATCAGCCGGAAAAAATTACGGATAATGGCCGACAGCAGCGTAACCGGCTGGCCGTTTTCTTGAATGACGCGCAGGCCCAGCCATTTTTTGCCGAACGTTTGCCCGCCCATATAATATTCCGTCAACGCATAGTAGCCGCCGATCAATAAAAAGCTGAGCACGATCAGGAAAGCCGCGGCATATTCCCCAAGCGCATCGTCCAAGCCGATGTCCAGCAGCATCAGGATCAAACCGATCAACAGGCTGATGGCCCCGAAGGCTATCAACAGCAGCAGGTTGTCTACGAGCTGAGCGGCCGTCCGGCTGCCGATGCCCGCCGTCCGAAACTGAAGCCGGACATGCTCCGGCGTCACAATCGACGCTTCCCTGATATTCACCTCGTTCATTTCCCCGCTCCTCCTTTCCATTTTTGTGGTAATATTGAATTATTCGAGAGACGGAAGGAGATCGTCCGAACCCATGAACATTCAGCGCTTCATCCGCGAGCATAAGCCCGTATGGACCGAGCTTGACGGACTGCTGACCTTATTCGAGAAAAAGCGCCGCACGGTTCAGGCGCTGCAGGTCGACCGGCTGACCTTCTTATACCGGACGGCCTCCGCTCACCTGGCCTATGCGCAAACGTACTACCCCGGCGACGAGATCGGACTTTACCTCAATCAGCTCGTAGCGCGGGCGCACCATGCCTTGCATGCCGAACAGTGGAAAACGTCCCACCGGCTCGGCGATTTTTTCAAGCGCCGGTTTATCGGCTATGTTCTGGAACGCAAACGATTCATTGCGCTGGCGTTTCTGCTGTTTATGGTTGGAGCGCTGTCCGGCTTCGCAGCCGTCTGGCAGGACCCGCTCAACCTGTATGCGCTCGTATCCCCCGAGATGGCCGACGGCATCGATCCCCACGCGGTGGGCAAAAACCACGACGAGGTACAGAGCGCCGTCATGTCCACGTCGATCATGACCAACAACATCCGGGTCGCCGTTCTGGCGTTCGTGAGCGGCATCACCTTCGGGCTGCTGACGGTCTACGTGCTGTTCTACAACGGCATCCTGATCGGCGCGCTTACTGCTGTCTTTTGGCAATCCGGCAAAAGCTACGTCTTCTGGGCGTACATTTTGCCGCACGGCGTTATCGAGCTGACCGCCATCTTCATCGCCGGGGGCTCCGGCTTGTATATGGGCTACCGGATGATCAATCCCGGACCGTATACCCGAAAATATATGTTTCTGCGTTCCGTCAAGCAATCGGCGCTTCTGCTGGTCGGCACGATCCCGCTGTTCGTCATTGCCGGGATTATCGAAGGCTATATTACGCCTTCCGGCCTGTCGCTGGAAGCCAAATATATGGTCGCGGGCGCCACGCTGATTGCCCTGGCGCTGTATGCCGCTTACGGCCGGTTGAACGAGCGAAGGCACGCGCAGCCTGCGGCCGAAGGCGCCGTCCCGAAGGACGAAGCCGGGACGAGGACGGACCTCTTCTCTTCCCCGGCCTCTATATCGAATCGTTCGATTTAAGATCCAGGTACCGGTTAACCGCCGTCCAAGCCAATTGCCCGACGGGAACGTCCACAATATCGATCCCGCCGGCCGCCATCTCCGCAGCGACCGTTTGCCGGTCGACGGCAAACTTGTGCGCCACGCTTTTCACATAGGCTTGGCGCCTGTCCGTCGTCTCGGCCGACGCCCATCGCTGCAGCACTTCATCCCGCAGCCCGAGCAGCAAAATCCGGTGCTGCCGCTTCAGCCGCATCAGCAGCGGACGCAGGCCCTCCTCGAACATGTAATTGTCCATATCGGAGAACAGGACGGTCAGGCTCCGTTTCTTTTGCACGCGCAGCAAATGCTGGAGAGCCGTGCTGTAGCTTGCCTCCACGAAGTCGCTCTGCAGGTTGTAGACCGCTGTCGTCAGCGTCTGCAGATGGAGAAGGCCGCTGCCCGGCGGAACATACGCCTTCACCCGGTTCGAGAAGGCGAGCAGCCCTACCTTATCCCCCTGCTTGAGCGCCACGGCCGCAAGCGCCAGCGCCGCTTCAAGCGACACGTCCAGCTTCGTCCGGCCGTCCAGCTCGATCCCCATCATGCGTCCGCAGTCCAGCAGGATGGTGACGACCTTTCCCCGTTCGGGGCGGAATACGTTCGTCATCAGCGTGCGGGACCGCGCCGACGCTCTCCAGTTGACGAACCGCGGGTCGTCGTCGGGGACGTATTCGCGAATCGCGTGAAATTCCGAGCCGGACCGCTCCTTCCGGTAAATCCGTCTTCCTTCCAGCGTCAGTTGATTTTGCATCGAAGATAAAATGCCGCGAACCCCCGACATGTCGGGATAAATACGGATCATCTGCTCCAGCTCTATGCGCGCCTGCTTCTCCCATAAGCCGATCCGCCCTTTCAGCCGAAGCCATACCGTTCGAAAACGATATTCTCCCCGCTCTCGGCCCTCCGTCGTGTAGCGGATTTCCGCCGCCTTCCCTTCCCAGGCCGCCGTCAACGGGGCTCCTGGCGAAAGAAATGTCTGCGGCAGGTCGTCGGCCACCGTCAGCTTCAGAGACACCGGCTGCGGGGCTTCCGCGCGCACCGTCACCTCGAACGGGCTGCCGATATCGGCCTGCCCCGGAAGGCTCCGGCTGACGCGCAAGCTGCGCCGCCTGGGGAGCAGCGACAGATCGAGCACGCTCAGACCGAGCAGCGCGCCGCAGACCAGCCACTGCACGGCGGCCCCGGCCCCGACGGCATAGCCGCCGGCTACAAGAAGCGCCCCGACCCCGGTCAGCAAAGCCATGCGCGGCGTCGGCACGATCAGCCGCTTCTCAAGCGCGTCAGCGAGGGACCGGAATCGTCGCCAGCGTTTCCTGGATGAAGTGGTCACCAGTCTCTCCCTCCAATTCAACCTGCGGCGTCAGCAGCAGACGGTGCCGCAGCGCCGGAACCGCTACGGTCTTGATATCGTCCGGCGTGACGAAGCTGCGCCCGTCCAGCAATGCCCAGGCGCGGGCCGCCGTCATGAGCGCAATCCCCGCCCGCGGGCTTGCGCCGAGCAGGAGCCGTTTGTCTTCGCGGGTTTTGCGGATCAGAGCGGCAATATACTCGACCAGGCTGTCCTGCACGACCACCTCGTGCAGCTCCGCACGAAGCTGCTTCAACCGGTCCAGCGGGAACACGGGGTTCTCCGTCTTCTCCGCTGCCGCAAAGAAAGGAACATGTTCCTTTAAAATCGCCAGCTCCGATTCCAAATTCGGATACGATACGGTCAGCTTGAATAAAAAGCGGTCCAGCTGCGCCTCGGGCAGCGGGTACGTGCCTTCGTACTCCACCGGGTTCTGCGTCGCGACAACGAAGAACGGATCGGGCAGCCGGTACGTCGTGCCCTGAATCGTCACCTGCCGCTCCTCCATCGCTTCCAGCAGAGCGGCTTGCGTTTTCGGCGGCGTGCGGTTAATCTCGTCGGCCAGCAGCAGGTTCGTAAAGACCGGACCGCGGACCGTCTGGAAATCGTTGTCCTTCATATTGAAAATCACGCTGCCGGTAATGTCGCTCGGCATCATATCCGGGGTGAACTGCACCCGGCTGAACGAACCGTCCGTCAATTCGGCAAGCGTGCGTACCATTTTTGTTTTTCCAAGCCCGGGAACCCCTTCCAGCAACACATGCCCCCCGGCCAAAAAAGCGGTCAGCAGCAGACGAATGTTATGCCGCTGTCCGATCACGCTCTTCTCCATCTGTTCCAGCAACTGCTGCAATCGGCTCACTCCCTCTCCAGTCTACGGATCACGCTATCGGCCATCCGGCTGTCTTTCTCGAACTGCTTCGGCGAATAGCTCGCCGCTTCCTCGGCGGCTTGCCAGCTTCGCATCACGGCCGCGAGCCGCTCCAGCTCCTCCTTGCTCAAGTGCGGCTT
>NZ_BILX01000121.1 GCF_004000785.1 Paenibacillus ehimensis NBRC 15659 | reverse complement strand
AAAAAAAACGCTATTTTGTTCGCTCTTGGCACCCCCTTCAAGGGGATGCAGAGCAAAGTTTCATATTCCCATAGTTAAAGCAAGGGGTTTTACGGCACGATTGATAAAAAAACCGTTTGTTATTTTCGGCAGCCAAGATAACCTCACATAGTTCCCCAGCGCCGCTTCGGATGCCTCAGTATAATAATTATTGTTCCTTCCTCCCCCTGCTGTATTAAAACCACACTGGTACGCTATGGCTTCAAGCAAGGTTGATTTCCCCGAACCATTTTCTCCGACAAAAAACGTGATGTTTGCGGAGAAGTTAATCACATGATTATTTTTTACGAATGGCAAAGAGAACGGATACTCCCGATGGTTGGGGACTTTTTCCTTCAAGATCGTCAAACTTTTGAGAAACATCTCGCACCCTCTCATGCTCCATTGGTTTGTAGTTAATAATATCCTATAAACCATTCTCAAATCAAAATGGCCGTTACCTTTAGAGGACGTTAAAAAGTAATCAAATGTATATCGAAAGTAATAAGTTGTCTCTTTGAATCGAAAAACCGGCCTCTTAATATAAGAGATGAAGTGCCTTTCAAAAACGCACAAGGAGGAGAACATGAAAAGGAAAACGCTTTCTAGTTTGTTGTCACTGGTGCTTCTCGGCTCGCTTTTCCCCGCAGGCCTGCCGCAATCAGCCGCTGCATCGGAGCGGAGAGGCGACGTTTCTTCGACGCTTCCCGTTACTCGGTCCGTTTATGAAACCGTTTACGATGGCAGGGCTATGCCCGCAAATGTTGTCAATACACCGATCGGCGTTAACTTAGCGGTCCATAAGGCAGTTTATGCTTCGGGGAACGAAGTGGACTGGCTGGGGCCGGGCAATGCCGTTGACGGCAACGGCAGCACGCGATGGTCGTCCGCCCTGCAAGACGATCAGTGGTTCTATGTGGACCTCGGCGAAGAGTTCAACCTAAACCGGGTGGTCATCAAATGGCAAACCCCCGCCAGCAAATACAAGCTGCTGGTTTCAAACGATGCGCAGCATTGGACGAACGTGCTCGGCAATGACGGCGAAATTGCATGCAGAGGCGGGACGGAAACGACCGATTTTGACGATATAAAAGCAAGGTACGTGAAATTTCAAGGGGTGCAGCGGGCACCGGTGGAAGGCACCTTTTACGGATATTCCTTCTACGAATTCGAGGTGTACAACGCCGGCGAATTGCCCAAAATCGTGAAGGGCATTACCCAAATCCCGCCTATTGCCAAGGGACAGACGGAGATCGTTCTGCCTAGCGTACCCGAAGGCTACAAGGTTTCCGTATATGGCAGCGACAGATTGCCCGTGATCGATCAAACGGGGAAAATCTACACGCCTCTCGTGGACACGAAAGTGAATCTCCTGTTTCAAGTCGAACATCCGAGCACCGGTCAGAAGGCCATCACCGGAAATGTCCTTGTTGCCGTTCCGGGGCAATATACGCAAACGGACGAGTTGAACAAGGAGCCGAAGGTCATCCCGTCGCTGCGCGAATGGCATGGCCGGACCGGAAATTTCACCCTGAAGCCCACCTCGCGGATCGTGGTCAATCCGGCGCATAAAACGGCTTTGCAAAAGGCAGCGGAGCAAACGCAGGAAGATCTGCGGGATATTACCGGCGTCCAAGCGAACGTTATTTACGGCGCTCCGCAAGCAGGCGACCTTTATTTGTCCATCGACGACTCCTTAGCCTGGCTCGGAAAAGAAGGCTACCTCTTCGACGTCAACGAGCATGTCGCCATTACATCCGCCGAGGCGACGGGCGTCTTTTTCGGCACGAGATCGGCGCTGCAGATTTTGAAGCAGGATGAAGCTCATGCCCATATTCCCAAAGGGATGGCAAGGGATTATCCGAAATATGAAACGCGCGGGCTCATGATCGACGTCGCCAGAAAGTTTTATACGATTGAGTTCCTGAGAGACTACGTCAAGCTGTTGTCCTGGTACAAGATGAATCAATTTCAGATTCATTTGAACGACGATGTAGGGACGCCGTTCCAAGACGGCACGACTGCGGCATATCGCCTTGAGAGCACGACGTACCCCGGGCTTGCGAGCAAAAACGGCTTTTACACCAAAAAGGAGTTTCGCGATCTTCAGCGGCTTGGCATGGATTACGGCGTGAATGTCATCCCCGAGATCGATACGCCGGGCCATTCCAGAGCGTTTACCAGCTTCGATCCTTCTCTGGGAACCGGATCGCATCTTGATATTACGAAGCCAAAAACGGTCGATTTCGTCAAAAGTTTGTTCAACGAATATATCGATGGCGACAACCCGACCTTTATCGGTCCCGACGTCCATATCGGCACGGACGAATATTGGGGCAACACCGAGGTTTTTCGCGGGTACATGGATACGCTTATTAAGCATATTAACGGCAAAGGCAAGCATCCCCATATTTGGGGCGGTATGAGGGAATACAACGGGGTGACCCCGGTAAGCAACGAGGCCACGATGGATGTTTGGCACGTGCCTTACGGAGATGCCCGGCAAGCGATCGATCTTGGCTACGATATCCTCAACACCGAAAACAGCTACATGTATCTCGTGCCAAGATTGTATAAAGACCGGATCGACCCTAAATATATGTATAAGATGTGGGAACCGAACGTATTTACCGATACGACTCTTCCCTACGGCCATCCGAAGCTGAAAGGCGCCATGCTGGCGCTGTGGAACGACATTTCGGATGCCGTCGGACTATCGATGGACGATTCCCATGACCGAATGTTCCCCGGCGTGCAGGTGCTGTCCGAAAAAATGTGGACGGGAGGCCGGGAAGACGCCGACTACAACGCTTATGCAGCCGCAGCGGAACGGATCGGAGAAGCGCCGAACGCCAACATCTCCCATAAGCTGCAAGTCCCGAATGAAGACGGCAACGTCATCAAGTATTTGTTTGAAGACGGCTACGCCGACACTTCCGGCAACGGCTACGATGGAACCGGCAAGAATGCGGCGGTAACGGACGGAAAATACGGAAAAGGCGTACGGCTCGCCGGAGGAGAAAGCTACATCAAGACGCCGCTGCAGGCGTTAGGGTTCAGATGGACCGTTTCCATGTGGGTCAAGCCGGATGCCGACAACCCGGACGATGCGGTGCTGCTGGAATCGCCCGTCGGTCAAGTGAAGCTCAAGGAAGGAACGACCGGGCTGTTGGGCTTTTCCAAGGAACATTATCATAGCACATTTCAATACAAGGTTCCGGCGGGACAATGGACGCACCTGCTGCTGACCGGAGACAACAAAGGCGTATCGCTGTATGTCAATGGCAACGAGTACGTGGAAAAATTATGGGTCACGAACGGCGCGTCGCCCAATATTGACACCTTGGTGCTGCCGCTTGAGAAGATCGGAAGTTCCACCAACTCCTTTAAAGGCGTCATCGACAATCTGATCGTGTACAATAAGGCGGTCAGCTTTGACGGGGTAAACCTGGCGTTAAACAAGCATGCGGAAGCATCGACCAGCGAGGCGCCTCATTTGTCGCCGGATCAGGCTGTCGATGGGAATACGGGCACAAGATGGTCGAGCGCTTTTACGGACGATAACTGGTTCAGCGTAGATCTCGGCGATCAACAAGAAATCGACAGCGTCGTGATCAAATGGGAAGGAGCTTTCGCCAAGAAGTACAAAATACTCGTGTCCGGCGACGGCAGGCAGTGGCAAAATGTAAAAGCAGGCGATGCAGTGATCGACGGCAAAGGCGGAGTCGAGACGATCAAGTTTGACACCGCCGTCAAGGCCAGATATGTCAAGCTTCAAGGGATCGAAAGAGCTACGATATACGGCTATTCGATTCTGGAGTTTGAAGTGTACGGACCGGGGGTGCTGAACAGCTATTTGGAATTGGTGAAAGAAGCGGAAGGCTTGCTGGCCTTGGGCAAAGGAGACAGCGGGCTCAGAAGCCAATTGCAGGAGATGCTCAACCACTTCCCGTACGACTATGAAAGCTCAATAAGCCCGCTTCAGGAGCTGATTGCCCGGTTGAAGGAATCGATCGAATGGGAGAACGATAAAACGCCTCCGGTGACAACGGCTAACGTTTCGCCTACCCGGCCGGACGGGCAGCATGGATGGTACGTCCATCCGGTGACCGTTGCTTTGTCCGCGCAGGACGAACAATCCGGTATCGCCAGAACGGAATACAGCGTGGATGGTGGGAAAATCTGGAACCCGTATTCAGAACCGGTCCAGTTCGGCACGGACGGAACGCACGGGCTGCGGTACCGCTCTGCAGACAAAGCCGGCAATGTGGAAGAGGAGAAGTCTGTCCTCCTGAAAGTCGATACAACGTCTCCGGCGTTGGCTGCAACGGCGAACGGCGTCCCCTTGGCGGACGGGACCGAATTTATGGACAGCGACACGCTTGTGCTGGAGGTGCAAGCCTCCGATCCCGTGTCGGGCGTTGCCGGGAAAACGATCACGGTCGACGGGAAGCCGTATACAACAGGCACGCCGCTGCGTTTAGCCGGCCAATTGGCAGCCCACGCGGTCCAAATCACCGCGACGGATCAGGCGGGCAACGTATCGCAGGCGGTCATTTCGCTTGTCGTGAAGACCGATATCGCCTCCATGCAGCGGCTGCTGGAAGCTTATCAGGCGGCCGGCGAGTTAAACGGACCGCTCAAGAATAAGCTTTCCGCGAGCCTGAAAAGCGCCGGGAAGCATGAAGCGAAAGGGAAGCTGAAACAGGCGGCCAAAGCGATGAACGATTTTAAGAAGAAAATGGGCAAAGCGACCGGGAAAGACTACATTTCCGAAGCCGCAAAAGCGGCATTGCTCGCCGATGCCAATGCGTTAATCCAAGCTTGGACCGCGAACGTATACGATCTGGAGCAGACTGACAGCACCGACGATCAGCTCGAAGTCGGCGACGATTCTCAGGACGGCGAGGACGCGGACGCGTAAGGAAGGGTGCCCAAAAACGTTGATGAATTAGAATCTAAAGCAGCGGAGTTTTCTGAAGAAATTGTATAAACTTTACAACAAGAAGACGGCATGCCGGATACTACACGGATGCCGTTTTCCCAACTAACGGGCAGAATTGCTCAAAGCGCCAACAAGCGTTTTAGGTTGTCATCAATAAATTTATTATCGGCACGGTTGATGCCGCGACCGGCAAAATGGCCCCAGATCGACTCGATAGGATTAACAACAGCATTAGGTATAAGCTTAGCCTCGTATTCGTTATCGTCCGCCGTGCAGAAGAGATCCGTGCTCCCAGGCATGACGCAGGCAAGCGCTTTAATACTTTTGAGTGCCTCATCGAAATCTCCGTTATAGGCGGGGTCTGCACTAATATCTGCATATTGGCCTGTCCATAACATGGCCAGGACATTGTGCGGATCCATCTTCATAAAGCTATCTTCCCAGACGCCAGCCACAAAATCTGCCAATGAGTCAAATCCCAGCTCACGATAAAGTTCCTCTCTGTAAAACGCCTGCGATAAGCCCCATCCCGCATAGACACGGCCAACGGCGCGCATGTCTGCAGAAGTCAACTGGTTTAGTTTACTTGCATCGAAGCCGACCGCAGCCATGAGCGGAGCTTTCATCCCCTCCAGGACCACAAACGTATGGGGCCAAGTCTTGGCAACCCCGGCGAAAGGTGCAATTCGTTCCACCATGTCGGGATAACTTGCCCCCCATTGGAATGATTGAATGCCTCCCATTGACCATCCAACTACGAGAGCGATCTTTTGAATGCCGAATTTTTCGGTCACCAGCCGATGCTGTAATTTAACATTGTCATAGATGGTTACCTGCGGAAAATTAGCCCGATCGAATGGGGGAGGCGTGTTACTGGGAGACGAAGATAATCCGTTGCCCAGCAGATTTGGAACAATTATGAAATATTTCTGCGGATCTAGTGCCATGCCGTTTCCAATCAACCACTCATTCTGAACATGCTGGTCGCCAAAAGCAGTTGGATAGACGATGACATTATCTTTCTTTTCGTTCAATCTTCCATAGGTCTTATAAGCAAGAAAAGCGCCCGGTAACGTCACTCCTGATTGCAAGGTTACGTCACCCAAATCAAAAATCTCATAATCCATCGTATTGCCGCTCCCTTCAAAATGAAACCACACATTGAGAATGTATTTCTTGTACTAAGTATAGACCCGTGGTACTCTCAATAAAAGTGAATCAAATTCAAAATAGTATTCAATAATTTTGAAAGTAAAAGGAGCAGTAGGATGGAATTGCGTCAACTGAATACGTTCCGCACGGTTGCATCAACTTTAAATTTCAGTCGAGCTGCGGAAGTGCTAAACTACGTACCCTCCAACGTCACGATGCAAATAAAAGCATTGGAGGAAGAGCTTGGTGTTCGTCTCTTTGACCGCTTGGGCAAGCAGCTCGTTCTCACAACTGCGGGTAAACGCTTTTTAACTCATGTCCAAGGCGTTCTAACCAAACTGGACGAAGCCCGCAGCGTCGTTCATGACAATGAAATTCTAAGCGGTACCCTAACGATAAGTGCCAATGAGGTTATTTGCGCCTATCGGCTTCCAGCTGTCTTTCAACTATTTCGTTCGCAGCATCCCGGAGTCCGTCTCATCTTCCGCTCCGTTCCAAATCAGCAACTCAAGCAAACGCTCTTTGAGGGAACCGCGGATGTCGTCTTTATGCTGGACGAACCCATTCGTTCAACGGGACTTGCAGTGGAACCGTTGCTGGAAGAAACTTTCCGCTTGTTCGCCGCTCCAGATCATCCTCTCGCAAAACTAACTGTAATACAGCTGGAAGATTTTCACGGAGAAGTGTTTCTGACTAATGAAAAGGGTTGTCCCTATCGAACCATGTTTGACCGGGCATTTGAGAAAGGGGGCATTGATAGTATTACGTATTTAGAGTTTCAAAGTGCCGAAGCCATTAAACAATGTGCAATTTCGGGAATCGGTATTGCCTTTCTTCCTGAAATAGTAGCGGAGGCCGAAGTTGAACGGGGCGAACTTGTTGCTCTTCCATGGCAAATTCCGGACTTGCACGTGTATACACAGATGGTATGGCATAAAGACAAGTGGCTTTCACCAATCATGTTATCTTTCATAGAAGCGGCAAGGGAGGTTCTCGCTTTAGAGGAGGAGAATAAAACCGCTTAGCCTATTTAGCGATAGGAAAACATCTGTTCACCTGGACGATGTAAAGCTAAAAAATTGATTGACAGCCTCAGATGGATTTAACGCGCCTCAACAAAAAAGCGCCTCCGGCCTGCGGAATGAGCAGTTCGTACTCATTCCGCGCCGGAGGCGCTTTTCCGTATGCAATTAAGCCCGATTCCCGCTGCCGAACAGACGGATTTTGGCTTTGACCGCTTCTTTAATCGCTTCGCGGGCAGGCACCAAATAATTTCGCGGATCGTAAGCTTCGGGATGCTCGTTCAGGAAGCTTCGGATCGTGGCCGTAAAGGCCATTTGATTGTCCGTATTCACATTGATCTTGGCCGTTCCGAGCGAGATCGCCCTGCGAATCTCTTCCTCGGGAAGGCCGCTTCCTCCGTGCAGGACCAGAGGCAGCCCGGTCAGCTTCTGAATTTCCTCCATGCGGTCAAACCCCAGCTGGGGCTGCCCGCGATACGGACCGTGCACGGAACCAAGCGCCGGCGCCAGGCAATCGATGCCGGTCTCCCGGACCAGCCGCAAGCATTCTTCGGGCACGGCATACATGGCTTCCGCCTCGTCGACCACGAGATCGTCCTCCCGCCCCGTAATCCGGCCAAGCTCGGCTTCCACGCTGACGCCGAGGGTATGCGCGGCTTGCGTCACGCTGCGGGTCACCTCAATGTTGTGCTCCAGCGAATGATGCGACGCATCGATCATGACGGAAGTAAATCCGGCGTGTATCGCCCGAATGCACACCTCATAGGAGGAGCCGTGGTCCAAGTGCAGCGCGACCGGCACCGTAATGCCGTATTCCGCGACGAGCGCTTTGACCATCCCCGCGATGAACGAAAGTCCGCCCATATAAGGGATGTATGCTTCGCTTACGCCAAGAATGACCGGCGATCGCTCCTCTTGCGCCGCCTGGAGAATGGCCTGCGTGAACTCCAGGTTGTTCAGATTGAACTGTCCGACCGCATACCGTCCATCTAGCGCCTGCTCCAGCATGTGTTTCATGGAAACAATCGTCATTTCTTGCGGCTCCTTTGTTCTCACTTATTCCGGTATTCGCCAGGCCGGGACACGGAGGAACGGATAACCAACTCGGGCAGCATCACGACGCGCTGCTTGGTGGAATTTTTATCGTTGATGATGCGAATGATCAGATCGACCACCCTCTGCCCCATTTCCTGAATGGGCTGCGCAACCGTCGTTAACGGAGGATCGATGATCGTAGCCAGGAGCGTGTTGTCGAATCCGACGACGGATAAATCGCCGGGGACGGACAAGCCTCTTTCACGTACGGCTTGAATCACGCCGGTGGCCAGCAGATCGTTGCAAGCAAAGATGGCCGTTGGCGGCTCAGGGGAGTCCAGCATTTCCCCTGCGACCTGCTTCGCGTCCGTTACTTTAAAATCGCTGATCCGCACCAGCTCCGGATTATAGGCAATGCCCGCTTCCTCCAGCGCGAACCGGTATCCCCGTATCCGTTCCTTACTGCTCATCACCAGCGTGTCCTCGGCGATGACGGCAATTTGCCGATGGCCTTGCTCTATGAGGTGCGAGGCCGCCATATGCCCGCCGATGAAATCGTCCACCAGCACGGTATCGATTGCCAAGGAAGGCATATCGCGGGCAATGAGCGCGACCGGAAAGTTTTGTTTTTTCAAGTCCTTCAATATCGTATCGTTGCGTACGCCGGTGGCAATGATAATGCCGTCCACGCTTTTTTGCTTCAGCAACGAAATATTGCGTTCTTCTCTCAAAAGATTGTTGTCCGTGCTGCAAATCATGACGCTGAAGCCCAGCTCATGCGCACGATCCTCCACACTTCTCGCGATTTCCGCAAAGAACGGGTTGGCCAAATCGGGCAGCAGCAAGCCGAGCGTATAGGTTTGCTTTCCCGTCAGCGCCGAGGCCACAACGCTTGGCTGGTAATTCAGCTCCTGCATGATCCGATTGACCTTGGCCCGCGTCTCCTCGCTGATGCGTCCCGTTTGATTGATCACTTTAGAAACCGTGGCAATGGATACGCCTGCCTGCTTGGCAACGTCATAAATTGTAGCCTTCATAGCTTCCTCTTCTTTCAACGAAATGACATATCAATAATTATACACTAATATGCCCTCGCGTTAATACTTCTTCCACCTTGACCGGACGCTTTTCCTGCAGGGACAATCTTGCGGCATGCGCGATCAATTCGGCTTGGTAGCCGTCGTTCGCGCTGACCGGCACCGGCGTATCGTGAACGATAGCGTCGATAAACGCCTTGACTTCCTTCACATAAGCTTCGTTGTACCGTTCCAGGAAGAAGTAGAGCGGTTTATCCCGGTAGACGCCGTCCGCGGTGTAAAGCTCCGCGCTGCTCGGATAATCGTTCTGGATCGTCAGACAGCCCTTCGAGCCGAACACCTCGACCCGCTGATCGTAGAAGTGCGCCTGACGGCTGTTATCGATGACGCCCAGAGCGCCGTTCTTGAACTTGAGCGAAATGATGGCGGTATCGATATCGCCGCACTCGGCGAACACCGGATCGACCAGAACCGCGCCCTGCACGAACACCTCTTCCACATCGCTGCCGACCATAAACCGGGCGATGTCGAAATCGTGAATGGTCATGTCGATGAACATGCCCCCGGAGGCAGGGATATACTCCTTATGCGGCGGCGCCGGGTCGCGGGAGGTGATTTTCAGAATATGCGTGTCGCCGATTTTCCCTTCCCGGACCAGCTCCTGAATCCGGCTCATATTATGGTCGAACCTGCGGTTAAATCCGGTTTGGAATTTAACGCCCGATTTCTCGACCAGCTCCAGCGCTTGCACCGTCTTATCCAAGGCGAAGCTGATCGGCTTCTCGCAGAAAATATGCTTGCCGGCCTTGGCCGCTTCCTCGATGATGGCGATATGCGTGTCCGTCGGCGAGCAGATGAAGACAGCTGCGATTTCCGGGTCCTGCATAATGTCCTGATAGTTGGCCGTGACGTTGCCAATACCGGTCTGTGCCGCCCAATCGCGGATGTTGTCCGCGAAGATGTCGGAAATCGTCTTGATTTCCACCTGCGGGAGCCGCTTCAGGTTTTCCGCATGAAGCTTGCCGATCCGGCCGGCGCCGATAATGCCTATTTTTATTCTCTCCATATCCATGTTCCTCTCTGTAATGAAGTGCTTCTTACTTCGTCAAGCTTTTCAAGAAATCAAGCTTCTTCTGCGCGTTTTCTTTGTTGATGACTTCCACGCCGCTGTCGATCCGCTTCTCCACGTTCTCGCCTTTGATCGCTTTGACGGCATTTTCTACGCCCTTGTAGCCCATTTCATACGGGTTCTGCGCAACGGTGCCGCCCAATTTGTCGGCCAGAATCGATTCGATGGATTCCACCGTGCCGTCCGTGCCGAGAATCGGAATCTTCAGGCCTTTCGCTTCCGCCGCACGCAAGGCGCCGATCGCCATGTCGTCGTTGGCGGCAAAGACGCCCTTCAGATCCGGATGGTTTTGCAAAATATTTTCCATAACGGACATCGCCTTCGCTTTATCGCTGTCGGCCGGCTGGTTGGCGGCGATTTTCATCCCTTTCGCCTCCAGCGCTTCCTTCGCGCCCTTGATCCGCTCGTCGGTCGCCGGGTTGCCAAGCGCGCCGGCAATGAGCGCTACTTTATCCCCGGATTTCAGCTGCGAAGCCAAGTATTCTCCGCCCTTTTTCCCCGCAGTCGCGTTATCCGTGCCGATAAAGGTCGTTTTGTCCGCCCAATCGGCCGTATCCGTATCCACGAGCAGAACCGGGATGTTCTTCTCTTTATACTTTTTCAGCACGGGAATCGCCGTAGAAGGCTGTGTCGGCGCGACGACCAGCGCGTCCGGCTTCTTGTTCAGCGCGTCCTCCAGCATGTTCACCTGCTCAAGAATTTGCGATTCCGAAGCCGGCCCGATGACGGTTCCGTCCACGTTCAAATCCTGGAACGCTTTTTTCGCGCCCGCTTCGACGTATTTCCAGTAAGGGCTGCTGAGCGTTTTCAGCACGACTTGCACCTTCGGCTTTTTGCCGGAGCTTCCGCCTTTATCGTTGGACGCCGCCGGAGCCGAGCCGCTTCCGCCCTGACTGCCGCACCCCGCCACCACTGCAAGAGACAGAGCCAATACCATGGACACCATTGCGCTTTTTTTCATTGAAAAGACCTCCCCATTTGTATATCAAGCTTTGGCGTTACAACTGTACCCGGCTTCCGGTTTCAAAGGCTTTCTTGGCCGCTACGGCGATCTCCAGCGCCTTCTTCCCGTCCTCTGCCGTGACGGACGGCTGCTGGCCGTTCAGCAGGCAATCGACAAAATGCTGCATTTCAAGCACATAAGCGCTTTCGAACCGGGTCGGAAAATCCGGAACGATATCCTGGGAGCTGCCTTTAAAGGTAAGTACGGAAATGTCGCGGTGCCGGAGCGAACCGATCAAGAGCGTTCCCTCGGTGCCGATGACTTCACCGCGAATATCGTAGCCGTAGTATGCGTTCCGGCTGCATTCGATATCGGCGGCCGCTCCGGAGTCGAACGTGGCGTAAGCGATCCCTTGATCCACGTCGCCGAACTCCTCCATAAAGCGATGCACCAGCACGCTGCCGTGCGCTGCGACGGAGGTCACTTCGGCTTCCAGCAAAAATCTCGCCAAGTCGTAGTCGTGGATGCCTAAGTCGAGAAAGATGCCGCCGCTGTTTTTGATGAACTCGGCCGGCGGCGAGCCGGGGTCGCGGGAGACGCCCTTGTAATAAATCGGC
>NZ_BILX01000120.1 GCF_004000785.1 Paenibacillus ehimensis NBRC 15659 | reverse complement strand
CACCTCAAAAACGAGCAAGCTCTTTAAATTACGAATTCGTAATTTAAAGAGCTTTTTTTATAACGACAATCCAGTTGAGGTCGGAAATGCTGCTTAATGCAACTGTTTTCTTTCAAAAGAACGCCTCCTCACTCTAAGTCCTATACCGAGCCGTTTGCTTTTTCTATATACGTTAGCTTAATGCTAAAAAACAGGCTCAGAGGTTTAGTCTACCATTTCCTCTAACACTTTTTTTAAGTTCTTCGCCCATTCTCGCCTAACCATATTTTGCACCATTGAACGCTTGATCTTCTTTTTCGAATCCTGTGTGTTCAAGATCATTCCGAAACTGAAATTTATGTCCGACGACAGGTTTAAAATCGTTAGCCATTGTCCATTTTGCAAGAGTATTTGCATCCGTAAAGGCGAGTCATACCTTCTCGATCGGATACGGTTAAACTCATTTTAGTTATTAGTCCAATATTTGGTTCAAGAGTGATATTCTCTCATTGCAAATTTGAACGATACCCAATTCTCAATGTCTCTCAATGGGGCAGCATTCAGCCGAAAACGCGTTTCCCTGCCGACCTTTCTGCTGATTACGAGACCAGCCTCTTTAAGGATTGCCAAATGCTTTGAAACCGCAGTACGACCCATATCAAAATGAACAGTCAACTCATTGAGCGGCAATTCCTCCACGTCCGCCAACAAGCGTAGCAATTTATGTCTTGTTGAATCAGCGATGGCTGCATAAATATCACGCTCTTGATTTTCTTGCGCGAAGAAACTTTCAAGAGGCATCCGATGTATATTTGAATTGATTTGCGGAAGACATGGCTTTACAATGATAATGAAAATCATTATTATTTAGGAGGCCGTCAATCAAGCAAGCACCGCACTGTAAAAATTCGAAAGTTTCATATCCATTGAACGGAGGAATCTGTGTGTTCGCTGCATCTACCACGAAAGAAAGAAGCTTCCTTGTTACCGTAATGATACTGCTCCTTCTGCTGCTTACGGCTTGCGGCAATGCCGAGAAAAAAAACGGGGCGGATGTTCAGAACGCAGGGGTGAATGAGGCCGCCAATGCGAGCGCGGGCGCTTCCTTTCCAAGGACCATTAAGCATGCCAAGGGAGAAACCCTTCTCAAAACCAAACCGCAGAAAATCGTAGTGACCTATTTTCCGTATGCGGACCATTTGTACGCAATTGGTGAGGAGTCTGTCGTAAGGGGCGTCGTCGGTCTGCAATCGCTTCGCAACTTTCCCGTATATGATGCCTATACCAAAGAAGGCGGAGCAAAAGACCTCGGCAGCGAGGCCAATATCGAGAAATTGCTCGATTTGAAACCCGATGTGATCATCGGTTGGGGAGAGGACGCGAAAATCTACGATGAACTGTCGAAGATCGCACCTACCGTACTTATCCCGGAATCGGAGAACTGGCAGGACACGATCGGCAAAGTCGCTGAGGTGATCGGGGAAGAAGACAAGGCGCAGCAATATGTCAAGGACTATAATGACAAGCTGCTCAAGCTTGCAGGCAAATTCGAGCAAACCGGAGTAAAAGGAAAAACCGCCATCTTTATGATGACGTGGGGCAAAGGCTTTAATTATTACGGTGGGGTTCGCATGGAACCTTATTATAAAGGACTTGGATTTGCGAAATTTGACGGCATGAAGGACTGGGGCGAGATTAGCCTGGAAGGGGTAGGCGCTGTCGACCCGGATTATATTTTTCTCGGAAAGGATTTCACCGGGAAGGCCGAAATGACTTTGAAGGAACTGGAAAAGAGTGCCGTATGGAATAGTCTTACCGCTGTAAAAACGGGCAAGCTCTTTATCATTGATACGGAGATTGTCGGACCGCTTGCTATGGGTCAGATGAAAGGCTTGGAAGTCATGGAATCGATCATGCAAAAGCTCTGAGTCCTTCAAATGCGGCGGCCGGATTGCCGGTTCCGTTTACGATGTAATGGAGCCGGCACCGCTGCTTGCGCGAGTTTTGGGAAGCCTCAGGTCTCATTGTCAATCCGCCGGATGTATGATACAATTTCATCAGATACTTTAGCGATAAGCAAAATCCTTTTAGACAATTTAGCGTATAGTCGGGTCGATACAAGGCAAGTCTTATGGGAGCGGGAAGCAGCTTTCCCATTTGCTGTTGTAGCGTCTTTTTTATTTTTATTGTGGCTTTCCGCAGGAAAGGGGCATGCAAGTGACGGGCCAGCAAGGGATTCCTTCTACTATCGGCAAATTAACCGCCTTATTGACGATGATGCACGATCACGAGATGGGGGCGGATATCGTACGGAAGCTGGAATCGGACGGATACCGGCATACCGTCGGGAAGGTCGGCTCCATGGACAGCGCGAAAGTCATTGCGGCCATCGAAACCGCTGCCAAAAACAATCAGATCATCGATGAAAAGCGGTACCGGGAGACGCACGGCTTGTACCATGCGATCCTGGAGGCTCTGCAGGGCGTGAGCCGCGGAACCCCTCAGATTCGGGACGTATTGCGCACGGTGGGACTAACCTTCGCCATTGTCCGCGGTCCATTATCAACCGCGCAGGACCGGCAGGACGAAGGGGAATGGATCTGCGTATGCATGTACGGCACGATCGGCGCTCCGAAAAAAGGCTTCGAGCATGAGGTTCTGGGCTTCGGCATCAACCACATTTGAATGACCGGATCGGCGTTTTCAATTGAATAATTTTAGACCATAGTCTTATAGTTTCGTTTAGAGGTCATGACCATTGATTTGGTGTGGCCTCTTTTTTTGTGTCCATTTCTTAAGGAGAGTGATTCGTGATGATCAAAACGGCACCTATTACGATCGGCGGCGGCAAGCTGACCTTGCAGGAGGTCGTGCTCGTGGCGCGCCACGGCTACGAAATCGAGCTTGACGCTTCGGTGAGAGCGAAGGTAACGAAGAGCCGACAGTATGTCGAGAAGCTGCTGGCGGAGAAAAAGGTCGTCTACGGCTTGACTACGGGCTTCGGCAAATTCAGCGATACGTACATTTCGAGCGAGGATGCGAAGACGCTGCAGGTTAATTTGATCCGCAGCCATGCCTGCGGGATCGGCGATCCGTTTCCGGAGGAAGTGGCGAGAGCGATCATATTGCTGCGCATCAATGCTTTGATTCAAGGCTATTCCGGGATACGCTACTCCGTCGTGGAAACGATGGTCGAGATGCTGAACAAGGGCGTCGTGCCGCTGATTCCGGAGAAAGGCTCGCTCGGCGCCAGCGGCGACTTGGCCCCGTTGTCCCATTTGGCGCTGGTCATGATGGGGGAAGGGGAGGCATTGTTCCGGGGAGAGAAGCTGGACGGAAAAGCGGCCATGGACAAGGCGGGAATCGCACCGGTGTCGCTTGAAGCGAAGGAGGGCTTGGCTCTGATCAACGGTACCCAAGTCATGACCGCCGTCGGCGCTTTGGCTTGCTGGGATGCGCTGCAGTTGGCCAAATGGGCCGATTGCGCTGCCGCTCTGACTACCGAGGCCTTGCAGGGCGTAAGGCAGGCGTTCGAACCGGAAACCCACGACATCCGCCCGCATGCCGGCCAGCGGCAGGTCGCTTCGAACATCCGCAAGCTGACCCGGGACAGCCGTCTGATGACGAATCAAGGGGAGCTGCGCGTCCAAGACGCTTATTCCCTGCGCTGCGTCCCGCAGGTTCATGGCGCTTCGGCCGATGCGCTCCAATATATCCACGATAAATTAGTGATCGAGATGAATTCGGTAACGGATAATCCTCTCATTTTCACCGAGCAGGAGAAAGTGATTTCCGGAGGCAATTTTCACGGCCAACCGGTTGCGCTGGCGATGGATTTCCTCTCGATCGCCGTGGCGGAGCTGGCGAATATATCGGAGCGGCGAATCGAACGGCTGGTCAATCCCCAGCTAAGCGGAGGGCTGCCTCCGTTTCTGACGAAGTACGGCGGCACGAACTCGGGCTTCATGATTGCGCAGTATGCCGCGGCGTCACTTGTGTCCGAAAACAAATCGCTTGCGCATCCGGCCAGCGTCGATTCGATTCCAAGCTCGGCGAATCAGGAAGATCACGTGAGCATGGGAACGATCGGCGCGAGAAAAGCGGCCAAAATCGTCGAAAATGCGTACAACGTCGTCGCGATCGAGCTGCTGTGCGGCTCGCAAGCGGCCGATTACCGGGGAGCCGACGGACTGGGCAAGGGAACGGCGTGGGTATACGCCCAATGCCGCAAGCATGTGCCGTTTCTGGACGAAGACCGCGTGATGTATACGGACTTCCGAAAAGCCGTGAGCATGATGAAGGATGAGACGGTTCTTAAGGAAATGACGGAAACGCTCGGTCTATGATATACCGCTTCCCGGTCTCAGTCTTGCATTTCTTGCGAAACCTTGCTATAGTAGGCGGAAAAATCGCTGGCATTTCGTGAGAGGGAGCGGGCTTCTAATGGAGATCAGACGGGCCGGACATGCGGATATACCGCACATTTTGGATATTTATAACGAAGCCGTGTTAACGACGGTAGCGACGTTCGATACGGTTCCGCGCACGCTGGAGCAGCAGCTGGAATGGTTCGAGCAGCACGGCGAAGCTTACCCGGTCGTCGTCGCCGAGGACGCCGGTTTGATTCTCGGCTGGGCTGCCGCGAACCGGTATTCCGACCGGCTGGCCTATGCGCGCACGGCGGAGCTCTCCTTATATATCCGGGACGGGCACCGCGGTCAGGGACTGGGGAAAAAGCTGCTGGAAGCCGTATTGGCCGAAGGGAAAAGGGCCGGGCTGCATACGGTGCTCTCGCGGATCGTGGAGGGCAACGGCAGCAGCATTCATATTCATCGGCAGTTCGGATTCGATACCGTTGGCACGATGCGCGAGGTCGGCTTCAAATTCGGCAAGCTGCTGGACGTTGTCATGATGCAGAAAATGCTTTAAACTCGTAAACCGGAGGAAACCGGCAGCAGCCGGAAGCTCCGGTTTTTTCTATGAAAAAAAGCGACCCGCAAGCAACGGGCCGCGGGTCGAGAGAGAATCTATATGAAAAAGGGGGTCGAGCTTTATTATAAAGGCTGTACATTAAGGGAAGATGAAAAGCATATTTCAATTGGATTACAATTGGACGGCGGGCCTGAGAAAACTTATCCAATAGTGGAAACTTATTCCTTCTGTATTTTAAGATACATAGGTTGAATTATTTTGTACATAAAAGAGAACGGACTGGGTTATTGATCCACTTAGAGTTTTTAAGATAAAAGTTAGACTGGCCTTGGCGGGCCCCTCAAGGGATTCATTTCTTTTTTCAATTCTTAGATTTGGTTCAGAATAAGATGTGAACAAACTTGTACTTATTTGATAATCGGATACATCACTAATGTAATCGTTATTATCGCCATCAACAAGGGTATAGTCTGCGGAAAATTGAGCAGTCCAAACTCCAGTTTCTGAATACACTAAAGCATTTTGGATCGAGCAGTATCCTGAGCCGCACGTTGTTTGACCTGGCTTAACGCCTGAACCCATTGTAGATATAGGATATGTAGGAGCAGTTAGTTTAGCTCTTGTAATGGACGTTTTCTTTAGTGAGCCGTCCGGGTAAGTGGTTATGATATTTTCGGTGTAAGTCACGTCGGTTTCCTCAACAGATTTAGACGTAATGCCCAGGTGCTGCTTATCAGGATTGATGGAATCCAACAATTGTCCCGATTCGATTTTATTAATTAGTTTTAATTGAGTTTCTGGATTAACTCCAATTCTTGTAAATGCTTGTTTGATAGACTCAGCTTCTTTTTCGTTTAAATTAATAGATTTTTGAGTACTGGCTGATAACGGCGCTTGTTCTGCAAAACCTACAGAGACACTCGAAAGAGACAGTGCTGCCGAAAGAGATAAGGCATATGCAATTTTCTTCATATTTTTTACTCCTAATATATAATATGGTATAATTTTAATAAACTTTTTTAGGTGGTGACATAAAGAAATGAATCCAAGTCCTCAGATAGATATGATGCAAATCTATATAAGTGCTGGTATTACTGTATTGCCGTGGGTGTTAATTATCGTCTTTTTATTCGTGATTATGCTAAATACGATAAAGATCAATAAAAAAATCAGCAAATTGCATCAAGAAATTGAAGAGATTAAACAAAACTCTAGATAAGCATGTATTCATCCGAAAGTTTAATTTCATTAAAGAAGATAAACCGCCTATTTGTAAGTAACACTTCCGTTAAAACAAATGATTCTTCCTTTAAAAAGCTTTAATTATATGGTATTAGATATCACCTCTCTTTTAGTATATAGAAATTATTTCATAAAAATGATTAAATTGGTAATCACTTTATTCTTATTTATTATTCGACAATTTTCTACTAAAATGACAAAAAAAGTTTATAAATCTCATCTAATAACAATGTAAGGGACAATAGGATTAATACAAAAGTACTGGAAATTATCTCCTGATACCTGAATTTCGTTCCTGAATCCGAACGAATAAATGTGATCTGACGATAGATTAACCAGTACTTGAAGGAACAAAACCAATGTGTTTGTGTGGGATCGGAGCAAGAGCGTATTGTGCGTAAGTGGATAAGAAAGTTCATCCTTGTTTATAAAAGAACAACGATGAACTTGATTTTTATTCAGCGATTCACTTAATCAATGAAATTCCACGTCGATCCGCTTTCTGGCGTTGTTCTGAGTCTTGGGCATTTTCACTTCAAGAATGCCGTTCTTGTAGCTGGCGACCGTGCCCTCGGCCTCCACTTCCGCCGGCAGCGCTACCGTGCGCTGGAAGCGGCCGGTATAGCGCTCCTTGCGGTGAAACTGCTCTTCTTTCGCTTCCTGGACTTTGTGTACGGTGCCGACAATCGTGAGCGTCTGATGCTCCACATGGATGTCCACGTCCTCTTTTTTCTCCAGACCCGGAATCTCGCAGTGGGCGATGACCTCTCTCTCGGTTTCATAGACGTCCATCCGCGGCGCGCCGAACTCCTGCTGGAATCCGAATGCGGAAGGCAGCCCCTCGTTAAAAAATCTGTCCATTTCTTTTTTCCAACGATCGACGTGTCTGAACGGTTCGAAAGGAACCAACGGCATGAACGAACGCCTCCTTATTAAAGGTTGTTTTGGATTTCCTCCCTTATTTTTTCGTCGGTGTCCAAATTTCATACCAAAATCGCGCGCATGCCGGAACGAAGTGCCGCCGGACGGGCAAAATCCTTGAGCTGACGCAGCAAACCCGGCTTGACTCGGTTTTTCGCGCCCGATATAATGGAACATATGCAAAGGCTGGCAAAACCTAAGTGCGACGTTGAAAAACGGCACCCCGACCGGGGTGCTTTCTTGTATGAAAGACGTACGGCTGGGATGACGGCGTTCGTTCGAAGAAAGGGGCACATCGTGTATGAATTACAAACAATGGTTGGCCGGGCAGCTGGCGGCAAAGCTCGAAGGCGTATCGCAGGAAGCGCTGGCGGAGCTGATCGAATATCCGCCGAATCCGCAGATGGGGGATTTGTCGCTGCCCTGCTTCAAGCTTAGCAAGCAGCTGCGGAAGGCGCCGCAGGCGATTGCGGAAGAGCTCAAGGCGGGCTGGAGCGACAATGCGGCCGTTCAGCGGGTCGACGTGGTGTCCGGCTATTTTAACGTATTTTTGAACCCGGCCGATTTCGCCAAAGAAGTCGTCGGTGAAGTCTTGGCGCGCCAAGACCGTTACGGCTCGCAGGAATACGGTCAAGGTCGGAACATCGTCATCGACTTCTCCTCGCCGAACATCGCGAAGACGTTCCACATCGGGCATCTCCGCTCCACGGTGATCGGGAATGCGCTTTATAACATTTTCAATTTTATGGGATATAACAGCGTGGGCGTCAATCATCTCGGCGACTGGGGCACGCAGTTCGGCAAGCTGATCGTCGCCTACAAGCTGTGGGGGGACCAGGCGGCTGTCGAAGCGGAAGGCATCGACGAGCTGCAGCGCATTTATGTCAAGTTTCATGATGAAGCCGACGTGAAGCCGGAGCTGGAGGACGAAGCGCGCGCGTGGTTCGTGAAGCTGGAGCAGGGAGACGAAGAGGCGCACAGGCTGTGGCGCTGGTTTGTGGACATCAGCTTGAAGGAGTTCCACAAGATGTACGAACTGCTCGGCGTGAAGTTCGATTCGTATGCCGGCGAAAGCTTCTACAACGATAAAATGGCGGAGGTTCTGGACGAGCTTAAGGCGAAAAAACTGCTGGAAGAAGACGGCGGAGCGCTTCTCGTCCGGCTCGACCAATTCAATATGCCTCCGGCGCTCATGGTGAAAAAGGACGGCGGCACGCTGTACCATACGCGCGACGTGGCGGCGGCCAAGTACCGCAAGAACACGTACGATTTTGACAAAGGAATCTATGTGACCGATGCGGGGCAAAGCCTGCATTTTAACCAGCTGTTCAAAGTGATCGAGCTGATGGGCTACGATTGGTCGAAGCAAATGCTGCACGTGCCGTTCGGCAAAGTCAGCTTGGAAGGCGCGAAGCTGTCGACCCGGAAGGGCAATGTCATCAACCTCGAGGATCTGCTCGGCAAAGCGATCGAGAAGACCCGCGAAATTATTGAAGAGAAAAATCCGAATCTGGACAATAAAGACGAGGTTGCACGCAAGGTCGGCGTCGGGGCGATTATTTTCAACGATTTGAGCAACAACCGGATTAAAGATATCGTCTTCTCCTGGGACGAGGCGCTGAATTTCGAAGGCGAAACCGGTCCTTACGTGCAGTACACGCATGCGCGGGCGTGCAGCGTACTGGCCAAAGCCGATCCGTCGGAGACGCAGTCGTTCGAAGGCTTCGATCCGAAGCACCTGGAGAACGAAGAGGCGCAAGGCGTGCTGAAGCAGCTGTATTTGTTCAAGGAACGGGTCGAGCAGGCGATGCATAAGCTGGAGCCTTCCATTATCAGCCGGTATTTGGTCGATCTGGCGCAAAGCTTCAACCGTTTTTATCATGAATGCAAGATTTTGAAGGCGGAAGATGCCGAAGTGCGCAAAGCGCGTCTTGCCCTCGTGGAGTCCGTAAGGATTACGCTGAAGAACGGCTTGGCGCTGATCGGTCTCGAGGCGCCGGAGAAAATTTAAACCTCATATCCATGGCAAAAACACCCGTTTGTCCGGACTGTCGCAGACAGCCCGGCATCCGGGTGTTTTTTTGCACGCGACCGTTATCGGCCGCGGTGCTTGGCTTTCGCTTTTTGAATGGCGATTTCGCGTTTGCGTTCCTTCTCGGCTTCACGCTGCTCCCGGGAGACGATCTTGCGCGTTTTCTTGCGGTGCTCCAGCTCTAGCCTCAGCGCTTCCTGCGCTGCGCTTCGGACGCCTTTGCGCTCCATCTCGCGGGCGGCTTCGCGGGCGAGCCGCTTCGGGTTGACGCGGCCCCGCCGGGCCACGGTATCGACGCTGACGCCCACCGACGTTTGCGCGAGCAGCGGCAGCATACGAAACTGCACGAACTCCATCACCTCGGCGTCGTACGGCTCCGATCCGAACACGTAACGGCTCGCTTTGACTTTGCCGTCCGCTTCGTGCTCCGTCACACCTACCCAAAATTCACCTTCAAAATAAACGGTAAGCTTCATGCTTTCCCCTCCTTACGTCTTGCGAGCGATGGACATCCCGAGGGGGGAAGGATATGACACGGGCTTGCATCTCCTAAAAGCCGGGAGAACCCGTGCATCCGGGCTACCAACCGGACCGCGATTTTACGCTCGATTTCATTATAGGACGAAGCGCAGGTTTGCCGCAACCGGATGCGGACCATACTGGGATGTAGAGGTGAACGGCAACATGGCGAAAAGCGACGAGCTTGTGAAATATGTAACGGAGCGGTTCGTCCGGTACATCGAGATGCCGAAGGAGGTGCGCAGGCAGGTGCGGGCGGACCGGAGGGAAGGCAAGGAGCCGTGGCAGTACCGCTGGTTCGGCATGCTGCCGGTTGCGATCGGCATGTGGACGAAGCCTTTGCGCGAGGGTGTGCGGCGTCTCGGGAGAAGCTTGGGCAAAGGGGCGGAGCGGTGAGTTCGATAAATAAAAAAAGGAAAAGCTTCTTGCCGTCAGGCGGGAAGCTTTTCTATATAGGGAAGAGGAGAAAACCGTAGTTAAGGATAAAAGCTGCCGAGACGCTGCAGCGCCTCGTAGGGAAGAAAGCGGTCGTCGTCCTGCCGGAATTGCACGAAGCGATCCCCGCTGGACCATACCTGAAAGCCTGCGACGGGAAGCGGTAGGGTAACGCTGCCTTCGTAAAGCTCGGCGGCGTACACCGGCTTGCTGCCTTGAGCGATCAGCTTCTTGAGGTCGTCGAAGGGGAGCGGCTGGTCGGACTTGCCTTGCACCCACGGCAGCCGGGCATAAGGCTCCGCCGGCTCCATTTGTCCGCTTTCCTGTATCGTATGCTTGGCATCGGTATTGGTGAATGCCTGAACGTTCGGCGCTGGGGCTGCCTTGCTTTTGGGCAGCTTGACGTCGCCTGTGAAGGGCATTTCCTCGCCGGTCTTGGCGTCGATATACCAGATGCGGTCCGCGTTCTGTACGGTTATTTTCCAGAGCGCCTGCAGCGGGCCGAAGTATAATCTTTCGGTATGATGCGGATATTCGATAAGTTCAAGCTGCACCAAGCTTCGATGCAGCGTTTGCAAGCTGAATAACGGGTACGCGCCTGTGCCGTACTCGGTCAGCCGGTATGTATCCTGCTCTTCGGCGTGGATAACCAGATAGCCCGCTTCCGAGCCTTCGGCGCTTACGATGATGACCCAGCCGTGCATGCCCGGTCCGAGCGGATAGCTTGTCCAGGACGCCTGCTGCCACGGCTCGAAGCCGGGCTGGAGCGCGAGCTGCTTCATAAACCGCTCCACAGCCGCTTGCAGCGTCGGAGCGGCAATGTCGGCTGCCGATTCCATCGGCGGCGAGGACGGAGGAGCCGTAGGCTTCGTTTCCTCTACCGCGTGCGCGGGGGGCGATTCGAGCGGCCAGGCCGCAAGCAGGCTTGTGCCGAGCAGCAGCGAGACGAGCGCGAACGTGAGCTTTTTCATAGTTTCACCTGCTTCGCTTAGGAGTCGTTGGCCTGAGATCGGCATTATGCGCATTCCGCTGCGAATATGCCTTTATTGTACAAGGTATGCGCCGAAAAGATTGTTAGAACCTGTAGTCTGTCCAAAAATACTTTCCCCAGAAAAACGTACCGTTTCGCGCCCGTTCGTCAGTACGCGGGCGGTTTCGCAGAGGAAACGTGGAACAATCCGCAGTTGATGGCGGATATTCGGATGCGCGGGCGGTACTGCCATTCAATTTCCCGGGAGCGACCGGCGTACTGCGCCTCGATGTCCGGCCTTTGATCGGGCTCGGCGCTCTGGAGCAGCGCCTCGTAATAATCGCGGACGCGGGCCTGTTCATCCGCGAGCCGAAGCTGGGCTTCTTTCGCCCAGCGGTGGTCGTACTTGGCCAGCTTGCTTTCCAGATGCTCTTCAAGGTAGAGCACCGCGCGGGGCAGCGCAATCCGGTCTGGCGTAATGTAGACGTGAGCGGGCAGCTGCGGCGTAAAATCGACCGGAGCGATCCAATCCATGAACCGCTCGCGGATCACGCCCGTTTGCAGCTGGATGCCCAGAGAGTGAATTTCGCTGCGCTTCATGTCGCAAGCCAGCTCCACCTTGTAATTGACGGCGAGCCAAGTCTCGTAAGGGACGGACGCGGTTCGTCTCGGCTGCTCGGGCACGTGCCGCTCGAACAACCGGACGTACTTGCCTTTGGCCCGGACGGCGGCGAACAGCTGCTCCAGCCGCCTGCTGCCGTAGGTCACTTCGTCCCGCGGAATGCGCGCGGTAAAAGACGTCGGCACGAAGCCGAAGTAGCGGCCGAGGATGCTGTCTCCCTGCGGCGGCTGTGCTGCGCCGGGCGCTGTGCCCGTCTGCGCCGCAGCGCCCGCGGGGCTGCCGGCGGAGGGCTGGC
>NZ_BILX01000119.1 GCF_004000785.1 Paenibacillus ehimensis NBRC 15659 | reverse complement strand
TTTTGATTACAAAAACGAAATATACAATACCTTTTTTATTTGGTAAAATATAGGTTGCCGTAGTTGCACAATTTATAAGCAAGGGAGGTTTATCGTTAGGATCAATCTTCATTTCGCTTTTGTAGCAAGCCGATGAATGGTTATAGACAGATAGGCCCCGGGAGCAATGAACAATATGACAGAGGGCATAAAGAGAAGCCGGATTGCCTGTCTTAGGATACGGTTCTATTAAACGGATTGGGGTGCCATAATTTAATGAGTAAAATCCAGTTATTTTGTCTGCCTTATGCCGGTGGGTCGGCTACGATCTACTCCAAATGGAAAAAATTATTGAATGCGGATATTGAATTGTATCCTGTGGAACTGGCCGGCAGAGGCCGGAGATTTAATGAATCTCCTTATGCTAACGTAGAGCAAGCGGTCGACGATATTTACCGTGAAATCAGCGGTCGACTCCATGCCCCATTTGCCCTGTTCGGGCACAGCATGGGAAGCTTGCTGACGTATGAGCTCTGCTGCAAAATCAAGCAGCAAAAGGGCGTGGAGCCTGTGCACATCTTTGCATCCGGCCGCCGGGCGCCGCAGTGTCCGCATGACAGAAAGGTGATGCACCTCCTCCCGGAAGCCGAGTTTATGTCAGAAGTTCACCAACTGGGAGGGACACCGCGCGAATTGTTCGAAAACCGGGAATTGGCGGACATTTTTATACCGCTTTTAAGATCGGACTATAAACTGGTCGAAACCTATGTTTACCATGAAAAAAATATGAAGTTCGATTGCGGGCTTACCGTTTTAAATGGAAAAGAAGACGACATGGCACCCGAGCATTTGACCGCTTGGAGTGATCATAGCAACGGGTCTTTCAAGATTGTTGAGTATGATGGCGGACATTTTTTCATTCACGATCATACCGAAGCTATCGTTAAGCTGATTAACGAAACATTAAGCAGGGTTGCATTATCATTGGGCAGATAGCCTAGGCCCACAGAGGCGGGGATCGTCATCCATTCTGACGGTCCCTTTCTACTTTTCCGCGAAGAACAACCCCCTATAAATCTTTCGTATTCCTAATCCCTTGCAAGTCCTTCTGGGGCCGAAAGTAGGGGCGGAAAGCAGCAAATATAATCGTGTATCCTCCTAGTCAAACTATTCCTTCCCCACTTTTTCCATAAACTATTTAATATGTATTATCTGCCAGGAATCCGTCGGGTGTCTTTCTTTTTAATGAGCACTTGTCAAAAGATAGGACTAGATAAAACGGAACAAAATATGATAGAATGGGTAGGCATATTGTTGAAATTTTATGAATAAACCTAAGAGGACCAAGTAGTCGCATAAAGGTTGCGGCTTTTTTTATGCCCTACGAACTAGTTTGGAGCATTGAAAGCGCCATAAAAAATCTTTGATGAGGGTGACCCTTAACATTTTCAGAAGGAGTAGCGATCTATGAATTCTACCCGAGTGGACAAATCTTCATCCCCGAATCAGTTGAAAAGAGGGCTGGCAGCCCGGCACATGACTATGATTTCGCTTGGCGGTTCCATCGGTACCGGCCTGTTTCTGGCCAGCGGCGGAGCCATTCATTCAGCCGGTCCGGGCGGGGCGTTCCTTGCGTATTTGATTATCGGCATCATGGTTTATTTTCTAGTGACAAGCTTAGGCGAAATGGCTACTTATATGCCGGTTTCGGGGACGTTCAGCACGTATGCGACCCGCTTCGTAGATCCGGCGTTCGGGTTCGCGCTCGGCTGGAACTATTGGTACAATTGGGCGATTACAATAGCCGCCGAGCTGTCGGCAGCGACATTGATCATTAAATTTTGGCTTCCGGACAGTCCTTCTTTGCTCTGGAGCGCGTTGTTTCTTGCTTTGATGGTAGGACTCAATCTGCTTTCGGTAAAAAGCTACGGAGAATCGGAGTACTGGTTCGCGTTAATTAAGGTCGTCACGATCATCGTGTTCATCGGAGTCGGCCTTCTGATGATCATCGGGATCTGGTCCAGCGAAGCCGTCGGCTTCCGCAATCTTACGATCGGCGACGCGCCTTTCCATGGAGGGTTCTTGGCTGCGCTCGGCGTCTTTATGGCCGCAGGGTTCTCCTTTCAGGGTACCGAGCTGGTAGGGGTAGCCGCAGGGGAGAGCGAAGACCCGCGCCGCAACGTGCCTAAGGCGATCCGCTCCGTTTTCTGGCGCATTCTGCTGTTTTATTTGATCGCCATCGCTGTGATCGGTCTGCTGATTCCGTATACGAACGAAAATTTGGCCAGTGATAACGTAGCGATGAGCCCGTTCACAATGGTATTTGAAAAAGCCGGCCTCAGCATCGCCGCGTCGGTGATGAACGCCGTCATTCTCACGTCGGTGCTCTCGGCAGGGAACTCCGGCATGTACGCGTCGACCCGGATGCTGTGGGTGCTGGCCAAAGAAGGGAAAGCGCCGCGTTTCCTCGCCAAGCTGAGCAAGAGAGGCGTTCCGGTTTATGCGCTGCTGGCAACGAGCGCTTTGGGCATGTTCGCTTTCTTGTCGTCCTCATTCGGCGACGGAGTCGTCTACACTTGGCTGCTGAATGCATCCGGCATGTCGGGCTTTATCGCCTGGCTCGGCATAGCGATTAGCCACTACCGCTTCCGCAAAGCGTATGTCGCTCAAGGCCGCGACATCAACGATCTGCCCTACCGGGCCAAATGGTTTCCGTTCGGGCCGATTTTGGCCGGGGTGCTGTGCGGTATCGTTATTGTCGGCCAGTGTATCGGGGGGATTAAGGACGGCACGGTCGATTGGGCCTACCTGTTTGCCTCTTATATCGGCATTCCGCTCTTTTTGGCGATATGGCTGACCTATAAGTGGAAGCATAAAACGAAGATGCTGAAGCTGGAAGAATGTGTGTTCGAGGAAACGGTTGAGGAACGGTCGAAATAGGGAATAATGAAGCAGCCGCACCGGCAAGGGTACGGCTGCTTTTTTGTACGTTAATTCGGAGTGAGGGCTTTGGATTCGCCGCTGACATATACGTGTTCTTCCGAAGAAGGCGATGCTGCAATCGTCTGATGGTCGAATTGCTTCTCGCTTTTTGCGATGACGACGGTTGCGACGCTGTTGCCGATCAGATTCGTGATGGCGCGGGCTTCGGACATGAACCGGTCAACGCCCAGCAGAAGCGCCATGCCTTCGAGCGGAATTACGTTGCCCGGGATTGCCGCAAGCGTGGCCGCCAAGGTGACGAAGCCGGAGCCGGTGACGCCTGCTGCGCCTTTGGAGGTCAGCATCAGCACGCCCAGCAGCGTTGCAATTTGCAGCCACGTCAGCTCGATGCCATAGGCTTGCGCGATAAATAGAGCAGCCATCGACAAGTAAATCGACGTGCCGTCCAGGTTGAACGAGTAGCCGGTTGGGACGACCAGACCGACGACTGACTTGGAGCAGCCGTATTTCTCAAGACGTTCCATCAAGCGCGGCAGCGCCGATTCGGAGGAGGACGTGCCCAGCACCAACAAAATTTCTTCTTTGATGAACTTCAGCAGATTGAAGATGCTGAAGCCATAGAATCGGGCTACGGCGCCGAGAATAACGATGACGAACAAAAACATGGTGATGTAGACGGAGCCCATCATTTTGCCAAGGGAGAACAGGGAGGCAATCCCGAATTTCCCGATCGTATAAGCCATGGCGCCGCCCGCGGCAATCGGGGAGAAGCGCATGATCATGGCGACCAATTTAAAGAAGATGTCGTTCAACTTCTCGAACAATTGTGTGACGGGTCTGGATTTCTCGCCCAGGGAAGCCATAGCGAGACCGAACATGACGGAGAACAGGAGCACCGGCAGCATGTCGCCTTTGGCGAGCGCGCCTACGACGCTGTCCGGAATGACGCTGAGCAGAAAATCCATAAAGCCGTGCGGAGCTTCCGCCGCTTGCTTCGCATACTTTGCCACGTCGGCCGCATTGGCTCCCACTTTGCTGACGTCCATGCCCGAGCCGGGACGGACGAGATACATGACCGCAATCCCGATCGCCATGGCAAAGGTCGTAATGATCTCGAAATACAGCAGCGCTTTGCCGCCGATCCGGCCGATCTTTTTCATATCTCCCATATTCGCGAAACCGATTACAATTGTGAAAAAGACGATGGGGGCGATGACCATTTTGATCAGCTTGACGAACATATCGCCGAGCACTTTGAGCTGCACCCCGAACGCCGGGAAAAATTGTCCGATCAAGATTCCGAGGACAATCGCAATCAAGACCTGAACCGTAAGGTTTTTGAAGTTGATTTTCATGGCAATCCCTCATTTCTAAAATGCGTTCTCTTTTCGTGTTTTATGTTATCGCTTTCATAATGGCTTGTGAATCATTTGGACATATTGGTTGTTTTGGTCTTTTTGGTCTTGGGGAGGGCACAAAAAAGCGGACCGCGTGTTTGTTAACGCGATCCGCCGGGCGGAGAGGACAATCTGTATTTATTGACGGGACGGCCGACCCCGTATTGAAGATCGAGACGGACTTGTCCGCTCTTCTCCAAATAATCGAGATAGCGTCGGGCCGTCACCCGGGCGATGCCGACACCTTCGGCGACCTCTTCGGCCGAAAGCGCCTCCGATTGGCCGACTAGAAATTGCATAATCTGCTTCAGAGTTACAGCCTGAAGCCCTTTGGGCAATTCCTGCGGCACTTCCACCCGGTCATCCGGTGAAGACGCCTCATCCGTTCTGCCGAAAAGCAGCCGGTCCAGCTCGGATTGAGAAGCGGGGCGGCCGCTGTCGAGCGCTGTCTTCATCTTCCGGTAATGCTCGAGCGCCTGCTTCACCCGTTCGAATTTAAACGGTTTCATAATGTAATCGACGGCCCCGTTCTGAAGCATCTTCTCGATGGTGCGCATATCGTTGGCCGCGCTGATAATCATCACATCGACGGGAGTTTGATTTCGGCGAAGCTCCAGAAGCGTCTCGATGCCGTCCTGCACCGGCATGAAAATATCGAGGATAACCAGATCGGGCTGCAGCTTCTTCACCATGCGTAACCCTTCATCCCCAGTGGACGCAATGCCGACGACACGGAAGCCTTCCACCCGCTCGACGAATTGACTGTTGACCTCCTGCACCATGGGATCGTCTTCGATCAACAGGACGCGGAGAGCGTCCCGCTTGAGTTCGTTCATACCGGTTACCATCTTGCTTGTGGTCCCCCTCGCTTTCACTGTAAATGAAGAGCATCGGACTGCAAAACATTACTGCATCGGGAACGTGATGATGAACGCCGTTCCTTCTCCCGGGGCCGATTCGATCTGAATCGAGCCCCCGCCTTTCCGCACGATACCGGCAAGCAGGTGAAGTCCGATTCCGCGTCCGGCGTCCCCTTTGGTCGTAAAACCGTGTTCGAATATACGGGCCTTGACGGATTCCTCCATGCCGCAGCCATTGTCCTCGACGAGGACGGAGAGCAGCTCGTCATCTTGTTCAAGGCTGATGAAGATGCGTTTGTTATCCTTGGTTTGATGATGCAGAGCGTCAAAAGCATTCTCCAGAAGATTGCCGAGCAGAATCACGAAATCGTGATGATCGAGCCGTTCGGGAAACCGTTCCAGCCTGCTTTGCCGGTCGATCGTCACCTCGATGCCAAGCTCACGGCCGCGGCTGATCTTGCCGAGCAGGAGACCGGTCAAGCTTTCGTTGTGAATGCGGCTGTCGAGGAAGCGGGTCAGCTCTTCTTTCTGCTCGGTCATCTCGAACAAGTAATCAAGCGCTTTCTCGTTGCTTCCCAGCTGAATCAAGCCGCCGATCGTATGCAGCTTGTTCATGTACTCGTGGTTTTGTACGCGCAGCGCATCGACGAAGGTCCGGACGCCGGTCAGTTCTTCGGCCATCCGCGTCACTTCCGTCCGATCTTGAAAAATGGCGACGGCGCCGACGGTTTCCCCGCCTACGGTGATCGGTACCCGGTTGCTCATGATCGGCGTGTCCTGAATGACCAGCTCTTGATTGAAAATCGGATGATTGAGCTCCAATATTTCGGGCAGCCGCGTATCCGGGAGCACCTCCCAAATCGACTTGCCGACGACGTCGCCCGATACTTTAAGCATTTGCTTTGCCTTCTCGTTGAAAATCGTGATGCGTTCGAACTTATCGATGGCTATGACGCCCTCATGCATCGCGTTGAATGTCGCCGTACGCTCGACCAGAAGCGCGGCGATTTCGTGCGGCTCCAGTTCGAACATCTGCCGCTTGATATGCTGGGCGAGCTTCCACGATCCCCACAGCCCGAAGAGCAGGGAAATGAACAGCACAACGTAGGCTTGGCTCGACAGGTCCAGCAGCACCTGCCCTACGGTCGGCTGGATTCGGCCGACGAGCGCGACGCCGACCTGGGCATGCTCGGCGTTCATAATCGGCACGAAGGCGCGCAGCGCCGTTCCGAGCTCGCCCTCTGCCTTGGACACATAGGTGTGCTCGGCAAAGGCAGGACCTTCGTCGCCGCCGGACGAAACGGTGCCGATGTTGCTTTCCACCGGATGCGACAGCCGCAGCCGGTGCATATCCATCACCACGACATAGGTCACGTCATTGATGATGCGGATGCGCTCGGCGGCGGGCTGGATGCCGGCGCGCATTCCGGGGTCCTCAATGCCGGAGACGATCTCCGGCATCTGCGCGACGGTGCGGGCGGTCACAAGCAGCCGCCGTCCGAGCTCCTCCTCCTTCAGCCGGACGATGCTGCCAAGGAGAATCGTCCCTCCGATACAGAGCGAGAACAGGACGATGCCGAAGGACAAAATCGCGATTTTCCAGTTGATTTTCAAGCGCTGCAGCATCATCCGTCCGCCCCTTTCTACGATATATTATCATACAACAGGATGCGGCGATTGAAAAATAGAACAGCCCTATCTTCCGCAACCGGAATGGAGCGGGGATGGGCTGTCGATAAGGGATAGGTAGGAAATGAGGGGGATTATGCTCCCGGCATCGTCTTTTTCTCATTCTTCCCCTTGCCTTGCTGCTGCTTGGAAGAGTTATTTTTATTATTGGACGATTGTTTGTTGTTCCCGGATTTTCCTTGCTGCTTGGACTGCTGCTTTTCCTTTTTGCCGCCTGCCCACGGGTCCCCCCCAAGACGAACTTTTTCCTGAAATTCGAGTTCCCGCTGCAGCATTTTTTGCTGGTCCTTTTGCAGCTTTTTCAGCTGCTTTTTTTCTTCCTTGCGGATTTTTTCCTGCTGCTCGTACTCGCTCTTTTTTATATCCTGATACATCTTCATCTGCTGCTGAAGCACCGTATCGATCGGTTTGTCTTGTTGCTGTTTTTTTTGACTTTGTTGCTTTTGTTGCTGCTCTTGTTTTTTTCCGCCGCCGCAGCCCGTCAATACGATCGGCATCAGCAGAAGGCACCAAAGCAGACCCCGTACGAATCTTGCCGGCATCTCGTCCGAAACCTCCTTCGTTTGCGGGGTATCGTCCGCGTTTTCTTTAGTTTATCCGTTTCATCAAAATTCATGTTCGGCTGTACGTTCTTCATTGAGTTGAGCGGCGACATATGTTATTGTACATCATGATCATGACACTCCGGAGGTGGGCGGGCGTGAGGCCTTTGCTCGGAACGCTGCTTGTTGTATTCATCGGACTTGCCGCTGCCGTGGCGATCGGGTTTTATCCGGGATTTTCGACGATATCCGACGTGACGGATGACGAGCAAGAAGGCTTCGACCAAGCACTGGTCATTAAATTCAGCCATGTCGTTGCCGAAAATACGCCCAAAGGTCTGGCGGCTCAAAGGTTCGCCCGGTTAATGTCCGAAAAGACGGACCGCCGCGTGAAGGTCGAAGTGTTCCCGAACGCGGTTCTCTATAACGAGACCGACGAAATGAATGCGCTTATGCGCGGGAGCGTACAGATGATCGCCCCTTCCTTTGCCAATCTGTCCGAGCATGTTCCGGCGTGGCTGACGTTCGACCTGCCGTATGCGTTTTTGAGCGACGAAGCGGTACAGGAGGCGTTTGACGGCGAGCTAGGGAAGCTGCTGTTCGATAAGCTGGCAAGCAAAAATCTGGTCGGCTTGTCCTATTGGGGCAACGGCTTCAAGCAAATGACTTCCAATCAGGGACCGCTGATCCATCCTTCCGATTTTAAGGAACAGCGCTTTCGTATTTTGCCCAGCAAAGTGATTGAAGCGCAGTTTCGGCAGTTCGGGGCGAAGACGAATCCGATTCCGTTTAACGAAGTTTATCGCGGCCTGGAGTCGGGCGTCGTGGACGGCGAAGAGAATACGATTTCCAATATCCGTACGAAAAAGTTCTATCAGGTGCAAAAATATATGACCATCAGCAACCACGGATATCTCGGGTATACGGTGCTGATGAACAAATCGTTCTGGGACAAGCTTCCTGAGGATGTGAAGCAGCCCTTGGTAGAAGCGCTTGAAGAAACGGCGCGCTGGGCCAATGAGAATGCGATCGAGATGAACCGGCGCCAGCTTGAAGAGCTGCGCCAGCAGGGGGGCATGCAAATTCACGTTCAGACGCCGGAGGAACGCCGCGAATGGATGCAGCGGTGGGAGCCGATCTATCAGGAATTCGAGGCGACGATAGGAAAAGATGTCATGAGCCGCATTCGCCAATTGCGGGAAAAATACGGAAGTTGAAGAATCGATGCAATCGTAACTGTTGAAACTTCCGGCAATGGGATGACTTATGGTGATGCGAAATTAGGTACGGTGTATAAGCTATGGGTTGGGGCATACGATAAACATGGTAGACTACTTAGACAAACAGAACCCAATGGAAATTATGTAAAATACACTACACCCGTTCAAAAGGTAAATCTAACTTGGAAATAAACAAAAAAGCAGACTACTTGATTAAAAATGGATCAAGCAGCCTGCTTTTTTTTGCCTTTATTTACGCCTTGCCTTCAAGCACGTATACCTTCACATTTTTCTTCACGCCGAATTCGCGGGCCTGCTTCACGTCGTCCATAAACAAGTCGATTCGCGAACCGCGGATGGCCGATCCGATATCCTCGGCTTTGCGGATCCCGATACCGTCGATGAAGACGGTCGAGCCCATCGGAATTACCGTAGGATCGACGGCGATCGTGCGTCCTTCCTCGGCTTTGCTGCCGCTGTAGGTGATGCCGTATTCCGGGTGGGACGGCTTCTTGCCGGTCGATTCGACTCCCGCGGTATAAGCCGTGAGCGTCGAAGTCAGCACCTGCCGGATGATCCCCTCCTGTCCTCCGGGCAGCTCAAGCCCCGCTTGCTCCGACGGAATCTGCAGCTGCTGGCCCGCCTGGAGCGATCCCGGATCGTTGATTCCGTTCACGGCAAGCAGGGTCTGCACGGGAATTCCGAACGATCTGGAGATTCGGTAAAGCGTATCGCCCGAACGCACTTTATAGAAGACGGGGGAAGACGCTGGCTTCAAGACGGGACTTTCCGTCCGCGCTTCAGCCTCTGCGTCTCTTTGCAATATTGCATCCCATTCCTGGGATGTCATGGCCGTTTCGGCCAAATCCGCCGATGTATGGTAGGCATAGGCGGACCGCTCGGCCGCCGCTCCCAAGGTGACAATGAGAATAAAGCAAATCGCAAGCCGGAAAATACTGGAATGTAACATTCTTTACAACTCCTCCTTTGAAAGAACTAGAGTGATAGTACTAGATTTGCCCGCTATCCCCGAATTTAAACCGGCAGGCAAAAATTCGTTTCTCCAAATCTATTGATTGAACGGCAATCTTCCAGTATAGTACGAACTATATGTCAGATATTGTGACGCATTGCAGGAATACGCGACCGGCAGAAGGTCCGCAAAAGGGGGCATCGGGATGAGCAGACTTGCAGGAAAACGAATTGCGCTTACAGGACCGAGGAAAGCGGCGGAGCTCAGCGTCATCGTGGAAAAGCTGGGCGGGGTGCCGATCTTGCGACCGGCCCAGGGAACCGTAGCCGTCGAGCGGGAGCAAGTGGAGGCGGAAATCGCCCGGTTGATCGAGAAGGGGATCGATTGGGTTATTCTTACGACAGGGGTCGGCACGGAGCTATTGGTGCAGGCGGCCGAAGGCATAGGCAAGAAGGAAGCGTTCGTTGAAGCGTTAAGCCAAGCCCGAATCGCGGCCAGAGGCTACAAAACGATCAATTATTTGAAAACGTTGGGGCTAATCCCTGCCGTGCGGGACGAGGACGGAACGACGGCCAGTCTGATCGCGGCGATGACGCCTTACGAGCTTCAAGGGCAAAGGGTGGCGCTGCAGCTGTACGGCGACCACGCGCCCCGGCTTGTCCAATGGCTGGCCGAGCGGAAGGCGTCGTACCGCGAAATTTTGCCGTATCGGCACGTTCCGCCCGCGTTGGAGGTGGTGGATACGCTGCTGAATGAAATTGTGAGCGGCGCTATCGATGCCGTGACGTTCACCAGCACCCCGCAGGTTCGGTTTTTGATGGCCTATGCGCGGGAGCAGGGAATGGCCGAACGGGTTAAGGAAGCTTTTGCGACCGGCGTCGTCGCCGTGGCGGTAGGGAAAGTGACGGCTGAAGCGCTTCGCGAAGAGGGCGTCACCCGGGTCGTTGCCCCGGAGCAAGAGCGGATGGGCAGCATGATTGTCAGCTTGGCGCAGTATTACGAGCAGGAATCCGGGGCGTAGAGCGTCGGCCTTTTTCGAAATTTGGTCGGTCATTTCAGGTATGGTATACTTTCCGTGTTAGGAAGGTATGCCCTATTTTTTACATATGGAGGCATTATGGAAACGACTCCGGTAGTACAACTGCGGCAGGTAACCAAGCGAATCGGCTCTAAAACGATTGTGGACGGGCTGTCCTTCGAAGTGAAGCCGGGCGAAGTGTTCGGGTTTCTCGGACCGAACGGCGCGGGCAAAACGACAACGATCCGGATGATGGTCGGTTTAATGGCCATCACGGATGGAGAAGTGCTGATTCAAGGCAACAGCGTGAAAACAAGGTTCGAGCAAGCGATGCTTCATGTCGGTGCGATTGTGGAAAATCCGGAATTTTACGGGTTTATGACCGGGTATCAGAACCTGGTTCATTTTGCCCGGATGATGCCGAATGTCACTAAGGAACGTATCGACGATGTGGTCCGGCTGGTGAGGCTTGAGAACCGTATTATGGACAAGGTCAAGACGTATTCGCTCGGCATGCGGCAGCGTCTCGGCGTGGCCCAGGCGATCCTGCACCGCCCGTCGGTGCTTGTGCTCGACGAGCCGACCAACGGTCTGGACCCCGAGGGGATTCGCGAGCTGCGCGATTATTTGCGCCGGTTGGCGGTGGAGGAACGGCTCGCGGTCATCGTTTCGAGCCATTTGCTGTCCGAGATGGAATTGATGTGCGACCGGGTCGCCATCATCCAGAACGGACGGCTGCTTGATGTCCGGTCGTTCAAGGAGGCGCCTTTGGAGACGGAGGAGGTCGAGGTACGGTTTGAAGTCGACCGCCCCGAGGCGGCTCTGGAGCTGCTTGGAGAAGCGGAACGCGCGCAGGCGGAAGGCTCGGAGCTCGTCGTATGGCTGCCGAACCGGCGCGAAGCGACCGCCGAGCTTAACGCCCGTTTCGTTGCGGCGGGAATCCGGGTTTACGGCATCCGGACGCTGACCAAAACGCTCGAGGAGCAGTTCCTCGAAGTGACGGGAGGGAACCGGATTGTCTAGCATATTGCGCCTCATACAGAACGAACGGATGAAAATTTATACCCGCCTGCGAACGTGGATCATGCTTGCTTTTGTCGTCTTGGCGGTTATTTCGATGGGCGTGATGATGAAGTATGTCCTCGAATCGGAGATGAACCACGGCCTTCAATTCATGAGCAACTCGGCGATTCTCGCCCCGCTCGTTACGATTTTTTCCGTCATTGTGGCGGGTGACATTGTAGCTTCCGAATTTACTTGGGGCACCGTGAAGCTGCTGCTGATCCGTCCGGCCTCCCGCGGCAAAATTTTGTGGGCCAAGTACGTATCCGTGCTGCTGTTCATTGTCGAACTGCTGCTGCTTATGCTGATCATCTCTTACTTTACGGGACTTATGCTATTCGGCGTCAGCGGCTCGGTTGCGCCCGACGAGACGCTGCCCGCCATCC
>NZ_BILX01000118.1 GCF_004000785.1 Paenibacillus ehimensis NBRC 15659 | reverse complement strand
GTATTGTTCATAGTTTGAATCACTTTGGAGTCATCAATGATTTGAAAGAAAGGGAAGAATGCATTCGTATTTTATTGTATTATTCCGCAAAATATTCAAAGCCTATCCAGCCATACCATGCAAATTTGTTAAAAAAAGTATATAATTAAATTGTAAAACCATCAAATGACTTTGGGGGTGAATGATAATGAAAAAACTTATCCTACTTGCTGTCTTATCTTTGACTCTGATTGGAAATTTGAATAGCCTTCCTATAGAAATTGCAAAAGATACTCAAACCACTTCATTTAGTGTAGCTGACCCCGGCTTATAAAGCATTAAAAACAAGAATATTGACTTGTGCAAACAGGCGTTCTATGATGCCTGTTTTTTTATATCCCATTATTAGGTCTCGAACGGAAATTGATGAAATTAATGATACATTGCTACTAGGACAGATAATAAAGAGATTGAAAGGGGAATTTTTGATGGGCGTATTAGTATCCAGAAGGGAGGATTATGCCCAATATGATATTAGCCATTTCAGCGATGAAACATTGCAGGACACAATGAAAAGTATCCTAAGCCAAATGGAAGAAGCGGTACAACAAGGCGAAAGCTTAACGAGCGAATATATGGTTCAATTGAGTCAACAATTAGATGCATTCGTTTTAGTTGCACAAATTCGAAAAATGCGGTGTTTAATCTAGAAATCGTTATTGTTTGAGGTGTGTTGATGCATGAGCATAACTTGACCGGGATTATTAGAATGGTCGACAAAGTCGGAAGAATTGTAATTCCTACGGAGGTTAGACGTGTTTTGAATCTTGATCCCAATGTCATGACAGAGTATTTCTATGATGACGAAAAAAAAGCGATTATCGTTTGTAAATATCGCGCAAAGGAATGTTTGTTTTGCTCGAACAAGGAACAAACCATTTATTTCAAAAAATTTTATATTTGTATGCCCTGTATTCAAAGCCTCCCGGCACTTCAGGTTTTCTTGGAGCGGGTAGAACGCGAACGAGCTAATGAGTTAAAAAAAACACTTTCCAATAAGAAAAAAATTACTGCGAGAAGGAAAGAGACATTGAAACGTCTGCATCAAGTGATGAAGGAAAACCCAGAAGCATCACAAAGGAAAATAGCTAAAATATTAGGAGTTTCACAAGCATGGGTTAGTCATTTACTCAGGCATCATGTAGATTCCTAAAGTGCTAATTCTTTAACCAACACATGTTATAATTAGGGGGACGGTTTTCATCCTCCTTATAAATTTGAATAGGAGAGCAACTTCTTTGAAATACGCAATCCGAGTTTTTTTACTTGTTACTTCACTTTAACGATCAGCGATTTGATGAAAAGTGGGTGTTTGTTTACACCAAGTCCTCTACGAAATCGAGAAAAGTCATATTGGATCAAATGTTTAGTGACATTATATTTTCAGAAAAATGCAACTTTAATTCTTTTGATTGACAAGCCATTAGGTGCTGTGCTATTATGATTTTTGTCGCCGCTGAATTTCACAAGGACGACAAAAGAAATAAATAGCGAGGGGCCTTAGCTCAGCTGGGAGAGCGCATCGCTGGCAGCGATGAGGTCAGGGGTTCGATCCCCCTAGGCTCCATAATGCAAAAAGCCTTTAAACACAGGATTTCCGAGTGTTTAAAGGCTTTTTTCTATACCTAGATAGAGACGATTTCTGATCATGGTAATACGTTTGGTCAGAGTAAAGATTTTTTGATGTTTTTGAGGAAAGTCATTTAATGTAAAGAGATAATTCTTGATTTTACGCTTCAGTTCGTAGTCAAACGTTATCTTGAAGCACTAAAATTTGGATTAAAAAGGGAGGGCACGTTTGATTGTGTCCTGCTTATTATTTATCTCTCACCAGGAATACCTACTTGTATTAGGTATCAGGGGGATAATACAAAAAATTGATTGTGATAAGTTTTCATTTAGTGAAGAACCAAAAAAGGAAAATGAAGGGACTTGACGAATTGTAGTTTTATAGATTCTTAAATAGTCCCTAGTCCCTAGTTCCCTTGCTTATTTCTAATATTCTAAATTTCAGAGTTTTTAGTCTTATTATTGAAATATAAGATCTATTGGCTTAATAATTCTTAATCTAATATTTAGTACGCTAGATTGGAGATGAAATTATGAAAATAAGAAAAATAAAAGTCAACAACTATAGATTATTGAAAAAGTTTGAACTTGATTTAGAGAAAGATCTATCAGTAATTATAGGAAAAAATAACTGTGGAAAAACTTCACTACTTTCAATTTTAGATAAGTTCATTGGAACGAGAGCAACTGCTAATGCTTTTTCCTATGATGATTTTAATATAGGGTTCCAAAAAGAAATTCGGGAAATAGTTGAAAACAACGAAGCAATAACACTATTGTCATTAAGTTTGAATATTCCATATTAACAGACGATGTATTGAGATTAAAATCCGACTATCAGAATTACAAGGAAGGACAAAAGAAAATAAGCAAAACAGAGAAGACTATTAATGAGTTTTTGAAAGATAATCACAAAAAATATTTTAAAATTTATAGGAAAGCAATAGGATATGATCGTAATACTTCAACTGAAAATGATAAGGAATTTATCGACTTAGGAAAAGAAAGTATGCTTTTTGAAAAAATTATAAATTTTAAAATGATTAGTGCCAAAAGAAATGTAACTAATAATGACACGGATAAAACTTTATCTGCTCTATCATCAAAATATTATGAGAAGAAAGAAGATAAAAACAATAAGTCAGAAAAGATTCAAGATTTTAAAGATACATTAAGTGCTACGGACTCCCATCTAAATCAAATTTATGATGGATTATTTGCTGATGTAATTGAAAAGGTGAGAAAATTCGGTGGTATAAATAAAGGAGATTCAGTAATAAAGATTGCATCAACATTGCAACACAGAGAACTTTTAAAGGGTAATACAACTGTTATGTATGATCATAATGCTGAATATTCTTTGCCTGAGAATTATAATGGATTAGGTTATTTGAATTTAATAACTATGATATTTGAGATTGAAATACTACTAAGTGAGTTCAGAATGGAGTCGAGAGAAAACCAAGCTCCGGCGGACATAAATTTACTTTTTATTGAAGAGCCAGAAGCTCATACTCACCCTCAAATGCAGTATGTTTTTATAAAAAATATTAAGGACATTTTGAAACAAGCGAGTTCAGGTATGGATGGTAGGTCCTTTAATTTGCAGACAATTATTACAACTCATTCATGTCAAATAGCCTCAGAGAGTAAATTCAATGATATAAAGTATTTTTATAAATCAAGTAATAGTAGTGTTAATTCGAAAAATTTAAAAGATCTTGAGAAAGAGTATGAAAAAGATGGGGAAATACAATCTTTCAAATTTTTAAAACAGTATCTGACGCTAAATCGTGCAGAATTATTTTTTGTTGATAAAGCAATATTCATTGAAGGAGATACTGAGAAAATTTTATTACCAGCAATTATGAAAAAGATTGATCAAGAATATAAAGATAATCCTTTACTTTCCCAAAATATCTCTATTGTTGAGGTGGGAGCTTACTCGCATGTATTTGAGAAGTTTATAAACTTCATAGGGATGAGGTCTTTAATAATTACTGATATAGATTCAGCTAAGAAAATATATGAGACGGATAATAATGGAAAGAAGAGAGAGAAAACTGAAAAGTGCAAAGTTACAGATGAAGAAGCAATCACTACTACAAATCCCTCACTAAAATATTTCTTTGATAATTCTTATCAATATTTTGCACATTCTCATTCTGAATTAGCTGTAACTATTGAGTCAGATTTATCAGATAAAAACGCAGGGAAAATGAAAGATTTGGATTTTTACCTAAGTTTAGATTTGGAAGGAAAGCTGCTTAGTAAATATATTGATTTAAAGCAATGGGTACAAGATAAGAAGGGGAATTTGCTGGTTGTTTATCAAACACTCCAGGAAGATTTAGACGGCAATCAATACTGGCCCAGAAGTTTTGAGGATGCTTTCTTTCATTTAAACAGACAGTTTATTATTGACAATAAAGATAACTTTAAGAGCTTGAAAAATATAGATTACTTTGAGCACAATAAAGATCCTTACTTTTTGGCAGAAAAATGTGTAGACAAAAAGCCGAATTTTGCAATGGAAATTTTGCTCAATAGCAAAGAAGAAAATGGTCTTGAGTTTTCTAATTGGAATATCCCATCATATATAAAGGAAGGATTGCTATGGTTGAAGAACGATTAGAATTAGAAGTAAAACAAATATTTGAGTGTGTCAAATATAAAAAAAACTTTCTTTTAAGCGGTGGTGCTGGTTCAGGTAAGACATATTCTTTAGTTCAAGTAATTAGGAAGGCAATCAATGACAACCCCTTGGCAAAGGTTTCTTGTGTAACTTATACGAATGCAGCAGTAAAAGAAATTACAGAAAGAGTCAACCATCCTAATTTAACAGTCTCTACTATTCACGATTTTTTATGGGACAGCATCAAAATTTATCAAAGAGATTTAAAAAGAGAACTAATAAATCTTATCAATGATGAATATTCAACCATAATAAGTCCTGATGGCACAGTCGATATGACATATTTTGATGCTTTGAAGGATGGCATACAGTATAAAGAGTATAGTCTCATAAGAGAAGGAATCGTCTCACATGATGAAGTGCTTGTATTAGCAAATGTGATGTTTAAGAATTATTCTTTACTTTGCGACATTTTAAAAGATAAGTATCGGTATGTTTTTATTGATGAGTACCAAGATACGAGTCCGTTAGTTGTAGAAATATTTTTAGAGCATTTGAAGAAAAGTAAGAAGGAAAGCATAATTGGCTTTTTTGGAGATGCGATGCAGTCAATTTATGAGGGCGGCATCGGGGATCTGAAGAAATATATTGAATCAGGGATGGTAGTTGAAATTCAGAAGAAACAAAACAGAAGAAATCCTGAATTAGTGATAGAACTAGCTAATAAATTGAGAACTGACGGTCTAATTCAAGAGCCCTCCATAGATCCTAATGCACCAAATATGATAGATGGAAAAGTAAAGAAAGGTAGTGTGAAATTTCTATATTCTGAAAATAGGAATCTTGAGGAAATAAAAAGTACGGCTTATTTTAAAGATTGGGATTTTAATAATTCAAAGCAAACGAAAGAGCTATACCTCACGCATAACCTAATAGCGGCTAGAGCAGGTTTTCCTAGTTTGATGGAAATATATGATAAAGATCCAATAATTGGTTTAAAAAACGAAGTTAGAAATAAGATTAAAAAAGAAAATATTTTGATAAATGAGAGTGATTCTTTTGACCAGATTGTGGATGAAGTTGCACTTAGAAATAAAAAAAAACAGTTAAAAAAAGATCTCATAATTCAAGATCCCAAGCTAAATGAATTATACAATCGTTTAAAAGATAAGCCCTATTCTGAAGTTAAAAAAATTTATTTGGACAAAGAATCACTGATTGATGACAAAAAGCAAGATGAAGATGACGAGAACAAAAAGGGTTCAAATAGAGACCCATTAATAAAACATCTTTTTAAAATTCAATCGACTGTCCATTTATACAAAGAGAAAAATTACAATGAATTTATTCGGAAAACAGAGTATCCTTTAACTTCTGTAAAAAACAAGAAAGAAATTCGTGAGATTATTTCTGAGTTTGATAATTTCTCGAACAAAACAATCGAAGATGTTATTGAGTACGCAGATAAAAACTTATTATGTAGAAAAGATGATAATTACAATAGATTTATTCAAGAAAACGATTATCTATATAGCAGGATTAGGGAAGTGAGATATCGAGAGTTCCAGAATTTGTATGATTATTTAGAAGGATTCACACCATTCTCTACACAACACAAAATCAAGGGTGCTGAATTTCAAAACGTTTTTGTGCTTCTAGATAATGGAAAGTGGAATAATTTCAATTTTGATTACTTATTCAGCGATACAAGGGAAAAAGAATCGGTATATCTCAGGACAAAAAAAATATTTTATGTTTGTTGTACCAGAGCCAAAGAAAACCTCGTCGTATTTTTTCATAATCCAAACGAAAAAATTATAAACCAAGCAATAAGCTGGTTTGGAGAAGAGAACGTACATAAGATATGATTTGGAGTACGAACTTCAAAGTCAAGTACTTTTTACTTGAGTTTTTCTCAAGCTCAAAAATGATAACGTGGGCAGTTGTTGATAACAGGGTCCTAAAGAAATGCTCCTGATCGCACTTTTTCATTTATGAGCGCCGTATTCGAAGTAAAGATGAGAAACTCAAAAAAACCTTGTGGAGCAAGGGTCTGTTAAATAAATCGTGTAACGCACTTCAAAGGATACGTCCTTTACCCAAGATGCCTCACTATGGCAAAAGCTTGGGTAAAGTTTTTTTATTTTCTTGCAGATACGAAAAAATGAACGACCTTAGATAAGGTTATTTAATAGCTTTTGAATGAAAATGACAGGATTAATGTCAGGCAACTTATTAAGCAGAATGTATAAACTGAGGTAAAATAAGGAAAATACATTGTAGATATATGAAAATTCTAACCACTTTAATCGAAGTTTTTTTTAATTTTTTCTGGAGCGATCTCCTTCGTTGGGGAAGGCGAAGCTTAATCTCTTTAATAGATGCCGCTATCGATTATCATTCACTTTAAGACAGATTTTCCCTAAGTAATGATTATCGAGCGCTAGATGTGCGTCACGTGCTTCTTCCAGCAAAAACGTTCGATCGATATGAACGGATAGTGGACCGTTTTTGATGTAATGATGCAGTCTGCTTATAATCTCTGGATCAGGCTCGCCGTTATATCCCGATACTTTAATTCGGTCGCCGGCTTGCAACGCGGGGTGTATCCCATTAGGATAGGCGATGCGCCCTCCCGGTCGAATACATGCCACCGCTGCATTAGCAGCTTCTCCGCCTGCGGTAAACAGGGCAGCATCGAAACCATCTGGAGCGAACCTGGAGGCCGCTAAAGTTATATCATCTGCCCGGCCGTCAATCACAACATCGCTGCCAAGCTTCTCCACCATTTCAACGCCATCTTTACCCGAAGCCACTGCAAATACGCGAGCCCCTTTGATTTTGGCAAGCTGCACCGCCAAGTGGCCGACACCTCCGCTAGCGCCAAAAATCAAGATGGACTCTCCTTGCCGGAGATGCAATATATCTTCAAGTCCGCGCAGCGCAGTAATCCCTATTCCGGAGACCGCCGCTGCTTCCTGAACCGTCATGCCCAGAGGGATGCGAGACACGTTACCGGCAGGAACAGCCGCATACTCTGCATAGAAACCGCCTCGCGGATTAAGAAATCCGGGAGCATATACTTTATCGCCAATGTTGAATTCCACAACCTTCTCGCCTGTTGCAGCCACAGTACCGGCCCCTTCCGAACCTAATACATAGGGAAACTTGGGTTGTATACCAAGCATGGCTGCATACCCTCCTTGACGCTCAAAGGCATCCCATTCTCCCACCCCTGCATATTCAACTCGAATCAGTACATCCTCCGGTCCAATCTCAGGTACATCGATCTTTTGCAGAACGAGTTCATCTGGATTGCCAAACCTGTTCAGTACCGCAGCGTTCATAACCTTGTTTTTATTACTCATGGCTACCTCCTTGTTTGTCGCATTTCTTCATTGCAACATTAAGTTTATAAGGATATCATGACAATAGCTGACATGTTATGGCGAGGAGTGAAGCTAATATGTCCAAGGCCAAACTCTTATTCAATCTCATGATGTATGTCAATGCGAAAAGAGTTTTTACTGCTCAGGACGTTGCCTACGAATTCGATATTTCCATCCGAACAGCTCATAGATATCTGGCAGAGTTAAGTGAAATGGGCGTTCCTCTTTACACGGAACAGGGGCGAAACGGCGGTTACAGAGTATTGAACAACAGGATGCTGCCCCCCATTATTTTCGAGGAGAATGAAGCATTTTCCATTTTCTTTGCTTTTCAATCCCTGCAATTTTATCAATCGCTTCCCTTTGACATTCAGATGAAATCGGTCTCAGCCAAGCTGTATTCAAGTCTTCCCGATGATGTGAAGAGAAAAATAGATCGGTTGGATGCCGTTCTGTCATTTTGGAATGTAAAAAGAACTGTCCCGTCGCGATATCTAAAAGAAATCATCGATTCCGCCGCAGAAAGGAAAGTCCTGCAAATTGAATATGAGTCAAAAGAAAAGAATACCCATCGGGAAGTTTCCCCAATCGGAGTCTATGCGTACGGCGGCTTCTGGTATATGCCAGCCCTTGACTTAGTCGATGACGTGATCAAACTGTTTCGAACAGATCGGATTCTTTCATTGACCGTTATGGAAAAGCACCAAAACCCGAATGTTTCTCTAAGTGAATGGTTGAACAGTCATACAACCAAAACACCAGTGACTCCGCTCCGATTATACGTAGAGTTAACGAAAGAAGGAATACGGCAATGTCGCAGTCAGCCCTGGTTAGAGCCTGATCTTATGGTGAGTGGTTCAGATCAGGGATACATTAACACCGTGATGGATCAGAGCGAAGTCGAATTTGTATCCGATTATTTTTTTCAATTAGGTACTGCCGCCAAAGTCATCGAGCCTCGCGAAGTCATTGACCGCATTTATACACGATCTCTAGAGATTGTCCGGCATTATTCCGAATTCTAGACTACGAGAATGGAGGGAGGGTTACTTACGTGAAATCCATTGCCTTTGCCATAGTTCCGCCTATCGAGGAGCTTCGCGGCGGAAGAGCTTAACGCGAGGTTGATGAATGCCGAAAGCAGTCAGGAATGCATTTCGCTGATAACCGGCTTTTTGCTCGAAAAGCTCCATCGGGCTCTGCCTCGCGATCTGTTGATTGAGGAAAGCTTGCGCCGTCAAAGACTTGCTCGAACATCTGCATATCCCGGAACGGCAATTTCAAAAAAGATTTATGCAAACCGTAGGCGTAACGCCTCAATTTTACATCCGGGTGAAACGGTTTAACGAAGCGATCAGGTTTATGGATACCGGCGAATACGAGCGGCTGATTACGGAACATGAAGGGAGAGATGGCAGTAGAAGATTCCCAAAGCGCCGCCTATGGGCTCTTAGCGATGGTAGTAGGTCTAAGCTTCTTTCGAGTAGCGAACATTCCGCCGGCTAATGACGAAGATAACCGGTACATTTGCGAGGATTACGTGAAAAGGTTTTACTACTGGATGATGAACGGGAGGAAGCTGGGGTGTCAAGAGAACGGCGTAGGTATGCTGAGTATCCAATGGTAAAAATCGCCGCGGGTGAAGTCGAATTAAGGGACGACCGGATCAAAACGACATGGACGACTCAGGTGAATTCATTTTTGCTGGCGCCGGTTCCGGTTACGAATAAATTGTATTTCTCGATCGTGCACAAGACGGTTGAACCGAATGCCGAGCCTCAGGCTCCGATTGTGGAGGTCTCGTGGAACGATGCGATCTTATTTTGTAATTTGCTTTCCCGGCACTCGGGTCTTAAGGAATGCTACTCGGTCAGTGATGATGGCGAGAGTGTCGTTTCGAACCGGGAGGCGGATGGCTATCGTCTTCCTACCGAAGCGGAATGGCAGTATGCGTGTAAAGCAGGAACGGGCGGCTATCGGTACGGGGAGCTTGATGACATCGCCTGGTATCATGAAAACTCCGGGGGACAGGTACACAAGGTAGGTCAAAAGCGGCCGAATGCGTGGGGGCTCTATGATATGTTGGGAAACGTTTGGGAGTGGTGCTGGGACGTATACGATGAGAAAGTATACGGCTCCTACAAAATTTTTCGCGGCGGCAGCTGGGCCGAAGAAGCCAGAGGCTGTGGGGCGACGTGCCGCCGCCGCAGTCATCCCACGTTTCGAATCGATGATCTCGGCTTTCGTCTTGCCAGGTCCCTGTAAAGCGACGGCTAAAAGCAAGAGGGACGAGGATCTATAAAAAGTAACGCAGCCGAGGAGGGCTGCGTTTTTGTACGGGCAGCGATACCGTTAGTTTCATTGGATCGCTTTAAGCTGGCTCGATATCGTGCCCAGGTGAATGGCTTCGTGAATCAGCGCAAAGTTGAACAATTCGCCGGAGGTGTCGAATTGGAACGGCCCTAAAACAAACGGCGTTTCAAGCGCATTATCCAGCATTTCAGGCGTCAGCTCCGCTAGGCGGGAAAGCTGCGTCGTTAACCATTGAAGCAGCTCATCCTTAGATGGAGGAGTAGCGGTCCAATCCGAAGGCTTGGTTCCGGAGCCAAACATCAATTCGTAATGTTCAGGAATAGCGGACGGCGAACCAAAGCTAAGGGTGGAATACTTATCCAGCCAATAGATCATATGACCGACATTCCAGCGGATGGTATTGTTGAAGCCTGCCGGTTGAACGTCGAATTGCGCCTCCGAAATTCCTTGAACCTGCCCGATGACGACTTGACGCAGAACTTGACTTGTGTGAATAATCGATTGAGTCATGATTTAAGTGCCTCCTCAATTTATGGTTGATGTGGTTCGCTTTCATAAACCAAGTGTAGCTTTTCTTCCATGATGCAACAATCACGTAATTCCGATGAAAATGATCACTATAACTAATGACCGACCTGCACGACGTTTTTGATGCGCAAACGATGATTTTTACGAAGGAGTTGCGGAAGAATGGAACTCAGACAGCTTCAATACTTTGCTGCCATATGTAAGGAGATGCATTTCTCCAAAGCAGCCGAGTCTCTCTGCACCACGCAGTCGAATCTTAGCCAGCAGATTAAGTTTTTGGAGAACGAGCTGGGGCTTCCTCTATTCGACCGCATCGGAAAACGGATCGCGTTAACTGAAGCAGGCCAAATCCTTTTGGAGCAAAGTGAGCTTATCTTTGAGCGGATAGATTATGTTCAGAGGGCGATCTCGGATCTGAAAAAGATGGAAGGCGGCAAGCTGGATATCGGGATACTTCCCGGCGATGGGGATTTGCTGTTTGACGCGTTGCTGGTCGATTTTCATCGGTCCTACCCCAAGCTTTCGCTTACCGTTACGGAATCAACGGAGGTGTATAAGGAGGTTGTCGCAGGCACGCGGGATCTTGGCGTAACAACGGTGCCTGAGAATCCCGACGAACGTATTATCATCGAACCGCTTTTCCACGAGGAATTTGCTTTGGCCATCCGATCAGATCACCCTCTCGCGAAGTCGAAGGCGATCCCGTTCGAACAAATCCAGCAATTGAAGCTGGTCATGTTCGGTTCCGAACACCAGATTACAAAATTAATTCATTCTCATTGCCAGGAGAAAGGGATCGTGCTGGACAATCCCATCGTAACCTCAACGTTATCATCGCTGCTTTTGCTGGTTGAGCAAGGGGTTGGGGCCTGCATCCTACCGCGAATGCTAGTGGATTATCTGAATCGCGAGAATATCACCGCCGTTACCCTGCTGCATCCTACCCCGAGTCAAGACATTTGTATCATTTATCGCAAGGACAAATTTTTGGGGCAGGCGGCCCGATTGTTTATGGAAGTACTGCAATCTTTCATTCAAAATGTAGTGGATCGCACTAGCCGCTCGTTAGGGTGAAGCTAATTTTAGAATCCGGATGTGAAGCTGATCTATATGCGAGCCAAAAACAAAAAATGAACTAAAAAGAATGCTGCTGGCATTAAAAAGGCGTGCAGAAAAAGATTCAAATTTTATGGTTTATTAAAATGAAACCAGTAAGTAAACGATCATTGCAGGTAACGGGGAACAACATCTCCATCAAATCTTCATAAAGAGGTATCCACTGGAGAGCCGTAAGGACGGGAGTCATGGTAACGAATCCTTGCGCGCAGGATCGCGGCGACTTGGTGTGGTTGCAATTCAACCCACAGCAGGTCATGAGCAAGCTGGGAAGCGTCCCGCCTTAGTTATTTCACCAGATGGTTGCCTTCCGAAGGGTTCTTTTCGGAAGGCCTTTTGGCTTGATTCAATACTTGGGGATGCACAGAGGATCAAAGGGACCGGAAAAGCTTTCTCTGCTCTTAACCATCTCAATAAACTTCCAGTGAGCTTTTGACAACCATTTGTTTTTATGGTAAATGATTTGTGCGTAAAACATTAGAG
>NZ_BILX01000117.1 GCF_004000785.1 Paenibacillus ehimensis NBRC 15659 | reverse complement strand
TTACAACCGTTTTCGTTACTATTCGCCGCATGAAGGCATGTATACGCAGCAGGACCCGATTAGGTTAGCTGGTGGAATCCAATTATATGGGTATGTGCATGATCCGAATACTTGGGTTGATGTTTTTGGGCTTAAAGGTAAACAGAATTGTAACCCGCTGGATGCTAATAGTAACTTATCAAAGAATGCGGAGCTTCTAAGAACCGGCGGAAAAATACTACTGTATATGTAAAAACTAAGGCTGAGGCAGACACCTTATTGAGGGAAGCATTCCCAGATTACCAAAAAGTGAAGGGAGTTGGCCCACAGGACGCCTCCCGGTATAAGGAAAAAGACAAAGATGGACCGCTTTAAACAAGGTGGAGCTTACCATAAGGATTATGCAATAGACCCAATATCAGGGCGTGTACGAGGACATACCGAAGATAACGAACATGGGGCTTATCCTCACATTAATATAAAAAGAAAAGATGGAAAAAAAGTATTAATAAACATTCTCGGAAAGTAGGTGATTTAAATGCCGGATACTGAAAAATTAATTCAATGGATCGAGGATGGAAAGCAATTAGGTAAGGTATTTTCTTTTAATAGAAATGGGAAATTAATCTGGTCTTCTGTAGGTATTCAAAAGTGGCAAGGGATATACAAAGTATACGTAGATGAAATTGAAGAAGAAAATATGGATGCTGAAAAGTATTTGAGAGATGAAATTAAGAAATTTAGTAATCTGGTAGAAGCTCTAAAATTTATAGAGCAAAATACTCAAATTAGTTTATCGGAATTACAAATTTGTAAAGGACAGAAAATATTTAACCCAAATTTTTAGTAAAAGAACAAAGTAAGCGGCAATATGCTATTGGCAAATATTGGCAAATGTGAATTTTTTAATTATAGGATCTATTTCGAGCAGTAGCATAGAAATAGGTCCATTTTTAATCTTAAAATACATGCATTAGACTAACTTTACACGTGTCTTCTGGTAATACTTTATATGGAAATAATTAACCGGAAGAAAGTGGGGAACTTCATATCCATATATCATATTAAATAATCAGTTGAAAACTAAAAATGCTAATTCTCGAGGTGCTCATTTCTTCACAAGTAAAAATAATATAAGTAAAGTTTCAGTTTTTGATTTAGATGAACATGAAGAGGAATAATGAAGTACTCGTTCATGGTCAGATACCGGGAAATAAAATTTCTCGGTGCAAATAGCTGTTTGGTTAAATAATTTTAAGTGAGGGAGACTATGTCTGCTCCATGTTGCAGGTAATTTCAGTCAAAAGGTTTTGTTGTTTCAATGTCAACGCATCTTGTATCAGACAATGTGTGGTCAACAGTTCATGACTATTCTTGCTGAAAAAGATGGACTGTTTTTTAACGCAACGAACCTCGAAGAGCTTTTAGGATGATAGCAATGTGGGAACAGCGTGGTGATAGTTGGCATGCACAACATGATGAGGTAGCTGTTTATCATAAGTTGCAAGATGACTCGCCACTTTATGATAAGGACGGAAATCTAATAGAACAAGAGTAGTAAGAGTCAAGTCGAGTGTATTTTGTAGATAAGATAGTCATACTTGTAATAATATATTGCTTCTCTTTTTATTTACCCTCTGAATAAGAAATTCTTAAAACTTTCATCTTCTCACCGTAGTTCTTTATTTAACTTTAGTTAATGCATCGGCCGGGACAGGGGGAAAAGATTTGGTCGTGCGAGCTTGACATTTACGGGAAGGTTCGGCGGCAGGATCTTTTAGGGGAACGCACCGCATGCCCGTTCCGGTATCCGGGACAGTACGAGGATGAGGAGACGGGACTGTACTACAACCGTTTTCGTTACTATTCGCCGCATGAAGGCATGTATACGCAGCAGGACCCGATAGGTCTTGCCGGTGGGAATCCTACTTTGTATGGATATGTTAGTGATCCAAATTTTGAGATAGATGTGTTTGGGTTAGCTAAAAAACCAAAAGCTCCACCACAAGTATTTAGCAAGAAAGAAAAACAAGCGTTTTTAGATGCGCGTGAGGACATTTTAAACGGAAGAGGTACCCCTCATGATGTATACCAAGGCAGAGAATATCCAAGATGGGCAGGAGCCAATGAACATAGGGTAGTTGTACCAGGGGAAAGTGACAAATACAGAATATTAGAACTGGAGATAAAAGGAAAAAATGGGGAAGTAGTAAAAAAATTAGGATATTCCAAAGATCATTATACAAAGATTCATGATGATTGGAGTAAAATAGAATGTCCAGGATAAAAAAGCTAGAAATACACTTAGAGATTGATGAACCAGGGTCAGAAAGTATTCTTTTAAAGGCTGATAGCTTCCATATCAAAGAATACAATGGCGCATACTTAATAGAACTGGAAAATGCGATAATCTTACGAGATTATCCATTAGAACATGGGAGCTTACTTTTTGTAAAAACAAATGTTGGTTCATCAATTATGTCTATATACTGTCTCGAAAAGCAACATCTACTCCAAAGAGAGAAACCCCAACCCATATGCATTAAAGCAGAATCTGGTTGGATAAGAGCGGACTTCTGTAGTTTTTACCTTGACTTAATTAAATCATGGAGCGATAGAGAGCAAAAATATAATTGGAGAGACCTTTCTATCTTTAAAAAAAGAGTCTGGCTTAATGCTTGCTTAGACTGGAATGGATTACAACAAACAATCAATAGTTCGGATAAGGAGTTAATAATTGACTGTTCTATTATTAATTCAAAGATGGATGTGTATTGTTTGATTGGTGAAACTTTTTTAGGCTACAGTGGATATATGGGGTGGAATTTAGATGCCCTGGTTGATTGTTTGCGATGCTTGAAAAATAAAAATGAATTTAGTATCCACTTTAAAAATTTTAGACATCTAAAAACATTTGATATACCCTATTATAAATTTGCCAACGAAAATTTTTCTAACCATTTGATGGATATTTTTAAAAAACATATGGTAGCCACTTTTGAATGAGAAACAGTACATGGATAGTATGAGATGGGCGATCTGTAATGAATATAAGTGAAAAATAGTTGTTATAGATGCCCATAATTCATACTACTAGTAATCGTTGTCAAGAAAGGTTGAATTAATTTGAAACAATTAGAAACAGCGTTAAAAAAATTTATAGAAATTAGAAATACATATCGAGAATACTATACTCATTGTCAATTTAAAGAAGACGAAATTATTCTTGAAACGAATATGTTTTCAAATTTGATCGACAAACGTATACCACTCTCACCTGAATTGAAATTTTTTTATGATAATTGCACATTAAAAAAAGCTATTTTGGAGGATTGTTCCATCCTAAATGGAGTGAGTATTGACACCGGCACATCTATTGCATATATAAGTACACCAGAGATGCTGTATAAAAGGCAATTAGGATTTCGTTGGGTCGGTGTAAAAGAACCATATTGGGAAGATGATAGCTGGGAACGTGCTTGGGTTGTCATTGCTGATAGAAATGAAGATCCTATTATGGTAGATACAAGTAAACCAGGCTCGCCTGTTCTTGCACGTTACGAAATGAATGATTTCACAATAATCGCTAAATCTCTTGCAGAGTTTTTTGAGGTGTTGTCTATTGTAATAGAGGTTACGTACAAGAAATATCATGGTGAAATTATGAATGACGATGGGTTTGAGATTAGTGAGAAATTCCTTGATGATCTAAGAATTGCGTTAGGAACTATCCTAGACGATGATACACAAATTGAAAACATTTTAGATTATTTGTACGAGCTTTAAAGTGTTAACAATCCGCTAAGATTCCTGAAATGGCCGTATGGAAAGCTGCGGCTTGAACATATAAAAATGACGCGGATTATGGTATGTCAAGTTATGAAGTGTGTTATAAAGTAGACAATGCTTTAAATGCTACTTATGATACTATAAAAAAATGGTGTCAAGCGAGGCCATAGTCTATTTTTCGAGAGAGTAACTACCAAGTAAGGCGACAGTTGGACAAAGGAGAGATTAAGAAATATATGGATTATTCAAAGTATATGAAATATTTTAATAGAAATATTAAAGAGTACAAGCAAGAAGTGATTACAGAAGAAGAAGTACAAGAGATATTAGATGAGGTAAAAAAAGATATTGACGAAATGATTCAAAATAAAGAAAAGAACGAGCTAGCTTTAGGTCTTGAATATCAAATGGGTGTTCAACTGGAACGAAATGCAAAAAATAAAATATTAATTGGGGACTCAACAGCTTGGATTTTGATAGAGAAACAGATTTTTTGGCTCGCTCACATCATTAAAAGTGTTCCAAATAGTGGAAATGTCGTGGATTGGGAATTAGGAGGTCTTATAGGGTTATCTTTACTCTGGAATCATTATGATATTACCGAACTAGTTACCGAATACGCAAGCAAAATGTTCTCGAAAGATCCGGAATATTATTCAGAAAACAAAACACATCACGTGTTTATGGCATGTTTATCTCACAAATGGAAGACAGGAGAAATGTCCGAATTATTTAAAATATTATCGCTGGATAACGTATACGTAAGGTTAATGGACAATTGGCATAACTCAGAGAATTTGAAGGAGCTTCTATACGAGGTATGTGATTTTCATATTTATAGCGCAAGTGATACTCCTCAAAAATCTAAAGAAATACTATCTTTTGCTTATATTCCTTATGACTATTACTGCATTAAACTGCTCAGAGACAAGGAAGGGTTAGATACACCGAATATAGAGCATCCGTTGCTACAAAATCCACTGGGGCAGATTCCAATCGATCGGCCTGGATACGATCCGGAATCGGACGAGATTCTTCAATATGTGTTGAAGAACGAGAAGGTACCCGACTGGCAACGCATAATACGCTAATGGAGAGGAACGTAAAGAATGAATAACTCGGCATTGCTGGAGCTCAGCCGAAAGTTATCCTTTGATGTAGAAGGAATAGTTATAGATGATGTAGCCTTAGCTTCTGAGCATCCACTAGCTTATTTTGAAAAATACAAGGATCGTCTTGACGAAAGATGCATAAATGATCCGATAGAGGAGTTAGCTTGGATTTCGCTAGTAGATGTTCTGCTGGAGCATCAATTGGCATTTGAGATTGATTGGAAAGAGACAGGACTGTATGTTTGTGACGTAGTTGATGAGTTGCTGAATAGAAAGAAATTAGCATCGATGGATTGGGAAGAGTTTGAAAGCGACCAGTACAGTGAAATGCCGACAGATGAATTTTTAAACCATATTGCTAGGAAATTGAATGAAGTTTCCGTATCCTTGGCTTATATGGATATTGATAGCGATAGTTATGTATTGATAACTGTCCCCACTGCAGATATTGAAGGCATCAAACGGTTAGCGGAAGAAGCTGGGGTAGTAATTAGCGATTCTTTTTAGTAACAGATATAATTTTTTCAATTAATTATCGTTGGTAGATGTTGATTTCTAATAGTTCAGTCTTCTAAATTAATACTAACTGGATTAGATAACTTTTAACCTTGATTTTTTTCAAGGTTTCTTTTTTTATACGGCAGGTGAGCGCAGCGCATGCCCGTTCTGGTATCAGGACAACCGTTTCTGCTATTACTCGCCGCATGAAGGAAGCTATAAGCAGCAGGACCGATTAGGTTAGCATGCATATGGGTACGAATACTTGTTCCATGCCGTTTTCAACGGTAATGTGGATACAAGACCGCATTAGACAAAGCTCGTAAGCTTAAAACTGATGCTAGGTGTTGACACATCATTTGGTAAAATTTTCTTAGTAAAAGGAACGGTACACGAAAGGGTATCATAGAAGTTATTGAAGGAAAAGTGTTTGAGCCTGATATAATCGATGATGCTGGAGGTAACTGCCATGGGAAATGGAAATAATTTTCATTATTTTGATAATTATTTGGATGTTGAAGGGGGGGAATTTGGATTGAGTTGTTTTATGTTGCTAGACAAAGAAAACATTGATGGTAGTGATTGGTAAGTCCTTATTTCGGTAATGGAAAAAAATGATGGATGGAGCATAGTGATGAGGAACAATACCAGAATAATTGGTGATAGTGTGTACACAAAGATGAGCCTCTAAGCGCTATCCTAATTTTTATTTTCGCCAAAAAGTTGAACAGTCTGCCTTATCCAAAATATTTAACTCGATCATTTTCTCAAGTAATGAGAAATCAACCACAACGTCGGTGGTCTTCTTCTTGTCGCTGTTTGATAAGCCATATGGATATTCTAATTAGTAACTAGAGGTAGTACCGGCGAAGCTGACACCACCCGCAAAGTAGATGGATAAACATGTTAACTACGGTGATATTGGAAAACAGACCGATTCAAGATAGATATCGGTCTGTTTTTTACACAGGAAAGGAAGAAATCACGCGGTTATATCTTAGGGCCAAGACCCATGGCGAAACGTCGACGGTTCGGCCGCTAGGGGCTGACCGTTGCGTACCAGGCGTGGGCTCGGTGTTAGTCTTCGATTGCCTGATAGACCATGGTCCAGAAGTCTTGGATAAGATGGGCCGAATCCGGGGTAGACATCCCGACCTGAGTGAGCAGGATTCCGGTGAGCTGTTTGTCCGGGTCGGCGTACGCCGAGGTGCCGCTTCCGCCGTCCCAGCCGAACTGACCGATGGAAGCATAATCGCCGCGGTAGGTGCGTACTGCCATCCCGAAGCCCCAGCCACCGTGCTGCCCTTGGCCATGCGACAAATGGACGTTGTTTTTTGCCAAGTCGTCTCGGAATGCTTGTTGCTCGGGCGTGAGGCGGTTGGTGGTCATCAGCTGGACGGCGGGCCGGGACAGGATCCGTTCGGTCCCGTGCATCCCTTGGTTCAGCAGCATCCGTAAAAACGCATGATAGTCGTCGACGGTTGAGAGCAGCCCACCGCCGCCTGCTTGGAACGCCGGAGGTTTGGTGTAGCGTCCGCCTGCGGCCTCGTCCCACACGATGAACTCTCCGGTCTGCGGATCGGGGGAGTAGGCGGGCGGCAGCCGGTCAATCTTGTTGGCGGGCACGTAGAAGCCGGTGTCCTTCATGCCCAGCGGATCAAGGATGCGTTCGCGCAGGAACGTCTCGAATGTCTGACCCGTGACCCTGGCAACGAGTACGCCGAGCACTTCGTTGCTGATGTGGTACTGCCACCGCTCTCCGGGCTGGTAGCTCAGTGGGAGTGTACCCAGGCGGCGCATCCACTCATCCGGCTCAGGCAACTCGACTTGTGGCGTGTCGTATATCCCCACCTCGAAGATCGCGTTCTGGATCGGGGAGCCCATCAACGTCAGATCCATTCCGAGCCCGAACGTAGAGGTCAACAGGTCTCGCACGGTGATCGGCCGCCGCGCCGGCACGGTTTCGTCCAGCGGGCCGTCGGGTCGTTTCAGCACCTGCCGATTGGCGAGTTCGGGCAGCCATTTGTCTACTGGGTCGTCCAGATGCAGCTTGCACTCGTCGAGTAGGATCATCACCGGCGCGGCTCCGACCATCTTGGAAGTGGACGCCATCCGGAAGATCGTGTCCCGGCGCATCGGCGCGCCACCATCATGGCGCATCGTGCCTATCGCTTCAACGTGCGTCTCACCGTTCCGGCTGACTAGGGCGACGAGCCCTGGAATCTTCCCGGAATCGACATTCCTTGCCAGCACGTCGCGCATTCTGCGCAGCCCTGTTTCGGAGAAGCCGCTGTTGCTTTGTCCCATCATCTTTTTCATTTCGTTTCCCTCTCTTTACATTTTTATTAGCCCTATGGTTTTAAACAAATACATACCAACCGATGGTATGTATTTGTTTAAAAAATAAGCTGCCTTTCGGCAGTTTAGTTATCTGTGCTGACTTCTCTGGCTGACAAACGATACAGTTCCTCGTATCGTTGAAACATTTGCTCATCGAACATATCGAGCCCCATGCCTTTCAATAATTCATCAAAAAACCTTACCTTGCGTAACATGATCTCGGGCGTAGCTTCGATGACCGCCGGGTTCAGCCACAGATTGGTGAGAATCACCAACACTTCGCTAAGCTCCCTTGGATAGTCAGTTCGGATCGAGCCGTCTCGCATACCTTGTTCGATAATGGGCTGGATATAGACGGGTACGGCTTTTTCGATTATGTGCTCGATCTGGGCCGCCAGTAGCTTCGGATTGCGCAAAAGCTTCGGTGCCACCGTTGCCACTTCGTTTTGGGCGGGATTGTTAAGAGAGACGCGGGAAATCTTGCGGAGCTTCTCCAGGCCGTTTAGCTCCTTGTCGTCCCGGATGCCGGACAGCATCTCGTCAACGCCTTTGAACAAATGGTCGATAACGGCCTGCATGATCTCTTCCTTCGACTTGAAGTGATGATAAATAGCCCCTTTTGTCAGCCCGCCCAGCTCGTTGATGATATCCTGAATGGAGGTCTGCTCGTATCCTTTTTGAATGAACAGGTTAAGAGCCACGGTTAGGATTTGGTTGATTGTTTCTTCCGGATATTTATTTCTTGCCATTCTCCTCCTCCTTTCATACATTCGGTTGGTATGTAATGAATATATCCGATCAACCTTTTTATGTCAACCCCTCAAAGAAGATAATCCATTTCATTTGGAAGTCCGATCAAAACGTCATTCGCAAAGGAAGGAATGGACTATCTCCATGAATGGTAAAGAAAATAATGAGCACATTAAAGATACAATCCCAAAAAGGGGGCTTTTATTGTGAAGTTTATTTTCAAGCTTTTGCTTAATGGAGCCATTGCCGTTACGATCCTCCTTTGGCTGTCGAGGGCTACGTTCTGGGAAGCCGCCATAACGTCCGTTATCCTGAGTACCATAGCTTACCTGGTGGGTGACCAGTATGTACTGAGGATGAGTAACAATACGGTTGCGACGCTTGTCGATGCGGTGCTGGCTTTCGTTTATTTTTGGGTGGTCGCTTCCTTTTTAAATTGGGGTTTGACCATCGGCGGGCTCATCTTTCTCACGTTATTTCTCGGGGCCGGGGAAGCGGTATACCACCGTTTTCTGGCAAGCGACCGGGAAAGGAGAAAGGTTACCGGTTAGTTGAGCAAATGTATGGCGAAGCACAAGACAATTCTTGGATTCAAAAAACGTTTTTCGTCATGGGATCGCAATCTGGGGTCGGGCTGTTTGTTCGGACTTGGTCTGGTGGCTTTTATCGATGAAGCGGTCTTTCATCAACTGCTGCATTGGCACCATTTTTACGATAAGTCTACAACCGCTGTCGGCCTGATCTCGGATGGCTTGTTTCACGCATTTAGCTGGCTTGCGACGATCGGCGGGCTGTTTATGTTTGCCGATCTCCTCCGGCGAAACGCCTTGCGGCTCCAAAGGTGGTGGGGAGGGGTCTTGGTCGGCAGCGGCGCGTTTCAGTTATATGACGGAACGATTCAGCACAAGCTGATGCGCCTTCACCAGATTCGCTACGTGGAGAATGTCCTCATCTACGACCTGATATGGAACCTCGCCGCGATCGCCATGATCATCCTCGGCAGTATGCTCCTCCTTCGCGCGAAGAGGGAGGAGAACAAGCCTGGAAGGATGGTTTCAAATGAATCATGAGCTTTTTCACCACGAATCGAGGAGCTTTGTCGAGTTTGGGCTGGCGTGGATAACCGTATTGGGACTGGTTCTTTATGCTTTTGCCGCGTTCGTATCCGGCCGTCGCTTCAAGCCATGGCCGTTGTACCGATATGTGTGCTGGTTTTTCGGTATTGGCAGCGCGGCTGCCGCGGTGATCGGACCTTTGGCCCGTCGGGCTCATACGGTTTTTACGGCCCATATGACCGGGCATCTGCTGCTTGGAATGCTGGCACCACTCTTACTGGCGCTTGCGGCACCCATGACACTTCTCTTAAGAGTCCTTCCAGTACCCTTGTCGCGAAAACTGTCACATGTGCTGAGAAGCTGGCCGCTGGTTATACTGACCGATCCGGTGATAACTTCCCTCCTTAATATCGGAGGCTTATGGATTCTTTATACAACGGACCTGTACGGGATGATGCATCAAAATGTTATGATCCATCTCTTGGTTCATGTTCATGTGTTTTTGGCCGGCTACTTCTTTACGGTGTCCATGTTGTACGTTGACCCGGTGCCGCATCGGACGAGCTTCCTTTACCGTGCGACCGTGCTTGTATTTGCCTTGGCGGGGCACGGCATCTTGTCCAAGTACATTTATGCTCATCCCCCCGCCGGCGTTTCCGGAATACAGGCGGAGCAAGGAGGCAAGCTGATGTATTACGGCGGCGATGGCATCGACATTATTCTTATCTTTATCTTTTGCCTTCAATGGTTTAAAGCAGCCCGTCCCCGAATGAGGGTGGCCGCAAATTCTTAATAGCCGAATAATTTTTAGGAGGAAAATACGTTTCCATGTCACATCAATGCCATTATTGTGAAAAGAACACGGAAACTGCCCACAGTATTACGATATATGACGACAGCGGCGTTGAAGAACGTCTCGAAGTCCTGTGCAGTCCCTGTTATGAGGATTGGCTGCTTTCGCAAAAAGGGTAATAGCTGATTGAATGGAAGCCACAATGCGGGGAGCCGCACTGTGGTTTTTTATAGCCCGAAAAGCTGATAAAATATGGATAGAAATCTGATATGTTTTATGATGTTGATTATTAATAAGGTTTATGATTAATGTTGTTTATGTTTTTTAGACGATCTGATCCTCTATTGTAATGCAAATGATCTTCTCAGGAGGAAATAAATTGGACGATCAAGCTCCGAAACCTTTAGAAAGCACCTGTATCATGTTAAGCAAAGCGTTTCCGGCTGGCATCGGAGACGAGGAATATTATCCGCTTCTCGCTTTATTGTATGAGCACATGACCGATCGTAATTTAGCCGAAGTAATTGTTTTAGTTGCAGGCAAGGATCGTTCTGTAGCTTTAAACGATGTTCATCGATCCGTAACGACAAATCGGCCTGGGAAGGAAGAAGTAGACTTAGTAAAAGAAAAGATAACACCTTTTGGTTACGAAACATGGTTAAATGAAGAGTAGTTGAAGGTGTAGGAATGTTGGAGAGGGTATCCTACGATTGGGTATTGTAAAAATGTCATTGGTTTTAACCGGTAAAATGAATAAGGATGGCAAAAATCCGTGTGTTTTTTTGCGACGAATTTAAAACGTATCCTGCATCAAGCAAGGAAACCATCCATAGACTAGTTTATATAGGTATCGTTAACTATGAAAAAGGTGAGATAGGTCACGAAAACGAAGAAGCCGTTGTCGAAGAGGCAGGCAACCGACCGATATTTCAAGCGATCGTTGAAAACTTGACAGAACAAGGCGTCACGGTTGTCTTTGCATGAATAAATTCAGTTGACATCGACTTCCAGACTGCTATAGACTTACTGTGGACAACCGAATAGGGGGAAACAGGTGCTTCAGCGATCGGCTGAAGCTTAAAAGGGAAGTACGGTGCAAATCCGTCGCGGTCCCGCCACTGTTATGGGAGCCGGAAGGTCCGGCTATTTTTCGGCACAACGTCACTGGAGCTTAGTTCCGGGAAGACGCCGAAGGAGAAACCCTGAGTCAGGAGACCTGCCTGTTTTGACAACACTGCTATAACCTGCGGAGTATGGGGAGGTGTTAGGATGCTGGGGCTAATGGGGACCTTGATCGGTCAAACGGGTCGTTATCTCTTATGGAGGAGCATTTCTAACCGCTGAGCGTGGTTGGAGAGGCTCCTTTTTGCATGTGCTTAGGAAAAAGAAAGGGGGAGTCCGATGAGCAGCATCATACAAGAGAGGTCTGCCCGAGCGGAACGAGCGGTTGCTGAAGGACGTTTCCCCTTGGTGCTGCTGGGGCTGTTCGGAATTTTGCTTGGATCCATTACGCTCGCCGTCATGCTGGGACCGGTTCGCATCGAACCGTCGACCGTCTGGAAGATTGCCTTCTCGCATATTCCCGGACTGGACCGGTGGCTGGAGCCGGAATGGTCCAAGGCGCAGGGCAACATCGTCTGGGATATCCGTTTCCCGCGGGTGCTGCTTGGCGCAGTCGTCGGAGGCGGACTGGCTGTGGTGGGCACCGCGATTCAGGCGTTGACCCGCAACCCGCTGTCCGATCCTTATATTCTGGGAGTGTCCTCGGGGGCATCCGCTGCCGCAACGCTTGTCATTTTATTCGGAGCTTTTCAACTGTTCGGGCAGTACGCTTTATCCGTTTCGGCTTTTATCGGCTC
>NZ_BILX01000116.1 GCF_004000785.1 Paenibacillus ehimensis NBRC 15659 | reverse complement strand
GAAAAGAAGTGCTTCCGCCTTGGGTCATCCTTCGCGGCAGCACTTCTTTTTTTACGACGCCGGGGCCGCAGCTACAGCTTCAACCCCTCCAGCATGATCCCGACAGCCTCGTCGTACATTTGCGGGAATTGCCCGATCGGAAGAGGGTTGATGCCGGTTCCCGCTTCGATGGTGAACCCCAGGCGGCCGAATTCCTGAATGAACCAATCCTTATAGCCGGCATCGCTGCCGCTCAGCTTGACGGCCCGGTAGCCGCTCGCCTTCGCCAGCCGGCGTGCCGCTTCTTCGGCTTCCGGCGGCTCCAGCCCCCGGTAGTTCCAATAAATTTCCCTGCCCTGTGTATGAAACGCCATCACCAGGCGAAACGAGCGCCCGCGGGTGAACGCCTCTATCGCCTGCGCTTCCGGTTCGGATAGCGGCGCAGGCCCCGCGTAGTCCCGCGGACCCGGACCGGTCACCTCCCGCCTGTCGCGCTCTGCTTCCCAATGAGCCGGAAACTGGTCGTTCAGATCGACGCCGCGGATATTCGCTTTCCAGCGGGAAAACTGCTGCGAATCGTAATTCCACCGGAGCAGGTCCTTATAGTAAGGATGCCCCGGAGTAACTCCTTGCTGCACAAGCTCCACGCCGTCCGGATTGACCATAGGCACGACCCACAGCGAGGTTTGCTCGTACAACGCGGCCATATCCCGGTTGCGCAGCGGCTTCCTGCCGGCGTAGGCCGATGCGTAATCCTCGATGAACTTCATCAGCAGCAGCGATGTAATCCATTCGTTCGCATGAAACGCCCCGTTGTAATGCACTTCCCGCGGCCCGTTGCCGATGCGCACCGCCGGAATATCTTTTCCGAGCACGGATTGACCGATGACCGTTATTTCCAGGAAAGGATACGTTGCCAGCAGCCGGTCCAAATCGTCCATGAGCTCCGCATAACCGTACTCCGCGTCCGTTTCGACAATCGACAGGCCTTTGCTTACGGGAAGCACGATGGTTTGTCCGATCCGCAGACGGCGCGGGTCCGCATCGGGGTTGGCCGCCTGCAGCTCCGCCAACGACATATTGAACCGCAGGGCCAGATCCCACAGCGTGTCTCCCGCTTGAATGACATAGCGGCTCGCCGTTCTTACGGGGATATGGACGATTTGGCCGGGATACAAATAGCTGTGCTCCTTTAAATGCGGGTTTGCCCCATAAAGCGCCGTCACGTTCATACCGTACCGTCGTGCGACCCGATGGAGCGTATCTCCCCGTCTGACGACGTATGGAAATGTCATCCGGCAGCCCTCCTCAGCTCACTACCCGAACGCGAAGGCGCCGGGGTTCGCTAATGCATATGCCGGAGAGCTAAATAATATTCGGAACCTGCCAGACGACAGGCGTTACCTTGATCTGCTCGTTCAACCATCCCTGCGCAATCATCTTGAACATCCACGGATCTCCGCTGCAAAAAAATTGATGAACCGGCAGCTTGTTGGAGGTCGCCAACATCCCTTTGTGATACAGGATCGTGCTGATTTCCCGCGCGGTCTCCTCCGCCGAGTTAATCAAGGTCACATGCGGTCCCATGACCGAAGCAATCGTATCCGCAAGGAACGGGTAATGCGTACACCCGAGAATGAGGCAATCCATCGGAGTTTCCTTCAGCTCGCTAAGCGATTCCTCGACGACCTGCTTGGTTTGCTCACCGCGGAATACGCCCTTCTCGACCAAAGGCACGAACAAAGGGCAAGCCCGGCTCACGACTTCAATGTGAGGTGAAATTTGACGCAGCGCCGTTTCGTAAGCATTGCTCTGGATCGTTCCGATCGTTCCGATGACGCCGATCTTCTGGTTGCGGGTCATTTTTATCGCTGCCCGGGCTCCGGGATGAATGACGCCGACTACGGGAACCGCCAATCTGGCGCGAATCTCCTCCAAGGCGACGGCCGTTGCCGTATTGCAGGCGATGACCACCATTTTGGGGTGAAATTGCAGCAAGTAATCGACAATCTGATGCGTGAAGCGAGTAACCTCCTCGGCCGGCCTCGGTCCGTAAGGCGTTCGGGCGGTATCTCCGAAATAAATGATTTTCTCCTGCGGCAGCTGACGCATGACCTCTTTGACCACCGTCAATCCGCCGACTCCTGAATCCAATATGGCTATCGCTTGCTGCACGGTTATTCGCTTCCTTTATGTTGGTCTGTTCACTTCTAGGTTTATGGTATGTAGAGCGAAAAGGAAAGGTGTCCGGTTCGGCTTGTTCCGCCGTTCGGATCATTTTATCTTAACAGACCCCGGCCAAAAATAAAACCCGCCCTGAGGCGGGTCACGGCTCAAAACAAAGCGTGCCGGACGAAAACTACTTCGGAGGCTCGATATCGCTTAACGGCGCAAACTCGTAGCCCGCTTTTTTGACGGCTTTGATGATTTTATCCAGCGCCTGGATATTTTCCGGCGAGCCTTGATGCATTAAAATAATGTTGCCGTCGTGCAAATTGTTCATGATGTCGTTGTAAGGGTCCTCCGCGCCGTTCTTGCGGGGCTCCCAGTCGCGCATGGCCGTCGACCAGAAGACGGACGTGTACCCCATATCGGATACCATTTTCAATAAGTGCATATTATAGCGTCCGTACGGAAAACGAAAATAAGGCTGGATGTCCTTCCCGGTCACATCTTTATAAAGCTTCTCGTAATCTTCGATTTCTTTGCGCACCTGCTCGTCGGTTTGCGTATTCATATCCGTATGCGTCATCGTGTGGTTGGCGATCAGATGCCCGTCGGCCACGAGCGTCCGGATGAAATCGGGATTTTTCTTGACGTTGTAGCCCGCGATAAAAAAATTGGCCTTCACCTTGTTGTCCTTTAGCGACTTGACCAGCGTGTCGATATCTCCGAGCGGACCGCCGGTATCGATGGTCAAATATACTTTTTTCCCGGTTCCGACCCAGAGCGCCTTCATGTCTTTCGTGTAGCTTTTCGTCTCCGCCGGGAAATTCGGGACCTGGCCTTTGGGCTTCTTCATGTAATACCACGAGAGCGCCTTGCGGTCTCCGGTACCTGTCGCCGGCGGTTCCTTCGCTTTGCCGTCCGTGACGGCTCCGGCCGGATTTTTCGGTCCGGCAGCGCCAGCTTTGCCGTTATCGGAGACAGCTCCCGACGCGCCGGACGGCTGGCTTTGCTTGTCCGCAGGCTCGGACGGGTTCGTTTTTTCCTTCGTGGCTTTCGGTTCTTTCGCCTCTTTTGCTTTTGCTTCTTTCGCCTCTTTCTCCGCTTTCGCTTCCTTGGCTGACTCCGAGTTGGCGGAGGTCGCCGGCGGGGCCGGGACTACCGAAGAATCGCCCGACGCATCGGACGGCTTCTTGGATTCAACCGGCTTCTTGGAATCTGTCGGTTTCGGTGTTTCGGCCGGCTTCGGCGACTCGGTTGGCGCGGGCGGCTCGGCGGCGCGCTCACTGCTGCAAGCTGCAAGCAGGAGAGACAATGCCGCAGCAAGCATCCAAGTCGCCTTTGTCTTGTTGTTCATCGCTGTTCCCCATTTCGTTGATCGTGGAGTCATTGGTGCGCTCTGAAATCATAAGATCGAACACGAATAATTGTTCGTATATATTTTACCAAACGGCGTAACATGTGGCAAACCAACGCCAATTATCGCCGGTCCATTCAAGCAAAAACATGCGAAAAGACCCCTGCGGCGGAACCGCAGAGGTCTCTCGGTCTTTCAATGGATACGCATGGCACAAGGCCAAAACGAACGGCCTTCGCTTACTTGATCGTAATGTTGTGCACCGCCGTATTTTGAGCCCCTTTATCGTCGGTGACGGTCAGCTGCACCGTATAAGTGCCGGCGGCGGCGAAACGATGCTTCGCTTTAACGCCGGTGGCCTTTCCGCCGTCGCCGAAGCGCCATTCATAACGGACGATTTTTCCGTCCGCATCGCGGGAGGAAGAGCCGTTAAACGTAACCTGCTGCTTCTTCTTCGCCGTATCCGGCGCAGAAATGGCCGCGACCGGCGGCACGTTGGCCGGAGGCTGGGTGCCGGTGACATACACTTTGCCGGGCGCTTCGAATTCCGCGTGGTTGCCTGCCTGATCCCAGACGCGGACAACGACGACTCCGCCGTTAAGCACCAGGGACGACGGGGTCTGATAAGTTCCCTCGTAGTGTCCCGGTCTCGTTTCCGTCAACGGAATCTCGTTTCGCGCCTTGCTGCTCAGCAGAAGCGGCAATTCGACGCGGAAGGAGGCATTCAAGCCGGGCGCGCTGTCGAAGGATACATGAAGCGGCTCCCCTGCAGTAAGACGAACATCGGCCGCAGGCGAGAGATTATTGATTTTGGGCAGGGACAGGTCGACGTACACGGCACGGGTAACCGTCGTTTCATTGTCGGCAAGGTCTTTCGCCGTTACCGTAACCAGATTCTGACCTTGATTGATCAAAATGCGGTGAGCGAAGGTGCCGTCGCTGCCAATGTCGGCCTGCTGCCCGTTCACCGTCAGCGTGCCGAAGAACTGGTCATTTGCCGTCCCCGTAACGTGAAGCACCTCGCTATTAGTTCTTGTTCCCTCTACCGGAGTGAGAACGACCAATTCCGGCGGCGTTTGGTCCAGCGTGACGGTGACGGGCTCGGAACGGTCCGTCGCCTTGCCGCCTACGACCGCTTCGGCGCTCAACAGGTTCGCCCCGGGTTTAAGCTGCGCGGTCAAGCTGAACTGTCCGTTCTGCACGGTAGCGGTTCCGGCCACTTCCGTTCCGTTATACAACCGGATGGTCGCTCCGTTTGCCGGCGAGGTTCCTGTGACGGCAATGGTCGGCTGCTTCGTGTAGATGTCGTCGGCAGGCGCCGTAATGACAGGAGCGTTCACCGGATAGCGAACGACCGCGCGGATCATGTAGTTCCCCTCTTCTTTGGGGGAAGCGCTCCACACGCCGCCGACGCGCTGCCAGCTGCGCAATGCATTCTTGCCGCTCTCATCGGTTGCAAGTCCTGGCGAATTCGGATTGGCGACTGTCTGGATATAGACCACATAGAAGTCGCCCTGCACGGTGACGGGCTCGGCCAGGTCCAGCGTCGTCCATTGATTGTTGCGAAGCGCGGTGCCGTCGAACGGACCGGCAAGCTGGCGTCCCGGAGCTCCGCCGTCGCCGGAAGCGTCGTAGATGGCGTATTGGAACGCCGTCCCGCCCGGCTGCGGCCATTCCGTGTTCCAGAAACGGAGCGATATGCCCGTCACTTGCGCGGAACCGGACTCCGGCGTCATCCGGACGGCCCACGCATTGTTGGCCGCATTGAAAGCTCTGGCATTCTCGGGCGTGCCATCGTCGTAGGCGATTTCACCGGGGAAGCCGATGAACGGCTTCAGCGCGACCGGAAGCTCCACGGTGCCATTCGGAGTAACGGTTACTTTTGCCGTTTTGCCATAGTAATCTTGAGCCGAAACGGAAAGCGTATAGCTTCCTTCCATCACATCCAGATTAAACGCGCCGTAGACGTTGGTCGTCACAGGGGCGACCCACGGGTCTTCCAGAAGAACCACGACCGCGCCTGCAACCGGCTGACCGGTGCGCTCATCCGTCACGGTGCCGTTAATTTGTCCGTGAGGAATGGCTTCCAGGTTAAAGTTAGCCTTAACGTCGGTCCCGTCGGTAATCGTCACAGACTGGGTCCGCGGATAATACCCGTAAGCCTCCGCCTTCAGCGTGAAATTGCCGGCCACATGAGTCAAGCTGTAGCGTCCGGTGGAGGCATCCGTTTTGACGGAACGGCCGGTTTCGAGTACGGTGACCGTTGCGCTTGCAGGCAAGCTCTCCGTTCCTACGCTGTCGTTGTTCACAACAGGCTTGAACTCGCTCTTCTCGGTTCTCGAGATCTTGTACAGCGGGTTGTCATAAACGGGCTTCGGCTTTTGCAGATTCAGCTCGGGCGCCGTATTCTGCGTCTCCACGGCGGTAGTCACATTCAGTACTTGGAAATTGTCGATGTACCATCCGGCTTTCGATACCGTATTGTCGCTCTTCAGTCTGAAGCGGATTTGCACTTCTTTCCCGGTATATTTGTCCAGATTGTAGTAGACGGGGCTCCACTGCTTTCCGCTCGTGTTATGCGAAAATTTGCCCAGCTCGGACCAAGTGTCTCCCCCGTTTGTCGAGATTTCCACATATCCGTAATCGTAGCCGCTTTCGATTTCAAACCAATGCTGGAACGCCAGCGTGGCATTCGTCACATTCGTCAGATTGATGCTCGGGGAAACCAGCGAAGCATCGGCACCGTTCTCGTAAGTCCCGTCCAGATCCGTTCCCCATACATTAGGCTTGGATACGGCTTCAGCCGGTCCGGGAGCAGCGGGCACTCCCCGTTCCCATTCGTCTTTGGCTCCGCTGTGAGTCCAGCCGTTATCCGTGTTCGAATCGAAAGAATCGCTGAACAGAACAGCGGGACGGCGCACAGTCAATGAGGCTTCGTTCGACTTGACGCTTTCGTTGCCGCTGTAATCTTGGGCGGTCACGGCATAGTAGTATGTGGTGTTCTCCACCGTATTCGTATCGGTATACGTTGCCGACGTCACCGTGCCGATCGCTTCATAGCCCGCACCGGAACGCGTGGAACGGTACACCTTATACTGCTTCAGGTCTTCATCGGCGGGCGGAGTCCAATTCAGCGTAACATTGCCGACAGGATCCGCCGAAGCGCTCAAGCTGCCAGGAGCGGCCGGGGCGATTTGATCCGGCGGCTGGATGGAAAGATCGTCGATATACCATCCCGCCTTCTGCATCGAGGCATCGCTGGTCAGATTAAACATCAGGGAAATCTCTTGACCCGCATACGGCTTCAAGTCCACGTACTGCGTTTTCCAGCCCCCGCTGCTTCCCGTGAAGGTCAACAGCGGCACGAAAGCATCGTCGCTGGTCTTGGAGGCGATGTACACTTTGCCGAAGTCGATATTATTTTCCAGGTCGTACCAATGCTTAAAGGAAAGCACCGCTCCTTCCGGACTTGCCGTAAGATCAATCGGCGGAGCAAGCAGATAGGAGTTGGCGCTGGCCGGATACGTGCCGGTCAGATTGGTGGCGACCACCTTTTGCCCGGAATAGGCGCTTCCCGGACCGCTGCTCGGAACTCCCCAAGCCCAATTCCCCCCTTGGCCTCCCGTGGTAAAGCCCAGATTGTCGGTCTCGAAATCCTGAAAATAGCCCGGCTTAACGCCGCTGGAGACCGGAATCTTATAAACATTGCTGTTAAAGCCGTTGTTGCCGTAATCGTTCACGCGGATATAATATTCCAGCCCTTTCGTATCGAGCAGAAATGCAGGGATCGTCGCTTCATAGGTTCCGTCCTTGCTGTCTCCCGACTTGCGCTCCATCGGAATATACGTGTAATGATCGGTTCCTGCAACTCTCGCAAACAATTCGACGGCGTTCACAGCTACATTATCTTTAACGCGGGCGGACACCCGGGCGTCCAGCCCCTTGAATACTTGAGTCAATGGCGTATGCTCCAATACCGGAGCTTCGTCGTCGTCCCCGGCGGTTACGACCTTGCCGGATACCGTACCGACTCCTTCCAGAACGGACCCGACCGCGTCAAGCGCGTTAACGATGCCGTGACCGTATCCGTTGTTCGGCGTGACAGGATACTGGCTGTCCGTTCGCTTGGTAGCCGTATCCATAAGGATTTGCTCGAGTTGATCCACCGTCAGTGAATGATTGGCTTGCAGCAGAAGTGCGGCAATCGCAGTCGTATGCGGGCCGGCCATGGAGGTGCCGTTCCAGCCCCCCTCATACTTTCCGCCCGGAACGGAAGAACGAATGTTGACTCCGGGAGCCGATACCTCCGGTTTAATCTCGCCGTAAGGAGAAGGGCCGAGGAGAGAGAAATCGGCCAGGTTCTTGTTGATGTCGGTCGCTCCTGTGGCGAACGCCTCGGGATAGTTGGCCGGATTGGCTACGGAGCCGGGTCCGCCGGGATTCGTCGCTCTCTTGTTCCCTGCCGAAAATTCAGGGAAAATTTGCGCGTCCCGCCAAGCTTGGACCATAGGCCGGAACCATTCGTCGAGTCCCGCGCCGCCGCTCCAAGAGTTGTTCACGACATCCGGCGCCAGCTCGGGATGAAGATTCCCCTGCGCATCCTTGGGAGCAAGCAGCCATTGGGCCCCGTCAAGAATAATGGCGTCGGTCGTGCTCGGGTTGAAAATGCGCACGGCGATCCATTTGGCCCCGGGAGCGACGCCGATTTGGTTCGTCCCGTTCTCTTCCGAGCCGACCATCGTGCCCATCGTATGGGTGCCGTGGCCGTCTGTGTCCGCCGGGAGCGGCGATCTGCTGTGAGGGTCGTACCAGCTTAGCTCCGGATTCACCACGTTCCCGGAAGCGTCCAGCCCCCGCCACTTGCGCTTCAGCGCGGGATGCGTATATTCCACGCCCGAATCCAGGTTGGCCACTACGATGCCGGTGCCGTCAATTCCCTTGGCCCACACCTCGGGAGCATTGACCTGGGAGATGTTCCACTCCACGTTGCTCGGTTTGATCGCATCCGTTTTCACCTTGTCCTGTTTAACTGCATCCGTTTTCGCGGCGGCCTCTTTGTCGATCTCCACTTTATCCAGGAACCGCTCCTCGTTCGGCAAAATTTTGTCAACTTCCGGGAGCTGGGCGATATTTTCCATGACGGATTTGCTGCTCGTTACCGCCATGGCGTTGACAATAAAGAAGCTCTTGTAATCTTTGACTCCCCCCTGCTCAAGCTCTTTCTTCAGATAGTGCTCCAAGGATTGCTGCGAGCGGGAAGCCGTTTCGCGGAGCGAGCTGATAACGGAGCTCCGTCTGGCAAGCTTGATGGCGGCCGGCGTGGCCTTTTCGGCCGTAAATTTTTGCAGGGCATTTTTGGAAGCGGCTGTCGTATCCGCCTGCTCTTTCATTTTAACGAGGTAAGTGACGTATTCGTCATCGGCAAACTGCTGGCTGAGCTTGGAAGAAACTTTTTCGGTGGCGATGCGGGGAGAGCTGGATTTGAGATCGGTCTTTTGGGAGACGCTTGTGTTGTCGGCACTGGCCGGGTAACTGAAGGTAAGCGAAAGGATAATGGCCATGCCCAGGGAAAGATGCTTGCCTAACTTTGTGCGCTTCAACAATATTCATCCGCTCCTTTGACTTGGTTTCAGCAAATTCGTGGCATCCTCCAGAGAGAACATCTGCGGATCTGGTTGCTTGCAAGTCATGCCTAACCGGAATGAGAGTTTGCGGACAATCACCTCCAAACAGGGAAGGAGCGAGGAATTGTTTGTCGGAGCATATCCCTATGAGATTGTAATAGAGTAAATGATAATGATGATAGTATAATATTGTAAAATCATATTCACAAGAAGATTTATGTAAATTTATACAATAAAATAAGAAAATGGTATGCAAGCACTACAAAAAAGCGCTCCAAGAGATCGGTAATCCTGTCTCTTCGAGCGCTTGAAATTTTCAATCTATCTAATTTCCCATACTTTCGACAGCTTATTTACCGAAATTTCGGCAGCCAATCGCCATGAGCCTCGATCAGATCGTCGCACAGCGCCACAATATCGTCGATCGACAGCTCTGCCGACGTATGCGGGTCCAGCAGCGCGGCATGGTAGATGTGCTCCTTTTTGCCTGTGACGGCCGCCTCCAAGGTCAGCAATTGGGTATTGATGTTCGTGCGGTTGAGCGCGGCAAGCTGCGGCGGCAGGTCGCCGACATAGGTCGGCGTCACTCCGCTCGCATCGACAAGGCACGGCACCTCGACGCACGCCTCCTTCGGCAAATTCGGAATGAGCCCGGTATTCATCACGTTGCCGCCGATCTTGAACGGCTTATCCGTCTCCATCGCTTCGAACATATACGATGCGTACTCATTCGAGCGGCTGTGGGTCAGACTCTTGTCGTTGACAAGCTCCTCGCGCATCGTCTTCCATTTCTCGATCTGGTGAATGCAGCGGCGCGGGTATTCGTCCAGCGGAATGTTGAACTGCTCGATCAGCTCGGGATACTTCCTTTTGATAAAGTAAGGGTGATATTCCGCATTATGCTCCGAGGACTCCGTCACATAATAACCGAAGCGGAACATGAGCTCGTAGCGTACCATGTCCGGATGCTTTTCCTTCTGCTTCTCCAACGCGCGGCGCTTGATCTCGGGATACAGGTCTACGCCGTCCTTCGTCACTTCCAGCAGCCAGGCCATGTGGTTGATGCCCGCGATCTTCGCCTGCACCCCTTCGCTGTCCATCTCCAAGCTGCGGAACAGATGCGGCACGCATGCCTGTACGCTGTGACAGAGCCCCACCGTCTTCACGCCGCCGTATGTGATCATCGCATTGGTCAAGACCGCCATCGGATTCGTGTAATTGAAGAACCAAGCGTCCGGGCAAACCTCTTGCATGTCCTTGGCAAAATCCAGTATGACCGGAATGGTGCGCAGGTTCCGAAAAATACCGCCGATCCCTATGGTATCGGCGATCGTTTGACGAAGGCCGTACTTCTTCGGAATTTCAAAATCCGTAATCGTACAAGGATCGTACCCGCCGACCTGGATGGCGTTCACGACATATTTTGCGCCACGCAGCGCTTCCTTCCGGTTCGTATACGCTTTCACCGTGCAGCCGCTGCCGAGCGAGCTTTTCAAATTGTTCAGCATGTTCTCGGAATCCTTCAACCGCTCCAAGTCGATGTCGAACAAAGCCAGCTCGAACTCCTGCAGCGCCGGCGTGAGCATGACGTCGCCGAGCACGTTTTTGGCGAATACGGTACTGCCTGCCCCAAGAAAAGTAATCTTTGCCATCTTTTTTTGCCTCCCCGCTTGTGGAAACGTCATTGTCTTGCCTGCTTTGACTATACTCCGCTTTGCCGGGAATGCATATGGACACAAACCACTTTCGTATGGACAAATGTAGTGCGTCTTATTTTTTTTCGGCCACCCACATCAAAATTTGCAGGATTGTAATCAGCACGAACGCGACCAGGGCCAGAAACGGAATCGTAACGAACCCAAACCAATCGATATAGTCCAAGTCGCACGGAACCGGGCCGCACGCGGCTGCTCCGGTCTTGAACCATTCGGTCTTCTGCATAAGGTAATGGTATAACGAAATGCCCCCGCCCCAAATGGACAACGGCAGCACATACAGGTACATATGTCGTTCCTTGCGTACGGCTGCGATGCCCAGTATAATCACGAGTGGATACATCAGGATGCGCTGGTACCAGCACAGCTTGCAGGGGGTAAACATCATAATCTCCGAAAAATACAGGCTCCCCAGCGTAGCCGTGAGCGCCACAACCCATGAGAGATGGTGCCCGTTCTCCCGGATGGTCTGTTTCCAATTCATTCGACGATCTCTCCCTTCTTTCTTGTCTACATCATATCAAAACTGGCGGAGGTGTACCATCATCGCTCATGTCTATCACGAGGCGGCGTTCAACCCGCACCCCGGCAAAGGCGAGCTGACCGTGCTGTTCGCGGGCCACGCCCAGACCGCAGCGCAGCACAAGGTCGGTCCGCAGGTGCTGGACTATCATTTGGTGCATACGGTCGTTTCGGGCCGGGGGAATTTTCGCTGCGTGCACCGGGATTACCGTCTGGAGCGAGGCAACAGCTTCTTTATTTTTCCCGGCGAGCTTGTCACCTACGTTTCGGACTCTTCGGAGCCGTGGGCGTACCGCTGGGTTGGCTTCAAGGGTGAACGGGCGGACGAGTTTCTAAGCAAGGCCGGCATCTCCCCGGATAAACCGGTGATTTCCTCCGACCGGCTGCGCCGATTGACAGCGCTATATTATCAATTGGAAAAAACGCTGCAGCTCGCCAAACCCGGCTGCGATATGCAGGCGGGCGGATATTTGCGCCTCCTGTTCGGCGAATACGCACAGGACCGGCTGCGCGAGGAGGTGCCGAAAGAGGATGCCTCCGTCATTCAGCAGCAGGTGGAGCAGGCGATCCGGTGGTTGACGCTGCAGTATTACCAGCCGATTTCCATCGAGCAGATGGCCCGGACGCTCGGATACCACCGAACGCACCTGTCCAAAATGTTCAAGCAGCACACCGGCCTCTCGCCGATGCAATTTTTGCTGAAAATCCGCATGGAACGCGCGAAGCTGCTGCTCCAAGGGCCGCTGACGATCGAGCAGGTCGCCTCCTCCGTCGGCTTCGACGATGCGCTGTACTTTTCCAAGCAGTTCAGAAAATATTACGGGCGCTCGCCTTCCGAATACCGTCACGACCAGCAGATCAATCCTTATGACTGCGGAGGCAGCAACCTTTGAGCGTACCGGCGCGTCTTGAGGGAAGCAGCATTCCAACAGCCGAGCGGAAAGGAATGATAGGTTTCCGATGATGAGACGCCATTTACCGGCAGTCTTGCTCCTGATCTGGGTCCTCGGACTGATATGGCCTGCGGGAGAGGCAAGCGCGCTAACCTCGCCAGACAACCGTCCGTGAACGAAGAATTCGCCCGCAGCACGGTCGTATTTCATGGCAAAGCCATTCGCGAGCGAACGAACGGAGCGATCACGTTCGAAGTGGCGGAAGCCTGGAAAGGCGTCGCTTCCGGCAGAATCGAAGTGCAGATCAGCACGATGTGGATGCCGATACAGCAGGGCGAGGCGTATCTGGTCTACGCCGCCGAGAAAAACGGCGTGCTGGCCGCGCATCTCTGTGGCCGAACCGCGCCTTGGGAGCTGGGACGCGCGGATACGGCGTCTTTTCCCGCGCCGTCCGTTACGTTGAAAGGTTCCTCGTCATCACCATGGAGCTTGACGGGGATCGGAGCGATCCTGGCACTCGTAGTTGCGGTTTTGCTGGCGTGCTTCATGATGGCCCGCCGTGATCCCAA
>NZ_BILX01000115.1 GCF_004000785.1 Paenibacillus ehimensis NBRC 15659 | reverse complement strand
CGGCAGGAGCTGCTCGACGCCGCGCGGGCCGACGGGGAAGAGGCGCTGCGGCGTCTCCACCGCCAATACCTCCGCCGTCAGGAGCTGCTGGGAGAGCTGAGACAGGACGAGCTTGCCATCCGGACGCTGGTCGGAGACGCGGGGATGAAGCCGCTCGACGAGAGGCTGGCGAGCGTCACGGGAGGAGAGCTGGAAGAAGAGCGGACGCGTCTGTCGGAACAGCGGGATGCGCTCCGGGAGCGTTTGGAAGCGTGCCGCGAGGCAAAAAGCCGCAAACGATTCGAAATCGAACGGCTGGCCGAAGGCGGGGATCATGCCGACAAGCTGCAGCAGGCGGAGGAACGCCGTACCGAGCTGAGGCGTCTGATGAAGCGCTGGGCGGTGGTTTCCATGTGCGGAACGCTGTTCGCACAGACGAAACGATTGTACGAGCACGAAAAACAGCCCTCCGTGATGCAGAGGGCTTCCCGGTACTTCGAGCAGGTAACGTCCGGCCGGTTCACGCGGATGATTGCGCCGCTTGGCGAGCAGCGCGTGTTGGCGGAGAAGGCGAACGGCGAGCTGCTGGATGCGTCCGCGCTCAGCCGGGGGACGGCCGAGCAGATGTACTTGTGCATCCGCTTCGCGCTCGCGGACGAATACGCGGCGTCCGGGGTCCGGCTGCCGCTCGTCATTGACGATTTGTTCGTGAATTTCGATGACGAGCGGCTCGGATACGGCATGGAACTGCTGCAAACGGTGTCCGAGGGCCGCCAGCTGCTGCTGTTTACGTGCCACAAGCATGTGCTGGACGCGTATGTTTCCCGTTTTTCCGCAGCATCCGTCCGGTATTTAAGCCGCAAGGCGTAATACAATAATGCCGATTAAGGCAAGCAAAAGGCCGCCCGATTCGAGGCGGCTGAATTTTTCTTTCAAGCCGAAGCGGGCATAGAAGAGCACGAGTACGACGTTCATTGCGATGACGACGGACACAAGCCCGGTGACGCCGGCGGCGAATGCCGGCATGGCAAGGATCATGCCGCAGACGTTCGTTATGCCGACGAACATGCCCCAGACCAAGGTGCGGCCGGGGGACCAGCCGCGGGCTAACGCCGGCGCGGGTCCGCGTCCGGGCGCATTCGCAGGAGCAGCCTCGCGAACCATGCTGTCGGCTGCTTCCGCTGGCCCGGCCTCCGTCCCAGCGGCGGCTTCTTCGCATCCCGCCCGGATTGCCGCCCGGGCGAAGGCCTCTTGCTTCCGTTCAAGCAGCCAAGCGGCGGCAAACAGCAGCGAACCGGTGCCGTACATCAACGCAAGCGTCGGCAAAGTGGCGGCCCCGATCAGAGTGGCCTGCTTGGACGAGAGATCGGTCAAGCCGAAGAACAGCATCGTTATCGCGCCCCAGTGCACGCCCTGCAAATTTTTGAGCGAAATGTCGTTGGAGTACCGGATCATCAAAATCCCGGCCACGATCACGACAAAGGCGGCGAGCTGCGCCGTATTGAGCTTTTCGCCCCACAGCACGTACGCGAACAGCACGACCACGACCGGCGGAAGCCCGGTAAACATGGCTACCAGCGACGCTTTGCCGACGGAGTAGCCCTTATACATCGCCGCATTGGAAATAAACGAGAACAGCCCGAGCAGCGTACCGATCCACACGGGCTTCGTCCAGGCTTGTCCGGTAACTGCTGCCGCCACGAGCGCAATCAGCGTGCCGGAAGCGTAGACGCCCAGCAGCAGCAGGTTCCGGTTGAGCGGGCGCTGCGACGTCCATTGATATAAGATGCCCCTCAGCCCGAAGCAAAGCGCCGAGGCGGCCGCAAACAAAAACCACATGATGTCTGATTCTCCCGTCGTAGGTACAGTTCTCTCACTTTTCTCTCTAAAGCGAATACATACAGTTACTCTTCGTAAATCATTTTCACGGTCATGCCGCCGTCGATCACAAGATTTTGTCCCGTAACGAATCCGCCCCCGTCCCCGGCCAAATACAGGCAGGCCGCCGCGATATCCAACGGGGTTCCGACACGTCCGGCCGGATGCTGCCGACGGTCCCGTTCGCTGTGTACGGGAACGCGCCGCTTGGAAGCTTTTTGCCAGTCGGCGGTCTCGATCCAGCCGGGGCTTACGGCATTCACGCGGATGCCGTACGGACCGAGGCTGACGGCCATCGCATGGGTCAGCGCCAGCAGACCGCCTTTGGAAGCGGAATAGGCTTCGGTGTCCGCTTCGGACATCAGCGCCCGTGTGGAGGCAATGTTCAGAATGATGCCGCCGCCCTGCCGCTTCATCGCCCGGGCCGCCTGCTGCGAGCAGACGAACGCGCCGCGCAGGTTTACCTTCAGCACCCGGTCAAACGACTCCAGCGGCAGCTCCAGCATAGGGCCGTTCATCCCGATCCCGGCATTGTTCACAAGGACGTCGACTCGGCCGAAATCCTCCAGCATCAGCTTGAACCATCGTTCCACTTCCGCTTCCTCCGCCACGTCCACAGGCAGGAACATGCCTTTGCCGCCGAGGCTGCGGACCTGCTCCATGAGTTCCATGCCGGCTTTCTTATCGGTATCGGCGACAGAGACCTCGTAACCGGCCTTCACGAATTCCAGTGCGACCGCCTTGCCGATTCCTTGCGCGCCGCCCGTCACGGCTGCCACTTTTCGCATATGCTCACCTCCGTAAAAGAACCGTTGCTTTTTCTTCTTAAGAATTCACTAAAGCGCGAGAGCGATGTACACCTTCTGCTTCCTCTAAGACACGAATGGATCTTCCTTGAAAAGGCTTCGATAAGAAGCTTAACTTATAACATATAATTTGTCTAAATCATAGTCAAAAGTACATCCCCTGGAAAGATTCGTTCGGGAGTACAAAATGACATAGCCTGCGTTGTCAGGAAGCTATATAATAGGCAAATAAGCAAAACCCATTTAGAGGGGAGGTACGGGAATGAAGCCTGAAGAGCGCGCACCGCGTGAAATTACATACCGGGTCGGCTGGAAGCGCGGCAGCATCGTTCCGAACGGACGGCGGCCTCCGGATGCGGCATCCGGAGATACACCGGACCTGTCTCTCATCCAGGAATCCCCAATGCAGCGGTGGAACCGCAGCTATCTATGGCGCAAAGCGCCTTCGCCGGGACATCGGACGCTGCAAGTTGCCGTTTTGGCGATGCCGGTTGTGCTGTTTGCGTTGTTTTTATGGATGGCCTACGAGCTTGCCCGACATGCCCGATAAGACGAATAAACGAGGTGTTGACACATGATGACGATGCTTGCCTGGCTCGGCGGGGCGATTGGGCTTGTCGTGACGGGATCGGCCGTGTTGCTGGCCTGGACCGTCTATTCGCGAGCCCAAGCTGCGGCTTCATCCGCTTCGGAGACGGCGGATGCTTGCGATACGGTTACTCCGGAGGCCGCGGTCCTGACGAAAGAACGGCCGGAAAATCAGCCGTCCTTATCCGCTTCTTTGGTCCGGGAGGCCGGGCCGTTTTTAGCCCGTTGGACGTATTTCGATTATGCGCTGCTTGCATTGTTTCTGGTCGGCAGCTTGTTTTTGTTTACGGATCTGCTTGCCGTCCTGCGGGATGCGGAGCAATACCCGCCCTATCATTTCGCATACCTGCTGTGCGGCTTTGTCTTTACGCTGGCCGGCATGCTTATGATGCTCGTCCGGCTTGCTCTGACGATTGCGTCAGTTCGTTCCGAACGGCCGCTGCCTGCGCCAGATCATCAGGACCATCCAAGCCATGCTGAGCAGGCCCAGTAACGGATAGAGCGAGGAGATCAGCGTTTTGAAGCCGATTTGACTTACCACATAGCCGAGCGCAAGCAGGAGCGGTACGACGATTTGATAAGACAAGGAGCTCCGCTGCTCGATCTGCAGCGCCAAGCCGTAAACGTCGGCCAGCAGGGTTGTGAATATTTCCCCATAGATGACCAGAATGAACGGAAGCTGCAGGAGCGGGCCGAGTCCGTGAATCAGGTGCCCCATCGGGATGTCGAACTGCGCGATTCCCGGCATTTGGGCGGACAGCGCATAATGACCGGCCAGCAGCATGGCCCCGATGCCGATTCCACCCCAGACGCCTCCCCAATACAGCACCGCCCGGTCTTGGATCTGAGCCCCAAGCGGTACGAGCACCGCTTGAGCCATGGTGAGATTAAACGCTGCGTAGAGGAGCGGGGCGAACCATATGCGCTGGGCGGAATAATCCGACTCCATGTGAAGCCAATTGCCGGATCCGGGCGTATCCCAAGTAACCCATACGGCAATGCAGCTGAAGCCGATCATGAGCGGGACGATGACGGAGTTTACGGCCATGATCGCCTTCATTCCCCGGATGAGAAGGAGGTACGCCAGCAGCAGGGTAAAAAGCAGCCCCGACTGAAGAGGCAGCCTCAAATGCTCGGCGAAAACCGATCCCGCCCCGGCCAGCATGACCGTCGATACGCCGAACAGCGCCACCAAAGTGAACAGGCTGACGCCGTTTCCGACGGTATTCCCGAATAACAGCCTGTTGAGATCTTCGTAAGATTTGGCGCGGGTATCGTGGGCCAGCAGCATCAGCTTGATGCCCAGCCATATAAACAAGGCGCTGGCGATGCCGATGGTGAAGGTCGCCATCCAGCCGTAGCGGGTGAAGAACTGGATGATTTCCTGCCCGGTCGCGAACCCGGCGCCCACAACGGTGCCTACATAGGTGAAGCTGACCTGCAGAATGCTCCCCCATTTTCTCATTCGCTCGCAAGTCCCCCTTCCTTTATGATACAACCTATGAGAAGGGGCCAAGCCTCATGACTTTTTGTTTGTGACGGAGCTTGTTCTTGGGTTAACGGGCGAATTCTGATACAATGATAAAGGATTCGACCGGCATTCGACATAATCTGAAATTATTTGGCTGGAGCGTGTGAAGGTGGAGCAACTTTTGCAGATGATTGATCAATATGGGTATATAGCTCTTTACGGTTTGCTTGCGCTTGGCATTGTTGGCGTTCCTGTGCCGGATGAAATATTAATGACGACCGTAGGCTCGCTTACGGTAGGACCGGATCCGCTGCTGGATTACGGCACTTCGCTCGCCGTTTGCTTCAGCGGGTCCATGACAGGCATGCTGATCAGTTATTTTTTGGGCCGGACCGTAGGCAAGCCGTTTCTTTATAAGTACGGAAAATGGGTCAAGCTGACACCCGAGAGGCTTGGCGTAGCGGAGGGCTGGTTTCACAAGTACGGCATGTGGGCCGTCACTTTCGGGTATTACGTGCCGGGGGTACGACACTTTACATGCTACTTGGCCGGCGTCAGCAATGTCGGATTTTGGCGGTATCTCCTGTACGCAGGAGCGGGGGGCCTAGTCTGGTGCGTATCGTTTCTCACTCTGGGTCACGTCATCGGGATTAACGCTCCGCATATTATAGAGGTCGCTCACCGCTACATGGGAATAACCATCGCGATCCTGGTCATTCTTGTTATCGTTATCGCTTATTTTTACTGGCGGTACCGCAAGCGGACCTTGACCCGCACATGAAAAAACCTTGACAGAAGGCTTCTGTCAAGGTTTTTTTGCAATTGATGCTATTCCGCGAACAATTTGATCGAATTGACCTTCTGCGATTTCGGGTCGATATCCAGCTTCAGCACCGCTCCGGTCGCTTTATACGTAAGGACGAAGCTGGTGTTCGAATCCGGCTTGCCGAGCGCTTTGGTCACTTCCTCTACCGGGTCGCCGAGCTTGAGGCCGTTCAAGCCCGGGTTGACGTCAGCGCTTCGGACATCGACAAAATGCAGCTGATTCTGCTTGTCGAAGCCGACGAGGAAATCGGTGTAATCGTACACCGTAATCGGATCGGCGTCATCCTCCATCACGAATTGCTCTTTTGGCTTGCCGAATTTCTCGGTAATTTCCGCGGCGCTCGTTTTGAGCGTCAAGCCCAGCAAGGTCGGCTTGGCCTGCGTATACGGCGACTTGATTTCGATCTTCGGCTTCGTTTGCGCATTGGGCTTCGCGGCCGGAGGAGTCTGCTCGCCCTCTCCTTTGTCCTTGTCGCCTTTGTCGGCGCTTGCGAGCGACACTTTATCGGCCTGATTTCCCGCCGGTGTCGCGGGAGAAGGGACGGACGGATTCGTAATCGTCTCGTTCTGAGGCAAGGACGTTTCCGACGGCGCGATGGCCGTTGTATCCGGTACCGTTTCTTTAGGCTGGGCAGGCGTCGGCTCCGCCGCTTGTTTGGTTTTGCACCCCGTTGTTACCATCATCATGATCAATATAACGGACAAGATTCCGATGAAGGCTCTCTTTGTGTTCATCATGAGCTTCCTTTCCGTGTTACAATTTGGCTGTAACCTCTTTAAATCATACCGTGTACCCGGCCTCTTCACAAAGAGTAAAAATGCCCAAATCTCCGCCGATTGCTATGAAAATCCGGGAATTTCATTTTCAAAGCTTCATTTTCGTCCGGGTAGACATTCTTTCTTGTGTTATACCCATTAGACGATGCTTCGAAGCAAAAAGTTGCATCTTTGTTTCGAATTCCGTAAAAGATGATACTTGAAACCTAGTTTGCCGTTATGTTAAGTTTTACGGGAACAGGGAAATGAAAGAGCGGAGGCGTGGAAGAATGGAATTATTGAAACAAAAGATCAGGGAAGTGGGCGTGATTCTGTCGGACGAGGTGATCAAGCTGGATGCGATTCTGAACCATGCGGTCGATCCGGCATTGACTACGGCCATGGGACGGGAGTTCGCGCGTTTATACCGTGACGAGAACGTTACGAAAATTTTAACGATCGAATCGTCCGGCATACCGATCGCATTCGCAGCCGCACAGGAATTGAACGTGCCGCTCGTATTCGCCCGGCGCAAAAAGTCGCTCAACACCGAGACGGAAACGTACTGCGAGCGCGTGCCATCGTTTACGAAAGGCATTGTCACGGATATTATGGTATCGAAGGAGTTTCTGGACGAAAAAGACCGCGTCGTGCTGATCGACGATTTTATCGCCAACGGCGATGCGGCACGGGGACTGATCCGGATCATTCGCCGTTCGGGAGCTGTGCTGCTCGGTCTTGGGATCGCCGTGGAGAAATCGTTTCAAGCCGGAGGACGCACGATCCGCGAGTCCGGCGTGCGGGTGGAGTCGCTGGTGAAGATCGCATCGCTTGCAGGCGGGGAGATCCGGTTCGAATAGCAACATTTGTCTTTCTGCTCGCTAAGCCTTCCATCTGTCCGCTTTTTCCTTTATAATGGATCGTAGGCTGAACAATACGAAATTGGATTTTCGGCCGGTTGGCGAATGACAAAGATGGGGAGGTGCTACTTGCATGGGGAAAGAAATTCCGGCAGATTTTTTCGTGACCAAATTGAATGAGGCGAAAGTACACTTCGAACGTGCCCTAGATTGTAAACATACGGATTTTGACGATCTGTATCCCTATATGATTGAGCATCCTCAATTTTTTTGGTACAAACGCTATGTGGCTTGGTCCGAGCTGCTGACCGTCGTAAAGCTTTGCAAAGAGCTGGACGTCGAGTGGGAACAGCAATTCTCGCAGCAGCAAGTGGACTACATCAACAAACGCGTCATGTCCAGCAAAGTGCTCGATTATTGGTTCGAAACGAACGATACCAAGGAGCATGTAGGATAACGTTGTCCCTAATTATAAATCGAACCTGTACCGGGCTTGCGTCCGCAGTACAGGTTCTTTTGTTGTGGAAGCGAATTGCTCACGGGACAGCGGTTATTGCGGCGGCAGCACGTTCATCGCTTCGATATGCCTTTTCGTATCCGGCGTGCCGAGCTCGTGAAGCATCCGGTACAGCTCCGTCAAGTTCCAGTCGTACACATCGTTTTCTTTATCCAAGTGGTATTCCCGGAAAGGAATCATCGCGCGCACGGCCGTATCCTCTTCGTTCATCGCAAGCTCCTCGAATACTTCCTGCAGCTGGTCGACCTCTTCTTCCGTGGCCAGAATTTCAAACTCGAAATTGCCTGTCACATCTTCCGGCTCCAGAATTTCGCCGCTTCCGACAGCGATATAGTATGGTTTCTTTTCCATGACGTATCCGTTCCTCCCATCCGCGCACCCTGCTGACGATGTTTATTGTATCCCCCAAATGATGTATTCTTATTACATAACCAGCTTAAAAGGAAGCAACATTTTCAAATAAAGATTGGGGGAATTACCTTGATTTCAGACGAACAATTGGACGAATACCGCGTTCAGGGGACACTGCTGCGCGTCGTGCGCGATGCGGACAAGGCGAACGACGTTAAAGGCATCGTGGTTGCGTGGGACGACCATTCGGTGATGATCCGCAAGCAGAACCGCCGTATCGTAAAACTGGATCGCAGCTATCATTTTCAGCCTTTTCAGGAGCCGCGCGTCGAGCTTTTTGAGGAGGAGCCGTCATGACCCCGGAGCCGCCCGCTTTCCGCCGTTACACGGACGAGCTTGTCTATTCGGACGTTCCATTGGCCGGCTTCCGGTTCGGCTTCGCGGACCGCGGATATGAAAGCTACTTTCTGATCGAGAGCGAACGGCCGCTGCGGACGCTGAATTCCTCCATGTGGGGGGAAGGGTTCGGGGACTTCCGCCGCTTAATGAACAGGCAGGTGCCCAAGCAGTATGCCTCGGACGATCCGCTGGCCGAAATGAATGCATTTATGACGGAAAAAGGGCTCGATCCGCAACAGACGGCAGCGCTGCTGACGGCGGCGAGCTTGGCGGATTTCGGGCACGAGTATCTTCGTCTTCCCGGGGGGACGGACGTATGCGCATGGGTGACTGCAGGGCTAAGCAACAAGGCGAGAGCAGGCAAGACGTGCGACGTTTCGTCGTTATTCCCGGGTACGATCAATACGGTGCTGGTGATCGAAGGGCGATTGACGGACGCGGCGTTCGTCAATGCCGTCATTACCGCGACGGAGGCAAAAACGGCGGCCCTTCAGGATTTGAATATTCTTCTGGAAGAAGAGGGACAGACCGCTACCGGTACGACGACCGATGCGATCCTTATTGCGGCGACGCAGCAAGGCGAAGCTTACCGGTATGCGGGAACGGCGACCCGGTTAGGCTATGCGGTCGGCCGAACGGTCTACGAGGCAACGAAGCGATCCGCTGCGCAGTGCCTGAAGCGAATGGGAGGTTGGGTATGAGTCCGCCCGAATTGGGTTATGGTAAACACATCATAGCATAAAAGAGGGAAGTATATGGACCAAGAACAGCATTTCAAGGAAGCCGAGCTGTTTTTGCAGCCTCATTACTTGCTGCGGATTCGTCCGGAAAACGGCGGGGCGTCAGGCGAAGTATGGCTGCGGAATAAGGAAGGGCATGGTGCGGATACGCATGTGTTCGACGTTCCGCGGCAGGAAAGCTCGGAGGAGCTTAAACGATGGGCCGAGCGGGCGATCCGGGCTTACGAGGAAGGCTGATAATCTGACCGCTGCATCATGACCGGAAGGCGGACAACAATAGCAGCAGCCCTAGCGTCGCCAGGAGGCTGATCATGACGAACACAAGACCGCCCAGCAAAAGCAGCAGGCCGGGAAATACGATTCCCAGAAGAAATGCGCCGCCAAGGACCCACAGCAGCGCTTTGAGCGTCAGCTTCAGCAAGCCCCACAGCGCCAAAGCGAGCAAAATGCCTCCCAAGATCTGCAGCAGCACCATAATATCGATCCCTCCTGTAGGAAAGTATATGGCGCATCGGCAAAACTATGTCATTGACCGGACAAGTCATGATCTGCCGCTATGCGGCATACAATGGGTTCTACCATAACCTTGGGGAGGCGGTGCCGTGTGAAGCAAGGCTCGGCATTGAAAGGAACCGTGATCGGCGTCGTCCTGACGCTGCCGATATGGGCGGTGATCATATGGCTGGTGCGCAAATGGCTAGCCGGTTAAGGAAGCGCTTGCCACGCTTCTCTGTTCCGCTGCATCAGCGCAGGTTTTCGCGGACCAGCTCCTTCAGCCGTTCCTTATCTGGTTCCCAGTACCAGAGAGGAGAACGAACAAGCGGATCCGCAGCTACAACGGATTTGCCGGGAATTTGCATATATTTGATGTCCTGACTTTTCATGTCCTTGAACAGCCAAGCGAGGCTGATGAGATCGCTGTCGGTCAGGTTCGTGTCGACCAGCTCTTTTTTGGCCTGCTTGAGAAGCCCCGGAAGCTCGGTTAATTTCTCCGGCGCCAGCAGCTTTTGTACGACGGCCCGCATCACTTTCATTTGGTCCGCCTGTCTTCCGAAATCGCCATCCTCCAGCGAATACCGTTCCCTGACGAAAGCGAGGGCGGTTAAACCGTCCAAATGCCGGCTTCCCGCTTCCAGCGGCTTGCGGGTCATGGACAGCCACATGTCTTGGGGAATATCTACGTCAATGCCTCCGATTGTATCGATGAAGGTGACGAATCCGGCAAAATTCGTCTTGACATAATAATGAACCGGAATCTGCAGCAAGTCGCTCACGGCTTGAATCGCTGCTTCGGTTCCCGATTTCTTGCCGCCATCCATTTCAGCCACGAAATGCGCATGGTTTATTTTCGTTAAACCGATTCCCGGGAGCGGGACGCGGGTATCCCGCGGAACGGAAACGAGATGGACCTTTTTCTCGGCGGGAACGACATGAGCGAGAAGAATGACGTCCGTCCGTGCGGTTTGGCCGCTGGTCGTGTCCAATCCGAGTACCAGTGCGTTAAAGACAGTCGATTCGTTCGGGTTTGCGTGTTGTACTGGCATGTCGGCGGGGAGAGCCGCTGAAGCGTTTGAAGGCTCGACAGTTGTCGGATTGTCCGGTAGAAGCATGGAACGGCTCGGAAGATCTGTGGAGACGGCCACGGAGGGTGCGGCAACAACCGGATGGGTTTTCATTTCAAAATGGCGGGCGGGCTCCAGATACCGGTACAGCAGTCCGAGGCCAGCCTCTGCGAATACGACAACGGTAAGCACGCAGAGCTTCCAACGTTTCAACTGCAATCACCTGATTTCATTTGGGATATGATACTATATGTAACATTATATCGTTAATCAATACAAATTGTATCATATTATGATTTGTAAAAAAATATTATGCATAAAATGTTTGACTTCAGAGTTGAACGATGGTATGATACTTCTTGTCCCCTTGAAGGATCGGCTTTCGGCCAACCAGTTCAAGGCAGGAAAATATGCGGTCGTGGCGGAATTGGCAGACGCGCTAGATTCAGGTTCTAGTGGTGTAACAGCCGTGGAGGTTCGAGTCCTCTCGACCGCATCCTAAGATGTAAATTTACTTTCTGACTTAGTTGGAGAGACCGAGGCCTGTTGAGAAAATCTCAGCAGGCTTTTTTTATTGGTTCAATAAAATAACTGAAAAACGGAAAATATTAAGATAAAATAATATTCAATTGAGGAAAACGCTTACCTTATCCTTTTATGCATACGTATGCGCACTTTTAAATTGGAAGGGAGAGGAGTATGTCCATCACGACAAAGGATATTGCGAGACTTGCAAATGTAAGTCAATCCATCGTATCCCGATGCTTAAATAATAGCCCCATGATTTCAGAGGAAACAAAGAAGAGGATTATGAAGATTGCCGAAGAAAACGGCTTTCAATTCAATGCAAGCGCAAGAAGTTTAATCACGAACAAAACTGGCACGATTGCTGTGATCTTACCTAAGATTTTAGCTGGATACGGCTTTGATGTGCATACAAAGTCTTGGCAGGATGGAATTATTGAAAGCTTGGAACGAATGGAATTTGACGTGATCGTATCCTTTTTCGAAAACAGATTCACGAAACAAAACAATATCAAGAAATTAATTGCAGCCAAAAAAGTGGATGGGCTTGTGATCATGCAGCCGGATCTAGATGATGAAACGGTAAATTTTTTAGAAAAATCGGATGTCCCTTACGTCTTTTGCAAATATCTCCCCGGAGCTTATCAATCGAAAGAAGTGGATTTTATTTATGTTGATCAGTTTCAAGGAGGATATCTAGCCTCTGATCACCTGAGCAAGCTTGGACACAAAAACATACTGTGTGTTTCCGCGAACATCGAAGGAGATGAGTTTGCTTTACGAACGGAAGGATTTAAAGCGGCTTTGCATGATAATCATCTCGCATTTCATGAAAAGCTCTTGTTTTTTGGCGATAGCACGTTTAAATCGGGTTATCAAGCGATCAAAGAAAATATACAAGTTCTAAAAGACATTACGGCTGTCTTTGCCCAAAATGATTTAATGGCATTGGGCGCAATATCGGCCTTGAAAGAATCAGGTATTCGCGTGCCGAATGACATTGCCGTAGTGGGCTACGATGATATCGAGTTATGTACATTTTTTTCGCCCTATTTAACCACGATCCATCAACCGATTAAAGAAACCGCAAAGTTAACTTGTGATCGACTGGTTGGACTATTAAATGCCAAACAGCCGGCAGAAAGAAGAAAAATGAAAATCGCTCCGAATTTAGTAATCAGAGAATCATGCGGCAGCAAGAGTTAGTTTATTTTTTTGAATTTACGCATACGTATGCATAGATTTCATTGCTTGCAATACCGGATCTTTTTTTGCTGTTTACGCATACGTGCGCATAAAGAATACACATTTTCAGAAGACTTAAGCAAAGGGGATACAGCAAATGAAATTTTCGATTTGCAGTTGGACGTTTGGGAATGTACCCATTGAAAAGGTTATGAAATTTGTAGCTCAAGCAGGTTATGACGCTATTGAAATTCGGGCAGCCGTGAATGAGTATAACTGGAAAGAGCTGCTGCGCCTCTCGAAGGAGTTGTCTCTGGAAATCGGAGGACTGACTGGAGATACAGGGTGGCCTCGTGAAGAACAAGACCTGGCAAACCGGTATGAAACGAATCGGAAAAGCGCGATCGACTATTTCAAAAGACAAATCGAAGCGGCAAAAGAAGTTGAAGCAAATTATCTCGTTGTTTGCCCTTCGGCTGTAGGAAAATCAGCTCCAATGGGAAATACGGGGGAAGATTGGAAATGGGCGGTTGATTCTGTTCAACAATTAACAGACAAAGCGAGCGAATTGGATATCACGCTGGTCATCGAACCTTTGAATCGTTATGAAAGCTGCATTGTAAATACTGCGGAACATGCCTTGAAATTTGTGCAAGAGGTGGGGCATCCCAAGGTAAAAACATTATTGGACTCCTACCATATGAACATGGAAGAAAAGGACATGAAAACTCCATTCTTAACGGTAAAAGACCATCTGGAGATTCTGCATGTTGCAGATAGCAATCGCCAAGCCTTGGGTAGAGGACATATCAATTTTGCTGAATTTGTAACCGGTTACAAACAAGCTGCTTTTGACGGAATGGTTGTTGTTGAATGCTCTGCTCCCGGTCCCAACCCGTTTCAAGCCGATAAGGGGATGCCCGCGATGGAATTGATTTACACCTATGCAACGGAATCGCTTTTGTTTTTGAAACAGCACTTCAACTAAAAATGAAACCGATTATAAGCGAATTTAAGAATTTAAGTGAGGAAAAACTCATGATGACCGAACGAATGGAGCACAGGAAGAACTAAAAGCAGCAGGAATTCGTGTTGTAACCATTCAACCTGGTGATAGTGACAGAGCGAAAGCGATGTCTGTGATGGAAAACATTCTTCAATCCAATGCCGATATTAAAGCCGTATTCGTGACAAATGAGGAAAGGCCTTAGGTGCTTTGCGTGCGGTGCAAGCAAAACAAAATCAAATCCTTGTTGTTGGCTTTGATGGAACTTCGGAAGGACTGAATGCCATCAATTCAGGCGGATTAACGGCAGAAGTAGCGCAAGATCCTTATAGGATCGGCCATTTGGGAGTTGAGGCAGCGGTTAAAGCGATTCGCGGAGAAATCATAGACAAAAGGATAGATTCCGGCGTCAAAGTCATCACCAAAGAAAATGTAGAAGAGACACTTGCCAAGATTAAAGGATATGTAGATAAGTAATCTCATGCTTGACATAGGGTGAGCGATCGTTATATAATTCCATTTGTCGGTTCGAAATTAATCGAATCGCATCGAAAT
>NZ_BILX01000114.1 GCF_004000785.1 Paenibacillus ehimensis NBRC 15659 | reverse complement strand
AAAGCCGGTGCCCGTCCTGATCGAGCTGGACGGCGGACTGCATCGCGGCGGCCGGCAGCCGGGTAAGGACATCGTCGATTTTGCCTTGCGGCTGCGCGAATTGCCGGGCATCGAGATCGAAGGCCTGATGGCTTATTTCGGGCTGATCTACCGGAGCGGGGACCCGGCTGCGGTCGCCGCTGCGGTGCGGAGCGAATCGGAGATGCTTGGCAGGGTCGTTGCGGATCTGCGCCAAGCGGGCTTCGCCGTCAACACGGTCAGCTCAGGCTCCACGCCCACCGCCAAAATGTGCGAGCACGCCGCGGGCGTGACGGAGGTGCGGGCAGGTAACTATATTTTCAACGACGTTTCGGCCGTTCAGATGGGGCTCGCGGAGGAAGCGGATTGCGCGCTGCGGGTCGCGGCTACCGTCGTCAGCCTGCCGCTGCCGGGCATGGCGACGATCGACGCGGGGACCAAGGCGCTGACCAGCGACCGGGCGCATCATGGCGACGGCTTCGGCATCGTCGTCGGGAAGCCGGACGTTGCGATCGCTGCGCTTAACGAAGAGCACGGCATGCTGCGGTTCGATCCGGAGCAGGTGTCTCTGTCGATCGGGGAACGGATTGAAATCATTCCGAACCATTCGTGCGTCATTCCGAATTTGAACGATGCGATTTACGGCGTGCGCAATGGCGTTGTAACGGAGCGCATTAAGGTCGATGCGCGGGGCTGCAATTATTAACGCGAAGGATCGGGGGGAGCCGTGAAATGAAAGTAATGATAGACGAGCAGCGCGTTGCCCGTTTGCTGCAGGATATGGTGCGGATTCCAAGCGTTAACCCGGGCTTCGAAGGCGGCGTGCCGGAGCGGGGGATGGCCGACTATGTCGAAGCTTTCTTCATGCGTCTCGGGCTGAAAGCCGAACGCAGGGAAGTGCGACCGGACCGGCCGAACGTGATTGGCATCCTGCCCGGGGGGATCGGCGATGCGCCCGCTCTGCTGCTGGAGGCCCATATGGATACGGTGCAGACCGCGAACATGACCATCGAGCCGTTCAGCGCGGAAATTCGCGGGGGTAAGCTGTACGGCCGCGGCGCCTGCGACACGAAGGCGTCGCTCGCGGCCATGCTCGCCGCTATCGAGTGGTTCGCCGGGAACGGCGTCAAGCCGCCCGTACCGGTCCATCTGGCGGCGACCGTCGACGAGGAGGTCAACTATCTCGGCGTGCTGGACGTGCTGGAGGCGGGACATGCTTATGCCGCCGCCATTGTCGGGGAACCGACCGGGCTTCAGGCGGTCGTCGCGCATAAAGGCGTCGTCCGCTGCGAAATCGAGACGGTCGGCGTCTCCGCCCATTCCTCGAAGCCCGAGGAAGGCGTCAACGCGATAAACGGCATGATGAAGGTCGTCGCCCATATCGAGGGGGCGATGCAAACCCGGCTGCGTTCTGCCGCGCACCCGCTTGTTGGTCCGCCGACGCTTGCCGTGACGCAAATTCAAGGCGGTGTAGCGCCGAATACGATTCCCGAGCGATGCCGTATCCGCATCGACCGCCGGACGATCCCCGGCGAGGACAGCGAGCAAGTGTGGCGCGATATCCGGGCGGAGATGGCGCAGCTGGCGGCGGAGAACGGCGGGGTGAACGTCATCGTTCATCCTCCCTTTGTGCTGGATTATGCGATGGAGACGAGCCCAGATAGCGAGATTGTGAGGCTTGTGGCTTCGGCCGCTGCGGGGAAAATCGGCGAAGTGCGCCCGCTCGGCGTGCCTTACGGCACGGATGCGAGCAAGCTGGCCCGGGCAGGCATCCCTTCGGTCGTATTCGGACCGGGCTCCATCGAGCAAGCGCATACGAAGGACGAATGGGTGGAGCTGAAGCAGGTCGTGCTGGCCGCGGAAATTATCGCCGGTACGATGCTGGAATTTGGGAAATGAAGCTTGGAAAATAAATTGCCTGAGTCCGGCGTCCGACCGGATTCAGGCTTTTTTTGCTGCATCAATCCGCTGGTAGCGGGCAAAAGAGCATTTATAGGATAAACTTACGATCAGCAGCGAACAAAATGACACCCCGGCGGGCTTCTGGGACCGCCGTGTGGAAAAACGCGCAAACAGACACGAAGCAGCGAACAGAATGCCGTTTTGCGGGAAAGCCATTTTACTTATAATTCATGTAAACGCTCTCTTTCTCTTTTCGTTTGAGAGAGCCGTTATCAACACGACGAGGGGGCTATCGGAATCCGCATGCTGTTCGATCTTCATACCGTGCCGTTCAGCCGTTTCGGTTCGTATTTTGCCTTTTCGATGCTTCCGGAACGTCCCGATAGAGAGGCCGGTCTGTACTTGAGGCTGGTGCGGGGCGGGGATAACGATATCGGAGCCGTGTTCCGAATCGAGCTGCTGGCAGGCGGCCAAGCCGTTCCCTTTGCTTGCTTCGCGTCTCCGACGCTATTGCGGCTTGAAGCGGAAGAAGGGACGGCCGAGTGGTGCATCCCGGAGCCGGATTTCATACGTGTCCGGACGCAGGGTGTCGGCTTGCGGTTAACCTGCGCACCCGGCGCATACGATTATGCGTTTCCGCTTGGGGAGCGGGGCTGGGAGTTCAACAGCTTCGTGCGGGAGCGCAGGTTTCTGCTCTCCCCGGTAGCGGGGGCGATTCGCGAGGATATGCGCTGGGACGGGGTGAAGGCGCAGCGGCTTGCGTTCGACGGCGTACCCGGCGGCGACGGGAAGCTGGAGCTTACGCTGGGGGAATACCGTACCGTTCCACGCCCGCCGCGCCCGGGGTCGTTCGATCAAGGGCTTGCGCAGGTGCGCGGCGAGTACGATGCCTGGCGAAGCCGGATGCCTGCCGTTGCCGCGGTCTGGTCCGAAGCCGAGGAATTGGCCGCTTATATTACTTGGTCCTGCGTCGTGCACGCCGACGGGTATTTGCCCCGGAACGCAATGTATATGTCCAAAAACTGGATGACGAACATTTGGAGCTGGGACCACTGCTTCAATGCGATGGCGCTTGCCGAGGCCGATCCCGATCTGGCTTGGGACCAGTTTGCGATCTTCTTTGACCGGCAGGACGATAGCGGGATGCTGCCGGATTTTATGAACGACAAATATGCGCTGTGGAACTGCTGCAAGCCGCCGATCCACGGCTGGACGCTGCAATGGCTGATGAACCGTTGCGAAGCCGTGACGACGCAGCGGCTTGCGGAAATTTACGGGCCGTTGGCCCGCTGGACGCAGTGGTGGTTCGATTACCGCGACGACGACCGCGACGGCGTGCCGCAGTACAATCACGGAAACGACTCCGGGTGGGACAACAGCACGGTCTTCTTGGCGGCGCTTCCCGTGGAAAGTCCCGATTTGTGCGCCTTTCTTATTTTGCAAATGGAAACGCTTGCCACAGTGGCGGCCAGGCTGGGACGCACCGGGGAAGCGGAGCAGTGGGAGCGCCGGTCGAAGGAGCTGTTGGCGCGGATGATCGAGCATTTTTGGCGCGGCGACCGCTTCCTAGCGGTACAGTCCGGCACGCATGCCGGAGCCGACGAGGGCGACAGCCTGATGGCGTATTTGCCCGTTATTTTGGGCAAGCGTCTGCCGGAGCCGATTCTGCGCAAGCTGATCGAAGGGCTGCGCGAGGAAGGGCGCTTTCTGACGGCCCACGGCTTTGCCACCGAAAGCGTCAGAAGCCCGTTGTACACGCCGGACGGCTACTGGCGGGGGCCGATCTGGGCCCCGGTCATGCTGCTGCTCGTGGAAGGGCTGAAGGAGGCGGGCGAGGAGCGGTTCGCGGCCGACGTCGCGAAGCGTTTTTGCCGGATGGCGGCTTCCGCAGGCATGGCCGAAAACTTCGACGCGCTTGAAGGGCGCGGGCTGCGGGACCGGGCGTTCACGTGGACGTCCAGCGTGTTTCTGCTGCTGGCGCGGGAGTATGGGGCGTAAGCCATTTAAATTAAGCTTGTCCGAGGATAAGGGGGAACAAGGGAGATGCCAACGACAGAACAATTGCTTGCATTGGATGGAAAAGTCGCCGCGGTCACCGGAGGCGCTTCCGGGATCGGGCTTGCCACGGTGCGAAAGCTGGCACGGCACGGAGCGTCCGTCGTTATCCTCGACGTGAACGAGCAGGCCGGCAGCCAAGCCGCAGACGAGCTTCGGCGCGAAGGGCTCGCAGCCCGGTTTATCGGCTGCAACGTGACCTCGGCGGCCGATTGCGAAGCGGCGGTGGAAGCGATACGCCGGGAGTACGGCCGATTGGATATTTTGTTCAATAACGCAGGTGTGATCCGGCGGCGTACGGTCGTTGAAATGACGGAGGAAGAGTGGGACGCGGTGGTGGATATTTCGCTCAAGGGCGCCTTCCTGCTCTCGAAATACGCGGTTCCGCTTATGGCCGAAGGCGGAGGAGGCAGCATTATCAACACCGGGTCCGGCTGGGGACTGAAGGGCGGTGATCGGGCCGCTGCATACTGCGCCGCGAAGGCGGGGATTGTCAATCTGACGAAGGCGATGGCGATCGACCACGGCGGCCAGCAGATCCGGGTCAACTGCGTCTGTCCCGGAGATACGGATACGCCGCTGCTGCGGAACGAAGCGAAGCAGCTGCAGCGGGAAGAGCAGTCGTTCGTGCAGGCATCGGCGCTCGAACGGCCGCTGAAGCGCATCGGCACGCCGGACGACATTGCCAACGCGGTGCTGTTTCTCGCAAGCGGCATGTCCTCGTGGGTGACCGGTTCGGTGCTTGTCGTCGACGGCGGAGGACTGGCATAACGAAAAAGGAGGAATTGCGCGTATGGCCACGCGAAAAAAATCAACGTCTCATCCGTATATCCCCAACACGGTGCCCGAGGTTCAGCGGGCGATGCTTGACGAGATCGGCGTCTCCGACATCGATGAGCTGTACCGCATGGTGCCGAAGGAGCTTCGTCTGGCGGGCCCGCTGAAGGTGGAGCCGGCGCTGTCCGAGAACGAGCTGCAGCGCCACGTCGAACGGCTGCTGGAGCGCAACACGAGCGCGAAGGAAACGATCAGCTTCCTCGGAGCGGGCTGCTGGCAGCACTTCGTGCCGGCCGTTTGCGACGAAATCAACCAGCGCTCGGAGTTCGTCACCGCGTATGCGGGCGAGCCTTACGAGGATCATGGCCGCTTCCAGGCGCTGTTCGAATACCAGAGCCTGCTGGCGGAGCTCGTCGACATGGACGTCGTGAACGTGCCGACGTTCGACTGGGCGCAGGCCGCCTCCACCGCGCTGCGGATGGCCGGCCGGATCACCGGCCGCCGCACGGCGCTGCTTCCGGCGACGATGCATCCCGAGCGGCTGCTGGTCATCCGCAACTATTTGTCGCCGCAGATGGACTGCGTGCTCGTCGATTACGAGCCCGGCACCGGACTCCTCGACATGGCCGACCTGAAGGCTAGGCTGTCGGCTGACACGGCCGCCGTATATATCGAGAATCCGTCCTACATCGGACAGATCGAGACGCAGGGCCGCGAAATCGGCGAGCTCGCGCATGCGGCGGGCGCGCTGTTCGTCGTCGGCGTCGATCCGATCTCGCTCGGCCTGCTTGAGCCGCCGTCCCGGTACGGCGCGGACATCGTCTGCGGCGACCTGCAGCCGCTCGGCATCCGCATGCAGTACGGCGGCGGTCAAGCGGGCTTTATCGCCACCCGCGACGAGGAGCAATTCGTCATGGAATATCCGTCCCGCCTGTTCGGCCTTGCTCCGACCTCCGTTGAAGGCGAATACGGCTTCGGGGACGTCGCTTATGAGCGGACTTCCTTTGCCAAGCGCGAGAAGGGCAAGGAATCGGTCGGGACCCAGACCGCGCTTTGGGGGATTACGGCAGGGGTCTACCTCGCCTTAATGGGACCCCATGGCATGCGCGAGGTAGGCGAAACGATCATACGGCAGGCCCGCTATGCGGCGAGCAGGCTGGCGGAGCTGGAAGGGGTGCAGATCCGGTTTCAGGCGCCGTCGTTCAAAGAGTTCGTGGTTGATTTCAACGGGACGGGGCGGACGGTGAGCGACATCAACAAGCGGCTGCTGGAGCGCGGCATCTTCGGAGGCAAGGATTTGTCCGGGGAATTTCCGGCCTGGGGCCAATGCGCGCTCTACTGCGTGACCGAAATTCATACGAAAGAAGATATCGACGCGCTTGCGGCCGCTTTGAAGGCGGTTCTGTAAGCCCGAGGGCAAGAAGGGAGCCAGGCGAATATCTATGAAACGGATACCTAGAAACCGGAACGTGCGTCAATTTCATCAGGCCAAATGGGACGAACCCGTCATTTTTGAGCTGCATCAGCCGGGCGAGCGTGGAGTCATCCCGCCGTCCGTCAGCGAGGAAGTGGCAGCTGCCGTAGGGGACGCCGAAGCTTGTGTGCCGCAAGGCATGCTGCGCAGCCAACCGCCAGCGCTGCCGGAGATCGGGCAGGCCCGGGTGCTGCGCCATTATTTGCGCCTCTCGCAGGAGACGCTGGGCTCGGACTTCAACGTCGAGATCGGGCAGGGCACCTGCACGATGAAATACATTCCGCGGGTCAATGAAATGCTGATCCGCAATCCGAAAATAACCGAGCTGCACCCGCTGCAGGATGAGTCGACCGTGCAGGGGATGCTGGAGGTATATCACCGCCTGGACCTCGCGATGCGCGAAATTTCGGGCATGGACCGGTTTACGTTCCAGCCGGGGAGCGGGACGCAGGCGCTGTTCGCGATGGCGTCCATCGTGCGGGCCTACCACGAAGCGAATGGCGAGGGCGACAAGCGGGACGAAATCATAACGACCATATTTTCCCATCCTTCGCAGGCAGCAACGGCCGCCGTCAAAGGCTACAAAATCATTACGCTGTATCCTGACAAGGACGGATTCCCGGATTTGGAAGCGCTTCGGGGGGCAATTTCCGAGCGGACGGCAGGCTTTGTTGTTGCCAACCCGGAGGATACAGGCATTTTCAACCCGCGGATTCGCGAGTTTACCGACCTCGTGCACGCCGCAGGCGGGATTTGCTATTACGACCAGGCGAATGCGAACGGACTGCTCGGCATTACCCGGGCGAAGGAAGCGGGCTTCGACATGTGCTTTTTCAACCTGCACAAAACGTTCGCCGCGCCCCATATGTGCGGCGGCCCGGCGACGGGAGCGCTCGGGGTGACAGAGCGGCTGGCGCCGTTCCTGCCCGGCCCGCTCGTCGAAACGGACGGCACCCGCTACACGCTGAACTGTTCGCCCGCGCAGAGCATAGGCAAAGTCCGCATGTTCCAAGGCGTAGCTCAGACGGTGCTCCGCGCGTACGCATGGATTCGCGCGCTGGGACCGGAAGGGCTGCTGGACGCGGCGAAGGTGGCGGTCTTGAACAACAATTATTTGTACAGCCGCATCGTGAAAATCCCGGGCGCCAGCGCTCCATACGTAAAGGGCGGACGGCTGGAGCAGGTGCGCTACAGCTGGGAGCGGCTGACTAAGGAAACCGGCATTACGACGGAGGACGTGCAGCGCCGCATGTGCGACTTCGGTCTCCATTACTGGACCAGCCATCATCCGTACATCGTGCCGCAGCCGTTCACGCTGGAGCCGACCGAGTCGTATTCCAAGGAAGACCTGGACGAATACGTGAGCGCCTTGGAGCAGATCGCCAAGGAAGCCTACGAGCAGCCGGACATCGTTCGCAGCGCCCCGCACAACAGCACCGTGCACCGGATCGACGAATCGAGCTTCGACGACCCGGCGAAGTGGTGCATCACCTGGCGGGCTTATCTCAAAAAGACCGCCCCGCTTGAGGCCGGTATCGAGTCCTAAGCCCAAAAATAAAGCCGGGGTGATCCCGACAATGTGAGCAGCAGCCGGAATCCGCCTTGGAGTCCGACTTTTTGCATCATGAAACGCGACCGCAAAGGGTAAAGTTTCCGGAGGGTGCAGGGCCTGGGCTTGATGCCGGCGGTCTGCGGGGCGTGGTATAATAATCCTGGAAAGCGCTTACGAAATTGCAATAACAACTGCTTGCGGGGGATGTCCATGCTGCTTAGAAACGGATTCAAGCTGCCGCGGGGGTTCCGAAGCGCCCTGCAGACCAAGCTGATGCTGCTCATTGCGCTTGCCGCGGCGATTCCGCTGCTGACGCTCGGGTACGTGCTGTATCACAAATCGTCAGGGACGGTCAATGAGCAATTCGGCCGCTACGGGGAAAACTCTGCCTCGCAGCTGCAATTTCAGATCGATTCGACCCTGGGGCAAATGAAGTATACGGTCAGCGATATTTTGTCGTACTTGCTCGATCCGAAGTTTACGGTGCTGCACGAAGAGGTGCCGACGACGTACAAGGGCTTTCAGGAGGAGCAGCAGCTGGAGCAGTATCTGAAAGCCCATAAGACGTTGGATATGAAAGGAATTTTTCTAATTACAAAATCGGGCTATTATTACGGCGAACGGGTCATCCGTTTCGACCTGCTCCAGGCGGAGCCTTGGTACCGGAACGATGCCGACGGCTACCGCTTCGACCTGTACGAGCCGAACCATTACACGGACACGGCCCGCATTCCCGGGGAAAAAGTCATCGGCCTGCTGTTCCGCATCCGCAATCAGGTGGGGGTGCTGGAGAACAGCAGCATTTTGATCGAGACGAACGCCGACAAGCTGCTTCGGCTGTTTCGCGAATTCGAGCAGGACACCGGCTCGCAGCTGACGATCACGGGGGGCGGCAAAACCGTCTATCAAACGCAGGGTTCGTTTGCGAAACGGGACGACGATGTCGTTTGGACGAAGCATTCGGACGAGACGGATTGGACGATCGAGGTGCGGACGCCGTACGAGCAATTTTATAAGCCGTCGCTGCTGATCCGCACCTTTACGTTCTCTGCGGTCAGCCTGTCGATTGTGCTGGCGTTCGTGCTGGCCTATATGTGCTCGGCCCCGCTGCTCAAGCGGGTCAAGAAAATGAAAGAATCGATCCGGCGCGTCAGCCTCGGAAATTTCGATACGCAGATCGACGTGGAGTCCGAAGACGAGCTGGGCCTGCTTGGCCACAGCTTCAATCGGATGGTCGGGCAGCTTCAAACGTTGTTTCACGAGATGAAACAGGTCGAGCGCCAGAAAAAAGAAGCCGAGCTCCGCGCGCTGCACCATCAGATCAACCCGCATCTGCTCATCAACACGCTCGCTTCCATCCAATGGAAGGCCAGATTGGCAGGGGCCGCCGACGTGAACAAAATGATTTATCATTTAACCAACGTGCTGGACGGCAACCTGAATGTGGACCGTGAGGTCGTCACGCTGGAGCGGGAGCTTGAGGTGATCGATCATTATTTAAATCTGCAGGAGCTGCGGTACGGCAGCGTGTTCGCCTACCGGATCGAAACCGCCGGAGTCGATCTGTCCGCCGTGGACATTCCGCGGATGACGCTGCAGCCGCTGGTGGAGAACGTGTTTTTTCACGCGTTTGAGGACGGGGAGGGGACGATCGTGCTGCGCATCGAAGCCGACGGCACGGACGTGCTCGTCGCCGTGATCGACGACGGAAAAGGGATGAGCGAGCGCACGCGTCAGCAGCTGCTTCAGCCGCACCCGGGCGGCGTCCGAAAACGCCGGAGCATCGGCCTGCGCAACGTGGAGGAGCGCATCAAGCTGCATTTTGGCGAAGCTTACGGGCTGTCCGTTCAGTCCGCGCTGGGAGCGGGGACCCGCATCGTTATCCGATTGCCAATTAAAGCTAAGGAGGGAATCGCATGAACGCTAAACCGCTGAAAGTGTTGATTGCCGACGACGAGGTGATTATCCGCCGTGGATTGATTTCGACGGTACCGTGGGACAAGTACGGGATGACCGTCGTAGCGGACGTGCCCAACGGCAGACGGGGTTGGGAAGCGTTTCTGGAGCACCGGCCGGATGTGGTCATCACCGACATCGTGATGCCCGAGATGGACGGCATCGAGCTCGCCCGCAAGGTGAAGGCATGCGAGCCCCGGACCAAAATATTGCTGCTCAGCTGCCACCGCGACTTCGAGTATGCGCAGCAGGGGATCAAGCTGGGCGCTTCCGGCTATTTGCTGAAGACGTCGTTCAACGACGAGGAGCTGGAGGAATTTCTGGCCGCCTTCCGTCAGGAGCTTGGCAAGGACGGCGCCGAGGCTCCGCAGCACATCGCCGATCACGCCGCCCCCGCGATCTCCGGGCTGCTGCTCGAATGGCTGTACGGCGTCGGCGACCAGTTTCCGGCCGAGCTGGACCGGCTGCTTCAGGGGGCGTGGAGCTGGATGAATGCGCCGACCGCGCTGTATCTCATCTCAGCGCCCGGGAAATGCGGCGGGATGCTGGTGCAGGAGCTGCGCGGCGATGCGGCGGGCGAGCCTTGCGAGGTGCTGCCTTTCGGGGACGGGCACCTGCTGCTGTTTGTGCCCGAAGGCCGGCAGCGCGAATGGGACGGCCGGCTGAGCGAGCACAAGGCCGGGCGGCCGGAGCTGCATTGGTCCCGGCTCGCGCCGTTGGCCGGACGCGAGGCGTGGATCGAGGCCGTACGCAAAGCCCGCGGGCAGATGGAGCTGGAGAAGCGGTACCGCATCAGCGTCGGGCAGTGGCCCGCTCCGATTGCCGAGGCGGTGCAGCTCATCGTCCGGCATACGGATACCCAGCTGTCCGTCTCCGAGGTGGCGCAAGAGGTGGGGCTGAGCCGCAGCCATTTCAGCACGCTGTTCAAGAAGACGGTCGGCGAAAGCTTCGTCTCGTTCACGTACCGGACGAAGCTGAAAATCGCCTGCGAGCTGCTTGGCGCCCAAGGGATCACCGTTCAGGGAATCGCGGACAAGATCGGCATGCCCGACGCCAAATATTTCAGCAAATGGTTCAAGCGATGCACCGGCAAAACGCCGAGCCAATACCGGAACGAGCGGCGCGAAGAACGAAGCGTCGTCTAAAAACACGGCCGCCATCGAACGAAAAGACACCTTTGCTTGGCAGAGGCCGTTCGTGAAGCCGATGATGCACGCTTTTCCGAACATCCCTCCGTTTTGTATGCGTTTTACTCCCGTTACAATAAAAATGTAAGCGGTTAACTAACAGACGTTCAGGGGGAATTCGAAATGAAACGAAGGATGCTTCTTGTTACGACAGCGATATTGTCCGCTTCTTTCCTGGCCGCCGGGTGCGGCAAGCCGGCAAGCGAGCCGCAGAACGGCGCAACGGGGGCGCAGACGCCCGCACCGGGCAAGCAGGTGAACTTGCGTTTTGCCACGTGGGATACGGGCGATCTGCTCAAAATCCAGGAGACGATCGCGCGCCAATTCGAAGCGAAGCACCCCGGCGTCAAGGTGCAGGTAGAGGCGTACGGGGACGGCTTCGACCAGAAGCTGGCCGCTTCGATCGGAGCGAACAATGCGCCTGATGTGATGTACATGTGGGATTTCCCCACTTATTCCCAGAATCTTGAACCGCTGGATGCGATGATGGCCGCCGATGCCGGCTTGAAGCCGGACGACTTTTATCCCGGGCTGTTCAACTACGTGAAGATCGACGGCAAAACGTACGGCATGCCGGCCGGGTTTACGACCCGCGTCATGTACTATAACAAGAAGCTGTTCGACGAAGCGAACGTGCCGTATCCGAAAGCGGGCTGGACGTGGGACGATTTCAAGGAAACGGCGAAGAAGCTCACGAACCCCGCCAAAAAGCAGTACGGCTTCGGCGTCCGGGCGGAGAACGATCCGTACGACCTGCAGGGGGTTATCTGGAGCAATGGCGGCAGCTTCATCAGCCCGGACGGCAAGTCGATCGAAGGGTTCATGAACGGCAAAGAAACGGCCGAGGTGCTGCAAATGTTCGGCAGCCTGATCAAGGAGAAAACGGCCGTCATTGTCGGCGGCAAAAACCAGCAATCCGGAGATGACATTTTCAAAGCGGGCAAGATCGCCATGTGGGAAAGCGGCGTGTGGCCGCTGGACGGCTTCAAAGAAGCCAAAATCGACGTTGGCACGGTCATCATGCCGGCCTTCCCGGGCAAAAAGCTCAAAGGCGTTATCGCCGAATCCGCGGTTTCGATCTCCAAATCGTCCAAGAATAAGGAAATGGCTTGGGAATTCGTCAAATATTACGCATCCGATGAGGCAATCAAGCTGCGGACCTCCGACCTGCCGGTGCGCAAAAGCGTCGTAGCCGAGAAAAAGCTCGACCAAGACCCGCTTTACCAATCGTTCTACAAAATGCTGGAGGCTTGCGACGACACGCCGGCGTTCCTGCTGAATCCGAAATGGAACGAAGTGAACCGCAACCTTACGTCGGCGATCAATACGATTATGCTCGGCCAGAATGCGAAGGATTCGCTTGACAAGGCCGTCAAAGACTCGGAGAAGTTTTTCAAATAAAGCCGGCAGGCGAAAAACGGAAGAAGGATGGACCTATGGATACGACAGCCGTTCGACAGGCAGCCAAGCCGGGCATCCGACTGAAACGAAGAGGCTGGCTTACGCCTTACCTCTTCGTCCTTCCTTGGATGATCGGTTTCGTTTCCTTCACGCTGGGGCCGCTGCTGTTCTCGCTGGTGATCAGCTTGTACGACTGGCCGATTGCCGGAGAGCGTACGTTTGTCGGGTTGCAAAACTATACCCGAATGTTCACGGACGACCCGCTTTTCCGGGAGTCGCTCGGCGTCACGCTCAAATTCGCCGCGATTTTTGTGCCGCTTAATTTATCGGTAGCGCTGCTGCTCGCCGTGCTGCTGAATCAAAAGGTACGGGGAAGCGGAATATTCCGCACGATCTTTTATCTGCCCTCCGTTATTTCCGGGGTTGCGCTTGCGATGATCTGGGCTTGGGTATACAGCGGAGAGTACGGCATCCTGAATTACTTTTTGTCGCTCGTCGGCATTGCCGGACCGGATTGGCTGCGGGAGCCGGGCTGGGCGCTGGCGGCTATGGTAGGGGCGAGCTTGTGGGCGCAGGGCTCGATGATGCTGATCTTTTTGGCGGGGCTGAAGAACATCCCGGGCGATCTGTATGAAGCGGCATCCATCGACGGGGCCGGCGTGTTCACCCGTTTTTTCCGGATCACGCTGCCCATGCTCAGCCCGACGCTCCTGTTCAACCTCGTCACCTCGATCATCGGCGCGTTCCAGCAGCTGACGCTGGCGTTGACGCTGACCGGCGGGGGGCCGTCGAACTCGACGTATTTTTACGCCATGTACGTTTATGAAAATGCCTTTAAATATTTTCATATGGGCTACGCCGCAGCGAATGCGTGGATCATGTTTCTGCTCATCTTGACGCTGACGATGCTTGTTTTCCGCTCAACCGGCATGTGGGTGTACTACGAGGGCGAAGTGAAAACGAAGCGGGCGGGCAAGCGGCGGAAAGCCGCTTAGCTAAAGACGTTGGGGAAAGGAGGGACCGGAGATGAAAAAAACGCTCACGTACGGGCTGCTCGTCTTTTTTTCGCTGCTGTTTCTGATGCCGTTCTTCTGGCTCGTGACGACGGCCGTGAAAGCGCCGGACGAAATCTACATGTATCCGCCCAAATGGATTCCATCGGAGATTCGGTGGGGCAACTTCGTCAAGGCGTGGACGATTCAGCCGTTCAATACGTTTTTGCAAAATTCCTTGACCGTGACGATCCTGTGCAATATCGGGCAGCTGATCTCTTCCTCGCTGGTGGCATACGGCTTTGCGCGCTACCGGTTTCCGGGGCGCGATGCGCTGTTTCTGATCGTGCTGGCGACGATGATGATTCCGTGGGACGTGACGATGATTCCGCTGTATATGGAATTCAACTTTCTCGGCTGGATCAATACGCTCAAGCCTTTGATCGTCCCGGCCTGGTTCGGTTCGGCGTTCTATATTTTTCTGCTGCGGCAGTTTATTATGACGATTCCGACGGAGCTGGAGGAGGCGGCGAAGATCGACGGGGCCAGCGATTTCGGGATTTTTATCCGGGTGATGGTCCCGCTGATGCTGCCCGCCTTGATATTGGTGAGCGTGTTCAACATGCTCGATACGTGGAACGACTACCTCGGGCCGCTGATTTTCCTGAACGACTCCAGCAAATATACGCTGACGCTCGGGCTCGCCCAGTTCAAAGGGGTCCACGGCGTCGATATGACGTCCGTGATGGCGGTGACGTCGATCATCTGCCTGCCCCCGCTGCTCGTATTTTTCGGCGCGCAGCGGTACATCGTGGAAGGCATCGCGCAGACGGGGATTAAATAGCGGCTCGGCGGCTGGGAATGCGGCAGGGAAGGGAACAACCCCGTTTTATGCAGCACAACATCTATAAAGTTGAGTAATAAGATGAAAATACTTGGAGGTTTATCATGAGCGACCATCTGGCAAGACGGGATTGGCAAAATTTGAACGTACTGGAGCGGAACCGGCTGCCCGCCCGCGCCTCGTTCATTCCGTACGGTGCTGCGGACGCGGCGCTCACGTACGACCGGGGCAGCTCGGACCGGTTCATGCTGCTGAACGGCGAGTGGGCGTTTCATTACGCCGCACGTCCCGAGGAGGCTCCGGCCTCGTTCTATATGCCGGAATTCGACGACAGCGGCTGGGATCGGCTCGCCGTGCCGAGCCATTGGCAGCTTCACGGGTACGGC
>NZ_BILX01000113.1 GCF_004000785.1 Paenibacillus ehimensis NBRC 15659 | reverse complement strand
GCCGGTCCCAAGGACCGGACGTTTCTCTCGCTTGGTTATAGCGTCTTGGCCGTCACTTGCCGCATCCGTTCGGGTACGACGTCGTTGCCGAGCATATGCTCGAACGATTCGCGCTTTACCACGATATCGGCCTCGCCGTCCTTCACGAAAACGACGGCCGGGCGGCGGATGCGGTTATAGTTGCTCGACATTGCGTAGTTGTACGCACCGGTGCAGGCTACAGCCAGCAAATCGCCCGTGCGAGCCTGCGGCAAACTTACGTCCCAAATGAGCATGTCGCCGCTCTCGCAGCACTTCCCCGCGATGGATACGACCTCTTCGTTCGCTTCGCAAGCCCGATTCGCGAGCATGGCCTCATACTGGGCTTCGTACAGCGCCGGACGCGGATTGTCCGTCATCCCGCCGTCGACGGCTACGTATTTGCGCACGCCGGGAATATCCTTGTACGTGCCGATGGTGTACAGCGTCGTTCCTGCGTCTCCGACGATACTGCGTCCCGGCTCTGTCCAAATCTCGGGCAGCGGATAGCCATTTTCGCCGAATTTCGTCTGGATCGCTTCGGCGATCGAATTCACGTACTCGGCGACAGGCAGCGGCGAATCGCCTTCCACATAACGGATGCCGAAGCCCCCGCCCAGATTGATAACGGGAAACGTCAGACCCAGCTTTTCCCGGATATGGACTGCGAAATCGGCTACTTTATCGACCGCAAGCCGGAAGCCGCCGACCTCGAAAATTTGCGAGCCGATGTGCGAATGAACGCCGAGCAGCTCGATATTCGGCAGCTCCGACGCTTCCTTGACTGCCTGCTCGGCCGCGCCGTTGGCGAGATCAAAGCCGAACTTCGAATCCGTCTGGCCCGTCGATATATATTCATGCGTATGCGCATCCACCCCTGGGGTGATGCGCAGCAGAACATTTACTTTTTGCCTTTTCTCTCCCGCGATGGCGTTGAGCATGTGCAGCTCCACGAAGTTATCCACGACGAAGCAGCCGATCTTGGCGTTAACCGCCATCTCAAGCTCCTGCGGCGTCTTGTTATTGCCGTGGAAATGAATACGCTCAGCCGGAAAACCGGCTTCCAGTGCGGTATATAATTCGCCGTCCGATACGACGTCCAGCGACATGCCTTCTTCCTCCACAATACGACACATAGCCATAACGCAGAACGCTTTGCTGGCATATGCTACCTGAAACCGGAGGCCTGTAGCGCGAAAAGCTTGCACAAATTCGCGGCAGCGCTGGCGGATCAATTGTTCGTCCATAACATACAGCGGTGTTCCGTAGCGCTCGGCTAAATCAACGGTGTCGCAGCCGCCGATTTCCAGATGTCCCCTGTCGTTAATCTTGCTGGTGCCGTGTAGATACATCTTGTTCGACTCCTTCTCCCCATGAAAAGACATTACTTTTAAAGTACCACAGACAAGCAGCAAAACACAATATGCAAAACACCCCTCCGAAGCCGGGCTTCGAAGGGGCGCGAGGATGCAGCTTTATGTCCGGTATGTCAGCGCTGCGGCTGCCGGGTGCGGTCCGTCGGCCTGGTCAGACTCAGCCGCGTTTTCATGGAAATAAACGGAGGCCTTACCAAAATATGTAGAGCCGCTTTCATATTGAACGGGATAAACGGCCACAAATAAGGCGTATTGTACGAGCGCTGCAGCGCCAGCATAAGCAGCAGCAAGGTGGAGCCGACCACCAATCCCGGTACTTTAAAAACCGCGGTAGCCACAAGCAGCACAAGCCTGGAAAGCCGGTTTGCCAAACTGAGCTCGTAGCTTGGAGTCGCAAACGTACCGACTGAGGCAACCGACAAGTACAGGATGATTTCGTTCGTAAATAACCCCGCCTTGACGGCTACATCTCCTACCAAGATCGCCGCCACCAAGCCCATCGCGATCGCGAGCGGCGAAGGCGTATGGACGGCGGCCATCCGCATCAGATCGATGCCGAGCTCCGCGATCAGAAACTGGCCCAGCAGCGGAATTCTCCCCGGCTTCTGGGGCCCCAGAAAATCGAGCCCCGCCGGCTTCAGCTCGGGCGAGGTCACGAAGAGAAACCACAGCGGAAGCAGGAAAATCGAGGCGGCGATGCCGATAAACCGCACCCAACGCAGGTACGTGCCGACAATCGGCGTCTGGCGGTACTCCTCGGCATGCTGCACATGATGAAAGAACGTCGTCGGCAGAATCATGACCGAGGGTGAAGTATCGACAAAGACGATCACATGGCCTTCCATCAGATGAGCGGCCACCACGTCCGGGCGCTCGGAATAGCGGACGGACGGATACGGGTTCCAGCCTTTGCCGATAATCGCTTCCTCCAGCTGCTTCTCGGCAAGCGGCAGTCCGTCGACCTCGACCTGCTTGATCTTGTCGCGGATCGACTCCACCAGTTTCATATCGCAAATATCTTGAATATAACCTATGCAAATGTCGGTCTGCGTCCGTTTGCCCACCTGCGTAATCTCCAGCTTCAGCCGCGGATCCCGCACTCTTCGGCGTACCAAGGTCACATTGGTAAGCAGCGTCTCGACAAAGCCGTCGCGGGAGCCCCGTACGACGCGTTCGAGCTCGGGCTCTTCGGTTGTGCGGGCCGGAAAGCTCTTGGCATCGACCAGAACGGCTTCGCATTGGCCCTCGAAGAAAAAGGCCGTGCCGCCCATCGCCACATTATCGATCGCTTCCTTAATCTTGGAGGTCCGTTTCACCTGCATGTGAGGAATCAGCGCCTCTTCGAACAAGCCGATCATATTGCGGCGCCCGCTTTCCTCCTGGCGTTCGGAAGGCTCCTCCGCGCGGTCCGTTCGCCAGTTCCGGTACGGTCTCCGGTGCTCCTCCGCGGGTCTTCTGTGTTCCGCTTCTCTATGCACCTGATCGGCATAAGAAAGCCGTTCCAGAATTTCGGTCAGCACTAAATCTTTAACGAACCCGTTAAAGTAGAAAATCCCTGTTTTCTGCCCGCCGAACACCATTTCGCGAAAGATGACATCGAAGCTTTTGTTCAAGCCTACGCGCTCTTCCAACTGCCGCTTGAGACGGTCGAAATCCGCAGAAATTTCCGGACTCTCCTTGAGCTCCCGCTCCTCCGCGGTCAATTGCGTCTCCTGACGCATCTTCCGCGACATTCCCGTTGCCGAATCGCCCGATGGAGAATGGTGCTCCCTCCGGCCTTCCGCAGATGCCTCCTCCGGTTCGTCCGCCTTCAGGCTGCCGATAATATTGCCTTCCTCATCGACGATCAGCTTGTCTTCCTCCGGCGGCTTGAAGCTGCGGAGCTTTTTCGGTTTCCCGCCTATCAATTTCGCGCGTTTGGTTTGCTTGTTCACCACTTCACCCCCCAGTGAATTATGTTGCGGCGCAGGCTTCGGACCCTTATTGCACTAACCCGAGCCAGTCGATCAGCGAGCCAAGCATTTTCCCGAAAATCATCGCCATCAGCAGCCAGATCATATACTCTTCCATCCGGATTCTTTTGGCCAAAATCGGCAGCACATTGATGACCTCGGTCAGCGCTGCCGCCAGCATGCCGACAAAGCAGCCGGCTAATAGGCCGAACAGCGAGGCGGACAACGGAAACAGCCGGAAGCTCCATTGAAACAAATCCGTCACCGTAAAAAAAACCGCACCCATCACGACTGCACCTTCGTATAAGCGGATCGACCGGTACGATCTGCTGATTTGCGCCAGCCTCGGTATGATATCCAGCACCACCAGAAAAGCAACCATGCCGCTGCCAACCGCAAGGCCTCCGGCCAAGCCGACAAAAGCAAGCAGAAGCCCGCTCAGCAGTCCGGTCAAGGCGGCGGCTCCCGGTCCGGCGAGCGATTGATTTTTGCGTATTCCTCGGCAATGACATATTGATTGACATTTTCCTGGTACATGAACATTTCCACCTCCAACGGGCTCGGTTCCTCGTTGAACTTTTTCTTGAACAGGTGATTGAAAAAGACGATCATCCCGATGCCGATGCCAAACGAATAAGGAATTTGCAGCAGCAGCGGACGCTCGGTCTGTTTGCCGGTGAGCAGCTTGTAGATGCTTCGGTGGACTTCGGCCATGCTGACATCGGCGTGAAAGTTCATGATGGCCAGACCCGAGCCGATAAAAAGCAGCAGCCACACCAAAACGATGAGGAATAGGCTGGGCGGCCGCGATTTCCCGGAAATTTCAACCAGCGCGTGCGGGTCGCCGAAATGCTCAATGTTCATGAATGGAAACCGCTCTTTGACTTTGCGCACGACCAGCATCATATCGATAAGCAGCAGGCTGCCGTCATGCTCCTCGGGGCGGTACAATTCCAGCTCGCGCAGCTCCGCCTCGTACTCGGGCTCCGTCAGAAAGACGGCAATGTGCCCGAGCCGAATCGGATCGCCGCGGCTGACCCGCATCCGTTTGCGCAATCGGATGTACAGGGACGGAGCGGAAGCACGGTCCATCTCCGAATCCTCCCTTACCATGCATTTAACGGTAGTATGAATAATTGCGCATGGCGGTAAACGTCCATGACTTTGGCAAAAATTTCACTGGGGGCCGAAGCATAAAGGAAAGAGGCTTGACAAACAGTAAGGGCAAGAACAGAAAATCACCCAAACTTTGCTTAAAGGAAGGTGCCGAGCATATGAGAAGAACGGCTTTAACGCTCGTGATTATCGGAGCTTTAAACTGGCTGCTTGTGGGGTTATTCGAATGGGATTTGGTCACGGCTCTCTTCGGGGGCGACGCGCATCGCGAATCTTCGGGCTTCAGCCGAATCATCTATACGCTGGTCGGTTTGGCGGGGCTGTACTGCATCGCCTTGCTGTTCCGCGACGAAGACAGAGCCCGGGCCCGTTAGCGGCAAGCCGTCCTCAAGAACGCGCCAAGAGGACGAGGCCGTTCGCTCGTTCTCTTTTTAGGTCAAAATAAGAAAAGCTCCCCGCCGGTTCCCTCAGGAGGAACCTCGAAGAGCTTAGGCTGGCAGTGAATTTATTGGGCAATCTGATCCTTGATCGACTGCAAAATCTTTTTCTCGAGCCGCGAGACCTGCACCTGGGAAATCCCAAGCCTGCTGGCCACCTCGGACTGCGTTTGATCCCGGAAATAACGGAGATATACGATCAAGCGTTCCCGTTCGTTCAGCGCACCGATCGCCTCATTGAGCGCCAGCTTGTCGAACCACTTGTCTCCGCCCTCGTCTGCGATCTGATCCATCAAGGTGATCGGATCGCCATCGTTTTCAAAAACGGTTTCATGGATCGAGGACAAAGGCTTGTTCGCTTCTTGGGCGAATACGACCTCCTCCGGCGTGATTTGAAGCTCCTCCGCCACTTCCTTGATCGTCGGCAGCCGGCCGTTCCGTTTCGAAAGCTCGTCCTTCGTCTTGCGGATTTTGTTGGCCAGCTCCTTGAGCGAACGGCTGACCTTCAGCGTTCCGTCGTCGCGCAGAAAACGCTGGATCTCCCCGATGATCATCGGTACCGCATACGTTGAAAACTTCACATCATACGACAAGTCAAACTTATCCACCGACTTGAGCAGTCCGATGCAGCCGATCTGAAACAAGTCCTCGGCCTCGTAGCCCCGGTTGAGAAACCGCTGCACGACCGACCAGACCAGACGGATGTTGCATTGCACCAGCGTATCTCTGGCCACGGTGTCGCCGGACTGGCTGAGCGCGATCAATCGTTTGACTTCGCTATCGTCCAAATAGCTGTGTGAGGCGTGCTTCAAATCTACATCCATGAGATCAGACCCCTAATTGAAAAGAGCTTTTTTCGATTCGATTCGCTTCTTCATTCTAATCGTGGTGCCTGTGCCTAAGGCTGTCGTCACTTCGATCGCATCCATGAAATTTTCCATGATCGTGAAGCCCATCCCGGACCGTTCCAGCTCCGGCTTCGACGTATACAGCGGCTGCTTGGCCAGATCCAGATCCTCGATACCAGCGCCTTCGTCCGTCACGGTAATAAAAACCGTGTCCCCCTCGAGCTCGGCTGTAATCGTTACAATCCCGTCCGGGCGATTGTCGTAGCCGTGAATGATAGAGTTCGTCACCGCTTCGGATACGACCGTCTTGATATCCGTCAGCTCATCCAGCGTCGGGTCCAGCTGCGATACGAAAGCGGCGACGGTTACACGGGCGAACGATTCGTTCTCGGAGCGGCTCGCAAACTTCAGCGTCATAAAGTTTCGTTCACTCATAGGGCGACCTCCAGACTTTGCAGCGCTTTTCTTTCGTCATCCTGAATCGACAAGATTTTGAACAGCCCGGACATTTCAAGAAGCCGGTACACGGCGGGATTCAGGTCGCAGACGACCATTTTGCCGCCGCGCGCCGTAATCTGCTTATAGCGGCCCAGAATGACGCCAAGGCCTGAGCTATCCATGAAGGTCAGCTCCTTGAAGCTCATAATGATGTGGTTGACGTTTCCGCGCATAACCGCCTCTTCCATCCGCGTTTTGACCGTGTCCGCCGTATGATGGTCCAGCTCTCCCTGAAGCCTGACGATCAGCGTTTGGCGGTAATGTTCGAGTTCGATTTGCAGACTCAAGCTGCTCACTCCTTCCCGTTCATGCACACTCATTTCTACGTGAAGGAATCCTTTTCCTGCCCCCCGACAAAACTAGAAGAAATGCGCTATAACTAGAACAAAAGCGACAGAAAGCGCAGCGGAATAGCACAAAATCCCCGCGGCGGCGTAAGCTTTATCTGCGGGGATCATGCTGTGTATGTCCGACTGGCGGCTGTTTGTCAATCCAAGAAAAACATCCGCTTCGCCGTTCGTTTCGTCAAGGTCCACCAACCGGCTTTTTTCACATTCACGGGCGATTCCAGCGCGAATTCGGTCAGTACCTGATCGCCTTTGTAGACGACGATTTTACCGATCGGCTCTCCGGCGGCAACCGGTGCTTTCAAATCCGTCCGCAGCTGGACTTCGTGGCGGATGCCGTCGGCGGCTTCTCCTTTTTTGAGCAAGACGCTGTACGGATGTGTGGCCGTGAGCGGAACGACCGGTACCTCGCCTTTGCCGATTCTCACTTCGCCAAGCGAATCTCCGGTCTTATAGATCGGAAGATTCGTATATTGCGAGAACGCATAATCGAACATTCGCGTGACTTCCGCGTTGCGCGTCTTGGTATCCGGCTCGCCCATGACCACGGAGATGACGCGCAGGTTGTCGCGCTTTGCCGTTGCCGACAGACAAAATTTCGCTTCACTCGTGTAGCCGGTTTTCAAGCCGTCTGCCCCCGAATAAAAGCGCACCAGCTTGTTCGTATTGACGAGCCAAAAAGGCTTGGGCGTATCCTTGCGCAAATAGTCTTGGTATAAACCGGTATACTGGGTAATTTCCTCGTGCTTGAGCAGCTCTCTGGACATCAGTGCAATGTCATAGGCGGAAGAGACGTGATTTTCGGCAGGCAATCCGTTGGCATTGGCAAAATGGGTATTTTTCATTCCCAGCTGCGCGGCACGCTCGTTCATCATTCGAACGAATGCTTCTTCCGTACCTGCAATTTTCTCCGCCATCGCCACCGATGCGTCGTTGCCGGAGGCCAAAGCGATGCCTTTCAGCATCTCGCGTACCGTCATTTCCTCGCCGGCTTCCAGAAAAATCTGCGAGCCGCCCATGGAAGCGGCGTATTCGCTTGTCCGCACCTTCTCGTCCAGCTTGATTTTTCCTTGGTCCAGCGCTTCCATAATCAACAGCATCGTCATAATTTTCGTGATGCTGGCCGGGGGAAGCTTGGCATCTTTGTTTTTCTCGTAAATGATCGTACCGGAATCCGCATCCATGATAACGGAAGATACGGCATTCGGAGCCAGCTCAATGGGCTGGGCCTTTTTCGCTTCTTCCGCCATAGCGGGCGGCAGCGCGACCAGCAGCAGAAGCTGGGCACAGATCGACCATTTGATCACTTTGCTGAACATAACCCTATTCTCCCCTCCTGTCGGAGCTCGATTGTAGGTACTGGTAGTCAGTGTTGACGAATCCGCAGAAAAATATTCCAAAACAGGAAAACAAACTGCCGGGAAGCTGGCGCGATCCCCGGCTTGTATCGGGAGCTGGAGGATGCGGCTCTAACGCGCGGTAGGGAACACACGGCGTACCAAATCCGCAAACCCTTGTACGAATCCGGCGACCGGACGTCCGGCCCGCACATCCTCTATATACGTATTGACGCGACCGACAAAGTCCGGATTGACGGATACATAGACGTTCTGAATGTTCGCGTCCGTTGCCCGGACTTTCTCGGCGATGCGATTCTCGACGTCCTGCGTCAGCGTCTGGTTGTTTTTCAGCATAGACGCCACATAAGCGGTACGGTCGGTTACAAGCACATTCGCGGTCTGTACCTCCGGCACCTCGGAAACGATTTTGCTCGCTGCCGTATCCGCGATATTGATTCGCCTGTCGTTATTTTGAAACGGCTGTGTCCCCTGATTCGTTCCCTGCTGCGCATGATGGGTCTGCTGCTGAGTTTGGGCGGTTTGCTGCTGGGTTTGAGTGGTTTGCTGCTGGGTCTGGGCGGTTTGCTGTTGCATGCGCGCCTGCTGCCTGTTCGTGCAGCCGGCGGCCAGGACGGCGACGCAGCCAAGCACGACCGAGGCGCGGACCCATACATTAACGTGATTCATCGTTGTTTCAGCCTCCCTGTGGGTGATATTCGTATTTAGTATGCTTACTCCCATCGTTTGGCATGCACGCAAAGAAGCCCGGGACAAACATCCCGGGCTTCCTGCATCGATCATTAGCTGCTACAGCTTACGAATGCCGTTCTTCGTAACGACGGCATAAATCAATTTCAATTTTTCGGCACGCGCCGAAGCGATTGTGAAAGCAGCGGCCGTCCGCCGCATCATTTCGGCCGTTTCCGCCGAATCCTCGCGGTTGATGTACAGCTCGGCAAGCGGCTCGCCCTTCTTCACCGGATCACCGACCCGCTTGAACAGCTTGATGCCGACGGCCAGATCGATCTTGTCTTCTTTAGTCGCACGGCCCGCTCCAAGCAGCATCGCGGTAATCCCTAGCGCTTCCGCATCAATCGCAGCTACGTACCCTTCTTCCGGAGCGGGTACGTCCACACGGCGGGCGGCTTGCGGAAGCCGGGAGGGATCTTCGGTTACACGGGCGTCGCCTCCTTGCGCGGCAATGAACTGCTTCAGCTTCGCGAGCGCCTCGCCATTTTCAAGCAAGCGGGTGACGAGCTCCTTCGCTTCGGCCTCGCTGTCCGCTTTGCCCCCAAGGCGCACCATATGCGCCGCCAATTCCAGACAAAGCTCCGTCAGCTCGGCCGGTCCCCGGCCGCTGAGCGTATCGATCGCTTCCAGCACCTCAAGCGAGTTGCCGATGGAAGGACCGAGAGGCTCGTCCATGTTGGTAATCACCGCAACCGTCTCCCGGCCAACCTCCGTCCCGATATCGACCATCGCTTGCGCCAGCTTGATCGAATCGTCCAGCGATTTCATAAACGCGCCGCGGCCGGTCTTCACGTCGAGGACAATGGCGTCCGCGCCGGAAGCGATTTTTTTGCTCATGATGGAGCTCGCAATCAAGGGAATCGATTCCACCGTCCCCGTCACGTCCCGCAAGCCGTACAGCTTCTTGTCGGCCGGTGTCAGGTTCCCGGTTTGACCGACTACCGCGAGCCCGATCTCCCGCACCTGCGCCAAAAACTGCTCCGTGGTCCGCTCGACGGCAAACCCCGGTATCGCCTCCAGCTTATCGATCGTCCCGCCCGTATGGCCGAGACCGCGGCCGGACATTTTCGCCACAGGGATGCCGGCCGCCGCAACCAACGGCCCTACGATGAGCGTCGTCGTATCTCCAACACCGCCTGTGCTGTGCTTATCGACCTTGATGCCGGGAATGGAGCTTAGATCGACCTGGTCTCCCGAACGCGCCATCGCCAGCGTTAAATCCGCCGTTTCCCGCGCGGACATACCGTTAAAATAGACCGCCATCGCCCAAGCGGACATTTGGTAATCCGGAATTTCGCCTCTCGTATAGCCTTCGATTAAAAAGGCGATTTCTTCAGAAGACAGCTCCTTGCCATCCCGCTTGCTATGTATGATATCGACCGTTCTCATCCGGGTCAACTCCCCTGTCACGTAGTCTTCCCCCGTATTATATTCCCTCCGCGGCAAAAAGAAAAGAAAGCCCCGGGAGACGGCTCCGAGACTTCCTTGGCACATAGGTTAAACGATATATTGCGATTAGGATACGACGATCTTGGTTTTCATCTCCGCATGTCCCGGACCGCAAGGCAGCGTGCAGTGCACTTCATACGTACCCGGTTTGTCGAAGGTCACTTCCATCGACTTGTTGTTGTTGTCCAGCTTCACGTTCGTACCTACGATCTCAAGCGCATGAAGCCCTTCCTTGTTCAACAAAGACACGGTCATCTTCTCGCCGGCTTTCGCCGTGTATTCCGGCTTATCGAACTGATAGTTCGTCGCTACGAATTTAATCGAAGGACCCGCCGATTCCTCTTTTGCCATTTCCGCTTGTCGGGCGGAGATGTTCTGGAATAAAACGCCCGCGCCAAGGAGACAGGCGACGATGAACAGTGAAAACATAGCCCACTTTTGCATAGATAATCCCCCCCTTACTGTTTGGCCGTAAAGACGTATAGTCTTATTGTACAAAATACGAGCGACTTTACACATGCCCTTTCATGCCATTCCCGTGAAAAATTTGTGAACAAATTTAGATGTGCACGTTACGGAAATCACTCTTGGCATGGGATCATGCTTAAGCCGACGCGCGCAAACCACTCGGCCAAACGGCATAAAGTAGCACTTGATTTCAACGGCTGAGCCGATCTCGAATTTGGAAGCCGACGCCCCGCTCTTTCCGCTTTGCTTCCTGCTGGTTCATCTTATGAATATCGTTCACGATCCGAATCCGGCACGAATTGCATAAGTGATGCTGTTTGATAGGCGAGCCGCAGCTATTGCACGGATACGTCAATCCGGGGTAATAGGCGACCGGCAGCCGGTTCGATACGATGAATTCGGCGATACGCTTGGCGGAGACCCCCGTAGCCCTGCTCAGCTCTTCGGTCGTCGCCTTCCGGTTGCCGCGCAAATAAGCTTCACAGCGGTCGAAATCGTCGTGAACCTGATCGATACAATCCTGACACAGATTGCGTAAATTTTTTTGAAATACTTGTCCGCAGTTCGGGCAGTTAGCTACTTTCAGCATCGTCATGGCGGCACGCCCCTCTTTTTCCTACTTCCGCATCGGTTCGATATGGTTCTAACGAATCATCTAAAGTAGTCCTATGTGCCCAATTGTAGCACAGTTGCTTCGGTCCGAACAGAGGGATACTTCAACTTTTTTGGTATTCCGCCCCTAAAGTCAGTCTGAATAACCACATCCCGGCTTGTCATACTATAAAGGACCCATTCATTCGAGAAGCAAAGGACAGGAGGTGCCGCACATGTCCGGCAAGCAGCAAGGCCACGGGAATCAGAACACGACAACCCGCACCGGCGACCAAAGCTCGAAGAAATCCAAATAACAAGCCGCGTACAAAAAAAAGTACTCCTGCTTCCGAGGAAGATGGAGTACTTTTGCAACGTTATGCGATCGGCGTCCCGTTCGGAGCCTTCTGGTCCGGGGCCAGCAAAATAACGTCCCCTTGCTCCGGCACTCCGCCGAGAACCAGCACCTCGGATACGTATCCGGCAATGCGTCTGGGCGGAAAATTAACAACCGCTACAACCTGTCTGCCGATAAGATCGTCCGGCACGTACCGCTTCGTGATCTGCGCGCTGGAGCGCTTGATCCCAAACTCTCCGAAATCGATCTGCAGCTTAATGGCCGGAACCCGCGCTTCCGGGAAAGGCTCGGCGGCCATCACCGTTCCGATCCGCAGGTCCAGCTTATGAAAATCGTCGATCGTCGCTTCCATCCGTGTCCTCCCAAAGGTATGCATCCTTTAATAACCATGATAGCGCAGAGCAGAAGGACAAGCAACGAACCGTTTCGTTATAACGTTATTTTCCCTTGCGGCTTCGTCATACAGCGGCCTTGCGAAGCATGGAATACGACGCAAGCGCATAGACGATCAGTAGCGCAAACAACCAGCCTGCCCATTCGGACACCGATTTGCCCGCGATCCATTGAAACAGGCCCCCCCACCATTGGTAATAGCTTGCCAAAACGACGAGGACGCTGACAACCGCGAAGACGGCCCCCGATAATACCATCATGCCAAACCAACCATACCGCCGCTGGACGCACGAAATGACGAACCCAAGAAAGAACAGATGCAGCATTAACACGAAATTTCTCGCTATTTGCCCAAGCACCGTACCGTCGCTCCAATAAGGCATACGGAAAAAGTGGAGACCCACTCCCCAGCCGCCGCTCCAGCCTTCAAGCAGGGAGAGAAGCAGCAGCAGGATGGCCGTACTCATGCTGACCAAAGCGGCGTTCATGGCCGTACCGGCAAAATAATCTTTTCTCCGGACACCCAAGCCAAGCGCAAAGACGAACGTTTGCGGCAGAGCAATGATCCCGATCACCAGCATGTATACGTAAAGAGAAGTGATGCCGCCGGAATACATTCCGTCCTTCGCGCCGATGGAAAATCTGATGATAACATGGATGACGAGGTTGACTAAAGTAATAATCCAAGGCATGTAGATCCAGGAAAGCTTATCTCTCAAATGCATTTTCGTTACGCTCGCAATGCGGTTCATAGAGCAATTCCCGCCTTTCTATCCGAGGTATGCTTTGTCAAATGGACGACCAACTGCTGTAAGGAAACGGGGGAAAATTCGAGTCCGAGCGCTTCCCCTTCCTTCCGGTCTTTATCGCTCAGCTCATCCATCACCGTTGCCGACATCAGTCCGCCGAATCCTTCCTGGTGGATGATCTCCCGGGCCCGGATGAATTTTTCGACGTTATGAGCCGTCCCTATGACCGTAAACGCCCGCCCCCGAAGCGCTTCGGTATCCTCGTTCAGGATCAGCTTGCCGCGATCGATCACAATCACATACTCCAGAATCCGGCTGACTTCATCGATCAAATGCGTCGACAATACGACGGTTCGCGGATGGGCCGAGTAATCCTCGAGCAGCTTTTCGTAGAACAAGCCTCTGGCCACCGCATCGAGGCCCAAGTACGGCTCGTCGAATATCGTAAGCGGCGCCCGGCTGGCAAGACCGACAACAATTCCTGCGGCAGACAGCATGCCTCGGGACAGCTTTTTCATTTTCCGCTTCAGCGGGAGCCCGAACGTCTCGATCAGCTCGTAAGCGTACTCCCGGTCCCACTGCGGAAACAACGATTCCGCCACCTCCAACACATCGACGACTTGAAAACTGTCGGGGTACTTCTGACTTTCTTTAATAAAGCACATTTTGCTGAGTGCGCTATTGTTCTCATACGGATTTTCACCGAAAACTTCAATGTCTCCGCTGGTAGGGAAAATTTGAGCCGTAATCATATGCATGACCGTCGTCTTGCCCGCTCCGTTTCTCCCGAGAAGCCCGTAAATTTTGTTCGGCTGTATGGCAAAGCTGATATCGTCCACCGCCATAACGTTCCCGTACGACTTCGTCAGCCGGTTCACTTCGACTATCGGATTCATTTGCCCTCGTCCCCTCTCCGAATCATATCCATCAGCTGCTCCGATGTAATCCCAAGCTTCTCGGCTTCCCGGATCATCGTCACCACATATTGCTCAAAAAACTGCTCTCTCCGCTTCTCCATCAATTGCGCGCGTGCCCCGGCCGCTACAAACATGCCTATCCCCCGCTTCTTGTACAAAATTCCTTGGTCCACCAACAGATTGACTCCCTTGGCCGCCGTCGCCGGGTTGATCTGATAAAATGCCGCGAATTGGTTCGTCGAAGGAACCTGCGATTCTTCAGGCATTCCGCCTTCGATGATGTCATTTTCAATCCGTTCGGCGATCTGAACAAAAATCGGCCGGCTGTCGTCTATTAGGGTCATTTGCTCACCACCAAACTGGTTAATTACTCATGTAACTAACTATATATCCAAACAACGGCTTTGTCAATCGTATTCGAGCGGAGAATATAAAAAACCCCGAAAGCCTTAAGGCCCTCAGGGATTTTGCGGTGTCCGTTATAGTAAAGCTTCGACTGCCGGTTCGATATCGAGCGGGTCGACCGTCGATTCAAACCGCTTAACGACCTTGCCTTCGCGATTGACGAGAAACTTCGTGAAGTTCCATTTAATGTCGTCGCCTTCCAGCAGCTCAGGCTGCTTCTCCTGCAGAAACGCGCTCAGCCTTTGGCCGGCCGGCTGGTTTTGATCAAACCCCTCGAACGGGGCTTGTTCCGTGACATAAGCAAAAAGCGGATGCTTCTCCGAACCACGTACGTCCACTTTCTCAAACAATGGAAACGAAACCCCATAGTTCAACTGGCAAAAGGTATGGACGTCTTCGCTGCTCCCCGGCTCCTGCTCTCCGAATTGATTGCATGGGAAGCCAAGAATGACAAGTCCTTGGTCCCGGTATTTTTCGTACAGCTTTTGCAGATCGGCATACTGCGAGGTGAAGCCGCATTTACTTGCCGTATTGACGATCAGCACCACCTTGCCCTCATATTGCTCCAGACCGACTTCTTGACCTCGAATATTGTTCGCTTTGAATGAGTAAATAGACATGATAATTCCTCCATTATCGTTTGATGATCTACGTAAAGCGGATTTGCTGCAAATTAGATAATTCGCAATTAAATTGTGTACAATTTAATTGTTTAAAATTTAACATATCGTACTCCACGCTGTCAAGCATTTTTCGTATGGTCTGCCAAACCGGAACAAAAAAACCGCTTCCCTCTAAAATCGGAACTGACCCCCGTTTGTGAGACAGGGATCAAAAACACCTTGCAAGTTAAGCA
>NZ_BILX01000112.1 GCF_004000785.1 Paenibacillus ehimensis NBRC 15659 | reverse complement strand
GGGCGGCCGCCATGAAATTGGGCCGTCTTCCCTTCCGGCAGTCCCCGTATAAGGTGAATTGAGAGATGGACAGCACCTGGCCCCCGGTCTCAAGCACCGAATGGTTCATTTTTCCTTGCTCGTCTTCAAATATGCGCAAGCCCGATATTTTATCGGCAAGGTACCGGGCATCCTCTTCGGTATCGCCGTCCGCAATGCCGACCAGCAGCACCAAGCCGTGGTCGATGCGGCCTACCGTTTCCCCGTTCACCGTCACTTGTGCCGCTTTGCTTCGCTGCAGTACCACTCTCATGAACGTCCTGACTCCGTTTCAAAAAATAAGTTTTCCGAGCCTTTAAGCCTGCATAATGCGCTGTACCGAATAAACATCCTTGATCCGCTTGATTTTTTCCACAACCGAATGCAGATGATCGATATTGCGGATCAGGATCGTCATGTGGATGACCACCATCTTGTTTTTATCCGAGCGGCCGGAAACGGCGGAAATCACCGTTTTGCATTCCGATACGACCTGCAGCACTTCGTTCAGCAGACCGCGCCGGTCGTGACCCGTAATTTCGATCTCGACATTGTAGTTCGCCTCGACGTTGTCCGCCCACTCGACCTCGATCACGCGATTTCCTTCGTCGCTGCACTCCGGCGAAGGAATGTTCGTACAGTCCGAGCGGTGAACGGATACCCCCCGTCCGCGCGTAATATACCCGATAATCGCATCGCCCGGCACCGGATTGCAGCAGCGGGCAAACCGCACGAGCAGATTGTCCACTCCTTTGACCCGGACCCCTCCGGTCGGACGGCCTCTGCGCTCCTTATCCGACACCGGCGCTTTCATTTCCTTAACCTCGGACGTAAGCTGCATCGCCTGCTGCTGGGCTTCCTCCGCTTCCCTCCGAACCTTCTCCGTCAAACGGGTCACGATCTGGGCTGCGGTGATGCCGCCGAAGCCGACGGCCGACAGCATGTCCTCAATTTCGTTAAAGTTGAATTTTCGGGCGACCTCCAGCATTTCGTCGTCTTTCGTCAGCGCAGGAACGTCGTAGCCGAGACGTTTCAGCTCGCGCTCGATCATTTCGCGTCCTTTGAGCACGTTTTCTTCGCGGCGCTCTTTCTTGAACCATTGGCGGATCTTGGTCCGGGCATGCGACGATTGAGCGATTTTCACCCAATCCTGGCTCGGTCCGTACGAATGCTTGGACGTCAAAATCTCGATAATATCGCCCGTTTTCAGCTTGTGATCGAGCGGGACGATGCGTCCGTTGACTTTGGCGCCGATCGTACGGTTCCCGACCTCCGTATGGATCCGGTAAGCAAAATCAAGCGGAACCGAGCCCGCAGGCAGTTCGATGACTTCGCCTTTCGGCGTAAATACGAACACCAGATCGGAGAAAAAGTCCATTTTGAGCGACTCGACGAACTCCTGCGCATCCTGCGTTTCGTTCTGGAGCTCAAGAATTTCGCGGATAAAATGCATTTTGTCTTCGTAGCTGCCTGAAGGGACGGACGTGCCTTCTTTATAGGCCCAATGCGCAGCCACCCCGTATTCCGAGGTACGATGCATCTCAAACGTACGGATCTGAACTTCCAGCGGCTCGCCTTTCGGTCCGATGACCGTCGTATGCAGCGATTGATACATGTTCGGCTTCGGCATGGCGATATAATCTTTGAACCGTCCGGGCATCGGCTTCCACAGCGTATGAATGATCCCTAGCGTGGCGTAGCAGTCTTTGATATTGTCGACGATAATCCTGAGCGCCAGCAGATCGTAGATTTCATTGAACTGCTTGCTTTTCACCGTCATCTTCTTGTAAATGCTGTAAATATGCTTCGGTCTTCCCGAAATATCGCCATCGATCCCCATCTCCTGCAGCTTTTCGCCTACGGACGCAATGACGTCGCTTAAGTACTGCTCCCGTTCGGCGCGCTTCTTCTGCATAAGGTTCACGATGCGGTAATACTGCTGGGGATTCAAGTAGCGCAGGGCGATGTCTTCCATCTCCCACTTGATCGCCGATATCCCCAGACGATGCGCGATCGGGCAGAAGATCTCCAGCGTCTCGTCCGCGATGCGCCGCTGCGCTTCTTCCGACTGGTGCTTGAGCGTGCGCATGTTATGCAGACGGTCCGCCAATTTAATAAGAATGACGCGAATGTCCTGTGCCATGGCGACGAACATTTTGCGATAGTTTTCGTTCTGGTGCTCTTCCTTGCTCTTGAATTTGATTTTCTCGAGTTTGGTGAGGCCGTCGACGATCATCGCACAGGTCGCGCCGAATTTCTCATGCACCGTTTCGAGCGATACGGTCGTATCCTCTACCACGTCATGGAGCAGCGCAGCAATGATGGAAGTCGTATCCATCTGCATGTTAACCAAAATATCCGCAACGGCAAGCGGATGCAATATATAGGGCTCCCCGGATTTGCGCACTTGGCCGTAATGCGCCTGATCCGCAAATTCATAAGCTTCCCGGATTCGTTTCAGGTCATTTTCTTTCAAATATGTGGATGCCTTCGCAAGAAGCTGCTCTATCCCCATCCGTTCATCCATTCCCTTAATTCGATTTTAATCCATTATGCCCTTGAACCGGGGGCTGCGTCAAGAATTTGCGGGACAAACCGACATATTACGCGCAAAACGGACAATTGTGCACGATCCGCGTACGCTGACGGCTACAAATCCCGCAGCGCATCGGCTACTAGCCTGCGGCGTTCTTCAATATACCTCCGAATCATCCATACTTCGCCCTCGAACTCGGAAATGGGCCATTTGCGGGCCGTATCCCGCACCACATAAGGTCTTATCGCGCTGTGCATGGCGTGGGCGACGGGAATGATTCTTCTTACCGTGAACGGGTCGTTCAGTAAAGCCGCAAGCAGCTGTTTATACTTTCTCCGGATGGAAGGACATTTCAGCAAGGCGCGGGTCAGCCGGTTATATCCGGTTACTCGCACCAAATCGCTGCCGCACGGTTTGCCGAAGCAGTTTCTTCCCCAGGTTCCCTCATAATCCCATGGAATGATCCGGTACTTTTGTGTTTTTCGGTGTCGGTACATGGCATAATTTTGATCGAATCCGTCATAATTTCCCGTCAAAACGGCCCCTGCCAACCAACGGAGGTAGTTGTCGATGTCCAAGCGAAGCTGCAAAAACGGCAACAGCGCTTTAGAACTGCCCGATCCGAGCGTATTCAGCTTGCGGATAAACAACATGAACTTGCTCCGGTCATCCGCGGTTCCGATCATTTGTTTGTAGCCTGAAAACAATGAGGACTTTTTGCGGCTCGAATCGTTCGAATACAAGCTGAAGTTAGCATCGTCATTTACGGCATAAAATAACGATTGGACCGAGATCCCCCGTCTTCGGAAGAAATAGTGGTCGACCCCTTCAATCTCCAGGTACACCCCTAAATTTTGGCCGTTGAGCCGCAGCAAGCAATGTCCGGTTTGAGGACACGGCACTCCGATCCATTCGAAAAAGCGAAACGACAAGGCATTCCGAATCATGGAAGGATCGTCGTACTCGGCATTATAATGGTACGTTTTCCCGCCGCGAACCACTTCGTAGGAACGTTTCGGGTAGTCGCGCGTATGTCCGCCCCGATAGCGAACCTTAATCTCCTTTTTTGTTCCCTCCGACACCATGCTTCCTTGAACGAAACGGTTGCTCCAGACGTTTTTTTGCAGCTGTTTCAACTGCGGCTCGCCAATCATCAAGTTTCTCACAGGCAGTTCCGCAACCATCGCCTTTCCGCCTTTCTCTACAAAGCAAAAAGCCTATCCTTAAAGATAGGCTTTTTGTGCTACTTTACGGTATGCATCCGCAAACACCCCAGTCACGGCGCTTGCCTCTTGTCTGCATCCCTATGGGGGGCGTATGCCATATCAACGTCGGTTCGAACCATTGCAGAAATTGCGGCTGCGACTGCTGTTACCGTCGCTTGATAATTTCGCCGCCCCCTCCCAAATCTACCATATGTATGTCCAACCTCAAGATACAAGCGGAAATTAAAAGACAACTAGATTTCAGACTATACCGAATGATGCGAGACCCATATAAATAAATTACAACTCAAACGAAGAGCGTTATGACGGTTATTTTTCTACTAGACTTGCAATCGGGATGAAAGGGATTCAACGAAATTTGGGATTACTATTGCGAAAAATTATAAGGAGGTGTTCGTTTGTGAAAACGATACGTTCGTATATCAATCGCTATGTCGAGTTGTCCGTCTCCGGCAAAAGGATTCGTGTCCGTGGTTTATTAATTGATATCGGCAGCGATATTATGGTGCTTCACGATGGGGAAAGGTTTCTCTACCTCCCGCTCTTGCATCTGCAGCAAATGTCTCTCTCCGTCAAACAAGAGCCAGGCGTGGAATTTTCGGAGATTTCTTGGGAACCGTCTCAAGATTTATCGTACCGAAAAGTATTGATGAACGCCAAAGGGATGTTCACCGAACTGTATATAACCGGAAATCAATCGATTCACGGATACGTAACAAGCATCATGAACGATTTTTTCGTCTTTCAATCGCCTGTTTTTCATTCCGTTTTGATCGCTATGCGGCATTTAAAATATTTGATTCCTTACCGTCCGAATGCAACGCCTTATGCTATGAATCCGACTTCCTTTCCGGTCAGCACACCCACCATGGCTCTGGCGAGAACGCTCGATCAACAATTGAAAAAATTAGAAGGGGAACTCGTCGTATTCAATCTTGGAGAGCATCCAGGCAAGATAGGTCTGTTAAAAAGCGCCGACACCCCCATGATCGAAGTCATTACTTCCGGCGGCGCGTCGATGTTCATGCATATCGATCATGTCCAAACGGTTCACTGCCCTTAAACTGCGAGGTCTTTCATTGAAGAAAAAAGCGGCCCCAAGGAATCCTTCAGGCCGCTTTTCGATGAAGATCAATACTGAACAAGCGAAAATACTTCGACCCCGTTCAGCTTCTCCCGTCCGTTAAGCTCCAAAAGCTCGATCAGGAACGCCGCCCCGACCACTTCTCCGCCCAACTGCTTCACCAAGTTTATCGAGGTCGCAATCGTGCCCCCTGTGGCCAGCAAATCGTCGGCGATCAGCACTTTTTGACCCGGCGCAATCGCATCGTCATGCATCGCAAGCTTGTCTTTGCCATACTCCAAAGCGTAATCCGCTTCAATCGTCGCTCCCGGCAGCTTCCCGCTTTTGCGGATCGGCACGAAGCCGATTCCCAGTGCGATCGCCAGCGGAGCGCCGATCACGAAACCGCGCGCTTCCGGTCCGGCGATGCAATCAATCTCCTTATCCTTGAAACGGCGGGCAAGCTCTTCAATAACGGCTTTGTAGGCTTGGCCGTCTCTCAGCAATGTCGTGATGTCCTTAAAGCTGATTCCCGGCTGCGGGAAGTCTTCGATAACGCGAATATAATCTTTGAAGTTCATACAATTTCCTCCATCATGGAATGGTTTGGCTCTAGTCCCTTCAGAAGCTTCGCACGAAGCTCCTTTGCGGAGCAGTACAGAAGCTCCTGTTCAACATCCGGCCGTTTCGAACGGCTGCGGTAAAGCAGCGATGCGGATAAATCTTTTTTCTCGGAGGAGGGAACAACCTTGTATCCCTCCCCTTCCGGCTCAATCAAGCCAAGCTCGGTAAACACGTCCAATATGAAATGGACGAGATGCGGAGAAAGCGCGCAGCGTCTCGCGATCGCCTGAACAACCTGACCGCCTGCGGACCGGCTCGCGGCTTCCGGCCGCAGTGCCATGACGGCGCCGTATACGGCTTTGAACATCTCGCGGCCTGGCAATATGCTGCCTTGCTTATCCTCTTCGGTGCCTCCAAAGGCAGCGTAATACCGCTGCGCAGAGGAAGCCTCGGCGGCCAGCGAGTGCAGTTGCTCCATCCTCTGAGGGAGAGAGTAAATGAACACATCCGAAGCCTCCGATAACGCTGTAAGTGCCGCGCGATCGTTCGCAGGCCGAAACCTGCCGTGAATATCGGCACACCACAGCGTATACCGGTCGGAAGGCGATTGGAGCGGAACCGGAATCGTCTCTCCAAATACGACAACGGCAGGCAAAACGTCAGTTTGCGCCATTGGGTGTCGTTCAAGCCGTTCGCACAGCTCCGCCAGCTTCTTCTCCGGCCTCTGTGCCCCTCGCCAGTCGAACAACTGAATTTCCGGCACGCGTACGTCCTGAATCATAATTTGCGGACGGCGCACTCCGTTCCATTCGTTGATGGATAGCTCTCCAAGCACTTCAAGCTGTGCTGAGGGCGATATCCATTCCGCCAAAGAAGCTTTGCCGAATCCGACCCCATCCATAGCAGCCGCCGTCTCATCCTGCGCAGAACGGAGAGACAGCTTCAAATGCTGCTGCTCCTTGCCCATTGTGCGCATGTCGTTTAAAGCAAGACCGCCGAACACGAAACGCGGGGACGGGTTCCCCATCCCGAACGGTCCAAGCCTCTCCAGCTGTCCGATGCTTTCCAGAGTTACATCGCTGAAATCGCAGACCAGATCCGCATCGAGCTGCGGTATGTAATCGTCCGGTGTCAGCCATTCTTTCGCCAGCTGCTCCAACCGAAGGCCGAGTTCCGGCAAATGAGTCCTTGCAAGCGTCATGCCCGCCGCCATCGGATGACCGCCGTAATGATCCATTAAATCGGAGCAATGCGTTAAGGCGCGGTACATGTCGAAGCCGGCGATCGAACGCGCAGAGCCTTTGGCCATACCGGTTTCTGCATCAATGCCCAAAATGATGGTCGGCCGATAAAATCGGTCGACGATCTTGGAGGCGACGATGCCGATCACACCGACGTTCCACTCTTCGTGAGCCAGTACGATGGCCTCGGGCAGTCCGCCGTTCGCTTTGCGTTTTTCAACCATGTCTACGGCTTGTTTGGTCATTTCATCGACAATGCGCTGCCGTTCCTTGTTCAGTTGATCCAGCTCGAATGCCAGCTGCTCCGCTTCCTGTTCGCTCGTCGTCGTCAGAAGCCTGACCGCCGTATCCGCGCTAAGCAGACGGCCGCTTGCATTGATACGGGGCGCCAGAGCAAACCCGATGTGCGTAGAGGTTACTTCCCGAACCGGAACGCCCGCTATTTCCAGCAGCGCTCGAATGCCATAATTCGCAGTCGACCTCATCCGTTCTAAGCCTTGCTTAACGATAATCCGGTTTTCGTCCGTCAGCAGCATGAGATCGGCCACCGTACCGATGGCGGCAAACTCCAGCAGCTCCTCGGGCCAACGGCCGAGCAGTGCTTGTGCGAGCTTAAGAGCGACGCCTACCCCTGCAAGCTGCTTATAAGGGTATGGACAACCGGGCTTTTTCGGGTTGATCAATACGTAAGCTTCCGGCAGTACTTCCGGCGGTTCATGGTGATCCGTAACGATAACATCGATCCCCAGAGCGTTCGCATACGCGATTTCCTTCACCGCGCTAATGCCGGTATCGACCGTCACGATCAGCCCGACGCCCTGCTCCTTCGCCGCGTCAAGCGCAGCGGTATTCAGACCGTAGCCTTCGTGAACGCGATGCGGAATGTAATAATCGAACGCGCAGCCGAGCTGGCGCAGCAGGTGAACCATCAGCGTCGTACTGCTGACACCGTCCGCATCGTAATCGCCGTAAATGCGAACATACTCTCCGGTATCGATCGCCTTCCGAATTCGTTCCACCGCTTGGTCCATACCATCTAAAAGGAACGGATCGTACGTCTGATCCGTTCCTCCGTATAAAAAATGGGCGGCTTGCGTGGAATCTGTTATTCCCCGGACAACGAGCAGTCTTGAAATGATCGGCGGCAAATCAAGCTCCTCCGCCAACCTTTCAGCCGCTTTGCCGTCTGCCGCGCCGATATTCCATCTTGCCTTCGCCTGAAGCATGACGGCCGTTCCCCCTATTCCTCTTAATGAAGCACCGTGGGCATATCGTCAGGCTCCGAATCCGCACTTTTGTACGGATAACCTGCATCATACGGATTGACGTGCACGAACACGTCGGAAACGTGCAGGAACCGTTTCATGAGCGTATGCTTGACGATTTTGGCAATATCATGCCCTTCCTGAATCGAGATGCGCGGATTGACGCTGATTTTCACGTCGACAATGACATAATGGCCGTGTTCCCGCGCCCGCAATTGATCTACGGCGATAACGCCTTTAATGCGCTGCACCGTATCGAGCAAATCTGCCGCATCTTCTTGATGCAGTACATGGTCCATCGTGCTGTGAACCGAGTCCATCAATAAACGGTACCCCATTCGAAGCACCATGACCGCGACGACCAAACCCGCAATCGGGTCCAGATAATACAAATAAGCATTTCCGAAATAGGAACCGAGCATTGCGCCCCCGACCCCGACAAATGCGGCAATCGAGGAATAAACGTCGGAGCGGTGCTCCCAAGCGTTAGCGATCAAGGCTTGACTTGCCAGCTTTTTCCCAAGCCGGAACTTATATTGAAACATCGCTTCTTTAACAATGATGGACAAGATGAGCACCGTAAGCGCGAAGCCTTCCGGCGGTTCGTGCACGCCGCCATAGATCGATTTCGCTGCCGAAATGCCGATTTCCACGCCGACCACAAGCAGCAGCACCGATAAAACAATGGCCGCGATCGGCTCCGCCTTGCCGTGTCCGTACGGATGATCCTCGTCAGGGGGCCGCTTGGCCGCGCGAAGCCCGACCAGCACCGCAACCGAACCTACGACATCCGACGCCGAATGGAACGCATCGGCCATTAATGCTTTACTGTTGGCCATATAGCCGGTTACGCCTTTCAGAAGGGCCAGGGCAAGATTTCCTGCTATGCCGATCCATGCGCCCGCAGCCGCCTGCTTGTAACGTTCCTCCGTCATGGGCCACTCCTCCATGAGATTGATAGAAAGGCCGCGGAAACTTGCCGTTTCACGCGGCCGGCCGCAGATGAACCATGGCTTCGGTAAAAGCGGTTCTTACGCTTTCGCTGCAGAGCTCTTTTTGGAGCCGAGCGACTTGCTTTTCAGATCGTACCAAAGCGGACCTGCAATAAAGATGGAAGAATAAGCGCCGCTGGTCAGACCGACGATCTTCGCAAGCGCGAAGAGCTGAATGGAAGGACTGCCGAGCACAAGCAAACAAACGGCAGCAATCAATACCGTAAGAACCGTATTGATATTTCTCGTCATCGTCTGCCAGATACTGTCGTTCAATAAGTTCGCCAAATCGTCCGGCGTCTTTAATTTGGCAAAGCGCAGATTTTCGCGCACCCGGTCAAAGACGACGATTTTATCGTTAATCGAATAACCGATCGTTGTGAGCACGGCGGCCATAAACGGCAGGTTCACTTCCAGCCGGAAGATCGCGAACACGCTGATGACCAAAAAAGCGTCGTGCAAAATCGCAATAATCGAAGCAATCGCGAAACGCCACTCGAAGCGAATCGTAACATAGAGACAAATGGCCAAGCTGGCGACCCCGATCGCGATGAGCGCTTTATTGCGAAGCTCCAGCGCCATATCCGGCGTAACGGTATTTACTTCCTGCGATACGCCGTCGCCGTAGGTTGCCTTGAATTTTTCCTGAATCTGCTTCAAGGTTGCTTCGGGCAAGATGTCGTTAAATCTCATAGATAAGCGATTGTTGTTATCCCCGCCAAGGGTCATCACCCCGGCTTCGACGCCGACGCTTTTGAGCAGTTCTTCGGCTTTGGCCTTATCCATCGCTTGTCCGGCCGAGATGTCCATGGACGTACCCGCCCGGAATTCTACCCCGTAGTTCAGACCGCTGACCGCCAACACAACGGCGCCGACGATACAAATGAGAAGCGAAATGATATAGAACGTTTTGCGATGTTTGACAAAATCAAAAAGGATTTTAGTTTTAGAGTTCACGGATTTCCGACTCCTTTACGCCAAAATAGACCGGCTTCTTGAACAAATTGCTTCGGATGAGCAGCAAGGTCAAAAACCGCGCAAAGAAGACGTTCGTGATTACACTAAGCACGATGCTGAGCATCGTCGTGAGCGCGAATCCGCGGATGGCTCCGTTACCGATGTAGAATAATACAAAGCCGGCAATAATATTTGTAATATTGGCATCCATAATCGTTCTGAACGAATGCTTCGAGCCCGCTTTCATCGAGGAAAGAATACTTTTGCCGCTGCGAATTTCCTCTTTGATCCGTTCGGCGGTAATGATGTTCGCGTCGACCGCCATCCCGATCCCGAGAATAAACGCCGCAATCCCCGGCAGCGTCAGCGTTGCATTGATCAAGTCGAAGACGAGAAGAAGCAGCCAGGAGTAGGTTATGATCGATATCGAGGCGACGAGGCCCGGCACCCGGTAAAAGATCAGCATGAAGAGCAGGATCAGCACGGAACCGACAAGGCCGGCTTTCACCGTTTCCTGCAGGGACAATTGACCAAGCGTAGCGCCTACGCTCTGCGTATATTTCTCGGTAAGCTTCAATGGAAGCGCGCCGAGGTTGATCGTGTCTTTCAGCTTGTTGGCTTCGTCATACGTATAATTGCCTGAAATCGTTGCTTTACCGTCGGACAATACCTGTTGGACGACCGGCGCGGATAGTTGGGTCTCGTCCAAATAAATGGCAAGCGGTTGGCCGAGCAGCTTCTCCGTAACCTTGCGGAATTTCTCTTTATCCTTGACTTCGATCGAAATGATAGGACGGTTCGCTTCATCGAAACCGACTTTGGCAGCGCCCTCCACGAAGTCGCTCCCCAGCATTTCCTTCGTGCCGTCCGGCCCGCGGAATGTGAGCTGCGCAGGCTCTTTAATGATCTTTCTGACTTCCTCTTCGTTCGACACCCCGGCCAGTTTCACGCGAATTCGGTCGCTGCCCTCGGTTGTTACTTCCGGCTCTGCAATTCCGAGACTATCGGCCCGTTTCTCCAGACTGATAGCGGTTTGCTTGAGCGATTCGGGGGTAACCGGCTTCCCGGGCTCAATCGGCTCCACAACGTACAGAATCTCAAAGCCGCCTTTCAAATCAAGCCCCAGCTTCACTTGTTTGACAAGCTGCGGACTCGTCACTCCGATCGCAGCAAAGACGATCAGTACGATAGCGAAAAAAGCGACGATTCTTTTGATGTCCATAAAAGTCTCCTTCCATACTCAATATTCCTATTATACCTACGTGCGAAAAACGAGTCAATTTGCCTCTTTTTTCCTTCTCCTAAAGACGCGCGCAAAAAAGAAGCCCGCTCGCTAGCGATGGGCATCCTTGTATATGCTCATGGTCATCCAGTTCATGAACTGCGTCGCCTTCAAAGATAAAATATCGTTGACGATCCGGTGCAGCGGAGGAACGCCGGTCTTATGGTATTTGTCGCTGACGCACTCCCATATTTCCTCTCCTGTCACCTGCTCGTAACCGATCATGCGGAACTCCTCGGCTTTGCTGCGGCAAATGTCCTCGATCACCCGGCTGAGCTGCTCGTCATCCATGGGCTCTTCTTCCGATTCAGGGTCCGGTTCCGATTCCATATGCTTCATCCATAGCTCCGGCAGATTGCCGACGTCGGGTTCGCGCTCCTTGTCATATTCCTCAGCCGAGACCGAATCGATCTCCTGTTGGGACTCCTCCGGCTTCGGATCAGCCCATCCTTCTTCCTCGCGCGTACGCAAGTCCGGAACCGGCGCTTCCGCCAACGGGTCCTGCGGGTGATCTCCGGATTCCCTCTCCGAGTAAAAAAGCTCCATATAAGGGATCGGCTCCGAAAGCGGCTGCCCGGCTGCAGGTCCCTGCGCCCCGCCTTCTTCCGGATTCCGGGAATCAGAGCTGCCCGGTCTCCCATCCCCGGCTCCCGGCTCCGTTTCCGAAGCGGAGGCGGCATCTTGCTCCAATCCCGCTTCCATGGAATCCGGACCCTTGCCGTCGCTGCGATCCTGTTTCCAACTGTCGTTTTCCATCTTGCAACCCTCCCGCGTGCGCAGCCTCGTTATTGTACGTATTCGCTGTACCGGACCGTTTTCCTGCCGCTTGCGCCTGCGGCGCGCTCTAAAAATTGTTGCATGCGCTTGGACAGGTTGTGCATATCCATTAGTAACGCACGGGAATACAAGCTCATCCAGGAAGAAAGAAGGTCGGTCCCTTGACAAAACAATCGTTTATCCAAGGAACGCTCATCCTCCTTGCAGCAGGCATTGTCAACCGTATCCTCGGCTTCATTCCCCGGATTACGCTTCCGCGGGTAATCGGTCCGGAGGGAATTGGCCTTTATCAAATGGGGTGGCCGTTTCTCATCGTCATTCTTACGATCGTCACCGGAGGCATCCCGGTGGCGGTAGCCAAATTGATCGCTGCGGCCGAAGCCGAAGACAACCCGACCCGGGTACGCACGATCTTTCGGGTAGCGCTTGCCTTGGCGACCGTAGTCAGCTTTGTCTTCACGGCCGTCATCGTTCTCGGCGCCCGCTGGATTACCGACCACCTGTTCACGGACTCCCGGGTCTACTACACGTTCCTGTGTATGACGCCGATCATTCCGCTCGTCGGCATATCGGCCGTATTCCGCGGGTATTTTCAAGGCCGGCAGGATATGATTCCGACGGCGCTGTCTCAAGTGGTCGAGACGCTCGTCCGCATCGTTACCGTGCTCGCCTTTGCCTTCATGCTGCTGCCTTACGGCATCGAATTTGCCGCCGCGGGAGCGATGATCGGCGTCATGGTCGGCGAGTTGTGCGCCCTGCTCGTTCTGGTGCTGCTTTACCGGCATAACCGGTCGCAGCGCCAGGCGCCTCCGCGGACGAAGATCGGCTCCCAACGTTCGCTTACCCGCTTCGCGAGCCTGAAAAGTCTTCTCCAATTGGCTGTGCCCGTTACCGGAAGCAAGCTGGTTGGTTCCGGCTCGTATTTTCTCGAATCGATTCTGATTATTCAAAGCCTCGCTGCGGCAGGCGTAGCAACCGGTGTGGCGACGGCGCAGTACGGTGCATTGCAAGGCATGATTATTCCGGTGCTGATGCTCCCAAGCGCTCTTACCTTTTCCCTCGCGGTCTCGCTTATCCCATCCTTGTCCGAGGCGGCCGCCAAGAACGATATGAAAACCATCCATATGCGGCTGCACCAATCGCTGAAGCTTGCTTTGGTGACGGGCGCCCCCTTTGCCGTGCTGATGTATGTGCTGGCCGAGCCGATTTGCCAGTATATGTACGGGCAGCCCGGGGTCGGGGCCATGCTTCGGATGATGGCGCCCGCAGCGCTTTTCATTTATTTTCAGGCGCCACTGCAATCGACCCTCCAGGCGCTTGAAAGACCCGGCAGCGCACTGATCAATACGCTCGTCGGGTCCGTCGTAAAGCTGACGCTGATTTATGTGTTGGCCAGCCGTCCGGAATTCGGCATCTTGGGTGCGGTTGTCGCCATCAGCGTGAATATCATGCTCGTCACCTTGCTGCACTGGAACAGCGTCGTGCGCCTGCTTCAGTTTCGCATGCAGACTGCGGATTTCCTGAAAGTCGGGATAAGTATGGCGGTCGCCGGCTTCGCCAGCTATGTCGTGATGTATACGCCTTGGATTGCCAGCGGGTTTACCCGTTTTGCCTTCTCCTGTCTGACCGGGATGATCATTTATCTGCTGATCGCCATTCTGCTTAAACTTATTAACCGCGACGACGTTTTCCGGATTTTATGGCTTGGCAAAAGGTTTGTGAAATAACGGCGGCGCCGGTCATCTTTTCTTGTCGATAAACCAGCGGCCCCGATGATCGACGGAACAAAAAAACACGTCTTTGAAATCTTTGACTCCCTTATCCTGAAGCTGGCTCTTGAGCCAAAACCGGGTTTGGCCAAGCTTGGTCAAGTTTTCGTCCTGTACTTTACCGTCCATGATCAGCGGCAAAGGAAGTCCTTCGTAACGAAACGAAGCCGACTTGTCGACGGACGGCTCCGCCTCTTGATTTTTTTCTACCACGGTCAGCTTACCCGACGATTCGAGAAGGGCAAACTCCACATCCGCAAGGTTTGTAACTTTATTCTCTCTCAATTGCAGCAGAAGATCGTCCAAATTGTAGAGCTGACGCTCCATTTCCTTCCGATTCAGCTTGCCGTTCTGAATAATGGGGGAAGGCTTGCCTTCAAACAAGCGGCGCAGCTTCTCGTTTTTCAACGAAACAAAGGCAATGGTCAACTGAACCACGACTAGCGTCGCCATGGGAAGGATGCCCTCGATTAAAGGCTTCTTCATATCCTCCAGCACGAACACGGCAATTTCCGCGATCATGATGGAAATAACGAGGTCGAAGACCGACAGCTTGCCGATCTCCCTTTTTCCCATAATGCGCAGGGTAAAAAATACGATCACATAGATCAGGATGGTGCGAAAAAAAAGCGGCAGTAGATCCATGGACTCGGCCTCCCCGAATGCAGTTCAATGCCTATTGTAGCCCCGGGGAACGATTGTCATGCGGGTGAATTGCTGGTAACCATTCAAGGAATCCGCAGCCGAAGAAGCTGTACTATTTCGGTGTACATGCCCATACAATGGAAAATAGAATGGCTGGGAACAGGAGGTCAAGAGGGATGATGAAAAGCTCGCCCTTATTTGCCGGATTGGTGTATGCCGTGGCGTTCATGCTGGCCGGGACGCTGCTAGCTTCGCTTGTATTGCTGGGAACGAATATTCCGGAGAAATCGTGGTTTGGCGCAACGCTCTTTATTCACGGAGTCGCCATGCTGGTGGGGGGTGCGGTATCAGGCAAGCGCAGCGGCAGCAAAGGCTGGTATCACGGGGGACTGTTGGGGGCAATGTATACTGTGGTCGTATGGATGATCGGATTTCTGGCGTACGATGCAGGATTTTCCAAGGAAATGCTGGGGCTTGCTTTGGTAGCTTTGCTGGCTGGGGCGCTAGGCGGGATGATTGGCATCAATTTGAAGAAATGAGCGGGACAATCGGGACAATCAAAAACGGCTCCCTCCGTCCGGAACGGAA
>NZ_BILX01000111.1 GCF_004000785.1 Paenibacillus ehimensis NBRC 15659 | reverse complement strand
TGTCCAAGCCCCAAAAAACATAACATGGGTAGCAATTTCGAGAAAAACGGAGAAAATTCAAGATCGTCCCTTTCTACATAGGGAGCGTAAACAGGTTGTTTTTAAGAATTGTTCCACGGAAGAAAAAACGCCTACCAAGGGTGAATATGGCCGAAAATGGGAGTTGAAATCTGGTGGAAGACCTTTACCGTCAATCGCTGGATGCAGCCGGTTATGGGCACGAGGAAGCGACGGAAGAGAATGTAAGATCATGTTTCGCGGATTATGTGGATGCTGGATATTGGTCCAATCTATCTATTGACGATGAATTAGAGGAGATCAGCACGCCGGACATGTGCCGTGCTTTGATCCATAGGAGGGATTAAAATGAATATTTGTCGACTAAATACGACAAAAGTAGTCAATATACACCCCTTGCATACTTCTGGAAATCGGGTATATAGTAGGGGTTGGAAAACAAAATATCCGACACCATTCGGCAGTGTTCGCACCACTTCCGAACGGTTTCCCGATAGCGCTATATCGAGAAGCTCTTTTTGAGCGACGGACGTATTTCATATTATATGGAATATATATCCGTGTAAAGAAAAAATTTCTAGAGGCGAGCTATCGAGGCTCGTCTTTTTTTTCGCGTCGGAGTTTTGATTTCCACTCGTCCACGTCGAAGGGATCGATTCCTAGAATGAAACAAATATCAAGAGCCAGAACGACGGAAGGGAACCTATGTCCTTTTTCAATGCTTTGAAAATGGCGCAAGGAGCAGTCAAGAAAATTCATCATGTCTTCTTGCGTATAACCTTTTTGTCGTCGAGCCTCTTGCAGTTTCAACCTGAATCCTCCCTGAACGTGAAAACCCCTACTACGAAGATATTAGACTAAGCACGAAACAAAGTACACGAATGATGTTTCACGAAGCATGTTTCGTGTTCGTCCTTTGAAAACCGCATACAGGGAAGGGATTAATTGGATTGACGAGAACAAATGTTCGATATAAAATGAGAACAATGCTAATAGTTTATATAGTTAAGAAACAGGTAAGGGTGCAGTATTCTAAAGTGATATAATCACTAAATTTATTTACTATTTGGGCCGGTCCCGTTCGGTGTTGCGAAATCGTTGATTTTCCGGCTTTAAATAAAAATTTTTAGGGTAGGGTGCAGCTTTCTATATATATAGAATCCTCCACCTATACCCATATTGACGAAATATTTCTATAAGTGTAATATTTGCGTAGATTCACAAATCCAGTTTAAATTCCAGCCTGTGAAACTGCGATAAATATAAAAAACGCCGCCCCAAGGTGTCTGACCCACCTTGGCAGCGGCTGAGGAATCCAGAGACAACCCTCCGGAATTCCCTGTTTTTGACTATATGTTATTTTCCGTTGCAATTCAACGGTAAAAACTGTCGAAAACGAGAGGGACAGGGTGTATCTATTTTCGGATACTCCTGTCCCTTTTGCATTTTTTCAGGAAGGGATGATTGGAATGGACCCTATTGGTTTCACTGATTTCCTCACTTCATCGGGTACGCCGATCCGCGTATACCATGAGATGAACATGGGGGATCTGATGATATGCATCCTCCTGGCTCTCCAGCTCGGGCAGGGTGCCTATAAATGGATCACTGAAAAGATATGGGGGGGCAAGTGATGATTTATGATCAAAGCACGGTCCTAACCATATATTCCATTCTTTCAGTTGTTCCAGTTTTCATTCACCTTTTTGCATATATGATGTTGCGTATCATGCGGGGGTTGAAGGAATCGAGGGGTGCAAGATGACAAGAGCGCTCGGAGAGTTTTTTATAATGTTTTTTGGAAGCCGGACGGTGCTTGTCATCCTTTCAACATACTTCATAGGGTTAAGTATTTTGACGGCGATCTTGGAGAGCTGGAAGTACAAAAGGGAGGGCAATAATCAATGAACGTTGGAGACGTTTGGGACTGGGATTTCATGTGGTCCGTTTTCCGTAACTTCATGGCGACGGGTTCCCCTTTTGTAATGATTGTCGTGGCCGTCGCGGTCATGGGCATGCTGCTCGGGGCAATCGTCGGGATCGTCATCAAAGCGAGAAGGGGATAGGTATTCATGGGCGATGTAATCCCGGCCTTTTGGGATGATCAAACGTTAGCGACGTTTACCTATTACACCAAAGGCGTATTGAAATACGGGATGCCGCTCATTCTTATCGTCGTGGCCTTGATCATCTCGGAGGCGGTATCCGGCGGCATCTTGGATATGATCAACAAAGCGAGAAACGCCAAGGATGAAGATGACGACGACGATGATGACGACTATGAAGTGTACTATTACAAGAAGCGTTGAGAATCCGGTTACCACGTTTAACGGGGTTACCGGCTCAAATATAAACAAATTTCAGGAGGTATGAAGCATGTTCAAAATGTTGAAGCAAAAGTTTGCCGGAAGCAAACTAGGCATGAAAACCCTTGGTGTCTCCGGCGCTGCGCTGGCTGTAATGGCTTTGACAGCTGGTTCGGCTATGGCCGCACCGATCGATTTCACAGGGACGGACCTTGGTATCACGACGACGGATTTAACGACATCGTCCACGTCGTATGTGAAATTATACGGCCCATTCATTTTGCTTGTACTGGCGCTGATCTTTGCTCCGCGTCTCATTGACTTTCTGTTCTACATCATCGGTAAAGCTCGTCGCACCAAATCCTAATTTTAGGAGAGAAATTCGCAACGGCAACAACTTCAAAATGGCCCTGCCTTCTATATGAGGTCAGGGCCACACTTCTATCAAGGTTGTGTGATCGAATGAAAAAGGTTGCTCTTTTCATGTTGTGCCTGTTTCTACTGCTCCCGGCGGTTCCGGCCTCTGCTTCCTATGAAAATATTGATGAATTTTTTTGTGTGAATGTGGCTCCTCAGAGTACGGGAACATACTATTTCCAGACTGAGGGCGGTGCGACTTCCATTTCCATCCCGAAAGGTACGCTAAAAAGCATATACTGGACGGTTGGTGATGGCGCCGGGTATGTGAAAGAGTATTCTAGAACCTTGATACTTGGAAATGGTGCTACATACGATTTGAATGGTATATACGTTGATGTGAAAGACGAAAAGCAATCTAGTTTTTCGATGAAGGTAGATATTCCGAAGGGGTTGACTAGCAGGCTGAGGATTTACATTCCTTTTGTAAACGCAGATGTTGACGGACAGCATGTTCGGTATGACCTCAAGAAAGGGTGTTACCCTAACGATACATCTCCAAACAATGGCGGGAATCCGCCGGGAGGAGGCACAAAAGCGCCAGATGCGCCAACAAATTTGAATATCTCCGTCAATGGCAGCGCTGGTTCTATCAACTATGAATTTACTCCGTCCAATGACGTGATTCACTATTGGGCATACTTGGACGGTTCAAAATATACGGACCTCCGGTCCAACTCAGGAACGCTGAACAATATGCCTTCGGGAAATCATGAACTTTGTATCAGTGCCGTGAACATGTATGGGGAATCCTCGAAAACTTGTCAGAGCTATACCATGACTGATCCCGGGGGGAATCCGGGAGGAAATCCCGGCGGCAATCCTGGAGGCGATCCGGGAGGGAACCCCGGGGGTAATCCGGGCGGATCGAACCCCGGCGGCGCACCGGTTCCATGTACGAACGATTTTTTTTATCTCGGCGCTCGGGACGAATATATCCTGAACTATGCCGGTTGCTTACAAGGAAGGCCCTCGGGGTTTCAAGTCGATTTTGTGGGGGCAGATGGAACAACCCTTACGAGGCAATATGGTGCCGATGCCGTTACGGGAATTTACTATATGACGTGTAACGGGACATACAATATCAAGTTTTACGGCCAAGGCGGAAGTATCGGACCGTTGACGACTACCCAAATAAAAAATAAACGGTGCAGCTCGCTCAAGGATGCTACTGTTGTGAACGAGCTTCCGGCTCAGCTGCAGCCGACGGGAAACTTGAATTTGGTACAGGCTCCATACCCGGCATCCGGCGGTGATACGTGGGCGACGTTATATAGGAATGGAATAGCCGTGGATCAAAGGTTTGGGAGCGCAAATCCGGTATTCATGATGAGTGAACCGGGGTTGTATACCATCGTCAAGTCCGGCCCCGGCGGAGATATGGGAAGTACTGACCTGATTGTGTCATCAAAAACGTTGGCCGGAGGAAGTATATCCGATCCGTGGGACGGTGCCACCGTGGGCGACGGATCGGGAAATCCGGGCGGAAATCCCGGAGGTAACCCCGGAGGGAATCCGGGCGGTGGGACGGGCTGCGGTGACGTGTGTCAGAACCTTGCGAAGCTGCTGCAATGTCCTGAATGGGGTACGTACATGGGGCAGCTCACGAACGCGATCAAGAACGCGCTGCCGCCGCCACCGGATTGGGATATGGTCGCAGGGAAAATCGGAAATGCAACCGTAAATGCCTTGTCTAAATACCTTGGGCCGGTCCCGGCCGTGCCGACCGTAGACCAAATCAAGCAAAATACAAGCACGCCGTTGCCACCGGTCGACAATAGCGTGCCAGAAGCGATCAACCTAAAGCCCGAGATGCCAGCCGGTTACGAGCAGCCGAAAAAATTCGATCTGAACGACGCGCCGGTAATCGACGTGAAAGATGAATCGAAGCCGTTCATGATCCGGCAGCCGCTAGATAACGTTCCTCACGATCCGCCGAATGTTCCGGTATATCCAAAGGACCAAAGGAACAATTCCAGCGGAATTGATACACCGAAGAATGTGACCGGCACAACGCCGAAGCCGAAAACGAGTTCAGCTCCACCGCCCGTACCGTCTCCCGTTCCGAACCAGACGCCGGGAACAATACCGAGGCCGAAAGACAATCAGGGCACCATTCCGATCCCACGGGATATCCCTTGACAGGAGGTGATAGTTTGAAAAAGATTATGATTTTGGCATTCTTGTTATTTCTGTTCGGTAGTATCAGCCAAAGTTTTGCAGCTCCTGCTGATACCGAAATGGACATCACAAGATATTTCAGGCTTCCCAAGGAAGTCACGGATAACGACCCCTCAACCTATAGAACTTACCAATATATGTGGGGAGGAGACGTAACGTTAGATAGGCCAATCACCATAACAGGTTATAAAATCAACTCGGTCAATACTGTTAATGCTTTTCAATGGCAGCTTTATTCGAATTCTTCTGGAAACGAGATTGCACGCTTTCAACTTGTTGGAGACAATGTGAAACGTTCCGTTGGTCCGTATCAAGTTCAAAGGCTATATTTTTATTGTCTCAATAATAATGGTGGCTGCATTCTAAAAGATTTTACGATCTATGGGTATGCGATGCCCCATTCCAATCCGCCAAAAACACCAACGGGGCTAACCGCAACGGATGGGGAATACCAAGTCACTTTAAAGTGGAACGGGAACACGGAAGCCGATATAGCCGGGTACAAAATTTTTAAAGACTCTGTTTATTTAACAACGACCGAAGGCACAAGTTATACCGTTTCTAATTTATCGCCTAAAAAGTCCTATCGATTTCAAATATCGGCAGTTGATTTTTGGAACAATGAAAGCCCGAAAACAACCGAAGTCATAGGCAATGTAACGGGGCCGATGATACCGGACCCCCCGACACTGAACGTTAGTGACGTGACAGACAGCAGCTTTAAAGTTTCATGGAATAGTGATCCATATGCAGTTGGGTACTCAATTTTTTTGAACGGGCAATTCGTATCTGACGTTACAAAATCGCCATATATCCTAACCGGCCTATCTCCTGAAACAGTGCACGAAGTAACGGTTCGGGCAAAATCTTCGTCAGGCCCGTCCACAGAGTCTTCTATCTCTCAAGATACGAATCCGCTCACGCCCACCGGACTAACGGCCACGGCGGGGAATCAAACCGTTTCCCTAAGCTGGCAAGCAAACGCCGGAAACGCTATAAAAGGCTATTACATTTACCGGAACGGAGCGAAGGTGAACTCTGAACCTATCGAGTCTACATCTTCGATTGTTTCCGAGCTGGTAAACGGCAATGAATACAATTTTCAGATTACGGCGGTTAATATCAGCGGGATCCAATCGCCTAAAAGTGCGATCGTATCCGCAAAACCCTTGAATCCGAATCCTCCATTGGTGCCGACCGGATTAAAGGGGAGTCCGGGGAATCAAACTGTTTCCCTAAGCTGGAACGCAAACCCGGAAAGCGACGTACAGGGCTATTTCATTTGGAAAGACGGCGTCAAGTTAAATGCCGTGCCAGTAACGTCCACATCATATAATGTCAACGGCCTAACGAACGAAACGGCCTACAGTTTTCAAGTATCCGCCTTAAACACATCGGGGAAGGAATCGGCCAAGTCAGCCGCCGTGTTCATCAAGCCCGTCGATGTCAGTCCACCAACGGACCTGCGGGCAAAGGTGCTTTTCAAAGAAGGGAAAGTCGCGCTGACATGGAAGCCGCCGAGCTCGCCGGTTCAAAAATATAACGTGTATCGAAACGGATCCAATATTGGATCCACGACAACCCCTTCTTTGGATGACAAGGCCGTTGTCGATGGGGACCGATACACCTACGAAGTTTCCAGCATCGATGCAATGGGCCGAGAATCTGCGAAGACTCCGCCGGTCTTTGTTTATTTTTCTAAGAATGCAGTGGAGTTCGAAGAAACCGACCTAAATGCGCCGGACCTTCTGAAAACGGCAATAGGATATGTGCTGCTTTTTGGTGGGATCCTCCTGCTGATTCTGACGATCATTTTTGCGCCTCGTCTAATTGACTTCTTCTTTTACCTTGTACAAAAGCGAAAGGACCGAATGGCTGCGGAAAGGGAACGGATTCGAAGACAGGTTTACAGCCGGGAACGGCGGGAACGGGAGGAAGTATACACGATCCGCGGCAGTAGAAAAGAGCTAGCCGCGATCAAACGCAAAATTCAGAAAGAAAACAAGCGGCAGCTCAGCGCATGGAAACAGTTCGAGAGGAAAGGCAGGGGAAAAAAGAATGGCAGAAGCTAGGCTCGTGATGGAATTAGCCGCGCCGTACATTGGATACGTGCTGCCTGCCGTCGCGATCATTTCGACGGTGGCCGTTGCGGAATCATTCACCGGATTTTTGTTCTATATCGTTCATTCAGCGAAGAAAAGGGTTAGGCTATGATTTCCGATTTTTTGAATTGGATCGGCTCATTCTTTCAAAACCTGTTCAAGACGCTTTTTGGCTGGATAGCCGATCTTTTCGGCTATCTATTTCAAAAGCTGTTCGATTTTCTCAAGTTCCTGCTGAATCCGGTACTCATTGTTATAGCCCTGATATTCTACTTTTTGTACAAGCTGGCGGCGCTCGTGCTGCTGTTGCTGCAAGTGCTGCTTGCTATCGGGAAGCTGTTTGTTTCGATGATCAAAGGCCTGTTCATGACGCTGGCCGGTTTCAGCTATACGCCAACGGTTCGGAGTGACGGCCAGTGGTCGAGCATTTTTTCAAACCTGAACCGCGGCTTGGGGGACTATCAGCTCGACAACTTGGCTTATGTCCTGCTGTTTATCATATGGTTCGGCACGGCGTTTGCGGCGATCCGCATTCTATCCAGCATGAAGGGCGGCGATGATGACTAATGTTTGATCTTATTCCGCCGCCACTGAAAAACTTTTTGGACTCGATTTTTGATCCACCGGCCACGTTTCTAAACATGGTCATTCAGTACTTGAACAGCGTTTCACTTGTTGCGGGCAAAGGGATTAACGTCAATAACTATTTTAGTTTTTTCGGCTACCTTCCGGCGCCGCTCGGACAGGTGCTTAGTAGCCTCATGGCTGCGGTGATCTTCCTCGCGCTGCTGCAAATCGTTAAGGCGATCATGAGAATGTACGGACAGATTAAATCATGGGTAAAGTGGTGGTAATTCATGGAGGGCGTATTCAGTTATTTTTTTGCGATCGGTGCCGGTTTCGCGGGCGGCGTCGCTGCGGTGTTTTTTCCTTCGATGTTGCTTTTTAGACGAATGAATAAAAAAGGAGCGAAACGTGATGATTACTAAGCAGCAGCAGCCGGAAGTGCGGGACACACTGGTCGTTTTGAAGGACGACGGCACAAGCGATATTTGCAAGGTGAAAGAGATCAATCACGAACGGCTGCTTGCACAAGGGGAGACGGAATATTCCATTCCAAACGGGGATGTGCGGACGTATATAAGCAAAAGGGGCCGGGTTTTCCTGCTGGCTGCTGATGTCGATTACGTGGCCAATTGCAAGCGTCTGGCCGAGCTGGAGAAGAGTACGATTTTTCGGGACTTGGCCGAATATGAACCGCCGATTCTCCCGGAGCCAAAAGCGGAGCTTTCCAAGTATATTCCGTGGATCGTTGTTGTCATCTTCGGATTCATGTTGTGCGTGAAGTAAACAGAATCGGAGAAGCTGCAGCGGCGATCCGTGCCGATCCGGTGGGAAAGTGTAAACAAAAACGAGCAGCACTGGCGAATCCGGAAAGACTTTTTGTTTACATTTCGGCCGCTGCAGCTCGCGCCAGGGCAAAGAAATTGTAAACAAAAGGACCCTCATTTACGAGAGTCCCGATAATCTTCAATCTGTTTTCTAGTCCAAAGCGGCCCACTTGCAAGTCGTTGAATAGGTTCAGGGAAGTTGCCACGTTGGATATACGTCGCGATACGCCGCTTGTCCCAGCCGAGTATTTCAGCAGCTTCCGCAACACCTGCAAGTGGGGGGATTAGTTTCCCAATGGTTCAATCTCGATGATTTCGAAGCTGCCATGATCGAGAGTATGTAGCTCGGAAAACGTAATTCCGGGATCAAAAGTTTCGCCGTCTTGCTGTTCGAAGAATCTCACACTGGACGCATATTCGACGAGTTGATCGTCTTCGTCGAAACGGAGTTCGAGATGATATACGCCATCGACAGTTTCGTCATCGGTGCAAAACTCGCCGGGAATGTTGACTTTAACGTCTACTTCGCCAGTGTATTGTGTCTCTCTGACTTGCTCGATAATTTTTTTAAACATGGTTATCATCCTCTCAATTTGATTATCCTTTCTTGTATGACATCATCATACATTTTTAGTATGACAAAGTCAACGCTTTTTATAGGGAGAAGCGACGAGATGTAAACAGAATTGAAGGAGCTGCTTCACCGGCCAACGCCGATCCGGTCGTACCATGTAAACAAAAAAACAACCTGAAGGTGATTCCGGAATTGATTTTTGTTTACGTTTTGACGGCTGCAGCTCACGCCAGGGCAAAGAAATTGTAAACAAAGGAGAAGCATATGAACCAAAACGCAAACGCAAATGCGGATAAGATACAAAGCGTTCTGAACGGGCATCTTTTCCCCGAAGTGCAGAATGTGGCCGGTTTGAAGCAAGTCCTTGAGTTCATGGAACCGGTGGCGCAGCCACTTTCCCAACGGCAGATTAAGGCATTGCTGTTCCTTGAAGAATTGGGGCAAAACAAGCGCCTCCATCCTGATGGGAACCCGTACGAAAACTTAATCAAAAAAATTACGGGAGTCTACAAAAAGGCGGTCGCGCCGGTTTCGGTCTTCCTCGAAACGATGGAACAGGTGATTCCAAAGCCGCCAAAGCCTATTATCATGGCCGAAAAGGTGGACAAGGGAGGGAAGAGATAAATGCCGCATCTAATCGGCGTACAAGGGCCGCTAGGGGCCGGTAAGTCTACAACGGGTACATTCATGTCATGGCTGCTTAAAAACGAAATAGAGGCCGCTGGAGGGCATGTGGAGCTATTTGCCAACTTCGACCTGTACGGGGCGTACATCATGAAGGAATCGCAGGACTGGTTTCGGGTGGCCGATGCTCAAGGAAGCATTTGCGTTTGGGACGAAGCACACCGCTCGTTTGATTCTAGGCGCTTCATGACCTATCAGAATCAAGTCGCCACGGATATACTGACTTTCGTGCGGAAAATGGCCTCCATTCAAATATTCATTACGCCCAACGTGCGGCGGCTGGATACCCGGATCAGGGAGATCATGGAGGTATTGATCACGGTTCGGAAGGTAGGGAACCGGGGAATCTCGCTCGACTACTATGATTTTCAGGACGATCAATTCGGGGCATATGGTCGCTTCCTGCACAGCCGGTTCCTTCCGGCCTCAAAGCTCAAGCAGATACACGCTTTGAACCTGTTCGACTCGCACAGCTTCATTCGTGGCTTTCCGCTGCCGAAGACGGAACGGGAAGCCAATCGTTTCATGGACGAGCTGGAAAAGGCTCATGATGAAGCGAGATTCCGGAAGCAGCTCATCACCCCCAAGAATACAAAGGAGGCTGTCATATCATGAAATACAGCATTGTAGCGCCGGAGAAAACAGCCAAGGACCGCAGCGCGCTTGCCTATCATTTCCCATCGATGCCGCTGGTGAAGTATGCGAAAATGGCCCGGGAATATTTCTTTTGGAAACACGTCGAAACCGCTGAAAACATGGCTTTCATGGTCGGAAAAATCCTCGTCCCGGCTGAATGTATCCACTGGAAACGGAAAAAAGAATTGCAGTCTTGGTCCGTCCGGATTCATCGAAGTTCGTTCTATATGCTGAATAAGGAAGTGCTGAACAAAAACGAGCTGCAGCGATATGAAGCCATGCTTCATGCCGTCGAAGATGAGGCGGCAGCCGTCGGAATGTAAACAAAAATTTGTTGGCCAAGCGAGCTGCAGCTCTTGTTTTGTAAACGAAAATTCATGCCGGCAGATCCGGAACGTCTCTTTTTTGTTTACATTTCTTCACCGGCTCGGCGCGGATCGCTCCAGGAACGGCCCGAACGTTGTAAACAAACCGAAAGGGGAATTAACATGTCTGTTATTATGAACTGCATTTGGGTGTGTGTATCAGTTTTTCTTTTTGTGATATCCATGGTTGGTCAATTAGAGTAAGGCGGAATGTGGGTGAAATAGATGCTGGATTCTATGGAAGTTCCATTGGGGGCTATGGCCCTTATAGTTGTCTCTAGTTTCGTGTTTCTGGTATTTCTGTTTTCTGCTTTTTTGGTCATGGGGGTTTATCGTTGGCTCCAGAAGATTCATGAGACTGGAAAAAAGGGGACTTGAAACTAACATATCAAAAAAAAGATAGACAGAGTTCGTAGACACGGGGTAAAATTGGTTAAACAAACCAAAAAGTAAAAACCCCCGTGATTGAGCGAACAATCCCGAGGGTTACGGCTGAACGCTACTCGTACTAGCAGTTCAACCTTGGATGATCAGCTCTATGAAGCTCGATCAGCCAGTGATAGGGTAAGTATATCACGAAAGGTTGTATATGACTAGCGCCTGTAGCGTAATGCTATCGGCGCTTTTTGGCGTTTAAAGGAGGTTTTTTTGATTATGGCGGCAAAAATCACCGTGGCCGATCCGGTCCGGTCGATCAAGTTCAAGAAGAACCCGGACGACGCTAAAGTCACTTGGGTTTGTCTGGAGATCGTCACCGGCGGATCACCGGCAGCGCCGAAGGGCTTGCCTAAAGCCTCACAAGTGACCTACACGGTCATTCTGAACGAAAAGCAATACCGGAAGCTTGAGGCGGATTCCAAGGAAGTAGGGCTTCATGTGAAGGGCAGCAAGGTGTTTATTCAAGGCGAAATCACGCTTGACCTGCCGATCACTATCGTCGAAGGCGAAATAGGCGTAATCGCGTATCAACTAAAGAATGTAGATGCCGAGAAATTGAAGACGGCAGCAGCCAAGGAAGCGACGGAAACAGAGCTTGCCGGGGCGGATCAAAATGAATGAAAACCAAGGTAAAAAGCTAGGTAAAAGTGATAACCAAGGTGCAGAAAACCAAGGTAATAACCTAAGTCAAAAAAAACTGAAAGTCAAGGAAGTTGCCGTAATACTGGGCGAAACGGACGATGTTGTCCGTAACTGGCTTAAGGAACTGGAACCGTATATTCCGATTGAAAAGAACGAAAAAACCGGTTACCGGCTTTTCGGGGAAGAAGCAGTAGCACGAATGCGGCAAATCAAGCAAATGCACCGCGTTCAGGGCTATACAATTAGACAAATTGAGGCGTATCTTGCAACCGGCGAAATCTTCTCGGGGAATGCTCCAGAAGCGCCGGACGCCGTTCGGATCGAGCTGGCCGAAGTGAAGGAACTGCTACATCAGCAAATTGAAATTCAAAAAGAACTGGTGCGGCGGCTCGATCAGCAGCAAAACTATATTGATCAAGCGCTGAAAGCACATGACGAAAATCTCATGCGCACACTGCGGACGCTGCAAGAAGCGAAACAGGAGGCTGCGGCCGCGAAGAAAAAACGCGGCTGGCTGTTCTGGAGGAAAGACTAACGGCGGATTCAACCGGACCAACGTCCGAGAATCAATATACATAAAATAGCGATTTTTCAGGCGTTCGCGCCAATTTGAAAAAAATTGGAACGACGAAGGCTTATTTTTTTGCTGCCTTTTTTCGGAATACAACATCATATCGGGCGTTCAATGCCACCCAAAACGACACTAAAAAAATGCTGGCCGCAAGCTGGTACACGTGGGGTTTGTCGTCCCGACCTCTACCCAAGGCGCGCAAGCGAACAAATCCGAGGCTTGAGATAGCTAGGTTGGCACACGTCGAGCGATCACGTACCGGTAGATGATTAACCCGACTGAACGGGATTCGGGAGGAGCTGTACGCAAAACGCAGCTTCTTTTTGTGCCAGCGCCCCGCGCCCCTAGATTCGGCGGTGTGACTCCACCGACCGATATTCCCGTCCGTGTGATCCGAAAGGGTCAGGCTGGCTGTCGGAGTTAGGAAACCCCTATACGTGATAACGCACGACCTAGGCACGTTGAACGACAGCGAAAAAGCGAAGCGACCGATAGCCGACCGGCGACGGTTGAACACCCGCAAATAGCCCTCCTAACCTTCCGGTTAGGGGGCTGTCTGCTCGCTTCCCTCCGCCTCTCAGCTCTGGTATCACAACCCCCAGCCCCGGTCAAGCACGAATTTGCGAGCAGACAAGGCAGGGGGCAGGGCGAGGGGGAGGATGTTCCAATCAAAAGGCGCGCGGAGCGCGGCTACCGCATATCTCGGCTGGGGACAAGCGGCCAAAGTTGATCGAGTTATGCACATGATTGTGACAGTCAGAATCAATCATTGACGACAGTTGGGGCGCATGATATGATTAAGACAGTCAAAATCAAAAAAAAAGAAAGTGAAACATCCAGTATAGCACCAGCTAGGCACCTGCCCGGGCACCTGCCCGAACACAACCAACGGAAGGAGCATTCCCCTATGGAGAAGCAAAAAGCCGTCGAAATGGCCTACCAAATCGCTACACTGACCTATCCGAGCGACGAAGTACTTGATTTTTTGATGAATCTTCCCTACGAGCGGACGCTTGAGCTTCTTTTAATTCTCCGGCGGTCGCCAAGGCCTGTTCATTCGCCGTTGAATTTCCTGCGGCGTGCGGTGGCCGAGGAATGGCAGACGGAAACCGCGCCCCGGAAGATCAGCCGGAAGGCTCAAGAGATGGCCGTCCAATCGTACATGAAGAAGGGCCTGACCCGCGAGGAGGCCGAAGCGCGGTACAACTCGTGGCACAAATGAAAATGACGGCAAAAATCAAATGAAAGGAGAATTTTTTTGGACGAAAGGCAAGAAAAACGGCGGATGGTACGGGATATCATGAGTGTGTGTCAGTCTAGGTACGTACTCCCCGAGCTTGCAGGTGAATATTTAAAACTCTACGAGCTGGCTAAAAAATTGTACGACGCCGTGAATCTGACTGACCTCAAATTTGATAAGCGATATTGGGAGGTTATAGACCGATTTAACGAGCTGGAGGAACGCTCGGCTGTTCTTCGAAAACAGGATGCACCTCCGGCGGATCCGCCGGAGCCTCCCAAAAAGAAGCGCGGCGGCATGCGGGCCGGAGCTGGCCGGAAGGGGAAAGGGTACGTTCGGAGAAAAACGACGATCAGCCTACCCCCGGAATATTGGGAAATGTTTGACACGATGGCCGAGCATTTGGAAATGGATCAAGCGGCATTGATTCGGGAAATGATCACAACGGCTATCGATGATCATATGGACGGGCAGGACTATGTGACTTGTCCGGTATGCGACGGCGCGGGAGAGATTCAGCCGAAAAAGTCGGCAGAGCCGGTCGTTTGCACCGGCTGCGACGGAAAAAAGAAGCTCCAGCAAGGAAAGCTTAGAATGGAAAAAGATGATAAAATGGGAGAGTGTTCCAAATGAGTTCAAGAGCAATGGTTCAAATTCCGGAAGAGTTGAAAACCAAGGTTGAGGAGCTTAAAGAAACATTTTACGCAAAAACTAACTATGAAGTGATCGAAAAGCTTGTGGCCTACTATGAGCGGGGGGAGCGCCAGAAGATCGAGGACCGACAGAAACGCGAAGCCGAGAAACAGTATCAGCAGGAAGAAATGATTTATGTGGGTGCCGATCTAAAGAAAAAATACTTGGAGTTTGGACAGAGCTTGTCCTTTAAGTCAGAATCGACGCCCTTGGTATTTTTGTTGGAACATTTCAAAAATTCGCCCTCCATCGATAAAAGGACGCTTAACTTTTTGGCTAAACATCTTTGGTAAGCAGGTAATGTAAACAAAATCGTTGCCCTGGCGCGAGCTGCAGCGGCGAATTTGTAAACAAAAATTCGTCAGCAGATCCGGACAGCAGCTCGTTGTTGTTTACATTTCTTCACCGGCTCGGCGCGGATCGCCGCGGCAGCTCCTTCGATTCTGTTTACGTCCAGTTGCATGAAAGGAGGTGAATCCATTTGATTATGTTGCAACTGGGCGGCGAACAAGATATTCGAGACTACTTCTTAGGCTTCGATACACGGCTGCATATTGAAGTTTATTTTCGTGGCCAACAAACCGATGATGACAAAGAGTACCTTTTGCGAATGATACTCGAATCATATCATGTCAGGCAGCATCAAAAATTGAATGTGGGAGGAAGAAAACATTGAAAAAGATTTTGTCTTTGGTTTTGGGGCTGTCTCTGATCGGTTCGACAGCGGCCTATGCTTACCAACCCCCGAACGATCCGCCGGGAGTAAGGAACAAATCCGATGACGTGATGGACTATTTTTCGGTTGAGACATCAGAGGCCGGCAGCTTCTACCTAAAAACTTCCGACGGGAAGGAAGACATAACACCTAGTGTTGACGGTTCGATTTATCGCGTTGTGATCAGCTCAAACAGGGATGCCGTGTTTACTGCTGAATTTCCAGACGGCACGGAGCAGGCTTTTGAGATGGACAAAGTTCATCAGGGATACTTGCTGATCCCGGTTGAGTCCGGCATCAAGTCGTTAAAAATCAAGGTTGGCGCGGATGGAACACGAACAGTCAGGGCTAATCTTCATCAGGTTAGAGTTGCTACCGAAAAAAATAACTTCATCTTCAATTATAAAAAATGGAAGAAGAAAGAGAAGTAATCCCGGACATATGTATCAAAATGATATTTTGTACAGA
>NZ_BILX01000110.1 GCF_004000785.1 Paenibacillus ehimensis NBRC 15659 | reverse complement strand
GGCTGCTTAACTTGCAAGGTGTTTTTGATCCCTGTCTCACAAACGGGGGTCAGTTCCGCCCGTCTTGCCGGCATGTTTTTGTTATTGCAAGATGGCATGAACCGGCCGGGCTTACGCTTTGCTTGCGGCCAGCAGTTTTTTGTATTTCTCCGTGTACTTGACGACGGTCAGCACATAGGTCGCGTGCGACCAGGTGAGCGGGGCGACCGATACCGGCCCGCCGTCGAACGGGTCGAGCTGCTCCGGCAAAATGCCGCTTTCCATCGCGTGGCTGACGACCCATTCGAGCGTGCGCCGCGGCGATTCGAGGTCTTCCAGCGTCTTGGCGCATTCGATCTCCCATTCCGCGATCCACAACGTGCAGATGATCCACGGATTGCCCGGAACGCTGCCGATATCCGACGAACGCTGGAAGTAATAGTCGTGATGGTAGCGGGCGACGCCGCCGATGTCCGTTTTGATCGTGAGTCCGGCCCGGTTGGCCTTCATCGTGCTGACGACACGCGGGTCGTCGGCCGGAAGCACGCCGAATTCGAAAATGCCGTAAACGCTGCTCTCCAGCGTTTTGTCCTTCACCCAGACTCCGCCGTCCAGCACGAGTCCCCGCACGAAACGCTGCTCTTCCTCGTCCCACAGATGCTTGAGAATGCCGGATTTGATTTTCTCCGCCGTATGCCGGTAGCGGCTGGACCGCTCTTCGTCCCCGAACAGGCTGCAGAAGTTGGCGGCTGCAATGAGGCCGCCGTAGACGGCCGATGCGGTGAACGTGAAGATGCCGTACCGCTCCTCCCACAGATCGTAGCTCGGCTTCGGCAGGCTCAGCTCTTGCTCGATATAGCCGGACATAAAGCGCGCCGCGCGGCGGATCAGCGTCCGGTACAGCGATTGCGGCAGCTCGATGATGCCATGGCGGACGTAGTCCTGCCACAGCGCGAACAGCACGAGCCCGGTCTCGTCCTCTTGAATCGGCAGCTGCATGTTGCCGCCGTTGAGGTACGGGTGCCAGCTGGAGCCGACCGTTCCGTCGGGATTGTACTTATGGTGCAGGTAGCCGTCCGGCGAGAGCGCCTCCGCGCAAAAGTGGAAGAACGGCGTAATCATCCCCTGATAGCCCGCCATGGTCATCGCATAAGCGATCAGCGCGCCGTCCCGGGGCCACATGTAGCTGTAATGGTCGCGGTTGGACTGCATGATGTCGGAGTCGTTCGCCGCAATAATCGCGCCGTTCACGTCGGTCTGCGTCCGGACGATCAACAGGCTGTGCTTGTACAGCCGCACACAGGCCTCGCTCAGGTTTCCGTAATCGCGTTCCTCCGGTTTGTTGACCCAGCGCTGCCAATAAATCTCCACCCGGTCCAGCAGCTTGCCCGGATGGCTCTCTTTGACGTAGTTGTCGAGCTTCTTCACTTCTTCGAGATTTTTGCCCGCGCTCATCCAGTAATAGAGCGTCTCGTCGCCGTTCGGCGGCACATGAAGCCGGAAGCTGATCGTGCTGTCGACCGAGCCCTGCGCGATCGCATTGCCCATCAAATGGCCGTCCTCCGCATCGCGCCACGTCCCCTCGGCGTTGTAAAACCGTTTGACGCCCGTCGTGTACTGATAGATGCCCTCGGCGCCGGTCAGGCCGTTGAACATGAAGTAGCGGTCTTTTTTATAATGAAAGACAGTATTGTTTTGGGGATAATAAGCGGCGGTATCGCCGACCTCGGTCTCGTTGATGACGAGGTCCTGATTGAAGAACATGCGCACCTCGCGCACGGTATCCCAATGATTGTGGACGCGCACGCGTTTCAGATACACGTCCTCGCGCTGATGCACACCGTCGTTCATGAGCAAAGTAATCCCGAGATGGTAATGGGAGGCGCGAACTTCGGTTACCAGAGAGTCTTCGATATACGAAAGCTCGAACTTCCATTCAGGGTCGGCCAGCCAAGTAAAAGCGCCGTCCACCCAAAGGCCGATGCGGCATTGATAGCCGCCGACATGGTTGAGCTGCCCGACGTAAGGATAATACAAATCGCGCATGTACGTATTACGGTCCAGGTTGATCAAAAACTTGCCGTTTCCGATGACTAAGTGCCTAGGCAATCCACCCACACCCTTCTCGTTCCAGAATGCTTGCTTTCTCTTAAGATACCTTTTTATGCCATGCCGGTCAATCCGTGAAAACCGGTTGAAAACAGCCGCCGGCGGCGTTTTGCTTCAAAATGTCGGCTGCGGGGACGGGGAAAGAGGCAAAGCCTGGCGGCCTCAGGCTTGCGGAGGGCACCAGGCTTTGGCGGATGTCATTTGCATGAGCAAATCGTATGGATTGGATGACTGGAGCAGCCGTTGGTAATGCTCGGGCAGGACGTCGCAGCACGTGCGGGTGTGGCCCGTGTGGTATTGAATGTGCATCTGCGAAGCTTGGTCGTCATACCGGACAAAAGCAATCTGCTTCGAGCCGATCGGAATGAGCTTCATACGATCATCCTTCCTTTGGGAAGTCCGGTGAAGCCGGACGCATCAATTGGGCATTACCTTATGGTTATGCTCACTGCATCAGGTTTAGAAGCTGCTCGCGGTATTCGTGAACGAGCGACAGCGCGTGCTCGTCGTGCCGCCCCTGGGCGACGACGCTGAAGGCCGGATCGTCCGAATCGGGAAGCAGCAGCACCCAGCCGCCGTCGTGGTGCACCTTGATGCCGTCGATGAGCTCGACCGGCCGTCCTTTCGTTTCCTGCAGCATGCGGCGCATAATTTCGCCTTTGCGGTCCCACGGGCAGTCGATCCGCTCGCGCCGGACGTAAACGCTCGGCAGGAGCCGCAGCAGTTCGTCAAGCGGCAACCCGCTGCGGTGCATATTCCGTACGATGAGCCCGGTTGCGAACAGGCCGTCAAACAGCGGATGCAGCGCAAGGTCTGCGGAGACCTCCATAATGCTGCGAATCTGCTGCTTCGTGCGCACGATCCGGGCGCCGAGCCCTTCCGCCAAGCTTTCGAGCAGGTGAGGCGCGCTCACGGGGGCGCCGATAACGGCGGACTTGAAGCTGTGGAAAAACGACACGTACTGCAGCAGCATCAGCCGGTCGCCTGTCACCGACTCGCCCCCGGACGTGATCAGCGACATGCCGCGGGCGTCGTCGTCGAGCCACAGGCCAAGGTCGGCCGACAGCGCGCGGACATGCTCCGCCAGCCGCTCGCGCTGGGCTTCGGCGGGCAAATGCACCGCCTCGCAGCCGAGCGCATCGAGGAGCGGACGCAGCAGCGCGAAGACGGCCGGGTGCGTGCAGACGACAGCGCGCAGCGGCAGGGCGCCTTCGCCTTCCAGCGTCGAGAAGGCGAGCAGGGCACCGAGATACGACGACGTCATCGTCTCCTCCGTCCGGTAGCTTCCGGGGGATTCCGCCGGAGCCCGGCCGTAATCCTCCTGCCGAAAGCCGTTCTCGACCTTGCGCTCCGCCGCTTTGTCGATCGGCAGGCCCTGCCCGTCGTAGCATTCGAGGCAGCCGCGCCCGTCGGCGCCGAGCTGCACGTGGATGCCACCGGCGCTCTGCAGCTCGCGCACGGCAAAGCGGGCCACCGGCGGCAGCACGTCGCCGAGATCGACTACGTCGACGCCGACCGATTGCAGACCGGCAGCCACGGTGCGTTTGATCAGCCGCGCGAATTCGTGAGGCGCGGAGCTGACGGTCAGCCGCTTGCCTGCGGCGAGAGCGGAGCCGTAGGCGGTGGCGAAGCGGGCGGCGAATTCCGGCGTCAGATCAAGGTTGGGCGTGCCGGTGACGCCGTAGGCGCTGTACAGCGGCCTGCCCAGATGCTCGCCCCAGACGAACGAGGAGGTCAGCCGCGTATTTTCGCGGATCTGCTTCTTCGGCCAGATCTTCACGTGCGGCTCGACAACGGCTTTCGGGCCGATGACGCAGTGGCTCCCGACGACGCTCCCGTCGGCGAAGCGCGCGCTTTCCTTGCAGAAGATCCGGCTTCCCAGCGTCGAGCCGAGCAGCTCGTTCCGTTCGGCGATATGGTTATGATCCCACAGGATCGTCCGGCCCAGCACGCTGCCTGCGGACAGCACGTTGCCCTGTCCGACGATACTGTACTCGCCGATCTCCACGCCTTCCCCGATCCGGCAGCCGTCGCCGATAAACGCCGGCCCGATCCATTTGACGTCGGGAGCGGCGGTGACGTTCTCGCCGACATAAATGCCGGGTTGCAGCTCGGTGCCGCGGATGCGCACGTTCGCCTTGCGGTCGAGCATGTCGAACTGCGTCTGCCGGTACTGCTCCAGCGTGCCGATGTCCGACCAATAGCCATCCGCGATATAGCCGTACAGCGGCTTTCCTTCTGACAGAAGGCCCGGGAACAGCTGCTGGCTGAAATCGTACGCGATGTCCGGCTCGAAGCGGTCCAGCACCTCGGGCTCGAGAATATAGATGCCCGTATTGACCGTGTCGCTGAACACCTCGCTCCAGCTCGGCTTTTCGAGGAAGCGGACGATGCGCCCGTCGTCGTCGGTCATCACCACGCCGTATTCGAGCGGATGCCGGGCCCGGGTAAGCACAAGCGTGGCGAGCGAGCGCTTCTCTTGATGGAAGCGGATCGCCTGGGTCAGATCAAAATCGGTCAGCGCATCGCCGCTGATGACGACGAACGGCTCGTCCAGAAAAGGGGCGGCGTTTTTGACGCTTCCGGCGGTGCCGAGCGGCACCGTTTCTTCGAAATAATGCAGGCGGACGCCGTGCCGGCTTCCGTCCCCGAAATAATCGCGTATAACGTCCGGCAAATATTGGATCGTGACGGCAATGTCAATAATGCCGTGCGCCTCCAGCAGCTCGATGATGTACTCCATGCAGGGACGGCCGGCGAGCGGCACCATCGGCTTCGGGAGATGGCAGGTCAAAGGGCGAAGCCTCGTCCCCTTGCCTCCGGCCATAATGACGGCTTTCATACACATCCCTCCTTGCGGCGTTCCTCAGTATGGATGCCCCCGCGAGCCGGCCTCTGTCACAAGCCGACGCCGGAAGCCGGAGGCTTACGGGAACGAATCCGCTCCTGATACTGCTCCGCTACAGCGTCTGCAATGCGTTCCGGAGCATAGTGCCGCTCCAGCTTCAGGCGCGCCCGGTCCGCCATGCTTCGCCCGAGCTCCGGCTGCCGCAGCAGGTCGCCGACATGCCAGGCGAGCGACTCGACATGGCCGGGCAGCGCTTTGTACCCGTCGACGCCATGCTCCACTAGCTCGGCGAGTCCGCCGGTATCGGACAAAACGACGGGGCACCCGTGCTTCATCGCCTCCAGGGCGACGATGCCGAACGGCTCGTACAGGCTCGGGATAACGCACACGTCGGCCGCGCGGTAAAGCGCCGACTTCGTCCCGTCGTCGATGAACCCGGTGAAGCGCACGCGGTCGCCGAGGTGGGCGGCCTGCCGCTTCAGCTCGTCCTCCATCGGCCCGGAGCCGCCGACGAACAGCACCGTATCCGGCGCCCCCGACAAAATGCTTGGCATCGCGTGAAGCAGCGTTTGGACGCCTTTCTCGAAGACGAGCCTGCCGACAAAGACAAGCACCCGCTGCCCTTGAACGCCGAACCGGCGCTTGGCCTCTTCCTGCGAATCGGCCGGGCCTTCGACCGGCTCCTCCAGCTTCACGCCGTTCGGGAAGACGAGCATTTTGTCGTCCGGTTGCCGGAACAAGTCCTGCACTTCGCGTTTCATCGCATGGCTGCAGACGAATACGCGTTCCGAATCGTAGGTGAGCCGCCATTCGAGCCCATGAATCCGGTTCGACAGATCAGTATTCAGCCGTCCGTGATTCCGCCCCCATTCGGTGGCATGAATCGTGCAGACGAGCGGAAGGCCGTAGCTCATCTTCAGCTCGCGCGCCGTATGGTACACCAGCCAATCGTGAGCATGCAGCAGATCGATGCGTCCGCCGTTTTCCTTATAGCGGACAAGATGATCCGTGAAGGCCAGATTCATCTCGAAGGTCCAATCGTAAAAGTCCGTATCGCCGGAATGCAGCACCGGAACGCGGTGCACGTACACGCCGCCGCGCTTCTCGAAATACGGCGCGCCGTCGTGTGCGCTCGTCACCACGTGGACGATCGTGCCCTGCGCAGCCAGCGCCTCGGACAAATCGGCCACGGCCCGGGACAGCCCGCCGACCGTTTTGGGCGGATACTCCCAAGCGAGCATAAATATGTTCGGAGCATGCTTCGTTTCCTCTACAATTTGCCGGAAATGCCCCGCATCCGGCAGCAACGGAACAGGCGATGCCCGGTGAATGGAGACGTAATCCCGGTAATCGATCCGGGGAAAGCAGTTATCCTTCGCTTCCAGCTCCTCCACGAACGATTCGTTGACTACCTGCGCCTCGATTTGTTCGCACAGCAGCCGGAAGCAGCCGAGGTGGTCCTTCGTCCGGCGGCAGGCGTAATCGACGACCGTCTGCGAATCCATAATGAACGCCCAGTCGCTGCTTTGCGCCAGCATCAGCTCGCGGGCCGCTTGATTCAGCGCGCGCTTCAGAAGAGAAGCGGACGTTCCTTCGCCCTCCTCCAAATGCTCGTGCTTTGTGGCCAGCCGGATCATCCGCAGCTCCGCATCGTGCAGGTGGCGGTAAATCCAATCGTTGTTGCCCTGCAGCCATACCTCTGCCGAAGCGCAGCGGCCCCAACTGGACTCGTTCAATTTGCCCGTATCGGCGACGGGGTACTCCCGCAAATATTCCGATGGCGTCACCATCCGCAGCTCGAACGGATCGTAAAACAGCTTGCGGCACAGCATCTCGATCCACACCGGCCCTTCGTACCACCAATGGCCGAACAGCTCGGCATCGTAGGGCGAGACGATGATCGGCTTGCGGTCCAAATGATGGTGCCAATGCTCCGCCTGCTTTTGCCGGTTAAACAAAAAATTGCCCGCGTGCTCGGCGGCCTTGCTCCTCGCCCATTCCGGGTTGTAAGGCTCGCGGTGGCCGTCCTTGCCGGTGATGCGGTAATATTTGATGCCCGTGTTTACCCGTTCGTGCGTCGGCAAAACGTACGGACGAATATGCTCCCACTCCGCCACATCGTGCCAGCCGAGGTCCCAGCCGATATCCCGGTAATATTCCCGGTAGTCGTAGTCGCCCGGATATCCGTTCTCGGCGCTCCACACCTGCTGCGACGATTCGGGATCGCGCGGGAACGCCGTGACGCCGTAGGGCGTCATGAGCGGGGCGTACAGCCGGCGGTTCGGGCGCGGCGTGGCATAGGCGACGGCCGTCGAGTCCGCAAAAAAATAATCGATGCCGCACGATTTCAGCACCCGGTCCACGCCGGGCGTAAGGCCGCATTCGGGCAGCCAGATGCCGCGCGGCGGACGGCCGAAATGCCGTTCGTAATCGCGGACGGCCGTAAGAATCTGGGCACGGATCGCCTCTTCGGTCCGCATCAGCGGCAAAAAGCCGTGGGTCGCGGCGCAGGTGACGATTTCGAGCTTCCCGAGGTCTTGGTAATGCCTAAAGCGGGATGCGATATTGCGTCCGCAAGCCTCGTAAAGGCGGCTCAGCTCCCGGAACCGCTTGGCGTACATGCGGGCCAGCGGCTCGAAACGCCCGTCGCCCCGAAGCCGGACGATTTCCTGATCCGCCAGCCGGATCAGCTTGGCCAGATGGACCGCGTAGCGCTCCTGCATCAGCGGGTCCGTGCACAGCGCCAGCAGCGTGGGCGTCATGGAGAAGGTGAGCCTGAAGTCGATGCCTTCCGCCGTCAACCGGTCGAACAGGTCGAGGAAGGGGAGGTACGTTTCCGTCATCGCCTCGTAAAACCAGCGCTCCTCCATATAGTCGTCGCGGTCATAGTGCCGGATATAGGGCAAATGGGCGTGAAGAACCAAAGCCAGGTAGCCCTTCGGGTCCGGCTTCGGCTGGCCTCGGTTGAGCATAAACGCAGAACCTCATTTCATCCAGCTATGGTAAGCGCTGAAATTCTCAAAATCGTACGGTCGTATACGCGCGGGAGTCTTGCCGGGCTCCCGTGCTTCCGGCACGGTCGGCTGCAGCGGAGCGCCCCACGGAGCGGCGCTGTCCCGAGGCGTCCGCACAGCGTTCGACCGCAGCAGCGGCACGAACTGCCGCCGGATCGTGTAGACGCCGAAATCGACGGTCCACACGGCATCGGCCGAAACCCCGTGAATGTACCAGCGGTCCGCCTCCGGCGTCGTTTCGATATCGAAATGACGGTGCGCGTTGTTTCCGTTAAAGTACACGCCGGTAACGTCGTATACCCGCAGCACCTTCGGCAGCACGCCCCAGTCGCACTCAAAATGCTGCGAGCACAGCCAGCGCTTGCGGTTGCCGACTTCCCAATAAACGAACAGCGTATGGGCATCCCGGACCATCAGATGCAGCATATCCTTCTCGTAGCGGTCCGGCAGCTCGAAGCCGGAGGTCGGAAGAGACCGCACGGCAAAGTCCTCCTTGGAAACGAACTTAATCTTTAACAGAATTTGCAAAGCGCAGCCGATTTATGCACGCAGGAAGCGGGGAGACACCCTGCCGTTTCCAGGAAGGAAACATTTAACTAAGCATTCGCAGGGCGAAAAAAGAGGATTTTTGGCGTTCCAGGTCGAATAGAGTAGGGATAGCGGCATGGGTCTTTTTTTCGTTGATTTGAATGGATAAGCTTTTTTGCAGCCTACAGCTTCGCATGAACGATGGACAATTCGCAAACGTCAATATAAAGCAAGGAGACCATGTTGGCTTGGGACGCGCAAAGATCGAGAAACATCGAGAAACCTTTTACAGGAAAATAACGTTAATATAGTTGGAATCGTCCGGGAGACCTCTTGAGCCGATTCGACGAACGGGTTTTTCCTGTGCGAAACGCTTTTCGATCAAGTTTGCAGTCATAGCCGTCATAGATTCATAGTGGAAACAGGGGGACGAGGACGATGAGTTTTTGCTGCGGCGCCAGCATGTTGGGGACCAAAGGGACGCTAAGACATATCCGGACGCAAATTCATAACGTGCCGTTATTGTTCTGCCCGGTATGCCACCGTGTGGAAGTGCATCATCTGGTGGAAAACGAGTACGAGATTCTAGCCGAATATGCGCATGGAGACGGCGCGCCGGAAGTGGACTTCCAGGAGTACGTCGAGCAACGGGACGTTCGGGAGATGTTCGAGAACTGCGTGAATCATGAGAACGAAGAGCCGCTTGAGGTCGTCCGAAGCCAGATCGATATGGCGCTCGACCTGTTGATGGTGGCCAAAGAGATCGGCGACGCCGAATGGGAGCAGCAGCTCAAAAAAAGGCTGAACGTGCTCAGCCAGCGCCGCCACAAGCTGAAGAACAAAAAGACCATGCGTGGCTTGACTTAAAAGTACCAACCTTTTGCAAAAACGTCCCTTCTTCGCCAAGCTTCTTTGCAGGCAAAGGCAGCGCCGGCAGCGGCGCCGTATGCCCATGTGAGCGCGGCGCTGCGGCCGCATGGCGATGCGGTCCGGCGCCCGGGCAAGCCTGCCGCGGCTGCGGCTTGGATAGGGACGTTTTTTGCGGCTGGTGCGGTTGGAAAGCCTGCCCTGACATACATAAAAAATTCCTTAAGAAATATAGGCGTCCAGCCCTCGAAATGACCCCCGTAATCGTATAAGCGAGAGCGAAATTTTTAAGCAGAGAGGTGGAACGATTGCTGCTGGTTTTATTTAAGAAATTTCTCGGAAAACGCCAGGCACACCACTCGGATTCCGCGGATGCGCAAACGCCGGAACAAATCGTTATTTTGATTCAAGAAGGTGATCTACGCCTCCGCAATCAATTCATCACGGATTATCAACCTTATGTTGCGAAGGTAACGAGCAGATTTTGCAAAAGATATGTGGATCCGGCCCGGGACGATGAGTTCAGCATCGCGCTCGGTGCCTTCAATGAAGCGATCAATCAATTTTCGCCGCAGGCCGGAAGGTCGTTTCTCGGCTTCTCCGAACAGGTCATCCGCCGGCGGCTCATCGATTATGTCCGCAAGGAACAACGCTTCTCACAGCAAATTCCGTACAGCACGTTCGAGGTGGAGGACGAGGAGGACAACATCGTCAACCCGGTCGAAATCCATCAGGCTGTCGAACAATACGAGAAGCAGAAAGGAATGGAAGAGCGGCGCAGCGAGATTGTCGATCTGAACCGCTGTCTGTCCGAATTCGGCATCCGCTTCGGAGATCTCGTCGATGCTTCCCCTAAGCACGACGACTCGCGTCAGGCGCTGTTCGGTATTGCCAAGACGCTCTCGAACGACAGCGAGCTGATGCGGCTCATGATATCCAAGCGGATGCTGCCGATTAAGGAGCTGCTGGCTCAAGTGAAGGTTTCGCGCAAGACGCTGGAACGAAACCGCAAATTTATTATTGCTGTTGCTCTGATATATCAAGGACCTTATCCGTATCTCAGAGATTATTTACATATCAGAGAGGATCATGAAAAAGGGGAAGGTGCCCGTGAATAAAGGGGTCGTGATGGAAATCACGGAAAAAAGCATCGTCGTGATGCGTCCGGACGGCAAGTTCGAGCGGCTGCCCCGCAAGAAGCGGACTTGCGAAATCGGCGAAGAGATCGTCTATGCGAATAGCGGCATCAATTGGAGAAGCCCTTCCGTCGCCGGCCGATCGGCGCTTGCGGCAGCCGTCGTGTTCGGTCTGGTGTTGTTTGCCAGCTTTAACGGGAAGCTGGGCAGTCCCGAGGTGGTAGCTTACATCTCGATGGACATTAACCCGAGCATCGAGATGGGTATTGACGCCAAAGAGAACGTGCTCGAGCTGAGGGGGCTTAACGACGATGGAACGAAGCTGGCGCAGGAGGTCGACTACAAGGGGAAATCGCTGGAAGCCGTAACCTCGAAGCTGTTGGACAAAGCCGAGCAGGGCCCGCTTGCCAATCAAGAGGCGGAGATCGTCATTGCCAGCACCGTCGTCGAGCCTAAGAGCCAGGTGAGCGATGCGGGCATTGCCGAGAAGCTGCGCAAGCAGGTGACCAAACACATCCAAGAAGCGCACCCGACCAAAGTGGAAGCCTATCAGGTTGCCGCGTTCGCCGCGCCGCAGGAGGTGCGGGAGGTTGCCTCCCAGAACGGTGTATCCATGGGCAAGTACACCGTGTATTTGAATGCCAAAAGCAACGGAGAGAGCGTAACCCTCGACGAATTGAAGAGAGAATCGGTCCTGCAGATCTCCAAGCAGAAACCCGAAGTGGCCAAGCTCATTCAACCGGATAAGCTTCCGACGAAAGCGGACATCAAGAAGATGGTGGAGGAAGAGAAGAACGGAGAGCTGGACAAGAAGCTGGAGGAGCAGCTTAAAGACCGCAAGCAAGACAAAGACAAAGACAAAAACAGTAAAACCGGCCAAAACGGCAAAAATGGTTCGAAAAACGACTCGAAGAACGATTCGAAAAACGACTCCAAGAATAACAGCTCCAAGAACGACTCGAGAACCGATTCGAAGAACGATCCGAAGAACGACTCGAAAAAGTCCGGAAGCACGACCGGGAACAGCGGAAAAGACAAAAGCAAGGATGACGATAAAAACGACGATAAGGACAGCAATAAGCGGGGCAGCGCTAAAGACGAGAAATCCGCAGACCAGGGAAAGACGACGCCGGTCAATACAAGGCCGGGCAGTACGCCCCCTGCGGGCACGAAGCCGGGAACGACAAATCCCGGCACGTCGCGTCCCGGCGACAAGAACGACGATAAGAAAGAAGACGATCGGAAGAAAGACGACGACCGGAAGAAAGAGGACGATCGACAAAAGAGCGACCGTTCGGATTCGGGCTCCAAAGATCGGGAAGATGATCATAAAAAGGAAGATTCCGCCAAAACGAACGACGAGCGCCGGCGCGAGGATGCAGACCGGCGTGTTGACGAATCTAAAAAGAAAGAGCAAGAGCAGCAGAAGGAGCAGGACAAAAAGAAGGAATCCGACACGAAGAAAACGAATGACGATCCCTCCAAAAAGCCGGGAGATCCGAAGAAAAAAGAAGACAACAAGCCGGACGATTCCCGAAAGAAAGAGGATCATCCGGACGATGACCGGAAGAAGGATTAAAATCCTCGCGTTCCCGTATATTGCTCTCTGTTCCAAAAAACCGTTACCGAAGCGGTCTCGCCGCCCGGGAAACGGTTTTTTGGAATTTTTTTCACATTTAAAAAAACGAATTGCCCGCCGATAACAGTTAAGAGTGGCGCTTGGAAATAAAGGGGGGGCGCACACCAGACAACAGCATAGTTTCAACACAACGCCAAGGAAGGTGTACAGATGCTAAGGAAAGCAGTCACAGCAGTATCTATCGCAAGTCTCGTATTCGGCTCTTCACTTTCCTGTATCGCAGCGGCGGACAATCCAGTTCCGGCTTTCGGCGATCTGGAAGGGCATTGGTCGAAAAGCGAAGTGGAGTACCTCGTCCAGAAGGGAATCGTCGATGGGGTCCAGCAAAACGGCCAGCAGGTCATCCTGCCGGACAAAAGCATTACAAGAGCGGAGTATATCAAGCTGCTTGTCTCCGCACGGCAGGTGAAGCTGAACGAACCGTCGGAGAGCTCCTTTCCAGACGTCGCTTCCTCCCATTGGGCGCTCAAGTATATCGAAGCGGCCAAAGCGAACGGATGGACCGACGGGTATGAGGACGGAACGTTTAAGCCCGACAACCAAGTAAGCCGCGCGGAAATCGCCGTTTTGATGGTCCGCAGCTACAATCTCAGGATGCAGGAAGGCAATCCGGTCGTATTCGAGGATACGGCAGGCCATTGGGCGAACCATTACGTGAACACCGCCGCTTCGAACAAAATCGTGGAAGGCGATACGGTGAACGGAAAGCGTTATTTTTATCCGGAAAAAGCGGCAACCCGCGCCGAAGGGATGGCGATGCTGACCCGGTACTTGAAAACAACGGAAACCGCCGGCAAAGATCCGAAGAAAGAAACGCCGGCTCCTGCGCCGTCGCCGACCCCGGCCCCGGGCCCATCCGGCACGACCAGTGGAGGAAGTTCGGATTCCGGCTCCGATTCGAGCTCGGATTCCGGCACGCAGCAGGTCACGCTGGATAAAGATGCGATCCAAAATACGCTTGGCGGCGGCAAGCCGGTGGAAGGGACCGACGAGTTGAACAACAAGATCGCTTTGGTCGGTCTGGATTTGAGCTCTTTTGGCGGAAGCCTTAGCGACATTTCGGTCAAATTGGAGAAGCCGAACACGGTTTTCAGCCAGCTGTCCGTTCCCGGTTTGACGGGGCCCGTGATTGAATTTTCGACCAACGGGAAGTCGTTTGCTTCCGGCACGCTGACGTTCAATGTGGCCGAGCTGTCCAATAAACAAAACTTGGCGGCGGCGTATTATAACGAAACGACGAAGCGTTTCGAGTTTTTGCCTACCGTATACAACGCGGATCAAGGAACGCTGAGCTTTACGACGACCCACAACAGCAAATACGTGCTGATCGATAAAACGTCCTGGGAGCAAACGTTCCGGGCACATCTCTCGACCGTCGTCGACGGCACCTACAAGCCGTATATCGATTTTGCTTTCATCATCGACAGCTCCGGCAGCATGGGGGGAACGGATCCGAAGGATCTGCGCAAAACGGCGGTAACCAGCTTGGTTTACGGCCTGAAGCACGATGCGGCGAGCCCGCTTAAGACGGAAACGGTCACGGTAGCCAAGTCGGTTTACGAGGAAGGGCAAGGGGTTCACTTCGAATATCCGACCGTAACGAACCAGGTCTATTCCTTGAGCGACCGGGCAGCCATCATCGATTTTGACAATAGCGTACGCACCTTCGCGACGTTCTCGGCCCACAGCTCGACCGTGGCCGATGCGGTTTACCACATCGACAGCGACGGCGGAACGAATATTTTTGCAGGGGTACGGGAAGCGGTGAAGCTGTACGATACGTACGGAGACACCGGACAGCGTAAAATCGCCCTGCTGCTGACGGACGGACAAAACAACTATGCGACGACCCAAGACGATCTGAACCTGCTGAAAGAGGCATTCGAAAAAGGCATCACGATCATCACGATGGGCTTGAGCAGCCAAGCCGATATCAGCCTGCTGAAGCAAATTGCCGAATATACCGGCGGGATGTACTTCCAGGTGCAGACGGCCGAAGACCTCCAAGCGTACTTCAAATCGGCGCTGGAGAACAGCTATCATGAAGATAAAGACCAGGACGGTCTGGACGACTTCTACGAGAAGACGACCGGCATGATGCTGGAGAACGGCATGATCATCCGGACAAGCACCGACCCGGTTAACGGCAAGGATACGGATGGCGACGGCTTCACCGATCTGGAAGAAATGGGTGAGCCGGTGGATATGGTCGTTACGGCGGATATGGTACCCGCAGACAGCACGCTGGTAGGCAAAACGGTGAAGGTGTTCAAAAACTTCAAAAGCTTGCCGACCGACAAAAACGACGTTCCGAAGCCATAATCACCAAGCATAGATCAGTTGATATAAAAGCGGGCTTTGCCTTTCGAGGCGGCCCGTTTTTTGCTTTTTTCCGGGCAGGCTTGGATCAACGAAGCTTCCGCAGACTGTTTTTTTGGCGTCCGTTGCTCTATAATTGATCCTGGGGAGAAAACGTAATTTTTCCATGAGGGAGAGACTTGGACATGCGTTACACGACGTTCGGAAGCACGGGATACCGCGTCTCTTCGCTCGGCTTCGGCGCGATGAACTTGCCCGGCGTACCGCTCGAACAGGCCCGGACGGCTCTGAATTACGCGCTTGACGAGGGGATCAACTACATCGATACGGCCGCAGCTTACCGCAACAGCGAAGAAATTATCGGCGAATGCATCTCGCACCGCCGTTCGGAATATTTTTTGGCGACGAAGACGGGGAAACGGGATTACAAGTCGGCTATGGAAGAAATGGAGCGCAGCCTGGACCGGATGAAAACGGACGTCATCGATCTGCTGCAGATTCATTATGTCAACACAGTTCAAGAGTTTAAAGCGGCAATGGAAGAGAACGGCGCGTACCAGGCGGCGCTTGAGATGAAGCGCAAGGGGCATGTCCGGTTTATCGGCCTTACCGGGCACCGGCCGGAGCTGCTTGCCAAATGGATCAGCAAAGGACAGTTCGATCAGGTGCTGTTTCACTTGAACTTGGCGCAGCCGTTCGCTTTGGACGAGCTGATTCCCGAGGCGACCCGGCAGCAGATGGGAAAGACGGCGATGAAACCGCTCTCGGGCGGGTTTATCCAGCCGGTATCCAAGGCGATTCGCTACCCGTACAGCCAGGATGTGCATGTGACGATCTCGGGCATGATCAGCGTGGACGAGGTCAAGGAAAATATCGCTGCGATGCGGGAAGAGGTTGGCGACGACGAACGGCGCGAGCTGGAGGCGCTGGCGACGGAGCTCGGAGCGCATAACTGCCGCCGGTGCAATTACTGCTCCTGTCCAATCGGCGTGACGATTCCGGACATTATGATTTCAAGCCAGGTGCGCCGGACGTTCGGCTTGCTGCCGAAGGGCGACGGGTTTTACCAGAAGCAAAAGGACAAAATATTGTCCTGTGCCGACTACGAGCCCTGTAAGGAGAAGCCGCTCTGTCAGCAGCAGTGTCCGTACCATCTGCCGATGCGGCAGGTGGTGATGGAGGCCGCCGGGTATTTCGGCTAAGATCAAGGAAAAACTTTGCGGGGATCAGCGCCCGCTCAATCGATAAGGAGTGACGAGAGTGGAGACGTTGGATCGTTATCTTACCCAGGAGCTGAAGCTGCGCATCGTATTGGCGAATGAGGCGCGTATTGACGGGGCGGGAACCGAAGGAGACGCGGCGGGTGCCGTCGCGCTCGCGGTGTTCGTCACACCGGAGGCGCTGGCGGCGGACGCGTGGACGGCGGCGGCCGGCACGGAGGTGCCGGAGCCGCTCGTGCAAGCGGTCCGCTCG
>NZ_BILX01000109.1 GCF_004000785.1 Paenibacillus ehimensis NBRC 15659 | reverse complement strand
TTTTTGGCTGCTGCATGTATTGTTCGACGCCTGCTGCGATCGCTTCCGCGATGAGCTGCTGGGACCGCTCCTCGGTAAGCATACGCCGGTCTTCGGCATTCGTAATGAAGCCCATTTCAACGATTACCGATGGTGCCTTGGCATGCTTCAGCAAATAAAACGTGCGGCCCGGTACAGGCTTGTCGTTCGTGCCGTATACCGCGTTCAGCGCTTCCTGCAGTGCCTTGGCGAGCTGCTCGCTTTGCGGTTTTCTTTGATGAATGACGATGGCGCCGCGCTTCGAAGCGCGACGGGCAGAGTTGACATGCAGACTGAGCATCATTTTGGGCTTGACCTCATTGCACAGATGGCTGCGCTGGGCCAAATCCTTGATGTGTCTCGAATGGCTTTTCAGCCATAAATTTTCTCCGCTTAACGCGTAATCGTCCATCCGGTTCATCAAGACATTGACCCCTTTTCGGCGCAAAGCGTCGTACGTTTTTTTGGCGATCGCCAAGTTGATATCTTTCTCCAGCAGGTCGCCGTGCGAGGTGCCGCCGTCGATACCGCCGTGCCCTACATCGATTAAGACGTCGACACTCGATAACGCCGGATTGGCAGACTTCAGCTCCGGCAAGAGCCAGGATTCGGGCACCGCTGCTCCCGCATGACCGGCCCGGAAAGTCAGGACGGTCAGCGCCAGCATTGCGGCAACGGCAAGGTGAATCGCCCGATTCCATGAATTGGGCCATGACATCCGCTGCCCCTCCTTTCGTATAAAATCGTCAGCAGCTTATGTTGTTTCACAGTTTTAGCATCCCCAAAAAGTTTCTTAAGGCGCAGCGATTAATGCTACCATGACAGGGCAATACTACCAATTATATTAATGCCGTAGCGGCCGTTCTGGCGGCCGTCAGCAACAGGAGGGATTCGATTGAATATCAGCGTGGTTTTGATGGTTATCCAGTTGTTTTTTGCCATCGTTATCGGTATGTATTTTTGGAACTTGCTGCGCAACCAGCAGACCAACCGTTCCGCCGTCGACAAGGAATCGAAGAAAGAGCTGGAGAAGCTGCGCAGGCTGCGATCCGTCTCTTTAAATAAACCGTTAGCCGAAAAAACAAGACCGACCTCCATGGAGGACATCGTCGGGCAAAAGGAAGGGCTGCGTGCCCTGAAAGCGGCGCTGTGCGGCGCCAATCCGCAGCATGTGATCATCTACGGTCCGCCCGGTGTGGGCAAGACGGCCGCCGCCCGCGTCGTATTGGAAGAAGCGAAGAAAAATCCGGAATCGCCTTTTCGTCCGGACGCCAAATTTACGGAGATCGATGCGACGACGGCGCGGTTCGATGAGCGGGGCATTGCCGACCCGTTAATCGGTTCGGTGCACGATCCGATCTATCAAGGGGCGGGAGCCATGGGAGTCGCCGGCATTCCGCAGCCGAAACCGGGAGCGGTGACGAAGGCGCACGGCGGGATTTTGTTCATCGACGAGATCGGTGAATTGCATCCGCATCAGATGAATAAATTATTAAAGGTGCTTGAAGACCGAAAAGTATTTTTGGAAAGCGCGTATTACAATTCCGAAGATACGAATGTGCCGAGTTATATTCATGATGTGTTCCAGAATGGCCTGCCTGCGGATTTCCGGCTCGTAGGGGCAACGACGCGCAACCCGCAGGAGCTGCCTCCGGCGATCCGTTCGCGCTGTATGGAAATTTATTTCCGACCGCTGCTGCCGGAGGAGATCGGCTCGATTGCCGCCAAGGCGCTGAAAAAAATCGGCTTTCCCGACTGTCCTTCCGCCATTGAGGTCGTGAAGAAATACGCGACCAACGGCCGCGAAGCGGTGAACATTATTCAGCTTGCGGCAGGGATGGCGCTGACCGATCAGCGCAGAGAACTGTCGGCCGCCGACATCGAATGGGTCGTCAACAGCTCGCAGATTCCGCCGAGACCGGAGAAAAAAATTCCCCAGCGTCCGGAAATCGGGCTGGTGAACGGATTGGCCGTATACGGACCGAATCTGGGAATGCTGCTTGACATCGAAGTGACCGCTATTCCGGCGGTGCAGCCGGGGACGGGCCAATTTACGATCACCGGTGTCGTGGACGAGGAAGAGATGGGCGGCGGGTCGCGGACGCTGCGTCGCAAAAGCATGGCGCGCGGCTCCGTCGAAAACGTGCTTACCGTTCTGCGGCGGCTTGGCTTGCAGCCCTACGATTACGACATGCATATCAATTTCCCGGGCGGCATTCCGATCGACGGACCGTCGGCCGGCGTATCGATGGCCGTAGCGATTGCCTCCGCCATCAAACGGATTCCGGTCGACAACCATCTGGCGATGACAGGCGAGATCAGCATTCACGGCAAGGTCAAGCCGGTAGGAGGCGTCATCGCCAAGGTGGAAGCCGCTGTTCAGGCAGGAGCGACCAAAGTCATCATTCCGAAAGAAAACTGGCAGGAAGTTTTTGCGGGGCTTAACGGATTGGAGGTCATTCCGGTCGACTCGGTGGAGGAACTGCTTCATCACGCCCTGGGTATAGAAAGCGCCCATCTGGCTGCCGAGTCTCTCGCCATGCCTCAGGAGACGGTCAGCGGTGCATCCGTTACGATTCTGCACGCCGATGCGCTCGAATAGAGCGGTTGGCGTCTCTTTGTTCGTAAGTGCGGAAGCCGGCAGACCCCGATTGGTGTTTTAAAACCAATTTTGATAAAATGTAAATCACAGCATGTAAGTATAGTCTGGAGGTGCTCGCGGATGGGAACGAGCAAACAAAAATTGCGCCGCTTGCCGCTGCTTCCGCTCCGGGGGCTGCTGGTGTATCCGAGCATGGTTCTGCATTTGGACGTGGGCCGGGAAAAGTCGGTACGGGCCCTGGAGAAGGCTATGGTCGAAGACAGCATGATCCTGCTGTGCTCGCAATCCGAGGTGAATATCGAGGAGCCGAAGACCGAGGATATTTACCGGATCGGCACGATATCGAAAGTGCGGCAAATGCTCAAGCTGCCGAACGGAACGATCCGCGTGCTTGTGGAAGGCGTCGTTCGCGCCGAAATTGCGGAGTTTCTGGTTAACGACGAATACTATGAGGTTCACGTCAGGGAACTTCCTGAGCAGGAGACGTCCGATCCCGAAATTGACGCTTTGATGCGCACGGTGCTGAACCAATTCGAACATTATATCAATCTTTCGAAAAAAGTGACCCCGGAAACGCTGGCTGCCGTATCCGATATTGACGAACCGGGGCGGCTCGCGGACGTCATTTGCAGTCATTTATCGTTAAAAATTAAAGATAAGCAGGAAATTTTGGAAACCGTCGATGTCCGTTTGCGGCTTGAGAAGCTGCTCGGCATTCTGAACAACGAGCGCGAAGTGCTCGAGCTCGAACGCAAGATCAGCCAGCGCGTCAAGAAGCAAATGGAAAAGACGCAGAAGGAATATTATTTGCGCGAGCAAATGAAGGCGATTCAGAAGGAGCTCGGGGATAAAGAGGGACGGGCCGGCGAGGTCGAGGAGCTGCGCAACCAGCTTGCGCAAAGCGACGTGCCCGAGAAGGTCAAGGAAAAGATCGAGAAGGAAATCGACCGGCTGGAAAAGATGCCCGCGACTTCCGCCGAAGGCTCGGTCATCCGCAACTACATCGACTGGCTGCTTGGCTTGCCCTGGGCCCAAGCGACCGAAGACGACCTCGATATCCGCAAAGCCGAGGAGATTCTGAATCAGGATCATTACGGCTTGGAGAAGCCGAAGGAGCGCGTCCTTGAATATTTGGCCGTGCAAAAGCTGGTGAAGAAGCTCAAAGGACCGATTCTTTGCCTCGTCGGGCCTCCCGGGGTCGGGAAGACGTCGATCGCCCGTTCGATTGCCAGGTCGCTCGGCCGGCAATTCGTGCGCATTTCCTTGGGCGGCGTGCGCGACGAAGCGGAAATCCGCGGACACCGCCGCACGTACGTAGGCGCCATGCCGGGACGGATCATTCAAGGGATGAAAAACGCGGGAACGAACAACCCGGTTTTCCTGCTGGACGAAATCGATAAAATGGCGATGGACTTCCGCGGCGACCCGGCCTCCGCTTTGCTTGAGGTGCTGGACCCGGAGCAGAACAGCACGTTCAGCGACCATTTCGTCGAAGTGCCGTTCGATCTGTCCAACGTGATGTTCGTAACGACGGCCAACGCCATACACAACATCCCGCGGCCGCTGCTTGACCGGATGGAAGTGCTGTACATTCCGGGATATACGGAAATCGAGAAGCTGCACATCGCGCGCAATTACCTGCTGCCGAAGCAGCAGGAAAACCACGGGCTGCAGGATGGCCAACTCGTCATAGACGAAGACGCACTTATGAGTACGGTGCGCGAATATACGCGCGAGGCGGGCGTCCGCAACCTGGAGCAGCAAATTTCGTCCATCTGCCGGAAGGCCGCCAAGGAAATCGTCGGCGGAGCGACGGCCGTGCATGTGAAGGCCGACAACCTGAAAGAGTATCTCGGCCAGCCGAAATTCCGCTACGGCATGGTGGAGGAGCGCGATCAGGTCGGCGCGGTGACCGGGCTTGCCTGGACGGAGGTCGGCGGGGTCACGCTCGTTATCGAAGTGACGGTGATGCCCGGCAGCGGCAAGCTGACGCTTACCGGCAAGCTCGGAGACGTCATGAAGGAATCGGCTCAAGCGGCTTTCAGCTACACCCGTTCGCGGGTTGAGCAATTCAGCATTCAGCCGGACTTCCATGAAAAATACGATGTCCACGTGCACATGCCGGAAGGCGCCATTCCGAAGGACGGCCCGTCCGCCGGCATTGCGATGGGCACGGCGCTCATCTCGGCCTTGACCAATATCCCGGTCTCGCGCCACGTCGCGATGACGGGGGAGATCACGCTTCGCGGCCGCGTGCTCCCGATCGGCGGTCTGAAGGAAAAGGCTATGGCCGCCCACCGCGCCGGCATCCGCACGGTGCTGCTGCCGAAGGACAATGCCAAAGACATCGAAGAAATTCCCGAGAGCGTGCGCTCCGAGCTGACGTTCATCCCGGTCTCGCATATGGATGAAGTGCTCGAACACGCTCTGGTCAAGCCTGTAGGCGTATAATAACAGGCGTTAGGTGGATGGGTTTTGCATTTTTATTTTACTCCAAAGCGAGGAAGGTGTTTCCACGGAAAGTTTACGGCCGCCTTTGAAATCAAGTTGTATCCGCAACGGATAATAAAGACAACTTGAATTTCAAGAGCGGTGGAGTGGAAATACCTTCCGGTTCAGCCGGAAGAAATAAACGCAATTCCATCCTCTCAACGCCCCATCAAGAAATGAGTGAAACGAATGAAGGTCAATCAAGCTGAATTCATCATCAGCGCGGTTGGTCCGAGCCAATACCCTGCCGATGCCTTGCCGGAGATTGCTCTGGCAGGGCGTTCCAATGTAGGGAAGTCTTCGCTGATCAACCGGATGATCAACCGCAAAAACTTGGCCCGTACCAGCTCCAAGCCCGGCAAAACACAGCAGTTGAACTATTACAAAATTAATTCCGATTTGTTCTTTGTCGACTTGCCGGGGTACGGATATGCGCAGGTGTCTAAAAGCGAACGTGAAAAATGGGGCAAATTCATCGAAAATTATTTGCTCCACCGGGAATTTTTGAAGCTCGTGCTGCTCGTTATCGATCTTCGTCACCCGCCGTCCAAAGACGACCAGGCCATGTATTCGTGGCTGAAGCATCACGGCACGCCGCTTTGTATCGTGACGACGAAAGCGGATAAAATTCCGCGCGGCAAGTGGCAGCAGCATCTCAAGATCGTCAAGGAAACGCTTGGAACGGACAAGTCGGACCCGGTCGTCCTATTTTCGTCCGAATTGGGACTGGGGAAGGACGAGCTGTGGCAGATCATCGAGCAGAAGATCGGCTATGCCGCCGACCCCGCAGCGGAGGAACTGCCTCAGACGCAGCCGGAATCCGGCAATCCATAACAGTAATACGCTGCCCTCCAAGGGCGGAAACCGATAAAAGGCTATCTCCCGATCTCATCCGGTCTTGTACCGGAACCGGGAAATAGCCTTTTTAAGGTTGTTATTACGGCATAAGCTCATAATCCCACCACATCCGGCTCTGACCGGACGTCAGATCGGAAATGCGGTTCACCTGGCGGTCGACGACGTAAATGTGCCCCTTGCTGTCCACGTAGCCTCTGCCTGCCCCTTTGTACAAAAACAGCCGCGTTTCGCTTCCCTTAAGGTCCAGATGATAGTATGTCTCCCGTTCCTCCGCATCAAGCGGAATGAAGCTGTCATGGTAAGCTTTAAAACGGTCGCTGTAGGCCTTGACCGTCAAGCCGTCGGCGGTGGAAGCCAGCAGATCGATGTCTTTTTCCCCAAGTCTCGTGTTCATGCCGCGGAGCTGTCCCGATGAGTCCAGCAGTGCGAGCTGACCGTATACGTTCGGCGTCCGGCTTGTCATCCGGTCAGCCGCTTCGCTGGCGATCCAGAACGAACCGTCCGGGTTGCGGACGACGCGGGTAGGCACCTGTGTCAAATCCGGCACGGACGAAGCTTTTCCGTCCTGAATGATGAAAGCCTCATGCGTATAGGGCGTGTAGGGAGCGGGGATGTGCAGAAAGCTTGAGATCGAAATGACGGCAAGCACCGTCCGGTCGTCGAGCTTCATGATTTTGGATTGCACGTCCAGTCCCTTATTTGCATACTCCGTTTGCGATTCGTAGAAGGCCGCCGCTTTTTCCAGTATCGGCTTGAGCGACAGCAATTCGATGTTGTTGTAATAGACCGAATCCCCCAGGCGCACGGCGGTTAGCTTCAGGTCCCCGGTAAAAGACACGCCGGGCTTCCGCTGTTCCGCTAATGGACTCACACCAGTCTTCGCTTTGCCGTCGATCGGGGACGGATCGCCTTTCAGGTCTTTGTTCACCCTCAATATCCGGTCCGACGCGGCTTCTACATAGAGTGCCTCCGAATCTTCCCCGATAATGCGGTGCAGCACCTTTTGCTGCTCCGTTGTAAGCTGAAATCCTTCTTGCGCACTCCAATCGGTCCGCCAGCCGAACTCCTTATGGGTAAAACGCCAGGTCATCGGAAAATAGGAAACGTTGTCCACCAAAAGAAGCGGGTACGGTTCGCTGGCGTTGTTAACGGATTTCCCGTTCACTTCGATGGGGAACTCAGGCAGTACAGCTTCAAAACGCCGGCTAACGGATGCCTTGTCCTTTGGCTCGGCAGGGGGCCGTTGACCGGAAGGGTGCTCGCGGCGGCCAATCTTTAGCCCGCGGGCAGCGTCCCAAGCCACGTCCAACCCGAGGGTCTCCGCGAAATGCTTCACCGGAAGATAAACCATATGGTTATGCGTCAATACGGGATAAGGGCTTCGCTCGTTGTCGGTCTTTAGGCCGTTCACTTGAACCGGGAACGAAGGAATTTGAAGCGGGAAAGGCGGTTCTTCGGCATGTGCGGGGACGCCGGAAGCAAATCCGAGCAAGATCCCGGCGAGCAGCCCGCCGACCGTATGGCGTAAGCGAATGCGATGATTTTTCATCCAGCGGATTCCTCCTTCGTATAATCTGCCGCCTTTTACTCCAAACTTGGAGCAAGAGACTTTGTTTTCCATCCTAATCGAGGAGCGTCTGAGCGAATTGAACCTGTTAACCCGTTTCAGCTTAAAAAATGCGGCCGCCATCCTGATCAGCTCCATCCTGCTTATGATCGGCGGGATATACGCGTTCACGTCCCTGAAGGTGGACTTGCTGCCCGATGTGGAGCTGCCCACGCTAACTGTGCAGGCCGTGTATCCCGGGGCATCTCCGGCCGATGTGGAGGAACGGGTGACGCGCGAGCTGGAACGAAGCTTGAAAGCGCTCAGCGGCCTCGAATCGTTAACGAGCCAATCGATGGAAAGCTTCGCCGTGGTTCAGTTGAAGTACCCGATCGGGACGGATATGGAACTGGCCTCCCGTCAGGCAGAGGACGCGTTTAAGGGGCTGAAGCTTCCCGAAGGCGTGACGCCCAAAGTGACGCGAATGAATTTCAGCGCGCTGCCCATCCTAAACCTGGCCGTGTTCTCAAAGCAGAGCGATTCCATTGAAGAGCTTATTGTGGAGGACATTCAGCCGGAATTGGAAAAAATTCCTGGCGTCAGCAGCGTAGCGGCAGGCGGCCTAAAGGAAAGCTATATCCGCATTGCCGTCGATCCCGCCAAGGCCAAAGCGTATAATCTAACCTTAACCCAAATTCAGCAAAAAGTGCAGGGGCTATTTTTGTCCTTTCCGGCCGGCTCCGTTGTGGAGAACGAGCTGGTCGTTCCGGTCCGGGTCGAGCAGCGCGCCGCGGGCATTCAGGAATTGAAGCGGCTTGCGATTGATGTCCAGACGGGCTTTCCCCCTGTCCCCGCAGAGATCGCTCTGGAAGATATTGCTGCTGTGCAGCCGATGGAGGAAGCGTCCGAGCTGGTTCGTTACAACGACAAAAGCGCCCTGGCCCTATCCATTTCCAAAAAACAGGATGCCAATACGGTCCAGATTGCCGATCAGGCGTTCGCCGTGCTCCATAAGCACCGGGACCGGATCGATTACGCGCTCGCTTTCGATCAGTCGGAAGGGATCAAAAAGTCGGTCGAAAGCCTGCAGAGGGAAGGACTGTACGGAGCGCTGTTCGCCTCTTTGGCGGTGCTTCTGTTTCTGAGAAATGTAAGGGCGACGCTCATCGCCGTATTGTCCATCCCCTTGTCTTTATTGATCGCCTCGATCGTTTTGAATCGCATGAACATCACCCTGAACATCATGACGCTGGGCGGGATGGCCGTTGCGGTAGGGCGGGTTGTCGACGACAGCATCGTGGTGATCGAAAATATTTACAGGCGCATGAGCCAAAGAAAGCCCGGCGAAGACCGGACGCAAATTACGCTTAATGCGACCAAAGAGATTATGGGCGCGATTACATCGTCCACCTTGACGACCGTCGTCGTGTTTTTGCCGCTCGGCTTCGTGGGGGGAATTACCGGGGCGGTTTTTAAGCCGTTTGCGCTAACCGTCGTCTTTGCGCTCGTCGCTTCGTTGTTTGTCGCCGTTACGCTTGTCCCCATTTTGGCCAAAGCTGCCTTCGGCCGCATCCGCGGGACGGAGGAGCGGGAAAGCGCGCTGCAGCGGGGGTATGCGGTCCTGCTTGCCTCGGCGCTGCGGCACAAATGGTCCGTCATCGGTGTTTCACTGGCGGTGCTTGCCGGGTCGCTTTTGCTGGTGCCGAAGCTCGGATTTATTTTTTTGCCGAACGAAAAGCAGCGGATTGTTGCAGCCGCCGTGCAGCTGCCCCCGGCTTCCCAGCTTCAGAGAACAAACGAAATTTCCCAAAATATCGAAAAGATGCTCCGCGAACAGCCGGACGTCTTCGAATATGTATTTACAACGATCGGCGGGTTTGATTACCGTTCCGGTCTCAAGCAGGCGAATCAGGCGCAATACATGATGAGCGTTAGCCGTTCGGCTGATATGGAAGCCGTCGTGAAGACGCTCGCGGCCAAGATGGATGCCATCGTTAAAAAGAGCTCGCCGGAGGGAACCGTAACGGTGCAGGAAATGGGCCCCGGCGCGCCCATGACCGGAACAAGCGTCGAAGTCCGGCTGTTCGGCAGCCAACCGGATCGGTTGGGGGAAGCCGCCAAGCGGATGGAGGACCGGCTGAAGCAGATGCCTTATTTGCGCTCGGTCAAAAACAACTTCCGCGAAAAGCAGCGGCAGTGGACCGTCCGCATCGATCCCGGGAAAGCCGCCGCGGCAGGAATCGACCCCCAACTGGTGCTCGGGCTCGTCGCGGACCGGACCAAGCCGGTCGAGATCGGCACATACAAGCTGGATGGCAAGCCGCAAAAGGTGCAGGCAGCCTATACGGCGGGCCCTGCCAATGCCGCCGAGCTGGAGCAGCTGCCGCTGTTCGGTAAAAAAGGGCCGGTGCTGCTTCGCGATGTAGCGGCCGTCGAAGCGTCCGATACCGTATCCGCGATTCAGAAGCTGGACGGCAAGCCTTATGCTGCGGTCAGCGCGGAAATTACCGGAAACAACATCAGTCAAGCGACGCAAGAGGTTTGGGACGCGGCTTCGGCCGTTCCGCTGCCGGAAGGCGTTACGCTCGGCTTCGGCGGCGGCAGCGACGAGACGGAGAAGACGTTCAAGGATCTGGGCGTCGCGATTGCTGCGGCCATCGGGCTGGTTTATTTGGTTATGCTCGTCACCTTCGGTCAAGCGCGCGTTCCGTTCATCATCTTGTCTTCACTGCTGTTCGTGCCGGTCGGCGCAGCCTTCGGCCTGTACTTGACCGGAGAGCCGCTGTCCGTCAGCGCCATGATCGGGCTGTTGATGCTGGTCGGCATCGTCGTGACGAACGCGATTGTGCTGATCGACCGGGTGCGTCAAAACCGCGACAGCGGGTTAACTATACGAGAGGCGCTGATCGAAGCGGGTAAAACGCGGCTGCGTCCCATTCTGATGACCGCATTCGCTACCGTTTGCGCATTATTTCCTTTGGCGCTGACCGAATCGGAGGGCAGTTTGATATCCAAAGGGCTTGCCGTCGTCGTGATCGGGGGCTTGGTTACGTCGACGCTGCTGACGCTGGTTATCGTGCCGGTGATGTACGAATTGTTTTTTCATCGTCAGCGCCGCAGGGAAGTGCGGAACAAAAGGAGGTAAAACGAGTTTTTAAGCTTTTATGCCGTCCTCCTGCGAGGAAAACGCGGAATTTTCTGATTTCCGGCGAAAATCAATGGCTGCCTGGCAGGAATATTAAATAATTATGTAGTATAATGTATATAGACAATAGAATCAGGCTCACAGACACATGGTTTGAAAAAAATGAATCGAGGGATTTTTATGGCAATTAGGTTAGCGACCGAATACGTCAAAACCTGCCTGCAGCTTACGGAAGCCGAGATGGCCACGTTCATTCGGATGTTTGTCGATCACGGAGCCTCTCTGCAAGTCAAAGTACTCGAAAACGGAAATCAAGAGGTGGTATTGCCGGACGACGCCGGCGAAGAAATCGTGCTGTCGTTCGAACGTGAAATGAACTTGTATGTATGCCGGGGAACATGCCGCATCCGCAACAAAAATTTAGTCAATTTGATGCGCAAGGCCGTAGCCGAATTTAAAGGCGACGCTGTCGTGCATCGCATTTATGCAGCATACACGATGGTCTATACGTACAAGCAAGGCGCGGTTGTCCGAATCACCGAAAAAAAGGGCGCCGCGGAAAAAGTGATTTACGAATATCGGGACACCGTCGGACAATTGGAACAGCTGTTCCATAAGAATGAAGTGGAGCAGGAAATCCAAATGCTCAAAGCCCAAGTGAATCATCTGCTCGACATGAGAAACGAGATGCAAGAAGCAGCCATCCGGGAGCATATCGACGGGCGCTTGCAGAAGCTTACCCATCGCTTGTTCGTACTCGAAGCTTAACATATATCCTTTAGACTTCTCGACCATAGCGGAAAAAACTCTTCCCGATTGCCCATAAAAAGGGCAGGGAAGAGTTTTTTTGTATTTTTATGCATCGGAGAGTATTTTTACCTTGGGCAGGATGAAAAACGCGGTAAAGTTGGGCTTGTTCGGCGCTCCAAAGCTTACACGCCGGGCGGGCTTCGGGCATAATTTATTGTTGTGTGACGCCGCCGGGCAGGTAAATATGGCCTGTGCAAAAAAAAGGGTTGCATTTCTGTTCAATAGATGTTATTTTTATCTTCGTTGAAAACAAAATAGGAACCAGGATTCACTCAGGACATGTAATGTTGCGAGAGATTATTCCCTCGGGAAGTGAATGACGTAGGTCCTAGCGGATGAAATTTTCAAAACATTTTATTCCTAGGAAGGGGGAACCGGAAGATGGAATATTCAACTTTCGGAAGACACGTAGCTGTAGACACTTGGGGAGTAGATTTTGATCTTCTCAACAATGCTGAATGGTTACAAGCGCAAATGGTAGAAGCTGCTGAGGTATGCGGAGCAACCGTTTTGTCGGTACAATCCAAACAATTTGAACCCCAAGGGGCAACCGTTCTGGTCATGTTGTCGGAAAGTCATCTCTCCATTCATACGTATCCTGAGAGAGGATTTGCTGCCCTTGACTGCTATACTTGCGGTGAGACGGTAGACCCTCAACTCGCGATCGAGCACATGCTGTCCGTGCTGAAGCCGGAAGTGTCTCATGCGAAGAAACTGGTTCGCGGTATGGGTGAGCTGCAAGTGGAAACACCGGTATTGAAGCAAGCTGAATTGGTAAAATAATTACAACGCATATACGATAACCACGGACGATTCCGTGGTTATTTCTTTTGCCCCGGGCCCATACACTCTCAAAGAGAGCTTGGTTCCTGCGGCGCCCGCCGCAGGCAGAGGAGGGGGACCCGGGTTGAAAAGATTCAGAAAGAAGCTGTTTATGTACCTGATCGTAGCCGTGCTGATCGTCTGGCCCGTTCTGCAAATCGCGGAACTGATTGGGCATAAGGCACCGCCCGAAAAAGCGGAAAAGCTGCTGTATCAAGTATCCCTCTTTCAAATGGAGCTGCTCGGCAGCTACTTGCAGGAAACGGGTAAGCTCAAAGATACCGATTCGCTCAGCGCGCTCCGCCAAGCCGTTTACTCGGCTTCGTTCGCGCACGATCATCTGGCGCTCGCCTACGGCGAAACCAGCTTGGCGAAGCTCGATTCGCTTGCCCAGCTCATGCAATATTTGCTGCGCCTCCAGGTCGGCGGCTCCCGCCCTTTGCGCGCGGAGGAGGCCCAGACCCTCGGAGACGTTTCGAAGCTATACGCCGACCTGTACGAGGCTTACGGCAAGCTGATGTCGAGCGGCGCCGACATTGTCGATTCGCAGAACGACCGTTTGATGAAATCCGACAAAGCGATCGCCGACCTCCTGCGCAAAAAGCTGCTGCAATAATCGCCTGGTCGTATAGGCCCGACCGTTTCGGAGGAAACTAAAACTGGCAGCCTTAGGCATGGTAGGCAAGGTAGGGGAACGAAGTTGCTGACAGGGGAGGCTGGCGCTGTTGGTTGATACATGGGCTAGTTAGCGTGATTTCAATCACAGCCTGCTTCGGTCAGGCGTGATAGGATGTTGGGGAAAGTTAGGGAATGATCGGTGGAAGGGGACGGGCATGGCTCGCTCCCGTCGAAGTGGGAGTCGAACCCTTATCGCAGTGAAGCATGTTCAGGAGACGGCCGCTTCCCAAGGGAAGCCGGCCTCTCCTGAACAGACGCGATCCCGGCACTACAACTGCTCTCAAGCGCATCTCTGTGCCTCTCACGTTCTTTACCCGTTCCCGCACCCGTTAAGCGTATCCTTGCGTTAACCGGCCCTCCTCTCCATAAGAGGGAGGGGGCGGTTAGCACAAGGAGGAAAAGCGCTCACTCCACCAACTGCGCATCGAAGCTCGGGGGTCCAGAGGGCAAGCCCCCTGGGGTCCCCCTTACGAAGGGGGATTTAGGGGGATGGAGCCCCCCCCTCTCCCTGTAATAAAACTTTCAAAATTATTGTCGCAAAAACTCGGACTTGTTCCGCATGGTGTGATATAATAAATTGACTTTACGAGGAGGAGGCAGGTGAACCAGATGCATATCGTCGTGGCGGGTTTAAATTATCGCACTGCACCGGTGTCCATCAGAGAAAAATTTGCATTCGCCGAAGGGGATTTGCCGCTGGCGCTGAAGGAGCTCAAGGAAACGAAGAGCGTCATGGAGTGCGTCATCGTGGGCACCTGCAACCGGACGGAATTGTATGTGGCGGTCGACCGCCAGCCCTGTGCCCATTATTTGCGGGGGTTTATCGAGAAATGGTTCGGCGTGCCTCGCGACGAATTTCAGCAGCATTTGTACGTTTACGAGAACGATAAGGCGATCGAGCATTTGTTCCGCGTCACGAGCGGTCTCGATTCCATGGTGATCGGCGAGACGCAAATTTTGGGACAGGTTCGGGACGCGTTCCTGTTGGCTCAGCGCGAGAAGACGACCGGCGTCTTGTTCAACACGCTGTTCAAGCAAGCCGTAACGATGGCCAAACGGGCTCATTTCGAGACGGGCATCGGGGAAAATCCGGTGTCTGTCAGCTATGCGGCTGTCGAGCTGGGCAAGCGTATTTTCGGCAGCTACGCGCATAAGAAAGTGCTGATTATCGGAGCGGGCAAAATGAGCGAGCTGACCGTTAAGCACCTGTACGCGAACGGAGCCGACAAGGTGATCGTCGTGAACCGGACGCTCAGCCGGGCGCAAGAGCTGGCGGACAAGTTCCGGGGCGTGGCGAGCACGATGGACCGGCTGCTGGCGCACCTGGAAGAAGCCGACATCGTGATCAGCTCTACCGGAGCCGCCGGCTACGTGCTGACGGCCGAGCAGGTGTCCTGTATTTTGCAGCGGCGCCGCTCGCGACCGCTGTTCATGATCGATATCGCGGTTCCGAGAGACCTCGATCCGCGGCTGGGCGAGATGCCGAACGTCTTTTTATACGATATCGACAATCTTCAATCGCTCGTGAACTCCCATTTGGAAGAGAGGCGCAAAGCCGCGGTGCAGATTGAAAAAATGATCCGTGAGGAAATGGCAGCCTTTGAGCAGTGGACGAAAACGCTGGGCGTCAGCCCGGTCATTCAAGCGCTGCAGACCAAAGCGGCCACGATTCACGAGGAAACGATGGACAGCTTGATGAAGAAGCTGCCGGATTTGGACGAACACGAATTGAAGGTCATTCGCAAATTAACGAAAAGCATCGTCAATCAGATGCTGCGCGACCCCATTGTCCGCATTAAAGAAATGGCTGCCGAGCGTCACGGGGATGACGCGCTGGACATGTTCACGAAAATTTTTGCTTTGGAAGAGCCTTTGGCTGAGCAAAAACGGGTGGAGCAGGCGGTACGGAAGCAGGAGGCGGAGGCGGCGCAGGATCGGATCAAGGAAGAACTGCTGTCCAAAGTGCGGGCCGCGGCGCCTGCCGAAGCGCTTGACGTTCTGGCCAAAGCTTGACCGGAAAGGAACAGCATGGTCACTCAAACCTGGTTGTACGATGTCATTCTATATATTTATGCCCTGAGCCTCCTGTTTTACTTCTCGGACTTTGTCGGTCCGAACCGAAGTGCAAAGCGGATGGGGACAGGGTTGCTTTCTTTTGTATGGGTGCTGCAGACCGCCTATTTGATCTACAGCTTGGTCACGCACGGCAAGCTGTCGGCGTTTTCCATGTTCGAAACGCTTTTTATATTATCCTGGCTGCTTGTGACTGTCTCGCTGATCGTGAACCGCTTTTTCCGGATCGAGCTGTTTGTTTTTTTGGTCAACGTGTTCGGATTCGCGACATTTGCGCTTAACGTCTTCAGCCGGCCGGGACTGGCGCCGACCTTGGCGCATTGGAACATTAACGACGAGCTGCTGTTCATTCATATCACGCTGGCGATTTCCGGCTATGCGGCATTTGTTGTATCCGCCATTTTTTCCGGTATGTACTTGTTTCTGCACCGCAAGCTGAAGGAAAAGCAGTGGTCGCAGCAAATGCTGCGGCTGCCGAGTCTGGAGAATACGGACCGTTACGCGTTTGTTTCCGTCGTCATCGGAGCTCCGCTTCTGCTGCTTACGCTGTCGCTTGGGATCGTCTGGATTGCGCTTGAGGGCGATTTTATGCTGTTTTTCGATCCGAAGGTGCTGAATTCGTGGTTTGTGCTGCTGGCCTATATTTTTTATTTGTTTCAGCGGTTGGTGATGAAAGCCGCAGGCAACCGGCTGGCGTTGTGGAATTTGGCCGCGTTCGTCATTACGCTGCTCAACTTTTTGTTGGCTAACCAATATTCGAACTTCCACCAATGGTATTGAGGGGGCGTAGGAAATGACGAAAGGCGAAGGAAGGCTCCCGGGGCCGTCCCCCGGCGTCAAATCCTACTATCCCGCTATGCTCGATCTTGAAGGGCGGCCTTGCGCCATTATCGGCGGGGGCCGGGTGGCGGAGCGCAAGGCACGCGCGCTCCTGGAGGCGGGGGCTCGCGTCACCGTCGTGAGCCCGGTGTTTACGCCGCAGCTGGAAGCGTGGGCGGC
>NZ_BILX01000108.1 GCF_004000785.1 Paenibacillus ehimensis NBRC 15659 | reverse complement strand
AAACAAGCCGCAATGTCTCCGACCGGAGGATTGCGGCTTGTTTACAATAGGTATTATTAGTGATTCACGAGCCCGAGGCGTTCCCGGTTTTCTTCCGGCTTGTCGGCTACCCGGGTCATGCCGAGCAGCGCATACCGGATGCTGTCGACAAGTGCGTGCCAGCTTGCTTCGATAATATTTTCCGATACGCCGACGGTGCTCCATGTGCTGTTGAAATCCGTCGATTCGATGAGTACGCGAACTTTTGCGGCAGTGGTGTCCTTTTCGTCCAAGACGCGTACTTTATAGTCGGACAAATGCATGTTGTTGATATCCGGATAATATTCGACCAGACATTTGCGCAAGGCGTTGTCCAGCGCATTGACGGGACCGTTGCCTTCGGCTGCGTTGTAGATCGTTTTGCCGTGTACGTTCACCTTGACGATCGCTTCGGAGAGCACCGGCTGATCGGCGGATTTGGCCACCATGATTTTAAACGAGTCAAGCGTGAATACTTCCTCCAGCTTGCCGTAAGCGTCCCGGATCAAAAGCTCCAGCGTGGCGTCCGCTCCTTCGAATTGATAGCCTTGGTGCTCCATCTCTTTGATTTGTTCGATGAGCTGCTTGGTCTGCTGGTTCGTCGTATCGAAGTCCAAGCCCAGTTCTTGGGTCTTGAATACGAGATTGCTTTGTCCGGCGAGCTCGGAAACGAGCACCCGCTGCTTGTTGCCGACCAGCTCGGGCTTGATATGTTCGTACGTGCTGGAATCGCGCAAGATCGCCGACACGTGAATTCCGCCTTTATGCGCGAAAGCCGCGGAGCCGACGTAAGGCTGGTTGACCGGCATATGCATGTTGGCAATTTCGCTTACATAGCGAGCCACACCGGACAGGCTGGCCAGTTGCTCCGGGCTGATCACATCGTATTTCAGCTTTAACTGCAGATTCGGAATGACCGATACGAGATTGGCATTGCCGCAGCGTTCCCCGTAGCCGTTGATCGTGCCCTGCACTTGTCGGGCTCCGGCCATGACGGCGGCCAGGCTGTTCGCTACGCCGAGCTCGCAATCGTTGTGCGCGTGAATGCCGATCGGACAGGAGATCGAGGTCGTCACTTTGGTCACGATGGCCGAAATTTCGTGAGGCAGCGTGCCTCCGTTCGTGTCGCACAGCGCAATCCAATCGGCGCCGGCTTCCTCGGCCTTCTTAATGGTCGCCAGAGCGTAATCGGGATTGCTTTTGTAGCCGTCGAAGAAATGCTCCGCATCGTAAATGACTTCGAGCCCGTTTTGCTTCAAATAACGGACGGAATCGTAAATCATGGCCAAATTTTCTTCCAGCGTCGTCTGGATCGCCGTATGCACTTGGAAATCCCACGATTTGCCGAAGATCGCTGCGGCCCTAACGCCGACCTCAAGAATCCGGTTCAGGTTAGGGTCGTTTTCCGCCAGGGTTTCTTTGCGCCGTGTGCTGCCGAAGGCCGTAATTTTTGCATGCGTCAATTTCAATTCCTTCACGCGCATGAAAAACTCAATATCCTTGTTATTGCTGCCGGGCCAACCGCCTTCAATGTAGGAAACGCCCAGCGCGTCCAGCTTTTGAGCGATTTTAAGTTTGTCTTCGACGGAAAGGCTGACGCCTTCGCCCTGAGTACCGTCTCTCAGTGTAGTATCGAAAATTTTAACCGTGCCCGCCATAATGATCCTCCTGTTTCTCCAAACGTTTTATTGCGCTAAAGTATGATTTATAATTATAGCACAACGTAGCTGACAAAGGATATTGCTAATCCTAAATATCCCTCTCTTGACCCCGGTGCTCCGGGCGAATTATGCTGTAATTAGAGGACGGGAGGGCGGATGCCATGCTGGAGAGAAATGGGGGAGCCAACGGCTATCCCGTGAACGGCAGAGTGATTCTCCACATCGATATGAACGCGTTCTATTGCTCGGTGCACGAAGCGGTAGAGCCCGAAAAATACAAAGACAAGCCTATTGCGGTAGCCGGAAGCGTTGAGCTGCGCAAGGGCATTATCGTGACCTGCTCCTATAAAGCGAGAGCGCGCGGGGTAAAAACGGGGATGCTGGTGAGGGAAGCCGACAAGCTGTGTCCCGGCTTAATCTTGATTCGTCCCGATTTTGACCTGTACAGGCAGTTTTCCAGACGGTTTATGAAAATCGCCTACGAATATTCGCCGCTCGTCGAAGCGGTGTCGATAGACGAATGCTACGTGGATATTACCGGTTCCAAGATGTTCGGGACCCCGCTCGAGATCGCCGAAACGATTCAAAAGCGGATCCGCGAAGAGCTTCTTCTGCCTTGTTCGATCGGCGTCGCGCCGAACAAGCTGCTGGCCAAGATGGCTTCGGATATGAAAAAGCCCAACGGCATCTCGGTGCTGCGCAAACGTGACGTGCCCTCTGTGCTGTGGCCGCATCCGTGCGCCAGCTTGTTCGGCATCGGCAAGAAGACGGCCGAAAAGCTGAAGCGTCTGCAAATTCATACGCTCGGCCAATTGGCCAATGCCGACGAGCGGCTGCTGAGCGACCGGTTCGGCGTGCTCGGTCCGGCATTGAAGCGGGCTGCCAACGGCGAGGACAATTCGCCGGTTAATCCGGATAAAGAACAAAGCAAATCGATCGGCCATGCGACGACCCTGCCGGTGAATTATACGGACCGGGCCGACATCCACCGGGTGTTTCTGAATTTGTCCGACCAAGTCGGGCGGCGGCTGCGCCGGCAGGGCCTGGTCGCGGAAACGGTGCAGATCTCGATACGCGATCCGGATATGAAGACGATTACGCGTGCCATGAAGCTGCCCGAGCCTTCGGAAAGCGCAGACGACTTCTACCGGGCGGCCTGCCAATTGTTCGACGCTCATTGGAGGGAAGGGCTCCCGGTGCGATTGCTCGGCGTTACGCTGCAGAATCTGACAGCCAAGCAAGAGCTTGCCGTACAGCTCGACTTGTTCAGTTATCAGAAGCAGCCTGTAAAGGAAAAGCTGAATCAGGCGATGGACGCGCTCCGCGACAAGTACGGCGAAGGCGTGATTTTGACAGCGGGGATGCTTGGCGACGATCCTTCTACGCTCATTCGCAACACGAAGAGGCGCGGCACGTCGCTGCAAATGGATCATCTCCGGTTAAAGGGAATCGAGGAGGACGACTATTGACGACGGTTATCGGCTTGGCCGGTTATTCTGACAGCGGTAAAACGACGATGATTTCGCTGCTGGCTCCATATTTTGAGGAGCGGGGCGTCAAGGTTGCGGTTATAAAGCACGATGCGCACGGGCATTATAAGGAAGCTCCCGCAGCGGACTCCACTTTGTTTATCCGGTCCGGGGCATCGGCTTCCGTCGTCTTGTCCCCGGATGCCGTAAGAACGTACGAGCGCAGGAGTGTCACGCTTCAGGAGACGATCGAACGGTTAAAAGGAAGCTACGGACTGGTTTTAATAGAAGGCTTCAAGCGGGAAGCTCACGATAAAATCGCCGTGTTCCGGACGGAGGAGCAGGCGCGGATCGTGCAGGAGCTCGCCGCGCCTCCGATCGCTTGCATCGCTCCGGACTCAAAGCTGGCGGAAGCCGCGGCGCCGGGCATCCCTTTCTTTTCTATGAACGCTGCAGCGTCCGTGGCCGAGTTTATCCGCTCCCGCATGAGGAATCCATAACGAAGCGGTATCATATCGTTCGCTACTTTCTATTTGAACTTTGTAAGCTTTTATATTATATTTTAGGATGTGGTTACACAATCAAGGGAGGAAGATTAGACATGGCAAAATACACTTGGGTGGATAAAGAAACCTGTATCGCTTGCGGTGCCTGTGGAGCGACGGCACCGGACATTTACGACTACGACGATGAGGGTCTCGCGGAAGTCATTTACGAAGGCGACGGCAACAAAGGCGTAACCGAAATTCCGGAAGATCTGTACGATGATCTGCAGGATGCTCAGGACGGCTGCCCGACGGACTCCATCAAAGTCGCAGACGCTCCTTTCAACTAATACTCAGAATTTCCTATAGCTTCATAGCGCAAAGAGCCTGTTTCCTCCATGGAAGCAGGCTCTTTTCTCTTCTGGCCTAACTTGAAATATATAACTTGGGATCGGTATTTTATGGTAAGATGAATAGCGGAAACTGCAAGAAAAACAGGGGGCCTTTTTCATGAGAAAGGGATGGAGCAAGACCGCCGTGATCGCTGCGGGCAATGCGGTTATCGCGCTGTTGTGTATCGTGCTTTTGACGACCGGGGCACTTAAGGTATTATCCGACAGTTTATACGATTTTAACGTGGAGCAAACCATGACCCAAGCCCCGCACGAGGATATCGTCATAATCGGTATCGATTCCGACTCCATTCGGGAAGTAGGGCCTTATCCGTGGGACCGGAAAGTCTATGCGGAGCTGATCAAGCAGCTTGAAAGCGCAGGCGTCAAGGCGATCGGCTTCGATATCGAGCTTTACTCCGAAAGCGACAAGCCGGAAAGCGACCGGGCACTGGCCGACGAGTTGGCTAAACACAACAACATCGTCATCCCATCTCATGCGAACCTGGAGGATAAATTCGACCGGTCCATGAAAGTAAAAGCAGGGGAGCTGCTGGTCGCCCGTTCGGTAATGGAACCGATTCCCATATTCCGCCAGTCGGTTGGAAAATCGCATATCAATGCGACCTACGACAGCGACGGCGTCATTCGCTCCAACTGGCTGCAGATCAATTCGCCTCAAGGCGTATATCCATCGTTCGGGCTTGCGATGGCGCAGCTCGCGGGAGTCGATGTGAGCCCGTATCTGGACATGCCTTTATTGGACGGCCGTCCCAAGTCGGAAATGCTGATCCGCTGGGACGCGAAGGAATTCGATTTCGAGACCATTCCGTTTGCCAAAGTGCTGAAGGGCGGCGTGCCGCCTCAGACGTTCAAAGACCGGCTTGTGCTTGTCGGCTATACGGCCCCCGGCTCGGACGAGGGCGTTACCCCGGTGGAGAAGCACATGCATCTGCTGTATGCGCATGCCAATATTTTAAATCAGATCTTAAAGCAGCAGGTCGTGCTGCCCGTAGACAAGCGAATCGATTTTGCGCTTACGCTCCTCGTCGTTCTGTTGTTCGGGTGGATGACTTGGCGGCTGCGGGCCATCAGCGGAGCGGTTTTTGTGCTGGTCGTTGTCGTTCTAGTGTTCGCCGGACAGTATTGGTATTTTGCAGCTTACTCGAAGTACCCGGATATTGTCGATGCGGTAGCTTGCGGACTCCTCGCCTATTCCGGCAATTTGTCCATGAAAACGTATTTTGAGACGAAGCAAAAAAATTATATTACCAAACAGTTCGGACGCTATATTTCTCCCGACCTTGTCAAAGAGATTGCGAGCAGCGAGCAGGAAATCCAGCTCGGGGGGATCAGCAAGGAGCTTACCATTATGTTCCTCGACGTCCGCGGATTTACCCCGCTGTCCGAGAAGCTGAAGCCCGAAGAAGTGGTCGACTTCTTGAACATGATGTTTAACTTAATCACGGAGCGAGCCCTCGAAAACCGCGGCACGATCGACAAATTTATCGGGGACGCGGCGATGATCCTGTATAATGCTCCGCTGGACGTACCCGATCATCCGTATTATGCGGTCAAAACCGCTTATGAAATTCAGAAGGGGATGGAGAAGGTACGCGCAGAGGTGCTGGAGAAATACGGCGTCTCGATCAGCGTAGGCATCGGCATCAACACCGGCGATGTCGTGGTCGGCAATATCGGGTCTTATTTGCGGGTCGACTATACGGCGATTGGCGATAACGTCAATACGGCCGCCCGCATCGAGTCCAATACGCAGCCGAATCAGATTCTCGTGTCCGAAGCGACCTACGAGCTGACGAAACATGCTTTCGACTATCGGTTCGCCGGAGAGAAGTTAATGAAAGGAAAGAGCGTTCCGCTCAAGCTGTTTGAAGTGCTGGGAATGAAAGACGCTCCAGCTTGGGCAGTCGGACCAAGCGCATCCGCCAAAAAGGCGTTCATTTGACGAAATTCGTTGAATAATGCCGTTTCTCACTTTACAATATGAGTAGATTTTTTGATTCCGGAGAGGGGTTTTGTTGTGGCGAATGCAGTGCGGTTCAATAGACGGAAGCAGAGGCCGGCTCTGGCTTGGGTGCTTGTTTTCGCTATGCTGTTTCAAGGGATAGTCGCTGTAGCTCTCGCAAGCCCGGCGAATGCCAAATCATCCCGGTCGGCGGCTGTCGTTGAAGTAACGGGAGAGGTAACGTACAAGAAATCGGGCGGCTCCCGGTCCTACGCGGTGTACCAGGACTTGAATTTGAATCAGGGCGATTCGATCGTAACCGGTCCGTCCTCCTCGGTCGTGCTGCGGGTCGTGGACCGCGAGGACGAGATTACGATCGGTGAAAATTCCGAAGTATACATATCCGATTTGGTTGAAAAAAACGGCGGCAAAAAAACGAAAGTGAAATCCTGGGCAGGCAGTTTATGGGCGAAGGTCAAATCCCTGATCGGCTCGGAGGATGAATTCGAGGTCGAGACGCCGACGGCGGTGATGGGTGTCAGAGGAACGAACTTTATGACGTCCGTCAGCGGAAAAACGGGGGAAACGACAATGGCCGTGGCGGCGGGAATCGTTTCCGCATCGGAAGCCGGATCGGCAGCGGACGGCAGGAAAACGCAGGATGCGGGAATCGTATCGGTATATCCGGCTCAGCAGGTGAAGCTCAATTCCTCGGGGCCAACCAACGATCTGAGAACCCGGGCGGAGTATGCGGACCCCAAAGCACTGGCGGAAGCCGCGGATGAAAAAGTGCTGTCGAGCTTTATGAAGAATATCGGGAATATTCAAACTGAACAAGACAAAATGAAAGCGCAGCTGAAGGAAAACCTGGATAAGGGCGTGGGAAAACCGGACGGGCATTCGATCCTGAAACTTACGACGCCGACCGATCTGGAAGCCGTCCAAAACAATTTCGACCGGTTTCTGTCCCATCTGGCCAAATCAGCCGTAGATGCAGGCAAGCTGACGCAAAAAGCTGTGGATGATGCGAATGCGAACATTGACGACCCCTCAAGAAAGCTCGATATTCATCATCCTCCGGCCATGGATAAACATGCGGGCATCGATCCGGAAGTGGAGCAGTTGAAGAAACAGGCGGAGCACAAAAACTCCGCATTCGAGCAGGAGCAAAGGGAGCTGCGTGAAACGCAGACAAGGCTTGCGACCTTGCTGGATCGTATTGAAGCCGACAGGCAGCGAATTCTGGACCAGAACCGAAAAGCCGTTGCAGAAGCGGATCAAAAAGCAACGGAGCAGTATACGAGTACGCTTAGTGCGGACGAAAAGAAAAGATTCGAGGAGAGTCAAAGGAAAAACGCCAATCAGCCTGCGCCCGATCCATCCTCCCGTCCGACTTCGCCTCCCGTCGATTCCGGCAGCGACAGCGGTTCGGGCGGCGGCTCTACGGACGACCGTCCTTCTGCTCCCGTGCTGATCAGCCCGACGGCGGAAACGACACTGCGGAATCCGGTACAAATAAAACTGAAAGCCGCCGCCGGGACGACCGTCCGCGTGCTGAACGGCACCGAGGAAGTGGGACGCGCAGACGGGCTCGGGGATAGCGAAGTTACCGTTACGCTTCGGGCGCTGCAGCCCGGAACTTATAATTTAACGGCGCAGACTTACCGCGAATCCACAGCCAGCGTACCGGTTTCGATTCCGCCGATTCATATTTTGGGAGTCGGTCTGGCGCAAGCAGACGGCCTCAAGGACGGGAAGATCGGGCTGGCGTTAACGATGAAAGGCTTTACGCCTGCTACGCCGTTCTATTCCGTCGAAGCGCATCTGCTTTATGATAAAGCGGCGCTGGACTACCGAGGCCCGGCAGACCTGGCGCCCGTTCCCGGCACCGTATTCTACGGCGCTCAATCGGCAGAGACGCTTCGTCAGGTAAGCGACGCAGCCCGGAGCGAATTGATCTACGCAGCGACGGCCTTTGAAACGCAAGGCTCCGGCGTCATAAATCCTATTCAATTGAGCGGAGATACCTTGCTTGTAAACATACCTTTATCGGTTGTCGATTTGGCGGCCGGTTCCGCCAAGGTTGACTTGGGCTATGTCAAAATCATCGATAAGCAAGGGAATACCGTATACGAAAGCAAAGAGATTCAATCGATTAGCGTCGGCACGAAGTAAGGTGGATACGGGAAGGAGCAAGCTATGAAGAAAGCAACGAAACGAATTGCCGTGTCGCTTCTTATGTCCGCCATGATTGGCGCATCGAGCGCACAAGCTGCCGCTTGGTCGAAGGACGCCCTGCGGGGCGAGAACGGACAAACGCTAACGGAGATGACGACATTGGCCGGAAACGGCGGCTTGGGGAGCGCGGACGGAGCGGGCGTGTCCGCTTCCTTCCGGATGCCGGGAGGAATAACCGTATTGAAGGACGGTACGGTGCTGGTTTCGGATTCCCGAAACCAGCGGATCCGCAAGCTGTCGCAGGGGACGGTCGGCACCTTCGCCGGCGCAGTTTATAAACAGGATGATAAGGGCTTTCCCGTCGGCGCTCTGTTGGACGGCAAAAGCGATTCCTCGCTGTTCAACGAGCCTCAGGGACTTGCGGCCGACGCCAATGGCAACGTATACGTAGCCGATTCGGGAAACCATGCGATCCGTAAAATCGATACGGCCGGTCAGGTTAGCACCGTCGCCGGCAGCGGGCTGCTCGGAAGAAAGGACGGCAAAGGGAAGGATGCTTTGTTTTATCGACCGACGGATGTGGCCGTCGCAGCCGACGGCACCTTGTACGTAGCGGATTCGCTGAATCATGCGATCCGGAGCATATCGCCTTCGGGCGAAGTCAAGACGCTGAACGCTTTGTCGACCCGCGTCGTAGAGCTGTTTCCCGGACAAGTGTCGCCTGCGGGCGATTTTGCCGACGGGGATTTGACAAGCGCCAAATTTAACGAGCCGACCGCTCTTGTGCTGGATGCCAAAGGAAATTTGTTCGTAAGCGATTCCGGGAACCAGCGCATCCGATATATCGATTTGCAGCAGGGGAAGGTAACGACGCTGGCGGGCGGAGGTCAGGCGGCAGCGAACAAAGAGCTGCATGTTCCGGGCGGCTTCGCCGACGGGAGTGCGCCGGAAGCGAGATTTAATTTTCCGATGGGCCTTGCCTTGACCGAGGAAGGCGGACTTGTCATTGCCGACAGTCAGAACCATGCGGTTCGTTACATGCTCGACGGGCAGGTCAGTACGATTGCCGGGACATCCGACCGCCAAACCGGAAATGCCGACGGGATTGAAGGAAGCGCTGCCCTCCACCGCCCGATGGACGTCGCCGTTCGCGCCGACGGATCGATCCTGGTGGCCGACGCCTATAACAACAAGCTTCGCGAAGTCAGTCTATACCGGTTGCCGGACCATCTTCCGAAGGACGGCGCCGTCAACGTCGTTGTGGACCGGCAACAGATCGCGTTCGAGGCACCGCCGGAGATCGTTAACGGAAGAGCGATGGTTCCAATCCGGACGATTACGGAAGCACTGGGTTATCAAGTGACGTTCGACGATGTGACCCGAGCCGTACAGCTCGCCAAGGACGGCGAGACGATCGAGCTGTCTATCGGAAAGACCGGGATCAAGCGGATAGTACCCGGAAAGGAAGCAGCCGTCAAGCCGACGGATGTCGAGCCGTATATTTCGCAAAATCTGACCTTCGTACCGGTTCGTTTCTTTGCGGAAGAAATCGGAATGGACGTTCAGTGGAACGAGGGGACACGTACGGCGATCTTGCGCAGTAAAACGAAATTCTCAAAGTAGTTAACTCTCCACAAAATGAGACCTATTCCGGGAAGGCTGTTAGGGCGGCTCTTCCCGGAATAGGTCTTTTTCGATGAGGCTTACAGTCACTCGCCCGTTCTTGCTCGACGACCGGGGGCGGATTTTGTAAGATGGCGCCGGAAAAAAAGGATGAGGCACGCGAGGCGAGAGAGTATTAAGAAAAGCGCTTCTCCCGCCGATATAGTTTGCAGGAAGGCGGAAAGAGAGGGGCGTCCCGTGAAACCGAAAGATTCGAAGGATTCGGAAGAACAGCTTCAGCTCTTTTTCAAACAGGATCCGTTTTATTTAAAAAAATATGTCAAAGAGCATCCGAACAATAAAATGGCGTGGTACTTGCTCGGGCGTGACTATGAAGCGCAAGGGAAAAAGGGAAAAGCGCTGTACTGTTACGCGCAGGCCGGGGAAGTCTACGAAGCGTATGAGAATCAGAAGGTGGCTCTGCCTCCTGAAGAAATCGAACCGATCCATCGCTGGGGGACGGAACGTCAGAAGAACAGAAGGAAGCGGCTCGTTCGTTTGATGGCCGTCGGTCTGCTCGCCTTTGCCGGTCTGTTGTTTGCCCCGGAGCTGGGACGTATATTCGAGAAGACGGAAGAAAGCGCCCGCACTCCGGTCATCGTGCTGCCGGAAGGGATGACGTCCTCCGAGCTGCAGGAAACAAAAGTATATTACCTGGCCGGCGAGAAAAGTCAACAGAATGTCGGCGCGGCGCTGCAGGAGATGCTTTTACGAGAAAGGATCAGCAGCTATGCGATTCTGGCCCGCGGCATTCCGTTAGACGGGACCGCCTGGATCAACTGGCTGAAGAAGCCGGAGACGCTGCTTTCCGTCGAAGCGAAAGCAAATGCGGCGCAGCAGCAGATCAATTATCATGACGCGGCGGCTTGCAGCTGCCAGCCAAGCGATCCGCAGAAGGCGGATGGCATCGTGGCCGCTTGGATGACGAAGCAGGAGCAGGATCTTGTACTGCGTTCCGCCGTTGCGGCGTATATTCGGCGTACGGGGCAAGCGCCGGCGCAGGCTTCACAGCTGACGGAAGCGTATCCGAACAACGTGCTGCCGGGGCTGACTCCCTATATGAAGGAAACGTTCGACAGGGACAAGGAGGCGTTGGCTGCGGAAATGAGCGCATGGCTCAAGCAAGCCGGGGCGCAGCCTGCGGTCGCAGACGGAAATCCCGTGCCGCCCGGAACGGGACAGGACAGTTTAACCAAGCCGTTAACCGAACCGATGCGCATTATTGTCGACAAGCAGGCTCACCGGCTGTCGGTCGTCAGCGGCAACATCGTCGTCCGCAATTATCCGGTAGGCTTGGGAGGCGAGCGGACACCGGAGGGCAGCTTCGTCATCTCGGAAAAGGTGCGCAATCCGAACGGGAAGTCGAACGGAGAGTTCGGCAGCCGGGGGATGACGCTGTCCGATACGAATTATGCGATTCACGGAACGAACCGGCCGTCCAGTATCGGCAAGGACGAGTCGCTGGGCTGCATCCGTATGGCTAAGGAGGATGTGGAGGAGCTGTTCGATCTGGTGCCGCTCGGAACGAGCGTGACGATCGGCAAGGGCACGCTTTCCAAAGAGGAATCGCGCAGTCCCGCACCGTATGGAGTGACGCCGCAAAGCGTGGACACAAATCCGGGGAAGAGGTACAACTGGTTGGATTAGGGAGCTTGGTCGTCCAAGCCGGCTGTGGATTCAGCCTGAAACCATCACCTGTGTAGGTCGGTGGGGTATGCCCTTACGGCCGCTCTTGAAACTCGTGATATTATGATTCCAATTAATGGTATAATCACGAATTTCAAAGGCGGACAGCGCAAGCGCTTCCTACAGGGCATACCCCACCTGTTTTCCGGTGATATTTTTCGCAAGTGACTCTGGCCGCAGCCTTCTCAGAAGACCAAGCTCTAGTGTGAGGATAGAAAGCGCTGACAAGCCTCAGTGGTTGAATACAAGCAGAACAATCATGCCGAGAATGACGGCGCCGAAGATGGAGCTGACCCATACGATCAGCTTCTTATTGGGCTCATCCTTTGTTTTCCGCTGCGCATAGGGGGATATTTTCTTTTTTTGCATAGACCTCAGCCCTGCCTTTTTGTTGGATTAAGCATATTTTAACATAATGTATTGTTTTAAGTCGTATGGATTTTGTGACTTGTCCCCTTTATTTTTGCTTCGTAAAGCGCTAAACTGTCAAAAGAGACTAACGAAGAGACACGTGCGGGGAGAGGACAGAAGCATGCTTTACAAAAAAATCGCAAAGCCGGTGCTGTTCGGGATGGACCCGGAGAAGGCGCATCATCTGATTATCGACGGGCTGCATACGTTTGCCAAGCTGCCGGGCGGACGGAGGCTGCTTCGCGCGATGTGGGGCGTTCGGGCGTACCCGGAGCTGGAGAGCGAGCTTTGGGGAATCCGGTTTCCGAATCCGGTCGGCTTGGCGGCCGGGTTGGACAAGAATGCGAAAGCGGTCCCCGGATTTTCGAATATCGGCTTCGGCTTTATGGAGGTCGGTACGGTGACGCCGAAGCCGCAAGCCGGCAATGAGCTGCCGCGGCTGTTCCGGCTCCCGGAGGACGAGGCGCTCATCAACCGGATGGGCTTCAATAATGTCGGAATCGAAGGCATGAAGCGAAATTTGCGCAATCAAGGCCAGCGCACGATTCCGCTTGCCATCAATATCGGAAAAAACAAAACGACGCCCAACGAGCAGGCGGAAGACGATTACCGTGCCTGCATTCAAGCGTTATACGGGTACGGGGACTTTTTCGTCGTCAATATCAGCTCGCCGAACACGCCGGACTTGCGCAATCTGCAGCATGGGGACGACCTGTCGCGCTTGCTTGCGGCCGTGAAGGACGAGGTCCGCAAACAGCATGCCCGCTTCGGCGGGCGGGAGAAGCCGGTGCTCGTGAAGATTGCCCCGGATCTGGAATCGCAGGAAATCGAGTATATGGTCGAAACGATAATACGGAGCAACGTTTCCGGCATCATTGCCTCCAATACGACGATCGCCAGAGACGGTCTGCGCCATGCGAACCGGGGAGAAACGGGCGGATTAAGCGGCCGTCCGCTGACGGAGCGCTCCACCGAGCTGATTCGAACCGTATACCGTCTAACGGACGGGAAGCTTCCGATTATCGGATCGGGAGGGATCTTCTCGGCCGAGGACGCCTATGCGAAGATTCGGGCGGGAGCCAGTCTGGTCGAAGTCTATACCGGCTTGATTTACGAAGGGCCGGACGTGCTGCGCCGCATTAACCGCGGACTTCGCGCTTTGCTGCGGCAGGACGGATTTACGCACATATCGGAGGCGATCGGATCGGGGCATCAAGGCAAGTAAGATTTGGAGGTCGACGGAATGGACGGACGCGATTGGAAAAAATTTCTGCTGCCTTACGAACAGGCGGTTGAAGAATTGAAAGTCAAATTCAAGACATTGCGCGCGGAGCTCAAAAGCCGGGATGAATATTCGCCTATCGAATTCGTAACCGGACGGGTCAAGAGAACTTCCAGCATTTTGGAAAAAGCCAAACGGCTGAGTGTTCCGATGGATCAGCTCGAGACCGGAATCGAAGATATTGCGGGCATTCGGATCATGTGTCAATTCGTTGAAGATATCGAACGGTTGGCCGAGTTGATCCGTGCCCGGGAAGATATGACGCTGCTGTATGAGAAAGACTATATTACGAACAAAAAACCGAGCGGTTACCGCAGTTATCATATGATTGTGGAATATCGGGTCCAGACCGCACTCGGCATGAAGCGTGTGCTTGCAGAGATTCAACTGCGGACGCTGGCGATGAACTTCTGGGCGACGATCGAGCATTCGCTGAACTATAAATACCGGGAAAGCTTGCCGGAGGATGTCGTTGCACGGCTGAGCCGGGCGGCGGAAGCCGCTTATCAGCTTGATCAGGAGATGAGCAGCATCCGCGAAGAGATTGTCGAAGCGCAGAAGCTGTTCGAGGACAAATCGAGCATCGTGGCCAAGGTGCTGAACGGGATTCAGGAGCTGTATTTTCATCTGCGGGTACGGGAAGCCGCGCAGTTTCAGATGCGCTTCAACGAGCTGTGGGATACGGACGATGTCTGGCTGCTGAAGAAGCTGTCGAACGAGGTGGATCAGGCGGTGAACCGGGCGAAGAAAAACTCTTTGGCATAAATCGTCCGGTGAATGCCTGACAGCAGTCTGTTATTCACCGGGCCTCCGCTGGAGGCGACCGAAACGGAGGCGAGACGGTGACGAAGTCGTACGATCGTTTATATGTAGAGTTCTTGTATTATTTTAACGTGGCGCGGGACTATTTCGAATGTCACGAAGTGATGGAGGAGCTTTGGCTCGAGGAAGGCAGACATCCGCTGTACCAAGGCCTGCTGCAGGTGGCAGTGGGCCTTTACCATTACCGCAACGGCAATACGAGCGGGTCGATCAAGCTGTTTAGCGCCGCCTTGGACAAATTGGACAATTACCCGGAGGACGCGCTTGGGATCGACCTGGGCCGCCTTCGCGACGACAGCCGGCTGTATTTGGACAAGCTGGCCCATGCGGAGGAGCGGCCGTTTGCTTTCTACGATCTGGACGTCCGCATTCTGGATGCCGGGCTGGAGGCATTGGTGGAAGAGCTGAGGCTGCATCCGCCGGAGCCTCATGAAGAGGATTAGCCGCGAATGCGCTCCGCAGTGCCGGCGCTAGGACCGGCGCGAGACAAGAACGGCCTGCAGTCCGACCCCGCACACGGTAAGCCACGCCGCCCCGGCGGCAAATCCTGCGGCAACGTCGCTCGGATAATGAACCCCTAAGTAAATGCGGCTAACGCCGATCATGACAATAAGAATGCTTGCCGTTACGGCGATCAGCAGCTTCAGCGCGGGAGATTTGACAAACATCAATAAGAGCATGGCCAGCATGCCATAGAAGACAATGGATGCCATGGAATGTCCGCTGGGGAAGCTGTAGCCCGTCTCTTCGACGATGCGGCGGAGCGTAGGGCGCTCCCGTTCGAAAATTCGCTTCAGCAGCTGGTTAAACAGCATGCCGCCGGTGACGGCCACCACGAAAAAGAGCGCTTCCCACTTCTTCTTCCGCCACACCATCAGAGATACGCTGACGAGCAGCAGGACGGACAACGTCTGGAACGATCCGAGCCCGGTGATTCCCTTCATGAGTGCCGTGAGCTTTGGACTGATATGCGACTGAATCCATTCCATGTAGGTCCGGTCAAAACGCTCCAGTTGATTTTCCTGTAAGTCATGCGCGAACTTAACGAAGATCAGAATCGACAGCAGGACGATAATGACTGCGGTCAATATGTATTTTCCGGTGAGCAAAGCTTGTTTTGGTTGCATAGGGGGCCCGTACAGCTCCTTTTAAAAGAAAGATGAAATAAAAGAAACAGCGGACCGCCATCCGCTGCTTCGGGGTATCCTTGGGCGTCCACCGACAGCCGGCAGGATTATTTTTTATGCTTTTCGAAAAAGGCTTTGAACGCTTCGGCTTTTTGTTCGCCGACGAGACGCTCGACTTCTTTGCCGCCTTTGTAATAAATCAGGGTCGGGGTTGCTTCGATTGCGTATTTTTGCCATCCGTTCTGGAACTCTTCAAGATTGAACTGCTTGACGTCAATGTTGAATTCCTTGGCGACCGGCATAAGCACGGGCGTTGTCACCTTGCAGTGCGGGCATGTCGAACCGAAATAATACAGGTAGAAATCTTCCTGAGCCGCGATTTTCTTGTCGAGCGCGTCAGGCAAAATGATGTTTTGGTAATTCGGATCGTCCAGAAGCGCCAGCGTAGCCGGATTCAGCTTGTCCGGGGCAATGCCGTATACGTTGTTCGCGTACTTGCCGAATTTCGCCTGATTGGATTGTTGGTTGACAAAATAAAGAGCTCCGAACAGAACGACGATAATGGCTAAAAAGATACCTAACTTTTTCATGATTCCCCTCTTCCTACCGAGATAAATGGTCACTCTAAAAACATTCGTTACTTATGCAAAGTTTCCTCCTTCTATCATACACTAAAATTGAAGGAATTTCGACATTGGCGTGGAATACATGGGTAGACTAGGGACATACCAGAAAACGGAGGCGTCCGGGTTTCCGGCGTCGAATTATAGTTTAATTATAAAAGTACAATTGGATAATCAAGAGCTCGCGTGGTTGAACGGGCATAGGATGTCAGGGCGCCACAAGGCGGCAAAAGGCGATAAACTTTTTCTTCCAGATTAACTGAAACGAGTGACGACAATGACGGAGCCGATGCTGCCGGAAGCATTTAAACAAAAAATGGAAGGCTTGCTGGAGGCCGAATATTCGGCCTTTCTGGCGTCTTATGGGGAGGCGCGGCATTACGGCTTGCGCGTTAATACGCTTAAACTGAACGTAGAACAGTTTTGCGGCTTGACCCGCCTGGAGCTCGAACCGGTTCCTTGGGCGGCAACCGGATTTTACTACCGGGAAGGAGACGGGCGGCCGGGGAAGCATCCTCATTATCACGCGGGGCTGTATTACATTCAAGAGCCGAGCGCGATGGCTCCGGCCGAGCTGCTGGACGTCCGCCCCGGCGAGCGGGTGCTGGATTTATGTGCCGCACCGGGCGGAAAAACGACGCAGCTTGCGGCCAAGCTGCAGGGAACCGGGCTGATCGTAGCCAACGACGTGCATCCGGACCGGGTGAAGGCGCTTGTGAAAAACATTGAGCTGAGCGGCGTACGCAACGCCGTCGTGCTGAACGAAGATCCGGCGAAGCTTGAAGGAGCTTTCGCCGCCTATTTCGATAAGATTCTCATCGATGCGCCTTGCTCGGGCGAAGGCATGTTCCGCAAGGAAGAAGATATGGCCAAAGCCTGGCGGCCGGACTGGCCCGAGAAGTATGCCGATATGCAGCGGACGCTGCTGAAGCAGGCAGCCCGAATGCTGAAGCCTGGCGGCTTGATGGTCTATTCGACCTGCACGTTCTCGCCGGAGGAAAATGAAGCGAGGATTGCCGAGTTCCTCGACGGGCACCCGGCGTTTGCGGTTGAGCCGGCCCCCGCTTTCGGCGGTTGGGCGCCCGGCCGGCCGGACTGGCTCGGCGGACGCTACGCCCGCGGGGCCGAAACGGCCGGGGCCGCG
>NZ_BILX01000107.1 GCF_004000785.1 Paenibacillus ehimensis NBRC 15659 | reverse complement strand
AAAGGTACGTTCAAAACAAAGAGATAGAGGAGGGGTACAGTTCATCCGACCATGGTTTCAAATCCTTAAAGGTACGTTCAAAACCGATCGAGGCGAGTACGGTTCTCCGAGAAACGTTGTTGTTTCAAATCCTAGTAGGTACGTTCAAAACTACTACGCCGCGCTGCATGACATCAATGGAGAGATGTTTCAAATCCTCGTAGGTACGTTCAAAACCGGCAATCAAAAACTTGAGCGTAAAGTACCATTTCACGGTTTCAAATCCTCATAGGTACGTTCAAAACTCAATGAGCCCTCCGACATGTCATCTGGATTAACCGAGTTTCAAATCCTCATAGGTACGTTCAAAACCAGGCGTTCAGCCGGGCGACAGGGTTGCTGTTTGCTTGTTTCAAATCCTCATAGGTACGTTCAAAACAGACAAAACAAAAGACCGCCCTAGCACGGACGGCCGAGTTTCAAATCCTCATAGGTACGTTCAAAACTCGCTTGCGGCCATTCTGCGTGCCTCGGTCATGCTGGTTTCAAATCCTCATAGGTACGTTCAAAACTACCGATGGCGAACGTCATCACACAGGAGTTTTTGTTGTTTCAAATCCTCATAGGTACGTTCAAAACTTGTGAACGAGCTATGAACCGTACATGTGTTCGTGGTTTCAAATCCTCATAGGTACGTTCAAAACCCATAAAAACCCTGCCACTACGCCATTCCTGCATATCCCATAATTTAGTTTTTCTAACGGCTAGCGTCACAATCCTTTTCGCCACGCGGCTATCCTTGTCGTCGATCCCCCGGCTTTTTTGCAGCATTGGGGGTCGACGACAAAATGAACATAGCTAAATTATAATGATTTGTCCTCTTTTTTCCAAGCTTTTAAAATTATTTACCTGTAGCATATTGTAGCTTGAATGGACTTCAAAGGAAATAAATAACATAATTCTTTGTTTGAGTGTCAAATTAGCGAGCCCCGATCATGTCTGAAATTAGAAGCGAAACAAACTACGTGGAGTTTAAGCATAAATGGAGTGAGCGATGATAAACAGCTTTTTCCTTGATTTTGACCGGGTTTTTTCTATTTATAGTTGCCAGTATAATTTCAATCATGATATGTTCAATTAGGAGGCTCATGCGCTAACATGGGTCTCAAGAACAATATCCGCTACAAGGGCGGTATGTTTTGAAAAACGGAATGAAGCTAGGCTCCCGGTCCGCTAAAACCAAGGGAGCCTACTTCTTTTTTAAGTAGGCAAGTAAAGCGAGGATGAACATGCCGAACATGAACATGGACATCAATGTTAAAGTATCTTTTATTTCCATGAACCTTACTCCTCTCGGGACAATGCAATCATGCTTTCCTTGTAAACATTGCATTGTTTGTCTATAATACATTGTTAAAAGTGATGACGAATTGAGTTACCTGTCCAGGAGTTGAAACTTTTTTCTTTTTGACAGTTGCGCATCTACCTATAAGGAAAATTGGCACTTTGAACTGATGGTCTTTGTGCCTCTTTTTTTAAAAATTGATGTTGATGATTTCACTTTATGTTATATAATGGGATCGCATCAAAAAGAAACAATATTAAAGAAAACAGGTGATTCCCTCTGCGAGTCAAAATAACGCTCCAATTCCCAGGCCAACTGATCGTGCCTGTACATCATTTCGAGCTGCTGCACGGACTAATCTATGCGAGCATTCGCAACGAGCAATATCGCGAACACCTTCATAACGAGGGCTACAAATACGAGAACCGCAATTTCAAAGGCTTCTGCTTTTCCAGGCTGCAAGGGAAGCACACCGCATCCGAAGGCAAACTCACTTTCAGCTCCCCGGTCTCCTTCTTGTTCTCCACCTGCGACGAACAGTTGATGAAAGAGCTCGTCTCCTCGCTATTTACCAAAGATTACGTGATGATCGGACATCAGCGGACAACCGTCCTTTCCGTTGAGCAGATCGAGGAAAAGATCAGCGAGCGCATGAGGATTCGTTTTCTTACTCCCGTTACGATGTACAGCACGTTCATGCATAATGATAAACGTAAAACCTACTTTTACGCTCCCACCGAAGATGACTTCAGCGAACTGATTGCTGCTAATGCCCGCAAGAAATACGAAGCCATCTTCGGCCAAGATCCGCTTGACCGCACACTCACCCTTACTCCTCTTGATAAGCGGCATCCCAAACAAGTCATTTTTACATTCAAAAAAACAATCATCAAAGGTTGGCTAGGCGAATTTATTCTGCAAGGAGATCCGGAGCTTCTGAAGCTTGTTTACGATGTGGGCCTTGGGGCAAAATCCTCCAACGGGGCAGGCTTATTCACCGTGGTAAGCCATCTGGATGCAAAGACAAAATGTGACAAAAACCGAAAAATTTAGGATAAAAGACCGATCCAAATATTCCAATAGTTGGTCCATATGGTATAATGGTCATGGCGCGATAAACAAGAGAGGGGGTTCATCCAATGATCGATGCTATCGCTTCATTGGGAAAACTGCAGTACAGCGAAGACCCGCAGCAGTTGATTCGTTCCTTGGTCCGCTTTCGGAGGCCTGACAGCAGCAAAGGAAAAGCCTATTATTTGATTCTTGATTTTTCGACAAAATCCAAAAAATGCGCCATACAGCTCCCTGAATTCAATACGACTCGGGAAGATTCCGACTATACACCTCAGCGACTTCATTATATCGGGATCGTTCCAGCGGCGGGATTACAGTACCATACGACGGGACATGATCTTCGGCATCTTTGTTCCCAGGTGCTGCCCGCCGTGCTGGACAAGCTGCCGGTAGATTCTCCGCTTGGAGACAGCATTCGGCGAGTGTTGGCGGATTATTTTGTGCTGGATATGGAGCTGGACCCGAAGAATCGCTATCGTTATTTATTGGACCTCGAAGCCGTCGGCATAGCGAATGCCGGCTTTACGGACAAAATTCGCAGCGAAGCCGCTGACAAAGAACGGCCCGGCCTTATAGCGAAAGAATTGCTGGATTGGATCAAAAGTGAAAGGCAAATTGCGCCGGAACAGATTGATCTGTTTGCCTTTAGCATTGATGGTCAACTGATTGCACGTCACCCCGATTATATCCGCGCTGTGCTTGACGATCAGGTATCAATGTTCGATAAAGCGCAGGAGGGCGTCTGCTGTATCACAGGACAGCAGGCCGAGGTCAGCGCCGACTTAACGAAGTTCAAATTCAAATATTACATTACAGATAAATTAAATTTCTCCAGTGGCTTGTCAGGAAAATTCGAACGCAATTTTCAATTGAGCCGCACGGGAGTCTGGCAGCTATTGTTAGGCGAACGATATATCATGAACCGGCTCCGGCTGCGTATCGGTTCCTTCAACCTCTATATGATTCCTGAATTTCTCGATTCGGCTGCCTACGACGCCGCAGAAATACGGGAGACGATTAATGAAGTATACAGCGATGTGCGCGCACTGGCGACTCAGAAGGAAGCCCGAAAGATCGAAGAAGGCCTGAAAAAAGAACTAGGCGTAATTGAGTCTTTGGAAGGCATTCGCACCCAGATGCTGATCAATCTTTTATTTTTTGAGGAAAATAAAAGTGAATTTAAAGTCTATCGTCATGTGAAGGATATCTCTCCGAGCCGTATCACGCTCATGCTAGACAAGGGAGATGAAGTCCGCCAATATTTTCAGGGCATAGCAGAACATTTTCATGCCAACAGACCTTCGCTGGAAAGCTTATATTATATGATTCCGCTGCAAGTGGACGGCAAGGGCAAAGTCAAAAATCCGCAAATGCTGATGCAGCTTTATGATTCGATCTTGTCCGGCCGCAAGCTTGATCGACGGGAGTTGATCGAAGCATTTGTTGCCCTGCTGGGAAGGGTATACCACGGAACGACAGGCGGCCTTCAGATTGGCAACAGGCGAGGTTTGTCTAGCGAACCGGGCAGTGATTTTGCATGGATACGCTTGCTTTGGGAACAAATGCATTATATTCGCTGGCTGGAGGAAATCGGGAATTTGAAGCGGGAAGGGGTAGGCGGTATGGCGATTGAATTATTGGCAGGATTGGAGAAGGAGCAGGAGCATATTCGAGCTTCCGGCTTCGACGAGGCGAGAGCCGCTATGTTTTTACTGGGAGGCGCGATCAAATTCGTCGCCGACGCACAGCAGGCGAAGCTCAAATCCAAGCCTATTATGCAGAAGATTAACTTTAAGGGGATATCCGAGCATCTTTTGCAAAGGCTGATCGCAGAAGTGTTCGAAAAGGCTGAATACTATCGCAAAGCCTATGAATACTTCCCACGATACCGATTTGACGCTTTTTATTCCGAGTTGATCCGGCTGCTCGATTTATCCGGATTCTCGATAACGCGACATTGGAAATTGAACGAGCAGGAAACGCTTCACTACATTTTATCCGGTTATACCTTTCAGGTTGGCATTAGCATGAAACCGCGCGAGTATAACGGGGGACAAGCAGCGGACGGACAACCGGATGAATACCGGGCGGCCGACGCCGATCCTATCTTAGATGAAGGGGAGCATGACGATGAACAATAGCGAAATCTTGTTTCTGTACGATGCCAAGATGACCAACCCGAATGGAAACGTCGACGATGAGAACCGTCCGCGGATGGACTACGAATCGAAACGCAATCTGGTTTCCGATGTTCGGCTCAAGCGCTATGTCCGCGATTACTTGGAGCTACAAGGTAAATCGCTGTACGTAGGGAAGGTGGACGGCAAAACGGTCAATGCCGAGAAGCGGCTCGAACCTTTGTTGGCGGAGCTTCCGGGAAAAGTGGACAAGAAAACCTGGAACGCCGAGCATGAAGCATGGCTCCTGGATCAACTGATCGATGTGCGCTTATTCGGAGCGACGATGGCGGTGAAAGGGATGCCGCTTACGTTTACGGGGCCGGTGCAGTTTTCCTGGGGCTATTCGCTCAATCCGGTGACGGTCATGGAAAGTACGATTACCACGCATTTCAGCTCGACGGGCGAACAAGGACAAGGCACGATGGGCCGGGATTACCGGGTCGTTTATTCGTTCTTGTCTTTCTATGGGCTTATCAGCGGGAAACGGGCACAGTGGACCAGATTGACAGAGGACGATGTGCGGCTACTGGACGAGGCGCTGGTGAGATCTATTCCGCTTCTTGCAACCCGCAGCAAAATCGGTCAAAGCCCCCGACTCTATATGCGTGTAGAATATGTAGACGATCTGACTTTGATCGGAGATTGGCGAGACAAGCTTGACCCGCTGGGGGACTCACTCAACCAAATCAATGACGTTGAGCTGAACGCGGAACGGTTAATGACGAAGCTGGAGCAAGTCAAGGACAAGATTCACCGTATCCATCTATGGGAAGATACGGATTTAAAAGTTAGCTCTAAAGGCGCAGCGGGTGCGTTTAGCGAATTGCTTCCTTCCGCACTACAGACCAAATTGCAACGCATCGACGGTTAGGTGAGCTTATGAAAACGGTCGTTTTTGAAGTGCGGGGGAGTTTCGCGCATTTCCGCAAGTTTTATGCCAATTCAACCTCGCTCAGCTACGAATTTCCCCCGAGGACAACAGCGTGCGGGATGATCGCCGCTATTTTGGGGCTGGAAAGGGACAGCTATTACGAGCTGATGAGTGAGGAGCAAGCCTTTGTCTGCGTACAGATCATGGAGCCTGTCAAACGGATGAGTCAGACCGTCAATTACATGTGGGTCAAAGGGACGAAAGATTTGAACGGCTCCGCAGGTCCGATGCAAATTCCGGTGGAATGGGTGACGAGCATTGACGGCGTCGGCAAAGGGGAAGTAGGCTACCGGATTTATTTTTCCCACCGCGATGAAGCGCTGCAGGAGAAGGTGAGCAGTCTGCTCAAAGAGAATCAAACGTATTATCCTATCTATCTCGGACTTAGCGAGGCGCTGGGCCATGTTCGTTGGATCGGCGAATTCGAATTGGAGCACGTGGACAAGTCCGAAGAGTTGATTGAAATCGCTACCGTCTGCCCGATCGAGCAATTGCAGGATATCTCCTATATGCAAGCAGGAGAAGGAGGTCCGGTTAGAAAATACATGCGGGATCGTATCCCTTGCGATTTTGCCGCTGATCGCCGTTTGACCGGAGTCGCTCAAGTGATCTACGAACCGAACGGCCGCCCCATTACGGCAAGGGTGAAGCACAAAGTATACCGCCTGCGGATCAATGACGAGTTGTTGTATGTCTTACCGCTTACGAGCCGGGAATAGATTACTGTGATCACAAGCGTCGGGGAGGTTGAACCTATGCGTTTTTGTTCTCATCCGGATCGGGAATTATCCGACCATGTGCAGGATGTTCATCGACGTATGCTTTCGATGCTTGAGCGAACACCGCTAGAAGAAGCGGAGCGGGATGTGTGGACGCGCCTGCTCCGCCTTCTTGCTTCCTGTCACGATTTCGGCAAGTATACAAGCTTCTTTCAAAAGCATCTTGCCGGCGACCGCAGCATCGGGAAAGAAAGCTACCATTCTCTCCTTGGAGCTTTGTTCGGTTCGTATGTACGGGAGCAGAGTCGGTCTTCCGCTACGGATTGGAAGCAGCTTGAGCATTATGTGCCATTGATCGTTTATTTTATTATTCTTCAGCATCACAGCCATTTGCGGGATTTTGCCGAAATGGTCCCGTCAAAGCAGGATTATCTTGCCGCCCAGTTGCAGGATATTAGGCACCATGTGCGTGAAATTGAGCACGATCTGGGTCAGTCTTTCCCGGAGCTTGCACCTCATTTGCTTACTTTCCTCGACTACTTCGAAGAACACATGAACCAACTAAGCGGAAAACATAATTTTGTACCGCGATTTTTCCGCCAGCTTCCAGAGTATGATTTGTCTTTAGCGTTGATGGTGCAGGTGGCCTTCTCTTTTCTGATTGACGCAGACAAGCATAGTGCAGCGAAAAACGATAGCGTGACCCCAAGTCAACTTTCTCCGGAGCTTGTCGAAGCTTACCGGATACGTCAGTTTGCCCCGGTCGTTGAGAATGATGATACGATGGTGGTGAAACGCAATCTCGTCAAGCGGATTGTGACGAAGAATGTCTCGCGAATAGAACTGTCCAGGTCGTTCCATACGTTTACTTCGCCCACCGGGACGGGAAAAACACTTGCTGCGCTCGAAGGAGCGCTACTGCTGCGAGACCGCTTGAGCAAGCAAGGGTCTCCGCCACGCCGGATTATCTACGTACTTCCCTTCACAAGCATCATTGATCAAAACTACACCGTAATCCAGAATGTCATTACGCAGGGGGAAACGAATTCCCAGCTGGTATTAAAACATCACTACATGAGCGAGATCGAATACGGGAAAGAGGACGGGACGGAGGAGCTTCCGCTTGACCGGCAGCTAATGTTTATCGAGAGCTGGGAGTCTGAAGTCATCGTCACTACCTATGTTCAACTGCTGCATACGATGCTAAGCAATCAGAACCGGCAATTGAAGAAGCTTCATAATTTGGCGGGTTCGATTGTCATTTTGGACGAGGTGCAAAATATTCCGTTTGCTTATTGGTTGCTTACCGAGCAGCTGTGCAAGGCTTACAGCAAGCAGTTCGATAACAAATGGATCTTGTTAACGGCCACCCAGCCGAAAATCTTTCCCGACTCCGATACGGTGGAGTGGTTGGACCATCCGGAATACCCCAATACCCGTTTTTTTGTCGATATGAATCGGACGCAAATCCGCTTGTTTGGCGAACGTTATTTGGAGCTGGAAGAATGGCTGGAGGCGGCGTATGACGAGGCGGAAAAAGTTTCTTCGACTCTTATTATCGTCAATACGATTGCCACTTCGACTCAGGTGTATGATTACTTTTGCGAACGAATGGGCGACGATAGCGACGAGGTTGTCTACTACTTGTCCGCAAATCTGATCTTTGAGCACCGTAAAAGGGTATTGAAACGGGTACGTCAACGGCTGGATAACGGTCTGCCTGTAATACTCGTCTCTACGCAGGTGGTCGAAGCGGGCGTGGATGTCGATTTCCATTGCGTGATCCGGGATTTGGGACCGATGGATTCGATCATTCAGGCCGCCGGGCGATGCAATCGTCATGGCCGAAGGACGACGCCGGGACCCGTGGTGATCATCCCGCTGCATAAGGCAATCGCCAAAAAGGCGGATTCGGCCATCGTATACGGTCAGGATGCTTATATCGCTTTAGAAACGATAAGGGAGTTCCGGGCAGAACATGGCGACGGGGCTATACCGGAGAAAGCTTATCAGCAAATGGTGGATAGATACTATGAAAAGCTGCTTTATCTAAAGGAGAACGGCGAATCTCGCAAGAGGCTAGCTCAGCTTCAAAAGCTGGAATTTGACAAGCTGTCGGACTTCTCACTTATCCCGAAGAAAAACCGGACGATTCCCGTATATGTCCAATACAATTGGAAGGCGGCCTGGCTTTGGAATTACTTTGTGGAACATGTATGTAAAGAAAAAGATTTAAACCGCAGACGCGAAAATTATTTGCGCTGCAAAACGAAGCTGAGGCAGTTTCAAATGGATGTCGATTGCCGTTATGTTCGTAATCGGGAGTTGGCGTATGGTTTTGTCCTGATCCGGCCGGAGTGGGTAGAGGCAGATCAGTACTATGACCGGCGAACGGGATGGATACGCGATCCGAACGATGAAGAGGCGTTTATTTGGTAACGGATGGGAGGAGAACGGCGATGAACGACTCCGCGGCACCGGACACGGGAAGCGATGCCGAGTCTATTCAAGGGATTACCGGTACATTCATCTGGTACTATTACATCTGCAAGCGTGAGGTTTGGCTGATGTCCCGGCAGATTGTGCCGGACCAGCAGGATGAGAATATGGATTGGGGCCGCTTTCTTCATGAGCAGGCCTACGCCCGCGAGAAGAAAGAGGTTGCTTGGGAGTCGGTGAAGATGGACACCGTGACGAGCAAGCAAGGGGAACTCGTAGTGGCCGAGGTGAAGAAGACCTCATCGTATATAAAAAGCGCCACCATGCAGCTGTTATTTTACCTGTACACCCTTAAAATGGCCGGAATTGACGCGCGAGGCGAGCTGCGTTTTCCAGAGGAACGGCGCAAGGAGCCGGTTCAATTGGATGACGCTCGGGAGGGCGAGCTTCAAGAAGCGATTCGGCAGATTCGCCGCATCATCAACCAAGACGTACCGCCCAAGCCGGAAAAAATCAAATTTTGCGGGAAATGCGCTTACCGTGAGTTTTGTTGGGCCTAGCCTTAGGGACGAATCACCGAGCTTGGAGGGAAATCTTTGAAGAAGACCATTTATATTTTTCAATCCGGCGAATTGAAGCGTAAGGACAATACGTTATACTTTGAAGGCGAAGAGGGCCGGAAGTTTATCCCGGTAGAGGATACGCAAGAATTGATGATATTCGGCGAGGTCAATTTGAACAAGTCGCTGCTCGAGTTTTGTTCGCAGAAAGAGATTATTCTGCATTTTTTTAACTATTACGGGTATTATACAGGCAGCTTTTATCCGCGGGAGCATCTGAATTCGGGGTATATGATTCTCAAGCAGGCGGAGTACTATTCGGATGAGGCGAAGCGCTATGAAATTGCGCAGGCGTTTGTCCGTGGCGCTGCTCATAACATTTTGCGGGTGTTGAAATATTATCGTTCGAGGAATAAGGATGTCGGCGCGGCGATCGATACGATTGAAGCCTTGGTGGCGAATTCGGCCGCGGCCCGGACGATACCGGAGCTTATGGCCTACGAGGGGAATATTCGGGAGAGTTACTATAAAGCGTTCGATGTTATTTTGGATCACCCGGATTTCAAGTTCGGCCAACGTTCCAAACGTCCGCCAAAAAACGAGCTTAATGCGTTAATCAGTTTCGGCAATTCGATCCTATATACGCAGGTGCTGAGCGAAATTTATCATACCCACCTAGACCCGCGGATCGGTTATTTGCACACGACGAATTTACGAAGATTTTCGCTGAATTTGGATGTGGCAGAGATTTTCAAGCCGGTGCTTGTAGATCGTTTACTGTTTTCATTGATTGGCAAAAAACAGTTGACGAAAGAGCATTTTGTTAAAGAAACGGGAGGCATCTTGCTCACGGAAAAGGGCCGGAAGCTGTTTATTACCGAATGGGAAGGGAAATTGAAGACGACGATCAAGCACCGGGAGCTGAATAAGGAGGTTAGTTACCGCAGGCTGCTGCGCATGGAGCTTTATAAGCTGCAAAAGCATTTCATGGGCGAGAAAAGCTATGAGCCGTTCGAGGCTTTATGGTAAGGCCGGGCGTGTGTTAGCTGGTTCTGGAAAGAGGTGATGCTTCTGTTTGCGATCATTGTGTACGATGTTGGGGAGAAACGCGTAGCCCGCGTACTCAAGACATGCCGTAAATATTTGAACTGGGTCCAAAACTCCGTGCTTGAAGGGGAAATTACGGAGACAAATCTGAAGAAACTGAAGGCGGAGCTGAATAAAATTATCGAAGACGATGAGGACTCGGTTATTTTTTATACGTGGCGTACCCAAAAGTACTCGGATCGGGAGATCATGGGGTTGGAAAAAGGTGGACAAAGCCTTATAATTTAACTATGTTTTTTGTCGTCGACCCCCAATGCTGCAAAAACACCCGGGGGTCGACGACAACGATAGTCGCGCTGCAGAAGGGATTGCGGCGGTAGCTGTTGGAGAAACGAAATTGCGGGATATGCGGGAAAGGCGTAGTAGAGGGATTGTTACGGGTTTTGAACGTACCTATGAGGAATTGAAACCCTTTTAAAGAAGCGAAAGGACCGAATGGCTGCGGAAAGGTTTTGAACGTACCTATGAGGAATTGAAACCCCGTCTTGACCTCGCTGTAGACGAAAAGAGGTACCGTTTTGAACGTACCTATGAGGAATTGAAACCCGTATGCCTGTCTATATGACAAGCAAATTTTTGTGTTTTGAACGTACCTATGAGGAATTGAAACCTTCACGTCCTTTCCGGAATTCATGGCTGCCGAGTTGGGTTTTGAACGTACCTATGAGGAATTGAAACACGCCGTTCGCCAAGACAACAAACTTTGTGATCTTCCGTTTTGAACGTATCTATGAGGAATTGAAACTGGTATGGCGGTATACGTACGGATTCCATCGGGACGACGTTTTGAACGTACCTATGAGGAATTGAAACCCGTTGATTTGTGTGTTGACAGAGTTTATCAAACTGGTTTTGAACGTACCTATGAGGAATTGAAACCGACGATCTTCTCCTGTACGGCCGCCGGCACCAGTACGTTTTGAACGTACCTATGAGGAATTGAAACAGCGCATAGAAAACGAAGTAGAACCGGAGGAAGCAGCGGGTTTTGAACGTACCTATGAGGAATTGAAACCCCGCTACTTTTTCGTCGGCAGCGGGAGTTTCCAACGGTTTTGAACGTACCTATGAGGAATTGAAACAGCCCAGCAATGTCTGCGACGGTTGCGGCCTTGGAAAAAGGTGGGCGAAGGCTTTTAATTATGCAATTTGTCGTCGACCCCCAATGCTGCAAAATATCGGGAGATCGACGACAATGATAGCAGCGAGGTGGAAGGGGTTACAGTTATTTACTCTAGTCGATATGTAATTTTGGGATATATAGAAATGGCTTAACGGCGGGATTTTTATGGGTTTAGAACATACCTACAAGGAATTGAAATTCGCTTAGCGCCGTCGCAGTTGGCAGCGCAGCCGAAGTTTAGAACGTACCTATAAGGAATTGTAACGGGAGCCCGTAACCTGGGTATTGTTAAAAGGAGTTGAGCGGATGACGACGGAAGTACGAATGGCTACAGCCGACGATGCGGCAGACCTTGCAAGATTGAACCAAGCTTTTAACGGCGGGGAGTTGTTGCCTGCGTCGGAAATTATTGAGAGCATGAACCGAAACAGCGAATTGATCGTTGTAGCGACCATGAATGGTAGAGTCGTAGGCTTTGCTTGCGCACAAAGCTACAAGTCGTTTTGCTATCGGGAAGGGCTGGGAGAAATCACCGAAATGTATATCGAACAAGCAGCCCGGAGAAAGGGACTTGCCACCTCCATGATTGCCTTGTTGGAAGACAAGCTGGCAGAGCGCGGAGTAAAGGTGATAAAAATACTAACGGGCAGCGATAACGACCCGGCCATCAAAACCTATGAACGCTGCGGTTATGTTAAAGACGATGAGATCTTTCTTCAAAAAGAACTATAGCCTGTGGCGGGAGAGTTAAAAAATGACGGACCATGAATTGTTCAGAAAAGATTTTATTGTGATCACCGGCGGGCCAGGTGCAGGGAAAACCACCCTGCTGAATGAACTACAGAGAAGCGGCTATCCATACGTTCCGGAAGTCGCCAGAGAAATCATTCAAGCCGAGATGTCTTACGACGGGGATGCCTTGCCTTGGAAAAAGGCAATCAAATATCGCGACCTCATGCTGGATAGATCGATCGAAAGCTACCATAGAGCGCTGTCCAATCGATCGGGGCACACGTTGTTCTTTGACAGAGGCATCCCTGATACATTGGCATACACTAATTTAATCCGTGCTCCCATTTCAGAGAGGCTGGAATCGGCAGTTCAGAAGTACAGATACAACAAACAAGTGTTTATTTTACCGCCTTGGAAAGAAATCTACCAAACGGACAGCGAAAGAGTACAGGATTTTGAAGAGGCGCTTGCCACGTATCACATCCTGTTTGAAACGTACAAGCAATTGGATTACGAATTGATCGTCGTACCCACCTTATCGGTTGACCAAAGAGCGGCGTTTGTTCTCGGCCATGTGGGGCTAATTCCAACCGACTGAGCGCCTTGCTGCAAAATTTTGATTCCGGTGCCAACCGAATTAAAAGCCTTCCTCAATCCCCCGGCACTCACCCTCCTATTCGGATCGCCAATATAAAAGCAAGACAAAGCCACAAACATAGAGGCGTAAACAAATAACTATCCAAGGTGGCGAAGCGCGTTCCTCGTACCCGTTTTGTTAGGCCCACGTACCGGAAATCGCCGATGGCTCGCAGTCCGAATACGATTGCGCATACCCAGCAGCCCCACGTAACGACAAAAAAGCCGGAAAATGCTTGGACAAGTCCCGCTTCCATCAACAGCAGCACCGCTGCAGCAATCAGGAGAACAGCGACGGCAAGTGTCGCGAGCTTACCCGGTACGAAAGCGGGCTGCTGTGCTTTGGTCTCCGGTATTACGCCACCCGAACCCCAGGTGCCGCCGAAGGCCCAATAAACGTGAAGACCGCTGATGCCGATAAGCAGCAGGGCAGAGATGATGATGATGGTTATCATTGTTCTACTACTCCTCCCGAACGAATGCCTTCCCACACGATATCGAAATGTCGCTGGAATAGCGTCTCGATTTGGATCGCAGCGGTGTCTCCCGAAAGCCAAATCATTAGCGAGTTGAAATAAACGCCGGTCAACACCGCCGCGATATCTTCGCTGGCCGCTTGCGTCGTGAGCAGCCCTTTGTCTTTTGCATCTTCAAGGAGCGCAGCGAGCGCTTGCCTGAACTTTTCAACGATTCTCATTTCGGCATCGATGAACATGTCGGCACGCATCATTTCCGACACGACCAGTCTGACCATGTCCGGTTGTTCGGCGTATTGATGAAACAAGTTACTGAAGAGGTGCAGCAGTTGTTGCTTCAGACCCGGTATGTTTTTGTTGCGCTGGATGCTTTCATGGACGGATTTGAGCTGGGATACGGCTAGATGAAGCAGTACGGCTTCTTTCTTCGGAAAGTAATTATAGAACGTTCCCTTTGCGATCCCGCAGGCTTGCGTAATTTCTTCGACCGTTACGTTGTCGAAGCCTTTTTCTTTGAACAGCTTTATGGACTGTGCGAAAATGAGATTTTTCAGTTCTTGCTTTCGGGATGCTCTAAGCATGGGGGAGGGTCACCGCCTTATTAAGAAAATGACTTTGGTCATTTTATGACTTTGGTCATGATTTTACTCCTGTTTTTGGTATTGTTCAAGTATCAAAAAAGATACGAAGTATTCGAAGTTTGTGGTAAGGTAGAAGTGCGAGGTTTTTCCAACGATTATTTATTGAAAAAGGCCGGGAATTGAGGAGTACCAAAAATATTTGCAAAGGCTTAAAATTCAGTAAATCACGATCTTGGAAAAAGGTGGACGAAAGCTTATAATTCAATTATGCAATTTGTCGTCGACCCCCAATGCTGCAAAAATCCCGGGGGATCGACGACAAGGATAGCAGCGCGGTAGAAGGGATTACGGTATTTTCTGTGGTCGATATATCATTTTGGGACATGTAGAAATGGCTTAACGGCGGGATTTTGATGGGTTTAGAACGTACCTATGAGGAATTGAAACCGTGATAAACTTTGGGTGAAGACGAACTATCAAGTGTTTAGAACGTACCTATGAGGAATTGAAACGAGCCCAGCCAACTTCTTCCCGGATCCGAAGGTGCACGTTTAGAACGTACCTATGAGGAATTGAAACTTTGACGGCAGGATGGTCGCGGGCTTCGAAACTCCCGAGTTTAGAACGTACCTATGAGGAATTGAAACTTCACTTTGATTTGTTTAAAACGGTCTGACAGAGACGTTTAGAACGTACCTATGAGGAATTGAAACATCGCCGCGAGAAGGCCTTCCAAGAGGTTGACCTCGTTTAGAACGTACCTATGAGGAATTGAAACTATGAAATTACAACTTGTCCTGAATTTTTACATCGTCGTTTAGAACGTACCTATGAGGAATTGAAACTGGGGCAAGAGATAGCTCGAGTGATGAGTGGGATTCTGCCAGTTTAGAACGTACCTATGAGGAATTGAAACGTTTTACAAGAATTTAATCTAAAGCCTTCTGATTTTAGGTTTAGAACGTACCTATGAGGAATTGAAACTGGATAACACCATTAAGGGATTAACAGCCGGATTAGGGTTTAGAACGTACCTATGAGGAATTGAAACGGCTTCGATACACGGCTGCATATTGAAGTTTATTTTCGGTTTAGAACATACCTATGAGGAATTGAAACTTTCTTTTCGCGGGTTACTCCTATGCGGAACCTCAGTTTAGAACGTACCTATGAGGAATTGAAACAGGTCATGACCATTCAGATAAACGACGCCGATCCCTCAGGTCGTACCTATGAGGAATTGAAACATTTTCCCAAAAGCGCGCATACTAAGAACAACTTGGATGAGTCCGGCATGGAAGGAATGGATGCAAAGAGGCAGGAGGCGGAACAGGCTGGGGACGGCACCGCGGCCGCAGCGTATGAGCAGCAGGCCGATTACATTCATTGGCTGGCGAATGAGCTAAGAAAAGCATCCGGGCAGCCGACGACATAGAATTTAAAGGGCAAGGGTCACTACCGTTTATATTGCGATGTGACCCTTGTTTCTAGCGTTTTCTCTTAAAATTAATAACTAATGCCAAGGTAGCAAGGGGGCCGATAATAAGAGAAATGAAAAACCAAAATAATCCATTGAGATTCTTACTTTGAGCAAGCCCTGTGTTTACAAGCGCAAGCGAAATCCAGTAAATAAGATGATATTCTATCTAAAGCACCTCCCAATTATTTCAAGGTTGGGATGCTGTCATTATACCAAATTTTTTGCCATGCCTTTATTGATGTTATTTAGAGTATTCCCTTCAAATTTTGCATGGCCTGTACGCCCATCCCCTTTTAAATAGCCGATAAGAGTTTATTCAATGAAGCCCCCAGCGGGAACCATTTTGGCCGTCCAATTCTGCCTTGCATATGCTTCGCTTCCAGAGGTTTCTTTACTTGCTGCCCCGTTTTCACTAATAATTACTCCGGGGTTATAGTTTCTATGAGCTCCATTGGCATCAACAACTTTTGTGGCACGTCCATTAGTAAGGTCGAACCTGTAAGTAAGTGTCAGGTAAAAAGTTGTAATGCTGATACCCATCACAGTCGAATCCCATTGAGCATTCAATGTATTAGGCAGGTCGGAAAGAAATTTAACTTTCGTTTCTACTGGCACCCCCTCAATCATCACAGTCTGATTTTTAAGTTCCAACGCTTTCCCAATTTCAGAGGATTGAATAACTTTCAAAAATTTTCTTGATCGTAGGAAGAAAGAGGTTTGAATTTTTCCAATACCACACTTGCGCCGGGATCAGCCTTTGTTTCTCCGTCAAATATTCCACATACCCGGAAACCGTTAAGGAATTACTTTGACTAGGGGCAGCAGAAGCCACTGAGTGTTTGACTTATGAAAAAAGCATTTCTATCCTTGATGATGGGGTTGATTTTATTAGGTGGTATTATTCCGGTTCAACAACCAACGCATCCAACAAATGTGACAGCCCGTGACGATCACGGATGGGGCGGCTGAAATAAATAAGAGTCCCGGCCAGTAGTCGAAGGCTCTTTTATTTGTTTTGTTGCACTGGCCGGGCTGCGTCATGGAGTGGATATATCGCCACAGGGGATAGATATTTATTTCAAAATCGCTCACAGAATTTACAACAACCAAGCTCCTATATCGATGGGAAGGGGCTATTTGAACGGAGTCCCCACCAGTCCAATGTGAACTAGTCAGAGACTCCTTTCTTGCGTATTTCATGAAACTAAGTGCTTAGAACGCCACCAGTAAGTCCAGCAAAGTTTATGGTAATTGTTTGGATGCCCGTTAAACTATTCCCTGTGGCCTGCAGAGTATAGGTATGGGTGCCAGTAAGCGGAACAACGTCACAAGTGGTGATAGCAGTCGTAATGGGGCTTACAGATGCCGGTGAATCGATTGCTCTACCAATTACAGTGCTATCATCACGAACGATTGTTAAGGTGAAGGTGTTGTTTGCAGTAGTTGGTGTCCACGTTATATAGGAGGTCAACGATACTACGTTAGTTGCTGCCGCAACACTAACGGTTACAGTTAATACAGTGGACGTTGGGGTTGCTGCGGTCAAAACTATGGGTGGTGTACCGGCATACTTTGTACAATTAAATCCAGTTAAAATCCCCGGTACTCCTCGGGGTCCTTGGAGACCTTGAACGCCTTGAGGTCCTTGGCCACCTTGAGGTCCTTGAGCACCCTG
>NZ_BILX01000106.1 GCF_004000785.1 Paenibacillus ehimensis NBRC 15659 | reverse complement strand
CAGCAGACGCGGAGCGCCCGCCAGCGCCCGGGCCAGCGCGATCCGCTGCTTCTGGCCGCCGGACAATACCCCGGGCCATTCGTTGGCCCGCTCCTCCAAGCCGACCAAACGAAGCGCTTCCTGCGCCTTCTTCCGGTTTCCCGCCTTCGCGCCGATCTGCACGTTCGCCAGCACTTTTTTCCATGGAAGCAGCCGGGCTTCCTGGAACAGCAGCCTCGTGTCCGGATCGATACCTTCAAGCTCCCTCCCATCCAAGAGCATGGTGCCTTCATCGGCCGTTTCCAGCCCGCCCACAAGCCGGAGGAGCGTGCTTTTCCCGCAGCCGCTCCGGCCGACGACGGCCACAAACTCGCCCGCGTTCAAATCGAGCGTAATCTCGTTCAGTACGGCACGGTCTCCGAAACGTTTCGTCACACGCCGGATATTCAATTGGATACCGCCTTGTCTTGCGCTCATACGGAACCCTCCTTCGGTTCAAGGTCAGGCTTTCTTAAAGTTCGGGTGCCACTGCAGCCAGCGCCGCTCAAGCCCTTTGGCCATCGCGTCCGACAGCTTGCCAAGCAATGCATAGATGATGATGCTGAGCACCACAACGTCCATCTGCATGAATTCCCGCGCATGCATCGCCATGTAGCCGATACCCGAATCGGCGGAGATCGTCTCGGCGACGATCAGCGTGATCCACATGATCCCAAGCGCATAACGCACCCCGACCAGAATACTCGGAAGCGCGCCGGGCAGGATGACCTGCCAGAACAGCGGGAGCCCCTGCAAGCCGTATACTTTGCCCATTTCGATCAAGCCCGGATCGACGGAGCGGATTCCGTGAAACGTATTCAGGTAAACCGGAAAGGCGCAGCCCAGCGCGACTAGAAACAGCTTCGCCTCCTCTCCGATGCCGAACCATAGAATGACCAGCGGAATGAGGGCCAAATGCGGGATGGTGCGGATCATCTGCATGGACGAGTCGGTCAGCTTCTCAAGCAGCGGCGACACCCCGTTCGCAAGTCCGAGCGCCAGGCCGATCCCCCCGCCGACGGCAAAGCCGAGCAATGCCCGCTTCGCGCTGATCCCGATATGTTGAAGCAGCGTGCCCTTCTCGGCGAGCGGAATGAAGGCCTGGATGACCTGCAAAGGCGTCGGCAAAATGCGCGTCGAGATGAAGCCGAGCTGTCCGAGCACCTGCCATATCAGCACAATGGCGACCGGGACGAGCCAGGGCAGCCAGCCTTTAGCGCGCGAGTCGCGGAATGCGGCCTTCATCGGCTTGCACCTCGTTTTCTTTGAGGAATGAGGGGTCCTGCTTCGTCGGCGGTTCGTTGTTGGCGATAATTTCGCCGAAAGGTCCAAGGGAGGAAGCGCCGGAAGCTGCGGCTTCCGAGTCGCCAAGGCTCCCCGCCGGATCCCGCTTCAACGGCAGCAGCGGGAACACCAGCTCCGCCATCCGGTAAGCCTCCTCCAGATGCGGGTAACCGGATAAAATGAACGTGTCGATGCCGATCTCCGCATATTGTTTCATCCGGGCCGCTACCGTCACAGGGTCTCCGACCAGCGCCGTTCCGGCGCCGCCACGCACCAGTCCGATGCCGGCCCACAGGTTCGGGCTGATCTCCAGCCCGTCGCGCTTCCCGCTGTGCAGCTCCGCCATCCGGCGCTGCCCGACGGAGTCGAAACGGGCAAATACCTTCTGGGCTTGCGCGATCGTGTCGTCATCCACATACCGGATCAGCTCGTCGGCTGCGTTCCAAGCCTCCCGCTCCGTCTCCCGGACGATGACGTGGAGCCGGATGCCGAACCTCACCTGCCGCCCCTTCGCTTCAGCCAGCTTGCGAACGCGCTTGATTTTGTCCTCGACCTGAGCCGGAGGCTCGCCCCAAGTCAAGTACACGTCGATATGCTCGGCTGCGATCGACTGGGCGATGTCGGAAGACCCGCCAAAATAAAGCGGAGGATGCGGCTTTTGCAGCGGGGGATACAGCAGCGTACCGCCTTTGACGGTTAAATAGTCGCCCGCAAAGGTCACTTCTCCGCCTTGCAGTCCCTTCCGCCATATGTGGAGAAATTCGTCCGTCAGCTCATAGCGCGACGTATGATCGAGGAATAAGCCGTCGCCGGCATTCTCTACCGGATCGCCGCCGGTGACCACGTTGATCAGCAGCCGCCCGCCGGACAGGCGGTCCAGCGTGGCCGCCATGCGGGCCGACAGCATCGGCGACATCAGACCCGGGCGGATGGCAACCAGAAATTTGAGACGCTTGGTCTGCGGAACGAGCGCCGAGGCGACGATCCATGCGTCTTCGCAGGATTTGCCGGTCGGCAGCAGCACGCCCCCGTATCCGAGCCGGTCGGCCGCCTGGGCGATTTGACTCATATACGGAAAATCAACGGCGCGGGCTCCCTTCTGCGTGCCCAAGTACCGGCCGTCTCCGTGCGTTGGAATAAACCAGAACACTTCCATCCTCCGTCATCCTTTCCAGGTTGTCGTTACGGGTCTAACAACGCATCGCCCACCTTGATCGGCTTGGGGATGAGCCCGATTTGCAAAAACGTATCCGCCACGCGCTGCTGCTCGGCGATCACTTGCCCGTTGATCGGCAGCAAGCCGTATTCGCGCCTTCCCATGGCTAGCTCAAGCGACGGAATATCGATGCCGAGCTGCGGCGACAAGAGCTTCGCCACCTCCTGCGGATTCGCCTTCGCCCAAGCGCCGGCCTGGTTCAATTCCTCCAGCAGAATGGCGGTGATCTCTTTGTTCCGCTCGGCAAACGGGCGGGACGCCAAATAAAACTCGTAGTTGGACACCACGCCTTTCCCGTCCGCCAATACTCTGGCCTTGGAGGACGTCTGCACGGCGGCGAAATACGGGTCCCAGATGACCCAAGCGTCCACGCTGCCCCGTTCGAAAGCGACTCTGGCGTCGGCCGGGGGCAGAAACACCGTTCGAACGTCGGAATAGCTCAAACCGGCTTGCTCCAGCAGCTTCACAAGCAAATAATGAACGTTGGACCCTTTGTTTAAAGCGACCTTTTTGTCCTTCAAATCTTTGACGCTTTGAATCGGCGACGCTTCGGGCACGACAATCGCTTCGCTGAGCGGTCTTGCCTGCTCGTATGCCAAATAAACCAAAGGCGCTCCGGCCGCCTGCGCGAAGATTGGAGGCGCTTCGCCCGCATGCCCGAAATCGATGCTGCCCACATTCAGCGCCTCAAGCAGCTGCGGACCGCCGGGAAACTCCGTCCACGTCACGGTGTAACCCGCCTCTTGCAGCTTCTGATCAAGCTTTCCCTGCGCCTTCAGAAAGTTCACGGTGCCGTATTTCTGGTACCCGATCCGTACCCGCTTCGCCTTTTCTTCCGTCTCGGGCCGCTTATCGGCGGCTCCTCCCAGTCCGGACTTCGCCGCCGTCGCGCAGCCCGTTGCGGCGGCCACCAGCAGCACCGCCAGCAAAGCCAGCGCGAACGGCCTCGCTCCCAGCCGCCGTCTCATACGACGGCTCCCGGACCAGATTCATTCGATGGGATAACAAGCTTAGCCATAGTCATACACTCCTTTTATTCATTTTGAAGCGAAAAAAAGTAAGAGACCTCCGGCGAACGCGCGGCAAGGTGCCAGGCAGTTCGGGAGGTCTCCAGCGGTTCGGTGGACCCATCGCATCAAGGGGTGCGCTTATGCTGTTTTTGTTCGGGCAGATGGCGCTGGGATGCCGAATCCGATTCAAAACGTTTGCGTTCCGTTCGTTCGATCTGCACGATTCGTCCGTCATGCACGACGATCTGTACCGTACCGTATTCGAGTCCGTTGACACTTTGAAGGATGCGTTTCGTCCAAAGTTCATCCACATCGAGCGGTTTAGCCATCGTAATCCCTCCGACATTTAATGTTTTTTATTCCTATGTGTTAAGTTGGTATTGTATGTTAAAAAAAATGCGCTATCCCGTTAAATTGTCCAATCGTTCCACTCGTTTTTGCGTTTGTCGATATACAGCAGCCAATCTCTTGTTTTGGTCAACAGCTGCTCCCTCGCCAAGCCTCCCGAAAACGTATGATCGGCCTGGAAAATAATTTCTTTCTCGCACTGCCCCTGACTGCGCAGCCAGAACAGCTTTTGGTAGAGAAAGCAGTAATCGACGGGAATCACGTCATCTGCCGTTCCATGGACAAGCAGGACGTCGCCGGTAAATTTGCGAAGCTGCTCGAACGGCTGGTACTGCGAGAGCGATTCGAAGAAGACCGGCTGAAGCGCATAACCGAGATGATCCGCCGAGCCGCATTGAACGGCCGTCTCGTACGCTTTCTTGCCCGTGATGTTCACGATATCGTTAAATGGGTACGCAACAGCCGACCAGAGCACGAGCGATTTCACCCGTTTGTCCCGGGCGGCGGTCAGGATGGCGACGGCTCCGCCGAGGCTGTGTCCGAGCAGCACGACCCGCTGAGGATCGACGCAGTCGATATCGAGCGCATAATCGAGGACGGTACGCGTCTGGTCGATCAAAGCGTTCAGGCCGCCGGCGCCATATTCGCCCATGCTCTCGCCGCAGCCGCCGTAGTCGAAACGGAGCACCATGTAGCCGTGACGGGCAAACTCCCGCGCCGCGAGGACAAACAAACGGTCGACGCCGATTCGCGATCCGACGAACCCGTGGCATATGATAATGATCGGAAAACGGCCCGATCCGCAGCCCTTTCCGCCCTCCTCTTCCGCCGGCGGATAATGGAGGGTGGCCGCCAGTTCGTATTGTTCGCTTCGTATCGTAATATGGTGTTCCATCATCGACTACCCCTTTCTGCGGATCTCTTTCAATTAAATATGCACCGGCATCGGATCGGTTTTTAAAGTGTTTTCAAGTGTCAGATGTTCGTCTTCGTTGAACAGGTACAAGCGGTGAATCAACACGCTCACCCGGTCTCCCGGATGAAGCTGGGGCAGCTCCAGCGAACGGTATGCGAATAGCTTCTCGCTGCCAAGCGTCACTTCGATCTGCCAATTTGTTCCGCGGAAGTAGACGTTCTTGACGACGCCCTGCTCGGCTGCGGACGGAAACGGCAGCTCGCCAGGCAAGCCCACTTCGATAAACTCGGGGCGGATGATCGCTTTCGCGCCCTCGATCGCCCCGGCGGCCGGGAACCCTTTAAGCGCCGAAGCGTCTCCAAGCTGATTCGATTCGCCGATGAAATTCGCCACAAACGGCGTCTCCGGCTGCTTGTAAATTTCAATCGGCGTACCCTGCTGCTCCAGACGGCCCTGATTGATGATCATGATCTGATCGGCCACCTCGACGGCTTCCTCTTGATCGTGCGTGACGAAGATGGTGGTGATGCCGACCCGGTCGATCATCTCCTTCAGCCAGGTGCGCAGCTCTTTGCGCACCTTGGCATCGATGGCGGCAAACGGCTCATCCAGCAGCAGCAGCTGCGGCTCAGGTGCGATGGCGCGGGCAAAGGCGACACGCTGCCGCTGCCCGCCGGAAAGCTGGTGCGGCAGCCGTTTCTCAAGCCCCGCCAAGCCGGTCAGCTCGATCAGCTCCTGCACGCGCTGCTTGATCTGAGCCTTGCTGCGCTTCTGAACCGTCAGCCCGAAGGCGATGTTGTCGAAGACGCTCATGTGGCGGAACAGCGCGTAGCTCTGGAATACGAAGCCGATACCGCGCGCTTGCGGCGGAAGCGAATTGACCTTCTGCCCGTGGAAGAGGATATCGCCCGAATCGGGCTCCTCCAATCCGGCGAGCATGCGAAGGATCGTCGTTTTCCCGCCTCCGCTCGGTCCGAGCAGGCCGATCAGCTTCCCTTTTTCGATCTCGAAGCTGACATCTTTGGTCGCCTGAAAGCTGCCGAAGCTTTTCGTCAAATGTTTGGCCACAATATGCATGATCAGGTCTCTCCTTCCCGGCTGAGCTGCTGCTGCTGGTGCTTCCACTCAATGACGCTTTTGACGACCAGAGTGACCACCGCAAGCAGGACAAGCAAAGACGCCATGGCGAACGCGCCGGCAAAATTATATTCGTTGTACAAGATCTGTATATGCAGCGGCATCGTGTTCGTCGATCCACGAATATGACCGGAGACAACCGACACAGCCCCGAATTCGCCCATGGCGCGGGCGTTGCACAGGATGACCCCGTACAGCAGGCCCCACTTGATGTTGGGCAGCGTAATCTTCCAGAAGATACGCCACCCTTTGGCGCCGAGCGTCACGGCCGCCTCTTCCTCCAGCGTCCCTTGCGCCTGCATCAACGGCAGCAGCTCCCGGGCAACGAACGGGAAGGTGACGAATACCGTGGCAAGCACGATGCCCGGCAAAGCGAAAATGATCTTGAGATCGTTCTCCTGCAGCCACGGGCCGAACCAGCCTTTCGCACCGAACAGCAGGACGAAGATCAGGCCCGAGATCACCGGGGACACCGCAAACGGCAGGTCGATAAGTGTGATCAGCAAATTTTTTCCCTTAAATTGGAACTTCGTGATCGCCCATGCGGCCGCCAGCCCGAACAACAGGTTCAGCGGCACCGCGATGACGGCGACGAGCAGCGTCAGATGAATGGCCGCGGCCGCATCGGACTCGATCAGCGAAGCAGCATACACCTCCCAGCCTTTGCGGAACGCTTCGACGAAGACGCTGACCAGAGGCAAAATGAGCAAAAATCCCAAAAACAGCAATGCGACGGTAATGAGCGCCCATTTCACGATCCGGGGCTCGCTAATGTGACGCGGACGTTCGGCGGCAGCCGAATCCGATTTCACTGCGGTAGCTACGTAACCGGCCATAACCTTCCTCTCCTCCCCCGCTTATGCCGATGTGACATGGCGGTTCGCCCGCCATTGCAGCAGATTGATGACGAGCAGCGTCACGAAGGAAATGACCAGCATGACCAAGGCGATTGCGGTCGCTCCGGCGTAATCGTACTGCTCCAGCTTCGTCATGATCAGGAGCGGCGCGATTTCGGTCTTCATCGGCATGTTGCCGGAGATGAACACGACCGAACCGTACTCCCCCACCGCCCGGGCGAACGCCAGCGTAAAGCCGGTCAACAGCGCAGGCAGCAGCTCGGGAAACAGGATGCGGACGAAGGTCTTCCAGCGGCTTGCGCCGAGGCTCACCGCCGCCTCCTCGACCTCCTTCTCCAATTCTTCCATCACCGGCTGAAGCGTCCGGACGACGAAAGGAATGCCGATGAACGTCAGCGCAAGCATGATGCCGAGCGGCGTAAAGGCGATTTTGATTCCCAGCGGCTCCAGCAGCCTGCCGACCCAGCCGTTCTGCGAGTAGATGGTCGTCAGGGCAATCCCGGCAACGGCCGTCGGCAGCGCAAAGGGCAAATCGACGAGCGCGTCGACAATTTTTTTGCCCGGAAACGAGTACCGCACAAGCACCCAGGCGACGATGAAGCCGAAGACCGCATTGACGAGCGCGGCGCCGAGCGCCGTACCGAAGCTGACCTTGTAGGAAGCGATGACCCGGGGGTCGGTAATCGTATGCCAGAACGCCTCCCAGCCCATCCCGGAGCTTTTAATGAAAATGGCCGACAAAGGGAACAGGACGATTAAACTCAAGTACAATACAGTAAAACCCATCGATAAACCGAATCCGGGTAAAATACTGCGCTTTTTCCAAGCTTTGGCCATCGTCTATTCTCTCCCTGTCTCTCACGGTTTGTAGATCTGGTCGAATACGCCGCCGTCGCTAAAGTGCGTCTTTTGCGTTTTCGCCCAGCCGCCGAACGGCTCGTCATCGATGGTAAACAGGTTTACTTGGGAGAACTGATTCTCGTACTTCTTCGCGACTGACTCGAGACGCGGGCGGTAATAGTTTTTGGCGGCAATCTCCTGCCCTTCCTCCGAGTACAAATATTCCAGATACGCTTGCGCCACTTCACGGCTGCCTTTCTTGTCGACCACCTTGTCGACGATGGCGACCGGAGGCTCGGCAAGCACGCTGATCGAAGGCGTGACGATCTCGAATTTGTCTTTGCCGAACTCGTTGATGGACAAATACGCTTCGTTCTCCCAAGCGATCAGCACGTCGCCGATGCCCCGTTGAACGAACGTCGTGGTCGAATCGCGCGCGCCGGAATCGAGCACCGGCACGTTTTTGAACAGCTTTTGCACGAATTCTTTCGCTTTGGCTTCGTCTTTATTGTTCTTCTGGTAGGCGTAGCCCCAGGCAGCTACATAATTCCAACGGGCGCCGCCGGACGTTTTCGGATTTGGCGTAATGACCTGCACATCCGGCTTGATCAGATCGTCCCAATCCTTGATGCCCTTCGGGTTGCCTTTCTTCACGAGGAACACGATGGTCGAAGTATACGGGGAGCTGTTGTTTTTCAGCTTCTTCTGCCAGTCTGCTTGAATCAGTCCGGCTTGCTGAACCGCGTCGATGTCGTAGGCCAGCGCCAGCGTTACCACATCCGCCTCCAGTCCGTCGATGACCGAACGTCCCTGCTTGCCGGAGCCGCCGTGCGATTGCTTGAAGGTGACGTCCTGCCCCTTCGTCTTCTTCCAATAGGCAGTGAACGCTTTGTTATAGCTTTGATACAGCTCGCGCGTCGGGTCGTACGAGACGTTAAGCAGCTCGATCGGCTTTGACGCCGATGCCGCAGGCTTCGAGCCTTCTCCCGGCGCCGGAGCGGCCCCGCCTGGCTCCGGTTTGGCGCCGCCGCAAGCGGTCAGCCCGACGAGCGACACCGTAAGTACGCTGAATAATGACCATTTACCGAACAACCGGAGCACATGATTTGTGTGTGCACGCATAACCTTTTCTCTCCCCATTTATCAATTCTGCTTATAATTTCCGTTTATCGGATCGGAGGGGCGGGTCAATCGCCCACAGCTCATTATATGGCGTTCCGGTTGTCCGGTGACTAACTAATAATTCCGATAAACTTACTTAGTTATGTCAGTATATTAGCATCGGCCCTGTGTCCTGTCAATCGATTTTTTGGGATTTTTTCACTGTTTAGTCATAAAAAAAGAAGAGCTGATCGCTCCCCGTTTTTCGCTCAAATGTTAGAATCTTTTTTTGCTGGGGTTCTTCCCCGTCCGAATCCATTAACACGCCCGCTCCGAGACCGTCAGCGCGGCGTACCTCATAGGCATCTGCGTCCCAATACGGCTTTACGGCCGCAATTCCTTGACAAACAAAACCCGGTCCTGCCCTTTCCCGTCATAATTGGCCGTAGCCTGCACCCCGTCTACCTCGACGTTTCCTTTATCAATCCGAAAGCCCATGCGGGTATGGAAGGCAATGGATGTTTTATTGACCGGCGACGTGACGCAGCGCACGATCTCGCATCCCTTCTCACGAGCCTTGTCGAAGAACATCCCGTACAGGCGTTTGGCGATGCCGTCTTTCCGATGCTCGGGATGCACGCCGATAAAGTGGATGTAGGCTTGCTCCGGGTACGTCTGGGAGACAAAGCCGATCAAGAAGCCGATGATTTGACCGCCTTGCTCGGCTACAAAGCTTGTATCTCGAAAATGCTGAAAAAACAGCTTCGGCAGCATGTCGGCCATCGGCCGGCCGCCCCACCAATCGTCGATCACGGATATGACAGGTATGTAATCGGATTCGAGCACATGCCGGAAATGCATAGACGAACTCACTCCTCATTCCATGAGATACGGCCAAGTACCTTGGTCCCTGCCCGTTGAAGAACAGACCTCCAGCCTCGCTCGTGGCACGGCGCACAAGCTCTTGCATCCTTCATGCGCATGAAACAAAAGACAGCGACCCTTCGCAGGTACACTGTCTTCCATATGCCAGCCTGAACTTGTTAATGCTTTTCCATTCCTGCCTCGCGAGCTTCCGCCGGCGCGCAATCGCCGCAATAGCCCAAAATTTCAAACCGGTGATTGACGATCTGAAAATCGGACGGCAGATTGTCGATCTGCTTCATCGGACAAAATTCGAAAGGCACTGTTTTCTCGCAGTTCATGCAAATAAGATGATGGTGGTGATGCGATTGGCAGCGGGCCCGGAACTTCAGTCCGTCGTTTAAGTAAATTTGTTCCAGAACACCCATCTCGCTCAGCAGACGCAGGTTGCGGTACACCGTATCGAAGCTGACGCCGGGATAAGGCTGCTTCATATAATCATAAACGTCCTTGGGGGACAAATAGCCGGTCGATTCGGCGAACAAGGCGGCAAGGCTCTTCCGTTGGTCGGTGATGCGCCAGCCTTTGGCCGACATGGCCTTCAAAATATCTTGAACGGTCGACTGAACCTCATGCTCGTGATTTCCCATAACTACCTCTTCCCTATGAATACGCTATCGGATACTACTAATAATGCCTGAATCCGCAGCGGGAGTCAAGGTTACCGGCCTTCCAGAGCCGCCAGCTCGTCCGCCAGAAAGGACCGGTCAAAGTGCTCGCCGATGAATACCGCTACGCTGGGCAGCTCTTCCTTCGGCGCGATTTTCACGAAATCCATCTCGCGATACGCATATTGGAACAGGAACGGACTAACCGTATCGGTAAACCTCAAAATGCCTTTGGCCCGGTATATTTCCTGCGGGAGCCGTCCGATCAACGCTTCAAACCGCTCGCTGTCCACCGGCCGTGCGAAGTAATGCGTGTAGACCATCACATGCTCGTGGCTGTGATGATGCGCATCGCTTCCGTGCCCGTGGTCATGCCCCCCGGTTCCGCAGGCTCCGCCCTCCGCATGCTCATGTCCGCAGCCGCAAGCGGAAGCCGCTTGGTGCCGCTCCGCTACGCCGCCTTCGAGGCGGTCGAACAAGGACAGCTCGATCTCGCAGCGCACGGTCGGCAGAATCGGGGCAGCGGGATTCAGCTCCCTTATCAGCGTATCGAGACGCATGAGCTCTGCCGGAGGAACGAGATCTGTCTTGTTGAGCAAAATGCGCGTCGCGCAGCGGATTTGATCCTGCATGAGCCGGTACGTCTTGCCCTTCGGGCTGTGCGAGCGCTCGCTGAGCTGCGCCGCATCGACGACCGTAATGACCGATTTCAGCTCCACCTTCGTCAGGAGCGAGGCATCCGTGACGCCGTCCAGCATCTCAATCGGGTTGGCCGCTCCCGTGCATTCCACGAACACGACGTCCGGCCGGTGCTCCTCGATCAACTGCTTCAGCTCCATGCCCAGATCGCCGCGGATCGTACAGCAGATGCAGCCGCCGAGCATTTCGGTCATCGGCACGTCCTCGTCCACGAGCATCCCGTCCAGATTCACGTCGCCCAGCTCGTTCATCAGAACGGCGGGCTTTTGGCCGCTCAGCTTATAATAATCCAGCGCCCGGGTCAGCAGCGTCGTCTTGCCGCTGCCCAAAAATCCGGTCAAAATATGGACCGGAACCGATCGTTCTTCCTTCAAATCGCTACACCGCTTTCCGTTTAGGTTCACAAGTCAGGCGTTGCCTTTCTTTTTTTCAAATTTTACTCCGTCCGCCAGGCCGTGTCAATTAATCGTAATTTTTATCATTAAAATCCAAGGGCTAATTACTTCAGCAATTCGAGGATCGTCGCGATAAAGTTATCCGCAACCGAACGTTCGGGACGGGATTTCATCAGCACGGTAAGTCCGATGACCGACACGAGCAAGGTGTGGGCCAGCGCCTTGGCGCTGCCGACTTGCTTCAGCTCTCCTGTCCGTATGCCGCGTTCGATCGCTTCTTGAAACAGGGCGGCCAAATACATCTGGTGCTCTCTGGTGAGAACCTCGAATTTGGCGTCATGCGGCGCAAGCTCCACCATGACGTTGATGCAGAAGCATCCCTTGTTGGGCCCTTCCTCATCTGCTTCCGCCGCAATCCCTTCAAAATAGGACCGGAACGCTTCCTTGACGGAAGAAGCGTTTTGCAGCCGGGACCGGACGTAAGAGGAATGAGCGTGCGTATATTTGCGCAGCGCAGCTTCGAACAGCTCCCGCTTGTCTCCGAAAGCCGAGTAAAGGCTCGGCCGCTGTATGCCCATCCCGGACGTGAGATCGCTTAAAGAAGTCGCTTCGTACCCCTTCTCCCAAAATAGCCGCATCGCGGCATCCAAAGCCTTGTCTTCATCAAACGCCCTTGGCCGTACCATAGAATAGCCTCATTTCATATCGATTAGTATACTATGATTTTAGGCTTTGAAGCTGCCGCTGTCAAATTCAGCGGGCAGTACAAAGAGGCATATTGCTGGAATTTCGGTTCGCTCCCCGGCCAATCGGCCTCTTGACAGCAGACATGCAGGAGAGTTATATTTACGAGGCACATTATATACCAATCGGTATATTATACTTATCGGTACAAAAAATTCTCATGATTCGGGAGGGTATAACCATGGATCGACTTGAAAAAAAAGCGGGGCTTCTTGCCGGAGACCGCAGCGGGGCAAAAACGGAGGCGCCGCATGAGCCTTTAGCCGCAGAGGAAGCGGCTTCCGCACCGGCGCTGTCCCGTTCCGTCGCGCTGTTGTTTGCCATCGCCTGCGGGCTTGCTGTCGCCAACGTCTACTATGCGCAGCCGCTGCTCGACGCCATGGCAAGCGAGCTTGGCATGGACCGCGCCGCCGTTGGCATTGTCATCACGGCCACTCAGATCTGCTATGCGCTGGGGCTGCTTATGCTCGTCCCGTTCGGCGATCTGGCGAACCGCCGGAAGCTGATCGTCGGCCAACTGCTGTTGTCCGTATTGGCGCTCATCGTGGTCGGTACCGCCTCCACTGCCGCCGTACTGCTCGCAGGCATGGGTGCGGTCGGCCTGCTCGCCGTAGTAACGCAGGCGCTCGTGGCTTACGCTTCGACGTTGGCCGCGCCTGCCGAGCGAGGCCGGGTCGTCGGCCTGGTAACGAGCGGTGTGGTGATCGGCATTCTGCTTGCTCGCACCGTCGCCGGGACGCTGACCGATCTCGCAGGATGGCGTTCGGTCTATTTCGTTTCGGCCGGATTGACGGTGCTTATGGCCGGCCTCCTGTTCCGGGTACTGCCGCGCGAAGACCACGGGAAAGTGCCGATGACGTACCCGCAGCTGCTGCGCTCCGTATTCGCCTTATTCGTGCAGGAGCCGGTGCTGCGCACCCGCGGAATGATCGCGCTGCTTATTTTTGCCTCGTTCAGCGTGCTGTGGACCTCGCTTGTACTGCCGCTCGGTTCGCCGCCGCTGTCGCTTTCCCACACCGCGATCGGGTCGTTCGGGCTCGCGGGCGTAGCGGGAGCGTTGGCGGCTGCGCGTGCGGGACGGCTCGCAGACCGCGGCTTGGGACAGCGGACCACCGGGATTGCGCTGACGCTGCTGCTGGTTTCGTGGCTGCCGATCAGTCTGACGGAACGCTCCCTATGGGCCCTGATCGCCGGAGTGCTCCTCCTCGACCTCGCGGTGCAAGCCGTGCACGTCACCAATCAGAGCATGATCTACAGCGTACGCCCGGAAGCCCGCAGCCGTCTCGCCGGCGCATACATGATCTTCTATTCGATCGGCAGCGCCGTCGGCTCGATTGCCTCTACGCTCATGTACGCGCAAGCCGGTTGGACCGGCGTCTGTCTGCTGGGCGCCGCCATCAGCGGCCTCGCGCTGCTGTTCTGGGGACTGACCCGGCCCTCGACGCCCGCTTCCTAAGTCCCCTGCCTCCCGCTCGACCGGCAGTGCGATGACGCCGTCCCATCCCGCGTTCCAACCAAGATGCATCAGCTTGGACAATACCCCTTTTCTTTGGCAGTCCACTCCTCTTTTTTTGAAGATTCATATGAATATATGGAGTCCATCGAAAAGGAGGTTGGGCCTATGCTTGAAAAATGGAAAAAGCCAGCATTCATTCTAGGTATTCTTGGAGCCGCGAAGCTTGCCCTGGGCAGCTTCGGAGTCGACATCCCCGATAATCTCATTAACGACATCGCCAATGGAGTCAGCGCCATTCTCGTTCTCGTCGGCATTATTGCCGACCATGGCAAACCGAAAGACGGCACCGTATAACCATCCGATCTCTGCGGACTTGACGCCCTCGCATGCGAGAGGCGTTTCTTTTTGGACTAAGACCCTCATTTTCTTGTTTGCTGGGCGACAATAAAAAAGCCGTTTGGCAAATTTTTCTGCTATCCGGCTCATATAAATAATCTGAATCCCCTTTGGAAGCTTACCGCCCTTGGAAGGCGGCAAAAGGGTTGCGTTCCGTCACGATCCGCGGACTTCTAATTTGAACCCGGGGAGCATAGAGCGTACTATGGAAGGAAATGTTTCATTATAGAAGAAATCGATGAACTGTCTTATGAAGGAAAGCGAGGGATGCGCATGTCTGTCCGAACCCCGAGTCGGCCTACGATTCAAATCGATCCGACCTTTGCTTATTATCTCGGCCGGTCACCCGAAAGCGTCGCCTCCGAGCTGGAACTGGCGGGATTTCGTACCGTGCGCTATTTTGTGACGGATGAAACCCGGGTGAACGGCAGGCTCGTGGCAGCTCTTCGCGAGCGCGGCATGGACGTCTGGGCGATGGTGATCGGCAACGGGACGTATACGACCGAGAATTTGCCCCCGGATTGGCCGGAGTGGCAGATGACGCTGCTTAAGCCAGTGAATGACGGATTTACCCGGCTATCCCCTTTCAGCCATCGCTATGTGGCATGGAAAAAAGCGGCGGCGGCCCATCTCGTCCGCACGCACCCGTTTACGGGCTTTGAGGTGGCCGAGCCGTATTTCCCCGAATGGAACGGACTGGCGAGCGGCGTGTACGGCGATGTCGGCCCGTATGCCCGGGCGGCATTCAAGCAGTTCAGCGGCAGCGACATGCCGGAATTCCGCTACAAATCCTCTCCGCTGTACTACAAAAAGGACCGCGGCCGCTATTTGCTGTGGATCGAATTTCGGGTGCAGGCGGTGAACGGGTTTCTGAACGAGCTGATCAACGGATCCGGCGGGGTCCGCGAAACGAGACCCGATATCAAAATCGCAACGTGGTCGCTTGCGGTGGACGCCGGTCAAGATCCCGTAGGAGCGCTTCGCGAATATCAAGGCGTGGATGCGGTTGAAATGATCCGGACGGTCCGCCCGGACGCCCACATGCTCCAGACCCATTGGCCCGACTGGATGCGCGTGCATCTGCCGCCCGATTACATAAGACATTACCGGCCCTTCGTCGAAAGCATCCGTGCCGTTCATCCGGGCATCCCGCTGGGCATCCAGACGGATATCGGCTCGCAGGCCCGGATGCGCCGCAGCCGCGCTTGGATCCGGGAGTTCGCCAAATCGGCGGGCGAGCTCGGTTACCGGTTCTGGACGGCCTATGAGTATTCCATCGGCCTGCCGATGTACCGGGAACCGCCCCGGGTGCTGCGGGTCCATCGCCCGGACCGCCAGCTGGCGGTGCTGGAATTCAGCAAGCGCGTAGATGCCGAATCCGCCTCGGAGCCTTGGCATTACCGCTGCGTTGCCGGAGGCCGGCCGCTGGAGCTTGCGATCCGCGTCATTCAAGTGGACGGCAACGTCGTTGTATTGCAAGCGGATTTTCCCCGCGTGTCCTTCGAGCTGTACGCGGAAGGAATCCGCGATACTCCCGAGCTGCGGCTCATTCCAGACGAGCCGGGGAATGAATCGCCCAGAGGCCTTCCGATCCCGGTTACGGGCTGGTTCTAAGAGTTGGTCATTTCTCCGGTCGCGGGGTATAATGGAAGGAACGGGTTAATCCTGCTATCATGAACCGGCTGCCCTTGAACCCTGCCATCCTTCAACCGACAGGAGATGAACGCAAGTTGACTTTATCGTCTTGGAAAGAAGAGCGGGCCAACGCCATCAGCCACGGCATCGGCGCCGCGCTCAGCGTCGCGGCTCTCGTTCTGCTGCTGCTCCATTCGCTGCAGAACGGTACGGTCTGGCATATCGTCAGCTTCACCGTTTTCGGCGTATCGCTGATTCTGCTGTACGTCTGCTCCACCTTGCTGCATAGCGCCCGCAAGGAGCGCTGGATCGATCTGTTCGAAATTATGGACCACTCGGCCATCTACGTGCTCATCGCCGGCACCTATACCCCGTTCTTGCTCGTCACGATTCGCGGCCCTTTGGGGTGGAGCTTGTTCGGCGTCGTATGGGGACTTGCGCTGCTGGGCATTGTGTTCAAGCTGTTTTTCGTCAAGCGGTTTAATGTCCTCTCGACGCTGTTCTATATTGCGATGGGCTGGATGGTTATGTTCGCGTTCCGTCCGCTGCAGGAGCAGCTTCCCCCAGCCGGCATCGGCTGGCTGGTCGCCGGAGGCCTGCTGTACACGGTCGGCACGGTCTTTTATTTATGGCGCAAGCTTCCTTACGCCCACACCGTATGGCACGTGTTCGTCCTGGGAGGAAGCATCTGTCACTTTTGCTCCGTCTATTTCTACGTGCTGCCCTGGTAACCGGTCACACGCCGCATCACGGCAAAAAGCTTTCACGCAGACTCTGCGGTGAAAGCTTTTTTTATAATCGCTTCGCCCCGGCCGCCGCTTCGGACGCCGTTATTTGCGGAGGCGCTTGAACTGGTAATACAGGAAGCAGCCGATGCAAAAGCCGCATAGAGCCGCGAGCGCGGCAAGCGCCACGATGCCGGCGAGGACGTATCCGAGCCAGCTGTCCGGATTCACCCAGAACGCAAGCAGCGACAAGGTAAGGACCCCGACGGCGATGGCGTTGTTGAACCGCAGCAGCTCCTGCGATTCGGTAGGCGCGCCCGCCACGCGGCTGCGGAGCAGCGGCGCAGCAAGCTGCACGATCAGGTTGGCGCGGATGCCCTGCCACAAGCCGAGCACTTGAACGGCCCACAAGGCGGCGATCAGCGCCGGCTGACGCAGCACGACCGCAAGCGCAATCAGCAGGACGATTCCGGCCTGGTTCGCGCGGACGTATGCAATGGGAATTTCTCTCATAAGTGCTCCATTCACCCCATGATCAAAATGGCTTGCTTCGGAGTCTGGCCGACGAAGGCTTGTTGCCGGCTAGACTCCTAAGAGGACACCGGCTCCAGCCTAAGCTGCCCCGTGTTCGGGTCCTGCAGCACGAGCCGTCCTTCGACCGTCCGGCCCTGCTCGTCGACCAGCCTCATCAGCGCGGTGCGTCCGTGCTTCAGCAGATACGCAATGGCGGCGTCCGTCAGCGAGGCCCCGAAGCTGTCCTTCCAGATCACGAAGGTACAGCCCGTCTTGTAAGCGCTGCAGCCGTAGCCGCGCTTGCCGCGGATGATGCTGCCGCGGCAGCCCGCGCGCGGGCACGCGCCCAGCGCCGCCACCGGC
>NZ_BILX01000105.1 GCF_004000785.1 Paenibacillus ehimensis NBRC 15659 | reverse complement strand
GCGGGATTCGGGGTACCCGAGCCGTTCCATGACGGCCCGGCGGGTGCGGTTGCTGCCGATGGCAATAAATAACCGGCAGTCGTCGTCCCGCAGCAGCTTCGCCAGGTCCGCGACCGGCCCGTGAAGAATGCCGTCCTGGCTAAAGCTGCGCGTATACTTGTCGTCGCCGATCCCGGCCAGTCCATATTCCCCCTGAGCCCGCATCACATCGAGGACGACCTTTCCATGACCGCCTCCGCCGATCAGGACGAGCTTCTTCATGCTAGAATCCCTCCACCTTCCGGTTGCCCGTAAATTTGCTCGTCGTAGCATGCCCCGCCTGCTGAACGCCGTCGGCACGGAATACTTTTTTCACCGTCATCCATAAGATTTTCGCGTCCAGCAACAGCGACGGGTGGTCGGTGTACCATACGTCCAGCGCGAACTTCTCTTCCCAGGAGATCGCGTTTCTTCCGTTCACCTGAGCCCAGCCGGTAATGCCGGGACGGACCCAATGCCGCTTCTGCTGCTCCTCCGTATATAACGGCAAATATTCCATCAGGAGCGGCCTTGGCCCGATCAGACTCATATCTCCACGCAGTACGTTGAACAGCTGAGGCAGCTCATCCATGCTTGTTTTGCGCAGCAGCTTGCCGAAGGCGGTCAGCCGTTCCGCATCCGGCAGCAGCTCGCCCTTGCTGTCCTTCCGGTCGTTCATCGTGCGGAACTTGTACACGTGGAACGGCTTGCCGTGAAGCCCGGGACGCTGCTGTCGGAACAGCACCGGCGAGCCCAGATTCAGGCGGACCAGCAGCGCGACAAGCACGAACAAAGGTGCGAACGCGATGACCGCCGCCAAAGCAGCGGTGAAATCGAACACGCGCTTGATGCGCTGCACGGTTCTCCGTTTATCGGCCGTTTTTTTCTGTTCGATTTCCCCGTACATGCGGTTCAACCGCCCAACGACCGCCTGCTCCGTAAATTCACGCTCGATCACGCTGCGCGCTTCGCTGCCGAATCGCTTCAGCAGCTCGTCGCTGGCGAGCACCTTGTGCAGAGCGTCGGCAAACGCCTCCGGCTGCTTATAAGGGACCAACAATCCGGTCTCGTTATGCTTCACCAGCTCCCTCGTTCCGAGCACGTCGCTGGCTACCGCCGGCTTGGAGAAGGCCATCGCTTCCATCAAAAAGCGGGGAATTCCTTCCTTCTCGGAAGAGAGCACGACGATATCCGCCAGCTTAATCCAAGGGTAAATATAGCTCTGATGCCCGATCAGCCTCACTTCCTCTTCGAGGCCCAGCTCCATGATTTTCCTTCGGATTTCCGCTTCAAGCGGACCCTTCCCGGCCAGGACGCAGCAGAATTCATCCCCATGCTTGTCTTTTAGCAGACGCAGCGACTCCAGCAGAAAGGCATGATCTTTTACCGGCTCCAATCGGGCCGCCATCAGGATGATTTTCTTTCCTTCAGGGATGAGCGCGTCCTGCCGAAGCCGGTTCAGCTCGGCCTGATCGATACGGTAGCGGAACTCATCCAGCCGGTTCAAATCGACGCCGTTCCCTTCGTAGTAGACCGGCTTGCCCGGCGCCAGCTCCCGCAGCTTCTCCATATCCTCGCGGTTTTGCGAGGAAAGCGCGTCGCAGAACCGCGCGCCCAGCTTCTCCAGACTACGGTAGATGAAGCTGGTGATCCGCTTCTGTCCTTCAAAAAACGGCAGTCCGTGGCTCGTATGCAGAATCATCGGCGTCCGGGCCAGCCAGCCCGCCACCCGGCCGATTAGTCCGGCCTTCGCCGTATGCGTATGAACAATATCGAACCGCTCGCGCCGAAGCAGCGACCGCATCTGACGGATCGAACGCAGATCGTCCCAAAGATGAATTTTCCGGTTCATCGGCACGAAATGGAGCTTCAGGCGGTATCGTTTCATGAACTCCTCGTCATAACCGTCGGGAGACGAAATCAGATGAACCTCATATTCCGCCTTCTGCAGCACCGCCAGCTTATCCGCCAAAATTTTATGGGAGATGGCGCTTGTGCAAATATGAGCTACCTTCTTCATACGGTTACCCCTCGATAATATTGGCAATACCAATTCGTAAACGCCTTAATTCCGGTCTCGATGCTAATCTTGGGCGTGAAGCCGACCTCGCGCGCCAGCTCGTCGATATCGGCATACGTCGCCTTCACGTCGCCGGGCTGCATAGGCTTAAATTCGATCACCGCTTCTTTGCCGAGACATTCCTCGATCGTATGAATGAACTTCATCAAAGGAATGGGCCGGTTGTTGCCGATATTATAAATTTTATATGGCGCGTATGAGGAGGACGGGTCCGGCTCCATCCGGTTCCAACTGTCGTTGGGCACCGGAGGACGGAAGAGCAGACGCACGATGCCTTGTACGATGTCGTCGATGTAGGTGAAATCGCGCATCATCTGGCCTTCGTTAAACACTTGGATCGGCTTGCCCTCCATAATCGCCTTCGTGAACGAGAAATACGCCATGTCCGGTCTGCCCCAAGGCCCGTATACCGTGAAGAAGCGCAAGCCCGTCGTCGGCAGCCCGTACAGATGGCTGTAGGTATGGGCCATCAGCTCGTTCGCTTTTTTGGTGGCCGCATACAGGCTGACGGGATGATTGACCGCATCGGTCACGGAGAACGGCATTTTCACATTCGCCCCGTATACCGAGCTGGAGGAAGCATAGATGAGATGCGGGATGCGATGCTTGCGGGAGCTCTCCAGCATATGCAGGAAGCCGGTAATGTTGGAGTCGATGTACGCCCCCGGATTGACCATGGAATACCGCACGCCGGCTTGGGCCGCAAGATGAACGACCGCCGCAAAGTCATGGGAAGCAAACAACGCCTCCAGCGACTTTTGATCGCGCAGGTCGAAGTTGTAATGAGCGTAAGCGTCATACTCCAGCAGTCCCTTTAACCGGTCCTCCTTCAGCCTGACGTCGTAATAGTCGTTTAAGCAGTCTACCCCCACCACGGAGAAGCCTTCCTGAAGCAGCTTCGCCGAGAGATGATACCCGATAAAGCCTGCGGATCCGGTGACCAAAATTTTCATCGCTGCGCCTTCCCTTCCTTCACGAATTGAGAAAACTTTTCCCAAAACTCCTGCCGTTCCTGATCCAGCTGGTTTTTCGTATAGTTCCCCGCTTTCCGGTAGTTGGCTTGCGCTTGCTCGGCCATCCAGCGTGTGTCGGAGATATACTGCTCGATCAGCCGGGCCAGCTGCTTGTCATTGCCGGGCTTATGCAGATACCGCGGGTCGATAAGCTCCGGAATACCTCCGGCCGTCGATCCGATGACCGGACATCCCCGGCTCATGGCCTCGACCGTCGCTCTCGGCAAGCCTTCCTGGAAGCTCGGCTGCAAGTAAAGATCCACTTGATCCAGCCACTCGAATACGGCATCGCCGCTCTGCAGAACGCCGTCGAACCGGACGTGCTCCCGCAAGCCGAATTTGGCCGCCAGCTCCTCCCACGGCTCCTTGTCGCCTCCGCCGAGCACCCGGAATTCGAAGGCCGGCAGCTTCGGCTTCACCCGGGCCAACGCCTCCAGCGCCGTCGCAATGCCTTTCGTTTTGCCGTTCAGATTGCCGATCAGCCCCAGGATCACGGGCTTGGCTCCGGTCTCGATTTTGCGGAGACGCCGCTCCATGACCTCGGGGCACAGCTCCGGAATTTCCACATCGGAGCAGCCTTCGGTATATCCGCTCGTATTCGGATACCGGTGCTGCAAGAATTGCTTTGTCACGTAAATGGCAAACGGCGCTTCCTTCACCTGCGCTTTCGTCTTCAGCGTCGCAATGGGCGCATACGCCTTCCCTTGCAGATTGCCGTAATTCCACAGCGCATCCCAAGCGCAGGCGACCATCTCCACGGCAAAAGGCTTCTTGAGCTTCTTGGCAATCGCCACCGCTTCCGAGCCGATTTCGCTGGGGAGCCGGGCGATTACCGCATCCGACTGCGCGATCGATTCGGTCAGCACGCGCTCGATATAGCCTTTTTTCGTCAGCTTGTTTACCGGGTTGCTGAGGGAAGGCAGTACGACAAATTGCACATTTTTGCCGCTGGATAAGCTTTTATTCGCAATTTCCGTTTCCGAAGATATTTTTTTCGCCCGGGACGCCACCGTAATTTCGTCAAATACGGTCAAATACCGTTCCCACACCGAGTAGGGCAGCTTTCCGCTGGAAAAAAATTTCCCCGAATCGTTAAAGTAAAACGTATGGTCATGCGCCCATAATACCTTCATGGTCCTCGACCCTCTCAGATAGATTTAATAGGTTTTGCCGGGACTCCGCCGACAACGGTATGCGGGGGCACCGGCTTGGTCACGACCGCGCCGGCGGCCACTACCGCCCTGCTTCCGATGTCCACGCCCGCCAGAATGCGGCAGCCGCAGCCAATCCAGACGTCCGATTGAATCGTGATCGGCGCATAGTTGACCGGGTTGTCGCGAATCGGCAGAGCGTCGTCATCCCAAGCGTGCTCGAATGAAATCATCGAGGTTTGATGCGCAATCGACACGTCGTTATCGATCGTGATGCCGCCTCCCGCATCCAGATAGCACTGCTTATGTATGCTTACATTGCTGCCGATGGAGAGCTTCTCCCAATGCTTTATCTCCACAGACCGGCCGACGAAGACGTTATCGCCGCACTTCGGGATCAACCGTTTGAGAAGGCAGTAGCGCGTTGCGAGCCCCAAGGGCTCCGGCAGCAGGTCGGTCGCGTGCCACCCGCTCTTGAGCAGAGGCTTCGGAACAATCGAGAACAGCGCCGTAAGCAGGTTCAGAAATCCTTTGTAGCGATGAAATTTGTCCCTTCCTCGGATGGCAAGCCTCTCCTTTCTTTGAATGCGCCGCTTTTGGCCGGAATAACCACGCGAGCGTATATGCGTTCATCATGTAGAGAATGGGCACGACAGGCACTTTTTTCCTGACCATGTTATCCCCGATCGTCCCTACCCCGTACTCCAGATTCCGCTCGGTCACGGTGACGAAGCCGACCAATACCAGCGTACAGCCGAAGGTGAACAGCAGAACAAGGCACATCGCAAAAAACGAACGCGTCTCCTTATGGCGCAAGAACACCGTCACGGACAGCCCGAACGAAATCATCATATAGACCGCCTCCGCCGTCCGCATCACGAACTCCGTGTCCCAATTGAACGCTTTGAACGGATTCGGAGAGATGAACAGAAAGACCGTGAGCATGAACGAATTCAGAAGCCCGGTCAGCCCCACCTTCCAGAACACTATGCCCAGCGCAGCGACGAGCATGAGCAAGGCGGCCTTGAAGCTTCGGCGGAACAGAAAGTAAAAGGACAAAATATAGACGATCGAATAATCTCTGAGCATGGTCGTGTAGAACAACACGATGATAAACAAAATGTATCTTCGGTTTAATAAAAGCTGGGTGCACAATAGGCCAAGAAAGGCGCACGTGATGTCCTTGCCGAATACGGAGGACATATACATCAGCGCCGGACTTGCGAGCAGCCCGATAATCAGCACCGCGTTATACGTTCGTTTGCCCGACTCCGAAAGCTCGTACGGGAAAAACCTGTCGTTCAGCCGGTACGTCATATTGCAGCACAGCACGAGCAAAAAGGAATTGAACGTAATGATGACAAGCGGATCGGCCAAATCCAGAAATTTATAAAACGGCATGTACAGCAGCCCGAACACCGGATACGCCGAAGAATTCAGCCAATTGTCCGTAATGTGCTCCGTCGCATAACGGAGAAAGTCGTTTAACTGCGGATAAAACGTCACCTGACGGAAATAGCCTCTGGCATCCGGGCCGAACAAAGGGTCCGTCGTCAGGGCATACATCCCTTTGCCGATCAGCATCACCATGAGCCCGATATAGAGAACGGCCGGCTGGTTGGGCCATTTCAGCATGACGAAAAAGGGAAGCAGCAAAATAAAGAAAAAGACAAGCCCGACGTCGAGATCCAATTGGGTTACCCATTTGGTCGTCAGCATCAACAGCACGGCGTACATCCAAAGCAGCATCGTTTGCACGAAGGGATTATCCCTTGCAGGCGGCAGGTCAACCTTCCGCTCAAGCATGATAAATGCTCTCCAGCCGCCGGATGCTTTCGCGGATATCGTAGCCGTGCTTTTTCAGGAAACGATGCCTCGTCGGCCAATCCGGCGCAGCCGAACGTCCCAGTATTCCCCTGATCTTGTCGACCCATACCTCGGGCTGCAGCTTCAGATGCTCCACCATACCGAAGCTCAGGTCGGCTTCAACTGGTACATGCTCCGACACGAGGCTGGGCACGCCGCCGGCCTGCGCTTCGATGACGACAATGCCCAAGCCTTCGAATAGCGACGGCAGCAGGAACACATCGAAAGCGCCGATAATTTCCGGAATGTCTTTGCGTGCGCCCAGGAAACGGACCTGCCCCCGAATGCCCAGCGTTTCGGCAAGCCGCTCCATCTCCTCGCGCAATCTTCCGTCTCCGACCAGCACGAGCTGCGCCTCGGGAACCTCCTTGACCAATAAGGAGAAGGTCTCCAGAACGAAACGGTGATTCTTCTCTTCGCTGAACCGACCGATATGCCCCACCACCGGAACCGACGGGTCGTTCACTCCGATACGCTGCCTGAGCCCGCTCCGATCCGTGGGCAGCTGCTCGTACGGCAGCAGATTGATCGCATTGGGCAGCAGCTCCGTGCGGGTATCCTTCCAGCAGCGGGCCCCGAACAGCGATTCGCATGCCGGCCTGGAGCAGCCGATCAGATGCGTGCTGTGCTTTAAAATCAGCGATTTCATGTACTGGCGGTACAAGGCGCGGAACAGCGTCGTCCGCTGTTCGGCGTTCACCGTATGACTGTGGCACACGCGAACCGGGACGCCGATCTCCTTGGCCAGCTTCAGCACATACCCGCTGAATTGGAAGATATGGCTATGAATGGCGGCATATGGACCATTTTCTCTTACGTTATGCAGGAATTGCTCCCGAAACGGCCCAAGCCCTTTCCGGGGATGCGGCTGCAGCAGGATTTTCCCGCCCAGCTCGCGAATCTCGCGGTCGTAGAACCCTTCGCCTTCCAGTTGGACCGCAAAATGAAATTCGAACCGCTCCCGGTCGATGTTCCTGTAAATGTTCATTAACAGTGTCTCGACGCCGCCGGGGTCCATTTTTCCGACAACGTGCAATATTTTAATCGCGCTCATCTTCCCCTCCCGGATGACTGCATCCTTTGGCTATGATTTGCTTCCAATCCGTCCCGGCATCCATACGCCGGTCACGATCTGCATCGATTGCTTGACCTTGAACATCATGCTGAAATAGCAGAACGCCGTCGACAGCAGGTTCGCCAAGGCCGCTCCCATCATGCCGAGACCCGGAATCAGCAGCAGATTAAACGCCACATTCAGAACGGTAGATATCATCAAGATCCGGCTGGACGCGCGCTGCTGCCCGGTCATCGTCATGACCGTTCCGGATTGACCGCAATAGGAATGCACGAGATGGCTGAGCGACAGCAGAATAAGCGCGGTCGTGCCCGCTTTGAACTCTTCCCCGAACAAGCCCAGAATCCACTGGCCCAGCAGCAAAATCGTCAGGAAGACCAGACCGGCGAAGGCGAACCCCGATCGGCCGGACAGCGTGCATACCTTTTGCATTTGCTTCAAGTCGCCTCTGGCATACGACTCCGAAATCATCGGCGCCGCAATCATATTGATCGACGTAATGGCAAACGAAACCATCGTCGCGATCCGAACGGCCGCCGAGAAAATGCCGGACTCGCTCGTGCCGTGCATCATGCCGATCATCACGACGCTGAGCTGTCCCAGAATCAGATACATGCCCGAATTCACCATCAAGGTCAGCGATTCCGACAGCCAATGCTTCGTTTGAAACCGGTGCGGATAGTCTCGCGTATGGGGCGTCAGCTTTCGGTTAAGCACCCAGGCCCCGAACAAATACGACAGCAGCATCGACCCGACAAAGATGATCATCGCTTCGAAAGCGCCGGCTTTGACGTGAAATATGACCGTATATGCATACAAAATGACGATGCAAAATACGGGGCGCAGCACCTTCTCCGGCAGTTGGGCAACCAGCACTTGCTTGAGCGCCAGCAGCGAGCTTTGCCTTAACGTCGCCGTGGCCATCAAAGGAATGATCAGCAAGCCGGTCAAAAACGTGTAATAAAGCTCGCCTTGACCGTTGCCATACATCACGTAAATGACCACGCCGCTAATTCCCATCAGCACGAGCGACACGAGCAAGGTCAGTTGATTCGCCCGGCGCAGCAAGCCTCTGACTTCGCCCCATAGCTGGTCCGCCTCGTAAGAAGACACGAACCGGACAATCGCCGTATCGAAGCCGAGGTTGGCGGGAAAAGCCACGAAGGTGATCACCGTCATGACAAAAGCATAATATCCGTAGCTGACGACCCCGAGCAGCCTGGCCAGCACGACCTGCATCAATACGGCAAGCCCGACGCCGGCCACATTCATCATGAACGATAGGGAGCCGCTTTTTGCGAGAATTCGGGAAACGTTCGTTTCCGTCCGATGTAACGTCGTCTGTTTCATACATACCTTCTTCTTCGTTAGTCTGAATCCCGGAAACGCTGCAGGCCGTTTCAGCGCCTGTTAGGAAACGTTGCTGTACGTAGGCACCAGATGCTTGAGCACCTCGCGGATTTCCTGCTGCCCTTTGCCGAGCACCCGCTCCAGCTTGCGGATCTCGAACTCCAGCTCCGTCCGGTTAATATTCATCGGCTTGCCGATGAAGATCCGGTCATGCATCGTCGAGGTGATACCTTCTTCGCTTGTTAACAGCTCTTCATACAGCTTCTCGCCTTCCCGCATGCCCGTAAATTCAATGTTGATGTCGACATTCGGCTCGAAGCCGGACAAACGGATCAAGTCGGCCGCCAGATCGTAAATCTTCACGGGGGCGCCCATATCCAGAATGAATACCTCGCCGCCCTTGGCAAAGGCGCCCGCCTGGATGACAAGCTGAACCGCCTCCGGGATCGTCATGAAGTAGCGCACCATCTCCGGATGGGTGACCGTCACCGGACCGCCCCGCTGAATCTGCTCCTTAAACCGGGGAATGACGCTGCCCCGGGAGCCCAGCACGTTGCCGAAGCGGACGGCGACGAACTTCGTTTGGCTCTGCTTATCCAAGCTTTGAATGAACATTTCGGCGATCCGCTTCGTCGTCCCCATCACGCTCGTCGGATTGACCGCCTTGTCCGTGGAGATCAAGACGAACCGCTCCGCTTGGAACTGATCGGCGCACTCGGCGACATTTTTCGTGCCGAATACGTTATTCTTGACCGCCTCGGAAGGATTACGCTCCATCAACGGCACATGTTTGTGGGCGGCCGCATGGAAAACCACCTGCGGTCGATGATGGCTGAACAGCTCCTCCAGCCTCGTCCGGTCCTGCACATCGGCGATGACCGTCTCCAATTCGAGCTCCGGCGCAAGCCGCCGCATTTCCATCTCAATCGTATAAATGCTGTTTTCGCCATGTCCCAGCAGCAGCAGCTTCCGGGGGCGGAAAGGGGCAATCTGCCGGCACAGCTCCGAGCCGATCGAACCGCCGGCACCCGTCACGAGGACGATCTTATCCTCCACATAATTGGCGATGCCGTCCAAGTCCGTCTTGATCGGATCTCTCCCGAGCAAATCCTCCACCTGAACGTCGCGCACTTGGTTTAAAGTGGTTTTGCCTGCGATAATTTCCTGCAGATGAGGAATAATTTTCAGGCGGGCTTTCGTTTGCTTGCAGATGTTAATAATGTCCGTGATCTGCGTCTTGGACACCGAAGGCATCGCAATAATCACTTCGTCGATGCCGTGCTTTTCGACAATCGCCGGAATCTGTTCACGGCCGCCCAGTACTGGGAGACCGTACACTTGAAGCTTTTGCTTATAAGGATCGTCATCGACGAACGCAAACGGCATCGTGTCGTAATTCTCGTTGCTCTTCAGCTCCTTGGCAAACAGCGTTCCGCAGCTTCCCGCTCCGACGATGAGCGCCTTCTTCGGTTCGTCCGCCCCTTGCCGCTTGCCGCCGAACTTGTCGCAGAACACTCTCCATACGAACCGGCTGCCGCCGAGCAGCAGCAGCATCGTTTCGGCGGTATGCAAGGCGATCGTGAACGAAACCGGCTGGGCCGAGATCGCATTCGTCGCCAAGTAAGACACCAGACTGCTGACCGCCACCGTTTTCGTCATCGATAGCAGTTCGCCGATACTCGCATATTGCCAGATCCGATTATACAGCTTGAAGAGAAACATAAACGCTGTACTCACGATGGAAGAAATCGTCCCATACAGCAGCCACAGCTGCATCTGATCGGCCGGAATGGAGCTTTTATACGCGAAGTAAAAGGCAAAATAGACGCTAAGCCATACCATACCGAGATCGATTGCGACCAAAATCCCCGTTCTCTTGGAATAATTCATCGTTCTTCCTCCCACAGGTTTTATTCGTTGCCATAGTAATAATAGGCATTGCCGGATGGCCGGGCGATTCGGTTAAGTACGACGCCCAGAAGGTTGGCCTGCACTAACTCCAACGAGCTTTTCGCTTTCTGGACCATGTCCCGTTTGATTTTCCCCGAATCGACCACGAGAATGACGCCGTCGCACTTGGCGGCAATAATTTGCGCGTCGGTTACCGCAAGCACCGGAGGCGTATCAAGCAGGACGATGTCATATTGCCGTTTTAGTTCCTCCAGCAGTCCGGTCATTTTTTGCGAAGCAAGAATCTCCGACGGATTAGGTGGAATAGAACCCGAGGTCATCACCTCCAGATTCGGAATATCGGTTGCCTTGACCGCCATGTCCAGCGTGCATTGAGAGGTAAGCATATCCGTCAGTCCGTACCGATTGGATAGATGGAACGTATGATGCGCCGTCGGCTTGCGCAGGTCGGCATCGATCAGCAGCACCTTCTTATTCGATTGAGCGTATACGACAGCCAGATTATTGATTGTCGTCGATTTCCCCTCCATCGGACTGGAGGACGTTACCATTAACGTCCGGTAAAGCCGGTCGACGGAGGAGAACTGGATATTCGTGCGCAGCGTCCGGTAGGATTCGGATATGGGCGATTTGGGATGGCTGTGCGCAATGACGGGACGCCGTTTAACGGACCTGGACATTCGATAGTTCACCAACCTTTCGCTCGGACGATAAGGACCCTTTGTTCTTTTCCAGATCCTGTTCATCGATTTGGGTAATTAAAGCAAGCGTCGGCAAGCCCAGATAGCGCTCAACGTCCGCTTCCGATTTGATCGTATCGTCCATATATTCCAGCAAAAAGGCGAGCCCGACGGAAAGCATAAGCGAAGCCAGAAACCCGAGCGCAATATTCAATAACGGGTCCGGCTTAATAGGACGGGGCTGCTTGGCCGGGTCGGCCTGGTTCAACAAAATGACGTTATCGACCTTCATGATTTTTGGAATCTGGCTTTGAAACACCTGGAACACGGCATTGACAATGTTGGCCGCCTTCTCGTAGGACGAATCCTGAATCGAGATGGTGAGCACCTGGGTCTCGTTGACCGAGCTCAGCTTGATCTTGTTGATCAATTGCTCGGAGGTCATGCCGAACTCGGGATGCTCCTTCGCCACAATGTCCATGATGGCCGGGGTCTTAATAATTTCCTTGTAGGTCGTGACGAGCGAAATATTCGTATTTACGGAGTTTAAGTCCAATTTCACCACACCGCCTTGATCGGGCGACGAGTTAATAATCAGCTTCGTCGAAGCTTCATACACGGGCTTCATGAAAAAATAGCTCACGATACCGGCAGCGGTACAACTAATCGCGACGATGAGAACAATCAGCCATAGACGTTTGCGCAATATACTCATCACCGCTTTTAAATCGAAATCCATGGTCACGTTATAAATAGCCTCGCTTTCGTTTGTGGTGATTTTCCGAATTGCTCTGTTCTTTATAACGAACGATTCCTCCTAAAAAAACTCGGTAGTTGGGTGAAGAATAAACTCTTGCGAACTTTCGGAACCGGCCTCCAAATTTCAAAGCTCCGGTCCTTGAGCAAGGATTCCGCATTATGCTGGTAATACTTCACATAATCACCGCCGAGCTTCTCGGTCACGATGCCGTAAGCCCGCTGCAAATGAAAGGGGCGGCGAACGGCATCATGCGCATCCGACGCGATAAAATGCACCAGATTTCTTCGGCAGAGCTCCAAAGCAACCGAGCGGACCCGAGGTCCGAAATAACCCGTGATGGAATGGGAAGTCACTTGCGCGAGAGCACCGTACTCGACCAGCCTCAGCAGCTTGTCCGGCTGCTCCGCAATCTCCTTATTGCGTTCCGGATGGGCAATGACCGCCGTCAAGTTTCGAATCGAGAGCTCGTGAAGAATCTCCTCGACCCGGTCGGGAAGCTTGGACGACGGGAATTCGATCAAGATGTAGGATGACCCGTTCAGAGTCAACAATTGATTCGCATAAAAATCGTCAAGCCACTGCGGGTGAGTATGAATCTCTTGACCGCTGCAAATCGTTAAAGGGATCTGGTGCCGTACGAGCTGTTCCTGGAACAACGACACCGCCGTTTCGACAGTTTGTGCAGGATTACAATAGCTGCCCTTTCGATGATGAGGCGTGGCGACGATCGTCGATATCCCTTCCCGAACGGCCAAACGAGCGAGCTCAAGCGACTGCTCCAAGCTGGCAGGACCATCATCCAAACCATGAAGAACGTGACTATGTATGTCGATCAATGTCTGCTTCCTCCTGCTTATCCCGGCTATGTAAATTATGGCACATTTTCAAAGCAAACGATGAGGGAGCAGAGTTGTGTATTTGATTAGTTAAAAATGATTATTTTTCATTCATGGATATAGGATTTAACAGGCTCTTAATGTAATAAAATATACAATTTACGAAAGGTTTTACCCATTTAATGTAACGGATTGCATAAACTTTAATAAAAATATACAAAAATTTACATTCATAGTTTTTTAAAGAATGAAAGCGTTTTTGTTTTTCATGAAAATGGAGAAAAGCTCTTTCATGCAGAGGCCTCGCGAGGTTTTTTAAAAAAATGTGAACTCCACCCTCTTGGGTATATTTGGAACACAAAATTTAGTCGATTTTGGGACTTTGGATTGACTACAGGTAAAAACACCCAATATCATGAGCAAATTGGAAAAAAAGAAAACCAAGCGCTCCTCCCTGCAAAACGAACTATGTCTGGGTCATTGAACACATTTTTTTGTGCCCCTAAGGCCCAGAAATAGGAAGGGCACCCAGCTACTGAATGGCCGGATGCCCTTATTTTCAGTTTAAAGCTTGCGCCAGACGAATAAGCAGATCGCCGAGCTCTGCCGGAATTTTCTTTCCTCTTAATGCCGAAACTTCACGGATATAGGCGTGAGGTTGCTTATGCTCCAGCTTTTTCACCAGCGAATTGACTATACCATGACCGCCCGGGCCCGTCACCAATTGGCGCGTCACGTTCGCTAGACTCCCATAGGTAACCTGTACCGTATACGTTGCGGAGGTGACCGTCGTATGGCCCGCTTGATCCTGGGCCGTTGCCGTCACGGTTCCTGTGCCAAGGGGAAGCCTATAAGCCGGCTGATCGATTATCGCTTCGCCGCAAGAGCTGTACACGATGCCGGATACCGTATCCGTGGCCGTACAAACGACCAGTACCCGTTGATCGACCGTATACCCTCCTGTACCGACCATCTGCACAAGCGGCGGCGTTTTGTCGATGGAGACGACAACGGATTGCGGCGGCTCCATATTGCCTGCCTTATCGGTCGAACGGAACGCCACCGTGTGCGACCCTTCTTTATTTATAAGCAGCGGTTCCCGGTAAAGCTGCCACTGGCTTCCGCCGTTCAGACTGTATTCCGTCCGTTCGATGCCCGACTGTGCATCTGCCGCCGTCAGCTTTAGCGTCACATCCGATATAAACCAGCTGCCCCGCCGCTCTCCTTCCAGCTTCGCTGTCGTCACAGGCGCGTCGCGGTCCGTCTGATGGATCACCGTTATTTGATTGCTCGCTGCGCTTTCGTTATGCAGTCTGTCGCTGGCCGTCACCACGTAAGTATATGTTTTTCCGTCAGCCGCTATCGGATCTACGATCTTGTGCACGGGAGACGCCCCAATTTTACGTACCGAGGCGACAATCGCTTCGGGATGCTCCAGCCCTGAGACCTCCTTCCCTTCAAAACGGTAAACTACATAATACGACTCATCCTCAGACCCGCCGCCTTCCCAGCTCAGCTCTATTCCACCATCTTGGCGTACCGCAGGTTGCAGAACCGGCGCTACGGGCGCTTGCGCATCCAGCCAAGGCATAGCGGGGATGAGCGCCCGGTGCGGGTACAAGTCTTGCTTCAGACGGTTTCCAAACCCCAGCGCGTTGGCAAGCAAATCTTTGGCCGAGAAAAACATGCTGCCCCGGATCGTCTCAAAATTGCGGTTAAAGACAAGCTGGTTAGGCAGTTCGTCCGGGTTTTGCCATGCGGGATCCGCCGAGCCGATCCGGTAAGGGGCCTGCCCGATGTACAGGTGAACGTTCTTCCCTTGCGTTTCCTTGGTCCACCAATCGATCAGCTTCTCGTAGGCGGCCGGCGAATAGCCGAAATTCCAGTAAATTTGCGGGGCAATGTAGTCCAGCCAGCCTTGCTGTATCCACGTTCGCGTATCCGCATACAAATCGTCGTAATTCCGCAGACCGTTCGTGTCCGAGCCCGTAGGGTCATCCGTTTTGTTTCTCCATATTCCGAAAGGGCTGATCCCGAATTTGACATGACTTTTTTCTCGATGGATCGCCGTGCTTAATTCCTGAACGAGTCTGTTGACATTGTTCCTCCGCCAATCGGCCTTATGGCCGAAGCCTTCGCCGTATTGCCGGTACGTGGCTTCATCGGGAAAATCGACGCCGGCAGCAGGATATGGATAAAAATAGTCATCCATATGAACGCCGTCGATGTCGTAGTTTTTCACCACCTCAAGCACGCTTCCGATAACAAAATCTTTCACCGCCGGAATCCCGGGATTGTACAACAGCCGTCCTCCATAGGCCACGACCCAGTCCGGATGCTGCCGGGCCGGATGCTCCGCCACCAGCTTATCGATCCGGTCCTGCATGCTGACCCGGTAAGGATTGAACCAAGCGTGAAACTCCAAGTTCCGCTTATGAGCCTCCTCGACCATAAAAGCCAATGGATCGTATCCGGGATCTTGGCCTTGAACGCCGGTAAGCCACTCCGACCACGGCCCGTACTTTGAAGGATAGAACGCATCGGCTGTCGGCTTCACCTGCACGATCACGGCGTTCATTCCCAAAGCCTGAAGCTCATCCAGCATCCGGGAAAAATCGCGCTTTTGCTCCCCGGGCGTTACGACTCCTTTTTTCGGCCAGTCAATATTTTCCACCGAGGCAATCCAAGCGGCTCTCAGCTCCCGTTTCGGCGTCGCGGTCGGTTGGTTGACGACGAGCATTTTGTCGCTGGATTTCCCCCCGAAGCTCGCCGTAATTCGGGTGGCTCCCACTTTCAATGCCGTTACGGTACCGGTCGAATCGACCCACGCTATCTCGGGATTGCTGCTCTTATAGGCCGAACTGCCTGTCACGTCCACCGGCTCATTCATCATTGAGTAGGTAGCGGCTACTTTGGCTTGCTGCGTTTGTCCTACGTTCATCGCCTTGATTTGGGCAAGCTCAATTTTTTGCAAAATGGGGACCGGCTTGTTCACCGTAAGCGTGTAACTGGAGGTCCGGCCGCCGAAGCTTACCGTAATAACGGCTTCCCCGTCCTTCATCGCCTTGAGCTTCCCGGTCGTGTCGATTGCCGCTACTTCAGGATTGCTGCTTTGGTAGGAAACGCCGCTGACGATCTCTACAGGCTCGCTGTTGGATGGATACGCAGCAAATACTTTTACCGAATCCGTTTCGCCCACGGTCAACGTGGCGGAAGCCGAAAGCTCGATGCTCTGCGGCATCGGAGCCTCCGCCGTCACCGTTAAGGAAAATAGAGCCTTTGGCGCATTAGCCGTAGTCGCCGAAATCGTCGTCGTCCCAGGCTGCAGTGCCTTTACGAGGCCGGACTCGTCTATCGTCGCTACGGTTGGGTTGCTGCTCGCATAGACGACCCTGCCCGTAACTTCAACCGGCTCCGTGCTTCCGCTATACGTTCCGTATACCTTAGCCTGCAAGGTATCTCCGCTTTTCATCGGCGTCAAGCCTTGAAAGTCCAGCGCATATAGACTTAAGTCCGCATAAAAAGCGGTCAACCTGTCAAAATACAAGATCCCCCCGTTTTTATTATTGTCATTGGTTTCGACGATATAAATTTGGGTTAGCTTTATAGGCAGCATCATGCCGGCGGGAACGGAGGCCGTAACGTATTTCCAACCGACCCAGCTTAACCCGCCGCTTCCCGTAAAATCGGTTGTCGTCTTTTTACCGGAAGCATCCTGCAGCTGGGCTCGCAGCCAGTGATTGTTTCCGTCCCCGTATATCCACATGCCGAGCTTTTGAGGGGAAGCTTCCAGCGTGCGCCCGGTAGAGCCATCGGCATCTTTAAAATGAATATAGGCCGCAGAGGTGCCAATCGTCCCGGCAAAATCATAAGCAAGCGCCCCGGAGCGGTATCCGTTTCTTACGGGCCCCGGTCTCCCGGACATCGTCAAAGAGACTGCATTCGCCCTGACCGAAGAGGCATAAAGGTTTGCCCCGTTCTCGAAATCGTCGATCGACACAGAGGAGTTGGTCGTCAGAGAAACAGCTTCGTTCTTCTCTTCCGCATAAGCAAAATTAGTATTGCCATGAACCGCAGGAAACATCAAATGAATAAGTAATAAAACCGTTATGAAAGCGATTCCATTTTTAATTATAAAAAAGCCTGTGCTTTTCATCGGATCCCCTCCGCAGCCTGATAATGAATTGAAATTCCTTGCTATCGCTGAATTTCATTCTTGATCAGCTCCGCATCCCTCCGCTTCCCATGTTATGTATACGTCACGTTCTAAAAGCAAAACACTTCCACATAATGCCAAACGGCCAATCACTCATCATTATAGACTCCCGGGAATTTAATTTCAACAAAATTATGAACGATAAAATTTTATTTCGTTTTCTGTGATTCATGCTTTCGGCAATGTACAACTGCAGCTAAAGGAAAACACAAAAAAGAACCCCAATTTGAGGTTCTTCTTCTGT
>NZ_BILX01000104.1 GCF_004000785.1 Paenibacillus ehimensis NBRC 15659 | reverse complement strand
TTTGTCGCTGCGGCGGATTTACAGCCAGCGCTGCGGATATGTGCGGCGGCATGCCCGGTGGTAGCCCCAGGCGACGGCCACGATAAGCAGGGAGCCGAGCAGCACCGGACTCCATAAGAAGCTCCAGGCGGAACCGGCCGTCATGACGAGGATCGGATCGGCGCCGGCAGGCGGATGCAGCGTACGCGTCCACTGCATCAACATGATGGACAGCCCCAGGGCCAGCGCGGCGGACCAGGCGTGAAAGCCTGCCGTATGCAGCAGGGCGAGCCCGATGGCGGTGCTGAGCAGATGGCCGCCGACGATGCTGCGCGGCTGGGCAAGCGGACTGTCGGGGACCGCAAAAGCAAGCACGCATGAAGCGCCGAAGGGGGCCATCAGGAGGACAATGTCGCTCCATTGCCCGAGCAGCAGAGCGGCAAGCACGGCAAGGAACGCTCCGGCTCCCTGCAGCCCGTAGGCGATTCCTTTTTGCAGCGCCGACGGCGTTGTTGAGGCTTTATTCATGGGACATTCTCCTTTATCAATCGTTCTGGACGAAATGATTAATGTTATGCTAGCATGAAAATAATCCATTTGTGAAACGAATGTTGTCGATGCTATTCATTTGATTTGTCGATATCTACTGCATTTTTTCGTCCGTCCATGAAACCTTGGGAAAAAGGAGTTCGTATAACGTATGATCGAGAAATTGGAAGGCCGTTTTTTGGTGACGTTCCTTGCCGTGCTGGAAGAGAAAAGCTTCAGCAAAGCCGCCGAGCGGCTCGGGTATGTGCAGTCCACGGTAACCTCGCAGATGCGTCAGCTGGAGGAAGCGGCCGGTCAAAAGCTGTTCGACCGGCTTCCCCGGGGCGTGGAGCTTACCGGAGCTGGCCGCAAGCTGGAGATTTACGCGCGCCGGTTTGTGCAGCTCGGCCGCGAGCTGGAGGAACAAATGAACGAGGAGGGCGCTCCCCGGGGAATCGTAAGGCTGCGGGTGCTGGAATCGTTCGCTGCGGCTGCGCTGTGGGGACCGCTCCGGTCGTTCATGGAGGCTTATCCGGACATCGAAGTGCAGATTGAAGCCGGTTTTCAAGCGGAGACGCTGGAAGCCGTCCGTTCGCGGCAGGCCGATATGGGGCTTGTTCCCGCAGACCCCTGCGCCGCGGATCTCGCGTTCGATCCGCTGCTTGAAGACGAGCTGCTGTGGATCGCCGAGCCGCGCGAGGCGGAGGCTGTCGGCCGCGAGGGCTGGAGCGCGGTCCGCCGGATGCGCATCGCCGGCTTCGGCGAACGCTGCATGTACTCGCATGCCGCCGAGGCTCAGCTTGCCGCGCAGCGCACGGCTCCGGCCGGGCGGGCGGAATTCGCCTCGATGGACATGATCAAGCGCGCCGCCGGCAGCGGTTGGGCGCTTGCGCTCGTGCCGCGTTCCGCCGTAGCGGCCGAGCTGGCGGCCGGCGTGCTGGCGGAGTGCGTGCCGCTCGGCAGGCAGCCGATCTGCCACGGCTTAATCCGCCATAAGCAGCGCGAGGCCGGCCGGGCAGCGCAGCTGCTGCACCGATATTTGCTGGGGTGCGGCATGAAAGAGGTTATGATAGAATAGGAATGGTTGAGAGAGAACGGACAAATACGTATTCGGAGAGGAAGAGGGCTGAGCAATGCTGCATGACTTGATTCAATCGGCGCTTCTGTTTATCGAAGGGCTGGGCGTATGGGGGATTTTGCTGGGCTTGATGCTTGAAGTGATTCCGAGCGAAATCGTCCTCGCTTACGGAGGATACCTGGTTTCCCGCGGCGAAGTATCCATGCTCGGCGCGATCGTGTTCGGCACGATCGGCTGCATGTTTCAACAAGTGATCTTGTATTGGATCGGGCGTTACGGCGGCAGGCCGGCCTTGAACAAATTCGGCAAGTTTCTCCATCTGAAGAGCAAGCATCTGGATATTGCGGAGGGCTGGTTCAACCGGTACGGTCCCGGCATGGTGTTTTTGGCCCGGTTTGTGCCCGTGCTGCGGCAGGCGATTTCCATCCCGGCGGGCATGGCGCGGATGCCTATGTGGAAGTTCTTGTTCTACACGCTTCTCGGCACGATTCCTTGGGCGATTTTGTTCGTTTACCTTGGACGGGCGCTTGGGGACAACTGGGAGCAGATTGACGAAGTGGCCGCTCCTTACACGAAGCCTGCTCTGATCGCCGTTGCGGTCATTACGGTGCTGTATGTGCTGTGGAAGGTGCTGACCCGCAAGAAGTCCGGCAAAAAGGGTCACCGCGCCGACACGAACAACGGCTACGGCGTGGAAGGCGAAAAAAGCACGGCCCATCAGCTCAAATATATCGGCGGAGAGTACCGCGTCCTGCACGGGCGCCGCGTACATGCGGGCGGCGGCACGCAGGAATTCGACCATATCGTGGTCGGGCCTAACGGCGTGTTTCATATTGACTCGAAGCATTGGTCGGGGGACATCCATTTTAACGGCCAGGGGGTCGAACGCGTCAAAACGCGGTCGGACCGCGGAAAGCAGGACGAGCCGCACAGCCAGGATCCGACGGCGCAGCTGTACCGGCACGAGTACGTGCTGAAGGAGCTGTTCAAGCAGCACCGGATTCAGGCGGACTTGGTCGGCATCGTATGTTTCACGCATCCGAACTGCCGTCTCGTCGGGACGAGCCCCGCTTTTGCAACGCTCAAGCTGGATCGCCTCGTCCATCACATCAAGACCTATAAGCCGAAGCGGACGTTAAGCGCCGCCGAGGTGGCATCCATCGAAAAGCTGATCAAAGACAACAGCAAATAGCGTGTCCGGTCCGTCTCCTTTTGATTGGAGCGGACTCTTTTTTTTGGTACAATGAACCATAGTTTGATCATTTCGAAGGAGGAGAAACCTGATGAGCAAAAACTTAAGCGCAAAGCTGCGACAAGGCCTGTCCCCGCAGCAATTTATGGACGGCATGACGAAAAATCAGGAAAAATTCAAAGAGTGGTACGATCTGTTCGTATGGGAAAACGAAGAGGACAAGCAGTTTTTCGAATCGCTTAATAACCGCGACGATCTTCGCTGCCTGATCCTTGCCGCGGATTGGTGCGGCGACGTGGTGCGCAACGTTCCGGCCGTGTTCCGCGCGCTCGAAATTTCCGGCATCCCGACGGAGGTGCTGATCAAGGAAGAGCATCCGGACGTAATGGCGCAGTTTTTGACCGGCGGCGGAGAAGCGATTCCGATCGTGATCTTTACCGACTTCAGCGGTTTCGTCCTCGGCCACTGGGGGCCGCGTCCGGCGCACGTGCAGGCGGTCATGACGAAGTTCAAGCAGGAAAACCCGGACCGCGAAGCGCCGGATTATAACGACAAAATCCAGATCGCCCGCCAGGAAATGGTCAAGCAGTACGGCGAAGGAACCGGCTACCAGACGGTCATCGTGAAAGAACTGCGCGAGCTGCTATCCTCATTCTAGTCCGACATTCGAGTAAAGGAGCCTCGTCCACCGTATGGAAACGAAGCAAATCAAAATCGAAACCTTCCCGCTCGGGCCGCTGCAAACAAACGCCTATCTGGTCTCCCTGCCTGAAGGGAACCGCGGCTTTGTCATTGATCCCGGGATGGATCCGCAGCCGCTGCTCAAGCGGATCGAACACATGGAGATCGAAGCGATCGTCCTGACGCACGCTCATTTCGATCATATCGGAGGCGTGGACGCCGTGCGGCGTCTGAAGGGCTGTCCCGTTTACCTGCACGATGCGGAAGCGGAATGGCTGACGAACCCGAAGCGCAACGGCTCTACGATGTGGCCGGAGCTGGGCGGGGCGATCACGACCGACCCGGCGGAGTATGCGCTGGACGATGGGCAGGAGCTTAAGCTGCTCGGAATCGTCTTCCAAGTGCTTCATACGCCGGGCCATTCCCCGGGAAGCGTCAGCTTGGTTTACGGAAACCATCTGTTCGGCGGCGACGTGCTGTTCCGGCTGTCGGTGGGACGCACCGATCTTCCCGGCGGCGATCAGCAGGAGCTGCTGGACTCGATTCATGACAAGCTGTTCAAGCTGCCGGACGAGACCATCGTCTACCCGGGGCACGGAAGCCGGACGACGATCGGCTACGAGCGCGAGCACAACCCTTACGTTTAAGCGAGACTCATCCCAGCCAAGCGGCCGCCGGTTTCCGGCGGCCGTTTTGCGCTGCGGTAAAACATGAGAGGGGGATGTAATGCGGATGGCTGCGGTCGGGGCAAGCGTCTATTTTTGCGAGGCTAGGTGAATACCGTGTTCCTTATGGGTGCTACACCATAGACTGATGGTGTGTTCGATAGGAACACGTAACCAGTCCGAGCGACTGCAAGTCGCAGGTTCGGCGCTGCTGCCGGCTTTGCGATTTGGGTAAATTTCACGGAGGTGTTCATCTGTATGGAAAAGTTTCAACCGAATCTCCCTAAACAGAGCATGCTCTCGCCATTATCGTCGAATTTTCCGCCTTCCCCGTCCGTATCGCCGCTCTCTTTCCCGCCGACGCCGAATATTGCCCCCTTCTCGGCTATGCCGCCATCGCCGAATATAGCGCCGATGCCGAACATTCCGCCGATGCCGACTTCCTTCGCCCCTCTCGCGGCGCCGCCGCAGCCGGTATATCCGACGTCGAACATTCATACCACTTATGAGACGGTCAATATTTATTGCCCGAAGAAGAGGAAGAAAAGACGCCGCTTTTATCCTTGGTACGGGTGCGGGACATCGACAGGCATCATCCTCGTTCTGTTTATATTGTTGGTCATCATCCTGCGCAGCAAGCACCGTCACCATTGCTGACGCGTAGCGCAGGCGGTCATGCACGGTAGGTTCCTGCCGGCTCCACCGCCGCTATGCCAAGGCTCCCTGCGGTAACGCCCGGTCGTTCTCCGATCCGAGCATAGCTCGTTGATTTCGCCGCGCGTTACGACGGTTTGATCGCAAACGGCGAAACCGTCCCATCCCGCAAAGTGTGCAGGGAGCCTTGCGAGGGTGGAAAAAGGGTTGACAGGACGAAATTTGACATGATATTGTTTTAAACAAACGTTTAATTTAAATAAATGTTTAATTAAAAGTACATAACAAGAGGAGAGACCACATGATGCTTCAAGCTTTGCGCGCGTATCTAAAAAAGCCTGCGACGATAATCGGGATCGTTACGGCGATGATGTTCCAAATTATTTTCAGCCTCGTTTGGATGTCCGGTTATCAAGGAGTGAACGAGAACGTCAAGCAGCTCAAAATCGCCGTCGTTAACGAGGATCAGGGTGTCGGCAAGCGGGTGGAGGAGCAGCTTGTAGCGTCTCTTCCGTTTCGCATGATAAGCGAGCCGTCGCTGAGCCGGGCTCAAGAGAAGCTGAATAACCGGGAGGTACAGATGGTGCTTCATCTTCCGGCCGATTTCTCCAAGCAGCTGCAGGCGCAAGGCCAGAAGGCACAGATCGATTATTTCATCAACGAATCCAATCCCGCGTTGATCAAAAGCATTATGCAGGGCGCGGCGAACGGAGTAACCGCTACGGTCGGCAAGGAAGCGGCGGCGATGGGCATGCAGGCTGTGCTGGTTCAAGCGAACATGCCCGCGGCTCAAGCGCAAAGCATGGCGCAAGGGATATCCGATAAGGTGCAGCCCAACATCGAGTCGATCAACCCGGTTGTAGGCATGCACAATCAAATGGTACCGATGATGATGGTGCTCGCTTCCTTCGTCGGCGCGATGATTATGGGGATGAACGTACAGCAGGCGACCGCTATGCTCGGCCCGAGCTTCTCCCGATGGACCAAGTTCGGCGCCCGGGTGATCATCAATATCGTATCCGCCGTAGTCATCGCGCTGATCGGCTCGTCATTGGTTATGGCGATGGGCGGTCAGACGGCTGCCGGTTTCGTATCGCTGTGGCTGTTCCAAGCGTTGTTCCTGATGACGTTCATGTTCTTCTCGCAAATGTTTCTTATCGTCTTCGGAATGGCCGGCATGCTCTTCAATATTGCGATGCTGTCGATTCAACTGGTGTCGTCGGGGGCCATGGTGCCGAGGGAACTGCTCGGGGGCTTCTATCATACGTTTAGCGAATATTTGCCCGCGACCTATGCGGTGGAAGGCGGCATGAACCTGCTGTTCGGCGGTCCGTCCGTATCGGCCGATGCGGGGGCGCTCGTCGCCATCATGCTCGGCTGCCTCGTTGTCGGCTTGGCGGCCACCGGGCTTCGCAGGGAAGGACGTGCCGCTGTGCAGCCGAAGGGGGCGGCGGCCGTTAACGCCTAGTTTGGAAACCGCGTAGCTTCCGGAAGCTTGGGCGCGATCCGCTCGTCTTCCGGTTTTGTGGTACAATAAGGAAACCTACAGTCAAAACGGAAGGGGACGCATCAGTTGACCCAGACGGAACCGGATATGAAAATGCGCATTTTATACGCTGCCAAAAAGCTGTTTGCCCGGCAAGGCTTCGAAGGGACGAGCGTCCGGCAAATCTGCGAGGAGGCGGGCGCGAACGTCGCCTTGGTCTCGTATTATTTCGGCGGCAAGGAAAAAGTGCTCCATGCCATTTTCGAGCATTTTTTTCCGGGCCGGCAGCTATCCGAACACGACGCTTATTTCGCTCACCCGGTTCAGGGGCTCAGCCTCATTGTCCGGGAAATTATCCGCTTCAGCCTCGTCGACCGGGAGCTGAGCACGATTATTCAACAAGAAATGGTCATGAATACGCCGCGTGCGGAAGTGGTAATCTCCTTCGTCTCTCCCGTTTGGAGCAAGGCCCGCAATATGCTGGAACAAGGGCGGAAGGAAGGCTTGTTTCATTACGAATCGTTGGATCAAGCGCTGCTGTTCGTCATGGGGGCGACGTTGGCCCACAAGCAAATCGGCTGTATCCGGCCGCTGCTGTCGCCGCAGGATCTTCTTGCGGACGAGACGGCGGAGCACACGCTGCATTTTATTTTAAAGGCGCTTGGCGCGCCCGGGTCACCCGCCTAAACCTTCCGGGCGCCTCTCCCATACAATAGAAGAAAGAGGAACAATTAACGAGAGGGGAGAGCGCGGGTGAGCAAGCTGCCCACGGTATTCCGCAGCGTCAACGAAAGCCTGGATGAAATTTTGACCGCTTTCGACAAAATCAATTCGATCTACCGGTCGGCGAAGCAGATATCCCCGATGCTGAAGCAGGCGGCTAACCTGATTGCCGAGGCGAATGCGGCGGCGGAGCAGCAGCAATTGAGGCTGAGCGAAGCGGCGAAGGCGGCAAGGAACAGGTCGTTCGGAGGAAAGCAAGGCAGAAGGACAGCGGTCCGCAAGCGGAGACGCATGCACTAAAGCGAATGGATGCCGGGCTCGGATGAGCCGGGCTTTTTTTGCGCGCAGCGGCGCATCCCGCTTCTCCCGCTTCAAAAGGCAATTTTCGTTGGCAGGGTTATGTCCGTAGCGGTATACTGGGTTTGGGAAAATTACGGGATATGTTCCGCTACAACAGGGAGGTAACTTTACATGGCTTTTATCGATTGTCATTTTTTCTCCGAGTCGCTCGGCCTGTCCACGTCGATGTACGTCTTATTGCCTCAGACGACAGTGGGACAAATCGGCTTAAACAACCGCAGTACGGGAAGCAAGCATCCGGTGCTGTTTTTGCTGCACGGCCTCTCGGACGATCATACGATCTGGCTGCGCCGGACATCGATCGAACGCTACGCGGCCCCGCTCGGACTCGCGGTGGTCATGCCGGCCGTGAACCGCAGCTTTTACGCCGACATGGCGAGCGGTCCGAAGTATTGGACGTTCGTCAGCGAAGAGCTGCCCGCGCTTGCGAGATCCTTCTTCCCGCTGGCGGAGGAGAGGGAACGCACCTTCGTTGCCGGTCTGTCGATGGGCGGATACGGCGCGCTGAAGCTGGCGTTCCGTCATCCCGAGCGGTTTGGGGCCGCCGCCAGTTTATCCGGCGTGACGGATATCGAAGCGCTGGCGCGGAAACGGCTGTCCCGGGAGGAAACGGCTGCGATATTCGGGTCGGCGGACAGCCTGCGCGGCAGCGATAACGAATTGTTCGCGCTGGCGTCCGGATTGGCGCGTTCGGCAGCCAAGCAGCCGAAGCTGTATCAATGCTGCGGCACGGAAGATTTCTTGTACGAGGATAACGTCCGTTTCCGCGACTACTGCCGGGAGCTCGGATTAGCGCTTACTTACGAGGAGGAGCCCGGGGCGCATGATTGGGACTATTGGGACCGCAAAATTCAAAGCGTGCTGAATTGGCTGCCGCTGGAAAACGGTCTGGCGGACAACTAAAAAGGAGCGGCTTACAGCTTGGATGTGCTTCGCTTGGCGGGCGTATCCAAGCTTTTTTTGCTGGCATCGGCCCCCGATAAACATGCTTGTCCTTATAAGACAAGGACGGCTCTGCCGGTTACCCGGGTATTCACAGCGATCTTGTAGAAATTTACCCCTCTTTCTGGAGGAAATTATCCGTTACAACGTGGGGGCAATCCCTGATAATGGAAGCTAGAAAGATGAGAGGAGGGATACCTGCCGATTACCGACGATGATGTCAGCCGGATCGTAAAGGATGGTATGCCGGAAAGTAAAACGTAAACAAAGGAGCTGTTGTAGTTAATGATGAAACGAAAAACTTGGGCGCTGCTGCTGGTCGTCGTGCTGCTTGCCTCCCTGCTGCCGGCGGCTGCCTTCGCCGCTGCCGCTTGGGCGCCGAACACCTCGTACAAAGTCGGCGATATTGTCACCTACGGAGGCTCGGACTATCAATGTCTTCAACCCCATACCTCGCTCGTCGGATGGGAGCCGCCGAACGTTCCCGCCCTGTGGAAGCTGCATAGCGGCGGAGGGACGGATACCCAGCCTCCTACCGCACCGGCCAATTTGAGCGTTGCGGGCAAAACATCGACCACCGTCAGCTTATCCTGGGGCGCATCGGCCGATAACGTCGGCGTTACGGGATATGAAGTATACCAAGGCGGGACGCTTGTTGGAAGCGTTACCACAACTTCGTATACCGTGAGCGGCCTGTCGCCGTCGACCTCGTACACGTTTACGGTGAAAGCCAAGGACGCTGCCGGCAACGTATCCGCTGCAAGCAATGCTGTCACCGTGACGACGAGCGGAACGTCGAACGATACAACGCCTCCAACAGCGCCGACAGGTGTTAGCGCTTCCAATGTAACATCGACCAGTGTGACGCTATCCTGGACGGCGTCGACCGATAACGTCGGCGTAACGGGATACGACGTGTACCGGGGCGGCGTATTGGCCGGGACGACGGCTGCGACCTCGTTTACCGTAACCGGCCTGACCGCTTCGACGTCGTATACGTTTACGGTGAAAGCCAAAGACGCTGCCGGCAACGTATCCGCAGCAAGCAATGCCGTCACGGTTAAGACATCCGATACGGGTGGCGGCGGCGGTAAGAAGATCGTAACGTACTACCCGGCTTGGGCGGTTTATGGACGCAACTTCAAGGTGCCGGAAATCGACGCCTCGAAGATCACTCATATCAATTACGCCTTTGCGGACATTTGCTGGAACGGCAGACACGGCAACCCGGACCCGACGGGACCGAACCCGCAAACCTGGGCTTGCGCCGATGAAAAGGGCAATATCAACGTACCGAACGGTTCCATCGTTCAAGGCGATACTTGGGCCGATACCGGCATGTCGTATCCGGGAGATACATGGGATCAGCCGATCAAGGGCAGCTTCAATCAGCTGATCAAGCTGAAGCAGGCGAACCCGCACTTGAAGACGCTCATTTCCGTGGGCGGCTGGAGCTGGTCCAACCGGTTCTCGGACGTGGCGGCCGATCCGGTGACACGGTCCAATTTTGCCAAATCGGCGGTCGACTTCATCCGCAAATACCAGTTTGACGGCGTCGATCTCGACTGGGAATACCCGGTCAGCGGCGGTCTGGCGGGCAACAGCAAGCGTCCGGAGGATAAGCAAAACTTCACGCTGCTGCTGCAGGCGGTCCGGAACGAGCTGAATGCCGCCGGCGCGGCCGACGGCAAGCAGTACCTGCTTACGATTGCTTCCGGCGCAGGCCCGAATTACGTGAACAATACGGAGCTGTCCAAGATCGCACAAATTCTCGACTGGATCAATATCATGACATACGATTTCCACGGCGGCTGGGAATCCAAATCCGGACACAACGCTCCGCTGTATTTCGACCCGGCGGATAACAGCGAAGATCCGGTCAACTTCAACGTCGACAAGGCGGTCGATAATCATTTGAACGCCGGCGTGCCCGCTTCCAAGCTGGTGCTCGGTATCCCGTACTACGGCAAGGGCTGGCAGGGCTGCGCCTCGGCGAATAACGGCCAGTATCAGCAGTGCGCCGGCGTATCCCAGAAAGGCACGTGGGAGAACGGATCGTTCGACTTCTACGATCTGGAAGCCAACTACATCAACAAAAACGGCTACACGCGCTACTGGAACAACGTAACCAAAACGCCTTTCCTGTATCAGCCGAACGGCGGCATCTTCATCTCGTACGACGACGCCGAATCGATTCAGCATAAGGTCAATTACATCAAGTCCAAAGGCCTTGCCGGCGCCATGACGTGGGAAGTGACGCAGGACCGCAACAAAACGCTGCAAACGATCGTGAAAAACGGTCTGAATCCGTAAAACGGACAACAAGAGCACCGCACACGCTTCATACCGCACTAATGATTTCCGGCCTTCGCCCTTAACGGGCGGAGGTCTTTTGCTTCTCCTTTAGCGAAGGATGCAGATACAGCAGCGAACCGGCGGTAGAAAGCAAGCCGCCGAGCAAAATGGTACCGTGCGTCCCGAGCCGTTCGGCCAGCAGACCGGCCAAAAAAGCGGCTGCCGGCATCAGCGTCCACGTCATAAACCGGCTCGTCGCCTGAACGCGTCCCAACAGCCGGTCGGGCGTCAGCGTTTGCCGGATCGTCACGATGCACGGATTCATGGCGGACGCGGCGATCGTCCCGGCCGCATTCGAGAGCAGCAGCACGGCGTAAGTCTGCGACTGACTGAAGACGATGACGGATAATCCGCCCACACAGGAAGCGGCGAATAAAATGGTCCGGTAAGAGAAACGTTTTCGCAGCACGGCCGTCACCAGCGCTCCCCCGACCGCCCCCAGTCCTCCCGCTGACAACAGCCAGCCGATGTCGCCGACAGGCAGTTGAATCGTTTCTTTGAGATGAAATACCATTATCGTCAGGAAGAGGGTCGTTCCGAAGACGGATACGAGCATCGCCAGGTTCGTGAATAAAATCGCCTTTGTCCGCACGACAAACTGAAAGCCTTCTTTTAAATCCGCATACACTCCGTTTGCCGTCCGGGAACCCGCAGCCGTATGCCGGATAGGAAGGCTGAGAACCGTCAGAAACGAGATGAAAAAAGTGGCGCTGTTGACGAGTACCGCATATCCGGGATTGTATAAGCCGATCACCATGCCTCCCAGACCGGGCGCTGCGAGCACGGCCAAGTTCGCAAACCCCGAATTGACCGCGTTCACCGTCTGCAAATCGCTTGTTCGGACGAGATTCGGCACGGAGGCGATTTGCGCCGTCGTATAGATTTGACCGAGTAAGCCGGCGGCCAAGGCGCCGATGTACATGTGCCACATTTCCAGCCAATCCATGATGAACAGAAGTCCCATCAGCCCCGTAATGACGCCTCTGCCCAGATCGCAGAGCAGCAGCAGCGTTTTGCGGTTCAACCGGTCGGACCAGATGCCGGTCAAGGGCTGCAGCAGCACCGGAAGGCGTTCGAGCGCCGTAACGATGCCCATGCTAACCGGCGAACCCGTAACCGCCAGAACGAGCAGAGGAATCGCGATAAGCTGAATTTGATCTCCGCAGTAGGAGATAAAGCTGCTTCCTACGAAGCGGAAGAGGGGATAGTTTCTTTTGAATTCCGGCAGCGAAGGCTCGTTACTCCGTCCGGCAGCCGATGCTTCCATGTTCCGTCCACCCTTATTCGTCTTGTCGTAAATAATCGGCCAGCTCTTGGGCCAGCGTATCGATAGCTTTTGTTTTGACGCGATACTTGGCATCACGGATGTCGACCAGCCTTGCGGCACGGAGCAGCTTCAAATGATGATGAATCGTCGATTTTCCCATATTCAGCCGGTCCGTCAGGTCTTGCAGGCTCCGGTCCTCTTCGGCCAGCAGCTTGAGGATGCGAAGCCGGATTTCGTCGCCGAGCGCCTTATGCCTTAGAACCAGCGAGGCGTCGGGCAAGTACTTGTCGGCAGGGTGGATGCTATCGCTTGCTACGGGATAATGAAAGACCTTTGTCCCTTCGATATCCGCTTCGATGGTCCACGGCCGGTAAACGATTTGCGGAATGAGCAGCACCCGATGAACGCTCGGCTCCGGCGAATACGCGACCCCGCCCGTGGCCCATTCGACAAGCTCCTCCGGGGCCATCCTTTGCCGCATGCTTCGCTTCGCTTCGCAGTCTCTGGTCAAGACGGCAAGGAGCCGCTCCGCTTCCGGCTCGATCACCGCCTCGTGCCAGCCTGACATCACTTCAGCGAGATGACGCTTCAGCTCTGCCGGATCGGTTTTGCATATAAAATCGATATAGGCCGGGAAAAACGGGTTCCCGCTCGTCAGTTCCTGGAGCTCTTGTACGGCCTTCCTGTCGCCGGAAGCCGCCTGCTGGCGCGAGTCTTGGTGCTCTGTCCCCAAGTAAGGAAGACAGATGCTTTTCAGTTCCCTCGGGGGCAAACGCTCGATGTAGGCCAGAAAAGCGGACAGGGAAGCAAAAGCTTCCTGATGGAGCAGCTGAAGCAAAGCCTTCCAGGTATTATGCTTCTCTACAAACGCCAAGTGCCCCAGCATGTCTTCGGACAACGAGGCTTTGAGCCGCTTCCATTCATCCGCCGGCTTCTCCAGAGTATGGAGCAGCGGCGTGTTCGTGACGGCCGCAATCCCCATCGCGCATTCCCACAGCAGCGAATATTCAAGCCGCACTTGATACGTCTCCCGCTTCCGTCCCGTGGCTTGAATGATGTCCAATCCAATCACCTCTCCGAATAAATGATTCTCACACATTCTATATTATTGGGATTTGAAATTCAACATTTTTGGAATTTAAAATTCTAAAAAGACCGGCGGTCTGCTCTCCGAGAGACCGTCGGCCGGGTGAAACGTTATTTTGCTACCGTTTTGTTATACTGCGCAAGCTTGGACGAGATTTCTTTCGCGGCGCCGTCCAGCGCTTCTTTCGGCGTCTTTTTGCCGTTCAGCACTTCTTCGATCGCGCCTTCGGTCAGCTGGCGGGCTTCCGGGAACACGCCCATAACCGCGCCCTGCGTCGCTTTGTTCGCTTTCGTTTGGTGCAGCTGGTCGACGGCTGTTTTAAACTGCGGATACTTGGCGAGATTATCTTTGACGAGCTGCTCGTCGTACGCTTTTTTCGTGATCGGGAAGTATCCCGTATTGACATGCCAGTAGGCTTGCTGCTTCGGATCGGCAAGGAATTTGATGAACTCCCAAGCGCCCTTCTGCTCCGCTTCGGAACGGTTGTTCAAGATGTACAAGCTCGCGCCGCCCACGATGACTCCGCCTTCTTTCGCATCCTTCGGCTTCGGCAGGAAGGCTGTGCCGACTTGGAACTTGCCTTCCGCCGCGCTGACGATCCCGCGCAGGGAAGCGGTCGAATCGAGCGTCATCGCGATTTGGCCGGCGGCGAACGCTTTTTTCGTATCGTCGGTTTTGCGGCCGAGGTTCAGCATCGTTTTGTCGTCGATCATTTGCTTCCACCAAGTTAACGTTTTTACGCCGGCATCGCTGCCAAGCATCGATTCCGTCGCCGGGCTGGTGCGGCCGTTGCCGTTGTTCAGCAGCTCGGCGCCTTGGTTCGCGAAGAACTGCTCCATGAACCAGCCGTAGATGGCGAAGGAAGCGCCGGCTTTGCCGTCCTTGGTCAGCTTCTTGGCTGCTTCGGCGATTTCCTCGTAGGTGACGGGCGGCTTTTCCGGATCGAGTCCGGCGGCTTTGAACATATCTTTGTTGTAATACAGAATCGGGTTGGACGTGTTGAACGGCATCGAATTCAGCTTACCGCCCACCGTATAATAGTTCAAAATGTTTTCTTCAAGCTGGGAGACGTCGTATTTGTCGGCGTCGATAAATGTTTGGATCGGCGTGATGGCTTTGGAATCGATCATGAAGCGGCTGCCGATTTCGTACACCTGAATGAGCGCCGGTCCGCTTGTGGAATCCATCGACGCTTTCATTTTGTTCAAGCTTTCGTCGTAGGTGCCTTGGAATACGGCTTCGACGACGACGTTTTTCTGGGAGGCGTTGAAATCGGAGACGAGCTTGTCCACGGCCTTGCCCAACTCGCCGCTCATCGAATGCCACCAGACGACCTTGACCGGCTCCCCGGCTTTCGGCGCTTCCTTATTCTCGGCGCCGCCGGCCGCAGGCTTGTCCCCGGCGCTTCCCGCCGTGCCGTTGCCGTTTCCGCATGCCGCCATAAACATCATGACGAAAGCAAGCAGCAGAAGCAGCGTGCTTTTTTTGTTCAGATGCTTCATTTCGGTTGATCTCTCCCTTTTAGTTGTTATTTATATATAGAGCGAGGAGGCGTTTGGAAGCCCGTCTCTTGGAGAGCGCAAAGACTCAAGAGAAGGGCTTCGGCCGGCCCTCGCGCTATGTCTTACCCTTTGATCGCCCCGGCGGTCATCCCGCGGACGAGCTGCTTCAGACCGAGCAGCAGCAAAACAAGCGACGGCAGCAGCACCGTCACGACGCCCGCCAGCACGACGTTCCAATAGGTCAGCTCTTCGAATTGCAGCATGCTGATGCCGATCTGGACCGTGCGCATCGATTGCCCGTTAGTGACGAGCAGCGGCCACAAGTACATGTTCCAATGGCTCAGGAACGAATATACGCCGAGCGTGGCGAGCGCGGGCTTGGCCAGCGGCAGCACGAGCCGGGCAAAGCTGCGCAGATGGCCGCAGCCGTCGATTTTGGCGGCTTCGAACAATTCGCGGGGGAGCTGCAGGAAAAATTGGCGCAGCAGGAACGTGCCGAAAGCGGTGGCCAGAAAAGGCACGATCAGTCCCTGGTAGCTGTCGAGCCAGCCCCAGCTTTTGACGGTCAAATAGTTAGGGATGATCGTCACTTCCCACGGAATCATCATGGTGGACAGAAACAGCGCAAACAGGAAGTTTTTGCCGGGAAATCTCATATATGCGAACGCATAGGCCGCCAAGCTTGCCGTAACGAGCTGCCCCAGCATGATCGTGCCGGAGACGAGGAAGCTGTTGGCGAGAAATTGGCCGACAGGAATCTGCTTGAGCACTTGAATATAGTTCTCCCAATGCAAGCCGCCCGGCAGCAGCTTCGGCGGGAATGAAGCCGACTCCGCATTGGTCATGAACGAGGCCGAGACGGTATACAGAACCGGATACAGCGTCAGCACCGCGGCAACGATGAGCACGGCGTAGACAAAGGCGTTTTGCAAGCGGGAGCTCACTGGTAATGCACCTTCCTTTCCAGAAAACGGTACTGGAGGAGGGTCAGAATCAGTACGATGGCGAACAGGATCAACGCCTGTGCGCTGCCGATGCCGAACCGGAAGTTCACGAACGCATCCTGATAAATATTGAACACGATGACGTCCGTGCTGTTCATCGGGCCGCCTTTGGTGAGAATGTGAATTTGTCCGAACGATTGGAACGCTTGAATGACCGAGACGATCCCGACGAAAAAGAGCGTGGGAGATACGAGCGGCACGGTCAGTTGGAAAAAGGTGCGCAGCGGGCCGGAGCCGTCAATTTTCGCGCTGTCGTAGATTTCCTCAGGCACGCTCTGCAAGCCGCTGAGCAGGACGATGTAATTGAAGCCGAGGTTCATCCATACGGTCATGATCGAGACCGAAACGAGCGCCCAGGCCGGATCGGTCAGCCAGCGGACCGGCTCCGCGCCGAGCAGCGTCAAGAAATAATTGAGGGTGCCCAGCGTCGGGTGATACAGCATCATCCAGATGACCGAGCCGGTCCCGACAGAGATAGCCACGGGCAGCGAAAACGCGAATTGGAAGGCTTTCATCCCCCGAAGCTTGCTTTGCGACAGCGCAGCGAGCAGCAGCGCAAGGGCGATGCCGGCAGGGACGGTAAGAACCGTGAAGGATAAGGTGACTTTCAAGCTTTCATAAAATTTATCGGAGGCCAGCAGCTCGGTGAAGTTGTCAAGGCCGACAAAAGCGGCGATGCGCCCCCGGGGATCGGTCAAATGCAGGCTGAGGTAAACCGACTTTACAAGCGGATAGAACAGAAAAATACCGAACAGCAGGAGGGAAGGCAGCAGGAAAGCATAGGCAAGCGAGGCTTCCTTCCAACGAATTACGCGCAGGCTTCGCCGCCCGGCTGCCGCAGTTTGCCTTTTGGCTAAGTCGGGGGCCGGATGAACCGCTGCGTTACGGTCGAGCAAGGTCATGCGGACGCTCCTTTCAGGGACTGGTCTGAACGAGCTAATTATAAAGCGGGGTTGTTATCCAAAGGTTAATTGGACGTTAAGATATTATGGAGAACCGTTCGAGATTTACAAATTTTAAATAAATGGGGGTAAATCGGTTATTGAAATTTTGGTAAAACTATGATAATTTAAAAGCAATCTCATTACATTGTGCGGAAGAACCGCCTTATGTCATGCATTATTTGCATGCGTAAGGCGGTTTTTTGTCGTTGTCTGCGAACGAAAGGCGGGGAAACGAAGCCATGCTGCATTACGGCTTACAGCCGGGCCAGACGCTGTCGGGGCGCTACCGGATTATGGCTCCTCTGGGGAGCGGCGGGATGAGCCGGGTGTTTCTGGCGGAAGACTTGAAGCTGAAGGGGAAGCGGTGGGCCGTGAAGGAGACGTATGTCGGCGACGACCCGTCCGCGGGGGAAAGCGGCCAGGAGGCGGCGCTGCGCCGGCACGTGCTGCTCAAGGAAGCGGAGACGATGAGCCGTTTGAGCCATCCGAATCTGCCGGATATCGTCGATTACGTTCCTGCGAACGCTCACGGTTTTCTGTATCTTGTCATGGATTATATCGAAGGGGAAACGCTGCTGCAGCGTTTCGAGCGGCTGGGCCGCCGCATGACCGGGGGACAAGCGGCGGAAATTGCGCTGCAGCTCTGCGGGCTGCTCGATTATTTGCATTCGCTCCGTCCGGAGCCGATCATTCACCGCGATTTGAAGCCGTCCAACCTGATGCTGGATACGGACGGACGGGTGCGCTTGATCGACTTCGGGACCGCCCGCAGCTTTAAAGCCGAGCAAGCCGCCGACACGGTGCTGCTCGGCACGGTAGGCTTTGCCGCGCCGGAGCAGTTCGACGGCCGGCAGAGCGATCCGCACACCGATCTGTACGGCCTCGGCGCGCTGCTTTATTTTTTGCTGAGCGGGGGCGCGTATTACAATCCGCAAAGCCCTTATCGCGAAGCGGAAGCGGCGATCCCGCCCGGGCTCGCGCCGATCGTGCTGCGGCTGCTGCGCGCAAGCCCCGACGGCCGCTTCGCGGACGCGCGCGAAGC